>NZ_DAIQBT010000004.1:4566-128399 GCF_036781005.1 Clostridium sp. | reverse complement strand
CAGCGTTCGTCCTGAGCCAGGATCAAACTCTTATTTTAAAAGTTTTATTGACTCTGTTCAAAATTACTATTAGCTTCGCCCAGCTTCCTCAAATGCTTCATTCCGGTGCTCAATTACACAAGTAAGTTCTGCTCCTCATTCAGCCTTTTCGTTGCTGTACTCGCTACTAGCAATTTTAGTATATCTCTTCCAGTAAGATACTGGATAAGTATACTCTATTACGAAATTACTTTCTTTACTGCTTTCGCAGCTCAAAAGAATTGCTGGTTTATTCTTATATAAATAAGTTTACCTATCTTCTTCATTCTGTTTAATTTTCAAGGATCACTTTTCATCTTCCCTGCCGCCTGTTTTCCTCAGACAGCTTTTATAGTATATCATCTCATTTTACCTTTGTCAACATTTTATGTCACTTTTTTTATTTTATAAAAGCTAGCTAATCTGACATCACAAAATAGATAAATAATAATATTATACGCTTTTATTCCTGTACTAGAATTAGCTGGTACTCACACCTTCTTCAAAATGGGAACTAGAAAAATATCCTCTACCTGAATAAATTCTTAATAAAATTCAGATAGAGATAATCATTTTTCTATAATAGTAAATTTCATCTAAACCTCTAAATCCTATACATTATGTAATCTATATAAAAATTTATACACAGGATATTTTTATTTAAAATATAAGATGTACAAATGAATCTTATATTATTAGAATATCAACTATAACTTATTTCTATTTCTCCCTTAATATTAAAACTCACTTTTACATATCATATCGAAAACTACCGCCATTCTCCTTAATGCTCTTGTTATACTGAATATATATTAACTCATCTAATTCCTGACTTAACCTCAACACTTCTCCTCTATATAATACATCACTTTTAATAACCAGCGCATTCAACCTTTCTCTAAGTTGTTCTATTCGTTTCATAAATTTTCACTCCATTTATTAATTTTTACAACCTTTTTTATTGTATTACTTTATTTTATACATTGCAATAATTAATATAATACATTTATTTACTTTAAAACATATATTATACTATTAAATATTACTTTTAGACAAATAATGTATCAACACATCTTAAATCCTATTTGTTGTAAATGTATACTAATAATGATACTATATTATCAGATAATTCCGAGATTTATGTGAAGTTTTCTATAGAGAAATACTTAAAAATTTTTATTTGGGAGGATTCCATAATGAATTTGAATAAAGCACTTAAACTTATTCCAAAAACAGATTTACACTGTCATTTAGATGGTAGTTTGAGACCAGAAACCATTTTAGATATTGCCTGTAAAGAAAATATACCTATTTCAAAGAAAGAATTAGCTAATTTCCAAGAAGAAATTAAAGTTATTGGAAAGTGCACTTCCTTAAAAGAATACTTAGATAAGTTCAATCTTCCTATACAAATCATGCAAAAAGAAGAACATATATATAGAGTAACCCTTGAACTATTAGAAGATGCTTTAAAACAAAATATAAAATATATAGAAATACGTTTTGCTCCTTTCAATCATCTAAAAAATACTCTAACTTTAGACCAAGTTATAAATACTGTAATAACTGCTATGAATTATGGAAGAACTCATTTAGATATCATGTCTAATTTAATTTTATGTATACTAAGACAAGAACCTGTAGAAAAAGGAATAGAACTTGTAAATACAGCTAAAAAATATGTTGGAAAAGGAGTAGTCGCTATAGACCTTGCCGGAAACGAATCTGACTTCCCTCCTGAAATTCACAAAGAAGCTTTTAAACTAGCTAGAGAATATGGACTTCATCGTACAGTACATGCGGGAGAAACAGGTTTATCACAAAATATAATAAAATCCATAAATATACTAGGAGCGGAAAGAATAGGCCATGGAACTTATGCCTATAAAGACAGAGAAATAGTGAAATATTTAAAAGAAAATAAAATTCCCTTAGAAGTATGCATCACCAGTAACATAAATACATCAGCGGTAACTTCCTATCAGGAACATCCTATAAAAAAATATTTAGATGAGGATCTTATTATTACGGTAAACACAGATAATACAACTGTATCAAATACCACTTTGACTGAAGAATTCAATTATCTTATAAAATATCAGAATTTTAATTTTGATAATATAAAAAAGGTTATAAAAAATGGAATAGAATCTTCTTTTGCATCCAAAGAAGATATAAACAAACTGCGTGGACAATATCTATCCGCCCTAAATGTGATAGAGTTAACCAATCCTATTTTATAGTTTACTTTTACTTAAAAAATCTCCTACCTAAAATGCTTACTTTTGAGTAGGAGATTTTTTCTAAACTATTTTTCTATTTTTTATAGCTTCTTCTAAAGTATGCCATGCCAGCACTGCACATTTCACCCTGCCAGGCAAGGCAGCTATATTTTTAAGGGCAATGGCATCTTCCAGTTTTTCTAGCTCCTTCTCATCTGTAATTTCCTTTTTTATCATTCCAAGAAAGAGATTTACATAATACATGGCTTCATCTATAGTTTTACCCTTTACAAGATCTATCATCATGGATGTAGAAGCTTGAGATATAGCACATCCACTACCTTCATAAGCCAAATCATTTATTATGTTTCCATCAAACTTCATTAAAAGAGTTATATCGTCTCCACAACTTGGATTATGTCCCCGCTCTTCTACATCTGCATTTTTCATGTCCCTTTTATTGGTAGTATCTTGATTATGTTCTGTTATTATCTCAGAATATATCATACTAAGATCGTCCATATCCTAACCACTTCCTCACCTGTTTAAGCCCTTCTATAAACTTATCTATTTCCTCATAGGTATTATAAAAATAAAAACTAGCCCTTGAAGATGATTGTATTCCCAAATACTTCATAAGCGGCTGTGCACAATGATGTCCTGCTCTTATTGCCACTCCATAACTATTTAATATCGTTGATACATCATGAGGATGAACATCTTTTACATTAAAAGAAATAATTCCTCCTCTGTGGTCTGTATTTTTAGCTCCATATACCGTGACATAATCTATTTCGCTGATTTTTTCAAGGGCATATTCTGTAAGTTCTCTTTCATATGCTTCAATATTATCAATCCCTATAGAATTCAAATAGTCAATAGCAGCTCCAATAGACACAGCTCCTTCTACATTTTGAGTACCCGCTTCAAATTTATATGGAAGTTCTGCAAAAGTAGAATCTTGTTCTGTAACATATTCTATCATATCTCCCCCTCTTAAGAAAGGAGGCATTTCAAGCAGAAGCTCTTCTTTGCCATAAAGTACTCCAATTCCCATAGAAGACAACATCTTGTGACCTGAAAACACAAAAAAATCAACATCCATATCACACACATCCACCTTCATGTGTGGAGTGCTCTGGGCTCCGTCTACCACAACTATGGCTCCTTTTTCATGAGCATATTTTATAATTTGTTTAATTGGATACTTTGTTCCAAGCACATTTGACATCTGTGCAATGGCTACCAACTTTGTCTTATCAGTAATTTTACTTTTATACTCATCTTCATTTAATCTGCCATTTTTATCAGTATACATGTATTTAAGCACTGCACCTTTTGCTTTTGATATCATTTGCCAGGGAAGTATATTACTATGATGTTCCGATATAGGAATTACTATCTCATCTCCTTCCCTTATAAAATTTATACCATAAGTATAAGCTATCAGATTGAGAGATTCTGTAGCATTCCTTGTAAATATTATCTCAGAACACTTTTTTGCTCCTATAAATTCTCTCACTTTTTCACGAGCTCTCTCATAGGCTTCTGTAGATGTAACCCCTAAATAATGGGCACCTCTATGAGGATTTCCATTATAATTTTTATTATAGTTTTCAACAGCTTTTATCACAGATATTGGTTTTTGAGTTGTGGCACCATTGTCTAAATACACTAAATTATTCCCATTAACTTTTATAGATAGTATAGGAAAATCCTCTCTTATTTTTTTTATATTTATTTTTGTATCTAAACCATTCATTATAAAATCCTCCTGTTAAGCTCTTCAGATAAAAGCCTTCTCAAATTCTCCTCAGGAATTTTGTCAAAAATAGGATTGAATCTAGCTTCTATTATAAGTTTTTGCGCTTCGCTATAATCAAAACCTCTGCTCATCAAATAAAAAAGTTCATCTTCATCTATTTTACCAATACTAGCTGCATGTGCTCCATCTACATCTTCTTCCCCACAAAGAAGTATAGGAACGGAATCTGTTTTCACTTCTGAATTCAAAAGAAGCACTTCTTCCATCTGAGAACCTTTGGATTTATGACATCCTTTTTTAAAATCTATATTGCCTTTAAATACCTTCTTTGCTCTATCTTTAAGGACTCCTTCCACCCATATGTTACTCACACTATTTTCCCCGAAATGATTATTGGTATAATAAATATCCTGTTTTCTATCTCCATCCACCATATAGGCTGAGTAAATATTAACCTCACTATCTTCTCCCAGCAAATCAGAGCTGTAATTTGTAACATTTATGCTGCTTCCAATTTCTACAGTTATCCAATTTACTTTCGCGTTTTTCCCTACCAGTGCCATATTCCAATCAAAGTGAAAGGAATTATCATTCATTCTTTGAACCTTTATAACATTTACTTCTGCCCCATCTCTTGCAATTATCTTGGTCAGTCCATTATGAAAAGCATTTATTTCTCTATTTTCTGTATGATAATCTACTATAAAAGTAACTTTACTATTTGGTTCCGCCAGGATTATATTATGATCTATCACCATGTTATTGTCTTTATCTAAATTAAAATCAAGCCTTATATCAGAGTGTAAAATTCTATTTTTAGGAACCTTTATAAATACTCCTGAATTAAACATTTCTTCCCCAATCTTTACAAAATCTCCACACAAAAGTGATGCTTCTCTAAAGTTAGGGTAATTGTGAAAATATTCGTCTTTTATTACTCTATTCATAGGCCTTATTATATTATCTTTGAAATCCTCCTCTTTATAATTTATATAATCCTTATTATAAGGAGTTATTTGAGAAAATCTATAGTTTTTAAAGGAAAAACTATTTAGTCCAAGATATTTCCAGGTGGGGACACAAGCCAAATTAAACTTGTATTCATTTTTATTTTCATGGAACATCACACTACCTCCCTATCCTATAGTTCCTTTTAATTCTATCTTAATTAAGTTATTCATCTCCACGGCATACTCAAGAGGAAGTTCTTTTGCTATAGGTTCTACAAAGCCTGTGACTACCATACCTTTTGCTTCTTCTTCTGTAAGACCTCTACTCATAAGATAAAAAATAGCCTCCTCACTTATTCTTCCTATTTTAGCCTCATGTCCTATATCTACATTATTATTACACACATTTATAACAGGTATAGTATCTGATCTGGATTTACTATCCAACATAAGGGATTCACAGGACACACTTGATTTTGAGTTCACTGCATTCTTTGTAGAACTTAAAAGGCCTCTGTAAATGGAAACACCCCCATCTTTAGATATGGATTTTGAATTCACAGTAGATGTGGTATTTGGTGCTGCATGGATTACCTTTGAACCCGTATCCAAATATTGGTTGGCACCTGCAAAAGTTATTCCTGTAAAATCACATTTTGCTCCTTCTCCCTTCAATATGCTCATAGGATAAAGCATTGATACTTTAGAACCAAAGGACCCTGTTACCCATTCTATATGTCCATCTTTATCCACTACAGCTCTTTTTGTATTTAAATTATACATATTTCTAGACCAATTCTCTATGGTACTATATTTTAATGAAGCACCCTCTCTTATGTAAACTTCCACACAACCTGCATGCAGATTGTTCACATAATATTTAGGTGCAGAACAGCCTTCTATATAGTGAATCTTTGCTCCTTTTTCAACTATTATAAGGGTATGTTCAAATTGTCCTGCTCCTGGAGCATTTAATCTGAAATAAGATTGAATTGGAATATCAACTTGTACTCCCTGGGGAACATATACAAAAGATCCTCCAGACCACACTGCCCCATGAAGTGCGGCAAATTTATGATCCGTTGGAGGTACAAGCTTCATAAAATGAGGTCTAACCAGTTCCTCATAATCCCTTATGGCAGTTTCCATATCCATATATAGCACACCCTGTTTTTTCAGTTCTTCGCTTACATTGTGATAAACAACTTCAGAATCATACTGTGCCCCCACTCCCGCCAGTGACTTTTGCTCTGCCTTAGGTATTCCCAGTAAATCAAAAGTATTTTTTATATCCTTTGGTACATCTCTCCAATTGTGCTTCATATCCATATCCGGCCTTACATAAGCAACTATATTATCCATATTTAAATCTGTTAGATCAGGCCCCCAGGAAGGCATTGGCATATTGTCGTATATTTCTAAAGATTTCAGTCTAAATTCTCTCATCCAGGCTGGGTCATTCTTTTCACAGGATATCTCCTCTATTATCTTCCTTGTAAGTCCTCTCTCAGTTTTATAGACAGATTTATCTTTATTTTTTATATCATATATACTTCTTATTATATCTTTTATATAAGTTTTATTTTTTTTCAACAGGATCACCTCTCTTATGAAACAGTAAACTATACCAGAGACTTGAATTTATCATACCCGCTCTTTTCTATTTCTTCTGCCAGGGATGCATCTCCAGTCTTAACTATTCTTCCATCTACAAGTATATGAACATAGTCTGGTTTCAAATATTCCAAAATACTATTATGATGGGTAATTACAAGTACAGAATTTTCTTTTGTTCTAAGCCTGCTCACTCCTTCTGATACTATTTTAACTGCATCTATATCAAGTCCCGAATCCGTTTCATCCAACATGGCAAGTTTTGGTTCAAGTACCGCCATCTGAAGTATTTCATTCTTTTTCTTTTCTCCACCGGAAAATCCTACATTTAAATATCTTTTTATATAACTTTTATCTATCTTTAAAAGTTCTAATTTTTCTTTCAAAATTTTTCTAAATGCCAAAATTCCCATTTTCTTTTTAGATACTGAGGCTTTTGCGCTTCTTAAAAAATTTTCCACAGTTATACCTGGTATTTCCTGTGGATATTGAAAAGACATAAAAATTCCACGTCTTGCCCTTTCATTTACTTTTAAGTCACTAATAGATTTTCCTTCAAATATTATATCTCCATCTTTCACATTATATTTAGGATGACCCATAATGGTATTTACAAGGGTAGATTTTCCAGCACCATTTGGCCCCATTACAGCATGAATTTCACCCTTGCCCATTTCTAAATTTACCCCTTTTAATATTTCCTTATCTCCAACCTCTACTTTTAAATTGGTTATTTTTAATAATCTATTTGACATTTTATCTCTCCTTTAAATCCGAGCATTTAACTCATATTTAAATATAAAAAATCAGCTACAAAATTACTTCAGAAATTAAACAGTATAATACCCGACTTAAATACTCAACATTGTCTCTGATTATATTTTACTCTTTATTTAGAGGATAATCAACAAATACCCTTTTATTTAAGTCTTATTTTTTATTTAGTTTCCACTTGAATTACTATTCCATTCTGAATGACCAAAGTTATTGATCCATAGCTTATATTTTTTAATGATTCAAATATTTTTCTTATATATTCTTCAGAAATTTGGTTTTTATCCTGAACTTTTTTCTCCATCTTTGTATTATACCTCCTTCTATTTAATTTTATTATTAAGTGATTCTTAGGCTCAGTTGGAGTTTGCTTGTAAATAATACCTTTCTCAAATGGTAGCCTTCTGATAAATTAAAACAAAAATCCTCTTCTGGACAAGAAGAGGATTATATATCATCATAGGATATAAAATAAAACCTAAAGTGTTTTCTTTACCTCATTTTCCAGAACTATGTTCTGATGGACTTAGCACCTTACATAAAATTGAAATGTGGTTGCTAAAACTTCATCGGGCCATTCCCTAAGTTTCTCTTGATGCTGGTCAAAGGGAATAACTTATTTCAATAACTTATATTTATATCTTTCCATAGCCTATTACACTTTCCTTTCCCATCTAATAATTCTTCATGGGTTCCAGACTCTACTAATTTCCCAGCTTCAACAACTAAAATTTTATCTGCATCTTTTATAGTAGAGAGACGATGTGCAATCATAATAACCGCTTTTTCCAAATATGCTCTCATACCCATCTGGCAGCTATGAAATAAATTCATAACATTGTGAAGCTTTAGCATCACTTATTACTTCATCTTTCGTTACACTTTGATTCCCCATTCTAATATTATCCAGAATGCTTTGTTTAAACAAAAAATTATCCTAGAATACAAAGCTTACAATATCCATAAGGCTTTTCCATGGGAATATCTTTTACATTACACCGCCTATTTTAATATTTCCAGATTGAACATCATAAAATCGTGGAATCAGATTTGCCAATGTACTCTTTCCACCTCCCGAAGATCCAACAATAGCTGTAACTTTTCCTTATCTTGCAACAAAAGATATATTTTCAATAGCACTATTATCCGTATCCTCATCATATGAAAATGTAGCTTGCCTGGATGCTTTTACAACAGCACTCCCTCGTATATATTCTACTGATGCATTACTCATATCTTCTAAGAGCTTATCCCTAAATAGTTTCTGGTATGATATGATAATAAAGAAAAAGGGATAGGGAGAATTATGCAAATGATACAAAAGCAATCATGGGAGATAACAGATGAGTTTTGGGAAGAAGTAAAAAATCTAATACCAGAGAAACAAAGAGATCCGAATAAAGAATATAAACGAGCTGCTGGTGCTGGAAGAAAGCCAATGGAATCAAGAAAAATATTAGAAGCAATTTTTTATGTACTTCGAACAGGTATACAGTGGAAAGCACTACCAAAAGAAAAGTTTGGAGCATCCAGTTCAATTCACAGATATTTTATGGCATGGTGCAAAGCTGGAGTATTCGAAAACATGTGGAAATTAGGACTTGAGAGATATAATGAAATCCAGGGAATTGATTGGGAATGGCTTAGTATAGACAGGAGTACGAATAAAGGTCCCCTTGCAAAAGAATCTGTTGGAGCAAATCCAACGGATCGGGGAAAAAAATAGGAGCAAAAAGCATATCCTTGTGACGGTAGAGGAGTACCCATTTCTACTATTAGTTGTTTGTTTTTCAGTTACATCATATTTGTCATATCCAAGCTGGGTATCCATTTCTGCTTCCAGTGCTTCTTGAAGAACATTTTTAAACATTTCCTTCATAGCAGCTAGAACTTCATCAGGACTTTTAAACTTTTGTTCATTAACATAATTTCTTAAAATTTCTTTAGAAATATTCGACATAAAAACCACTCCTTCGTGTAAATAATTGTAAATTTATTATCTAAAATTATTGCCTTGAAAGGATGTAACTCTTCTTACTTTATAGACATCGAAATAGAATTATCAATTTCGTTTGATATATTATTTTGGTCAATCATATAAACTCCAAAATCTTTTATATATAGTAGGATATGACCTAAGAACTGTTACATTTGACTTTGAAAATTCTACACTATTAGCAAACATTTTTTTAATATATGAGTTATGTCCATAACGTTCTTCAGTATTATTGCATTGGATATAAGAGCATTATAATTAGTTCTTTAAAGGAAAATTGTTTAAATTATTAGTCCTAATTTCCTAAATAGGAGATACTATTAATTTGATTCAAGTAATTTGTCAGCTATATCTTGGGAAGTCATAAAAATATCAATATAGCCACTTTTTAAAGCTGCTTTTGTTGCTCCAATTTTTTCCTTACCAGTAGAAACCGCAATAGTTGTACTTTTAGTAAGTTCCTTAAGTGATACTCCAATAGAACGTGAATTCAATTCAGTATCTAGAATTTTGCCATCTTTGGAAATGTAAGAAGTGCATACTGATGCAACAACATTTTTAGCATTCAGTCTAGCAATATCATTTTCTGAAAATGCACCACAAAGATAAGAAGTAGAAGATACATTTATTTCACCAATACCGATAAGTGCAACATTACATGCTCTTCCCTTTGTAAGTATTTGCGAAATAGAAGGTTCTTTTTTTATGAGATTACATGTTTCTTTGCTTTGGAAAACAATAGGTGCATTAAGGAGGCTATAGTTTCCTCCTGTCTTGTACGCAAAATTTTCAGCAATTACATTTGCATGCCACTTATGACCCTTTGAACCTATATTTCCTACTAAAGGAACAAAATCTAAACCTTCTCTTGTGAGTTTATGTGCAAAATTTGAAACAGCTGCAATGGTGCGCCCACTCATAACACCTATAGTAGAATTATCAGTAAAATATTTATCAAGTTGTTCAGCACAGCATTCACCTAATTTTTCAATTGCTTCATTTGGATTTTGATATTGAAAATTAAATACGAAACATTCTTTTAATAAATATTTTTTCATAAGGTTCTCTTCTAATTGGAATTCTTGTGAGTAAGGATTATTTATTGTAAATTGAACAATATGATTCTCTTTAGCAAAATTAAGCATTCTACATACCTGAGGTTTAGATATACCAAGTAATAAAGAAATATCTTTCTGTGACATATTATCTTCATAAAATAATTTACATGCTTTTATAACAAGACGTTTATTATCATATATTGCCATGTTTATTCCCCTTTATGTTTTTATAAATGAAATATATTTCAGTGATTGAAATATATTATAGTTCTATATTACTATAAAAGTAAAGACATTTGTAAAAGAAAGGAATGAAAACTTATGCAAAATAAAAAATATGGAGAATTTGGTGGACAATATGTTTCTGAATCTCTTATGAACACTTTAAAAGAGTTGGAGGATGCTTATAATGAAGCTATAGATGATCCTAAATTCTGGGAACAATATAATTATTATATGAAGGACTATGTAGGAAGGGAAAATCCTTTATATTTTGCTTCGAAGCTTAGTTCAAAATATGGCCCTAAAATATATCTTAAAAGAGAAGATTTAAACCATACAGGTGCTCATAAAATTAACAATGTTATTGGACAAATTCTTTTGGCAAAACGTATGGGAAAGAAGAAAGTTATAGCAGAAACGGGTGCGGGACAGCATGGTGTTGCTACTGCAACAGGTGCTGCACTATTTGATATGGAATGTAAGGTATATATGGGAACAGAGGATATTAAGAGACAAAAGCTCAATGTTCTAAGAATGGAAATGCTTGGTTCAAAGGTTATCCCAGTAACATCTGGAAGTAACACATTAAAAGATGCTACAAATGAGGCTATTAGAACTTGGTCAAAGGAAGCAGAGGATACATTTTATGTTTTGGGTTCTGCACTTGGACCACATCCATATCCTGAAATGGTTAAGAAGTTCCAAAGCATTATTAGTAAAGAAGCTAAAAAGCAGGTTTTAGAAAAGGAAGGGAGACTACCTTCAGCCGTTGTAGCATGCTGTGGAGGAGGATCTAATTCAATTGGAATGTTTGCTGAATTTATTGATGAATCAGATGTAAAATTATATGGTATTGAAGCAGCAGGAAAGGGAATCGAAACAGGACATCATGCAGCAGCAATGTCAGAAAAAAAGGTTGGAGTATTACATGGCATGAGATCATATCTTTTACAAGATGAAAATGGAAATATTAATTTAGCATATTCTATTTCAGCAGGTCTTGATTATCCAGGAATAGGACCGGAACATGCTTATCTTGACAGTATAGGACGTGTTATATATGATAATGTGACAGATACACAGGCAATGGAAGCACTTTTAGAATTATGCAAAATGGAAGGAATTATACCAGCCATTGAAAGTGCCCATGCCTTAGCATATCTTCCTAAACTTTGTAAGACACTTACAAGTGATGATATTGTAGTAGTTTGTTTGTCAGGACGTGGTGATAAGGATGTTAATACAATTGCAAAATACATTCAAGATGGAGGTGTGATTTAGATGAATAGGATTGAAAAACGACTTAAAGAATTAGAAAAAGAAAATAAAAAAGCTTTTATTACCTATATGACAGCTGGGCTTCCGAATATGAAAAAAACAAGAGAAATTATAAAAATTCAGGCAGAAGCAGGCATTGATATTATTGAGCTCGGTATTCCATTTTCAGATCCAACAGCTGATGGTCCTATTATTCAAGATGCTTCTTATAGATCTATTCAGAAGGGAACAAACCTTAGAGGAGCATTTAAGCTTGTTAAGGACGTTCGAAAAGAATGTGAAGTTCCTATAGTTTTTATGTTATATTACAATACAATTTTATATTACGGTGCTGAAAACTTCGTAAATAAATGTATAGAATGCGGTGTCGACGGAATGATTGTTCCAGATCTTCCATTTGAAGAGACATTTGAAATAAAAGAATTCACAGAAAAAAAAGAAAATTCGCCATATTTAATTCCGTTAGTGTCACCTATTTCAAAGGAAAGAATTCCAATGATTGTTAAGAATGCAAAGGGATTTGTATATTGTGTTTCTTCTATGGGAGTAACAGGACAAGATGCAGACTTCCATAAGGAGGTTAAAAATTATCTTAAAAAGGTTAAAGGCATATCAAAAGTACCAATTATGATGGGCTTTGGTATTCGTACAGCAAAAGATGTGGAGACATATACGGAAATTATTGATGGATGCATTGTTGGTTCACACTTTATAAATATTATGGAAAAAAGCAACTATGATATTGATACAATAAAAAAATATATAACTACATTTAAGGGAGAATTGAATAAGTAATTATTATAATAGCACTAACATTTTAGATCTTCTTGGCTACACTTCATCCATCAAGCTAAGATAATTGTATAAGAATAAAGCTCATATTTGCAAAAATGTTATCACTTTTAAGAGATAATAAAAATACACTGATAGGATCAACTTATAACTAATATAACAAAAAAGAAAACAGAAGTAGTTATAAGACTTAATAATATATAAATAATACCACAAATAAATTATCATTGAGACAGATAATTATATGTTTATAGAAATAATTTGACTTTATAGTTATTATGGTGTATCCTTCAACGGCAAGATGATAACAAACTTTTTGCATAGAGTACAGCAATTTCTATGTAAGTCACCGAATAGGCGAAGTGATAAGAGAAGCTATAGCTGGGATGGATATATAGAAATGCTGAAATATTATCCACTAGCTAAACCAAAGATATATTTTAAGTTGTTTTAGCTCTGTGAACGTTATTATGAGGAGGTATGCGGGAAAGCCGCACGTACGGATTCTGTGAGGGGCTTATATTGTGAGGTGTAAGTCTACTCGACTATATTCCAGAAAAGATATGTTATATTTTTCAACATTCCCCGAACAATGTAAAGACAATTATAGAAAGTGGAATTTCTTTAATTACTTTTATTTACATTGACACAAAACACTGTCATAAGTATAAATCCTTATTTACATTTTAATTAATTTATTCAATAATAATGAACTTAAAACACAGTTAAATTATAGAATACACAAATTAATACCAACTATTGTATCCACTGGAATTTCATATAAATTTACTGTCCGTAGGTCAGACCTATTTGGGGCTTATTAAGCTTGCCTGTGCTTTTATCGCTTTCAGAAAGATTAAAATAATTTAGGGATAAATTCTAATGCAGTTTGATATTCATTCATGATTTTTTTGTTTTATGCCCACTAGAAGTTATATTATAAACTATAAATGAAAAAATAATCCCTACAAATGTTGCCGACCCAAATCTCCAGTCAAAAACAAAAATCAATCCCAACATAACTAAAGGTGCAACAATGCCGAAAGCATATTGGAAAAATCATGGGCAATAAAACCTTCAAGACTTTCTATATTATCATCCATAATTTTTCGAATCTTTCCACTTCCAATATTTAGATCAAATCCCAAAGGCAGTTTAGTTATGTGAGATAGAAATTTAAATTTGAGTTCATATAAAGTTCCATATGTAGCTATATGAGAAAATATACTTGCAACAACAGATAAGATAATATTAGCTAATACACCAGCTATAGCCAGTACACCATAACTTATCGTCTTATTTGTTTCTAAATCACCAAAGTCAGGATAAACCTTTATTATTTCGCTGATAACAAAATAAATAGTCAAATATGGTACAAAGGATACAATGGTTGCCAATACAGTAAATACTATAGTAGCAACCATTGGAGCTTTTTTAATCATGACTAATTCCAAAAGACGTGGTATTCCTTTTTTGGATTTGTTTTCTTTTTTTCTGCTACTCTGTAAAAACAGAACCACTCCAAACAGTAATTTATTTCATTTAAAATTAATAATATTTAAAAATTCAACAACTTTGAATTTACTGAAAACCGAATAATTTAATTTATTTTTTGACAAAAAAAATTAAATTCATAAAATTTCAAAATTTACTTTACAAATGGAGTTTTTTTTGATAAATTAAATATGTGAAATAATTCACAAATATAACTTATAAGGGGGACTTATCATGAATTCAAATGAAATTCAACACGTAAAAATCGCTAACTGCGATCCATCTGCATTAGGATTATTTGGACTTGCTGTTGTAACTCTAGTAGCTTCTTTTCAAAAGCTTGGCATTACAGAAGGCACCTCTTTTATAATTCCTTGGGCAATATTTCTAGGTGGTTTTGGTCAACTTTTCGCTTGTATCAATGATACTAAAAGACAAAATACATTTGGTGCCACAGCCTTTGGAGCTTTTTCATTATTTTGGTTTGGTGTAGCTATGTCATGGATGATTAGTGCAGGTACATTCGGAAAAGGTCTTGCAGGAGCAGTAGATCCAAAACAGCTGGGTTTTGCATTTATCGCCTATTTAATATTCACTATATTCATGACCATAGGGGCAGCTGAGACTAACAAGGCATTATTTTTAGTTTTTTTCTTTATAATCTTCTTATTTATTGGGCTGTCACTTAACTCCTTTGGTATTTTACCAGAGTTTTCTCACAAATTAGCAGGAATTGCAGAACTATTGGCATCCATTACAGCTTTTTATGGATCCGCCGCTGCTGTATTAAACCCTCACTTTGAAAGAGAATTTCTACCTATAGGAAAACCTTTTGGTATATTTAAAAAATAACATTATAACTAAATTTATAAGAGGATGTATTTTTTAAAATACATTCTCTTTAAATATATTCTTCTATTTTCTCTGTTTCCAAATTAAATCCATCTATAACCATATCTTCCTTCAGTTCTATAAGTAAACACTTCTTTCCTAATTTATTCACTACCTGTTTTACAGCATTTAAATCTCTGGGACTTATAGTTATATTTGTATTCTCATTTTCTATTTTTATAGATTTACTTTTAAAATCCGGCACTACATTTCTAACCTTAAATTCATAATCTCCTCCACATACTTCTTGGAAAGCACTTTTGACTACTTCTGTATTTTCAATTCCACTTTCCCTTAATACTTTGGTTACTTCATTTATATCCAAAATAGGATCTTCTTCTTCCTCATCTTGAAATTTTTCATTTATCCTTTCGTATATATCCTGAACCACATCAGGCTTTATTTTTCCTCCTAAAGAGGTTCCTAAGATGGCATTAAAATTCTCCTTTTCTTCCAGAGCTGTGGGTTTAACATTGCATTCCAATATTTTTTCCACAAAAACACTATTCATCTTCTTTGACTTTGAAGAATAATAAATTATTTTATTTACATCTACATATCCAGATGTAAAGCTTGGAAACATAAATCCTTCCATAGGAGAGTTCAAATTTATAATCATATCTAATGCAGAATTGGGTTTAAACTTCATTTCCGTATAATCAAACTTCATCATCTTTTTAGGTATTTCCACCTTATTTATACTACACAATATCACTTCTATAGCTTGTACACATTCCTCTAAAGACTCCTTTTTTTTCTTGTCATCACTATAATACTCTGCCTTTGTGAAAGTTATAACTATATCAGTATCATAATTATAATTTTGAGAAATTCTATTCACTATTTTATCTGCATATTCATTTATTCTTTCCTTCGAACTCAACGCAGCATATAATATATTCTGAGTATTCTCTTCTGACTCTTTCTCATTTATATTTTTAAAATCCAGCTCAAATATTTTAGAATCAAAAGTTCCCGTAAGCACTTTTTTAAAATTATTTAAATAAAGTTCTCTCTTTTCTACTTCCATCATTTCAAAGTACTCTAACTCTCCTGTTATCACTTCCCCATTATCTTTTTTCAAATATACACTGTAAATTTCTTTAATTTTAAGCATATAACTTCCTAATTTAAATTCTTTTCTTATGTCCGATAAATCTTTTTTATTCATAAATTCTCTCTCCACTCTATCTAAATCAAATAATACTTAAGTTTATACATTACTTGCACTCGATATATTTATACATATTTTACCATGTCGTAATTTATTTTACCAGTATATTTTATCATAATATTACATCAGAAAAATAATTTTAACATTTAAAATATAATTTAATAAGCACCTATTGTAAAGAATTACTATAGTGCAAACATAGAATCTTTGGTACAATATACATACGTTAGATAAAATTTTATATATCAATACAAAATTTAAGGAGAATAATACTATGTTTTGTTACAAATGCAAAATGAAGGTATCTGATAATGCCGTTTTTTGCCAAAAATGTGGTGCCAGACTAAAAAAAGACCACACAGAAATGAATTCAAATAGCGATACCATTCAAGTTCATAAGATTAACGAATTTTTAAAAAATACTGTAGAAAATAGCCAGGTGAAAACCTTATCTCCCCTTAAAACTACTTCTAAAAAAGCTGATTTTGATAAAGCTGATGATAAAACATATTCTAAAATTTCTTTTTACAAAAATAAAAATATAATGGTTCCCCTGGTATCAACAATACTTATGACATTTATAACTATAGGTTATTATATATATGAAATAACTGTTTCAAAAAATGTAGAGGAAAACAGAATAAATGCTGAATCTATGGCCCTTAAAGGTAATATATCAGAAGCCTATGCCAAAGTGGACAAAGCCTTGAGTTTACGTCCAAATAATAAAACCCTACAAGCAGATAAAAAAATTTTACAGGATGGTGAAACCATAAATTCATATATAAGTATAGTGGACAACTATATTAAAAATAAAAATTACATAGAAGCTTTTAATAAATTAGATAAAGCCAATGATTTAATATATAATAAACAAGGAACTTTTTACTCTTTATTAAACAAAATTATAGAAAATAAACGAATGGCTGTAACTGTAATACAAATAAAAAATGAAATGAACAATGAAAGCAGCATAGATGATCTTTCATATCTTCTTGCCAAAATATCAAATTATACTATAGAAGAGGCAAAAGATACCGCAAAAGAACTGAGAAATAGAATAAGCAGTGTAGCTTATGATACTGCAAATGAATATTTAAAAAATAATAATTTCACTTTAGCTCTTGAAACCATAAATAAAGGAATAACCTATAATCCAAAAGATGAAAAACTGCTTAATTTTAAAGAAATTATATTAACTGAAAAAAGTTCCTTTGAAAAAGCGGAAAAAAACAGAATTCAACAAGCACTTACTTCCGCTGCCACAGAGGATAAAAATAATAAAACTAATGCTGTGGAGGTAGCTTCTACCTCCACAGATATAAATAAATACGGTGATTTTGTTATTAAAGGAACCATTAAAAATATAGCCACCAAACCTATAAATTCTATTCAGATATATTACAATATATTTGATTCAAATAACAAAAATATCGGAAGTGGCTCTACCTATGTATATCCTAATTATTTAGATGTGGGTGCCACAGGAAAATTTGAAAATACAGAATATAATATGTTAAAGGGACATCATATTAAAATTACAAATATAACCTGGTTTTTACAATAGGAGGATAACATGATAAAAAATAAAAACTTTGTAATTTCCCTAACTATATTAGTTGTTGTTATAGGCCTGGGAATAACATTATGTTTTTTAATACATAGAAATATAAGTCTCAAGACATTCCAAAACTCTTCTAAATTAGCGAATATAGAAGAGTTTACAAGTACCCCTAAATCTAAGGATTTAAAAACAATAATACATGAAAATCAAAAATTAGTTGTATCTCTTGATGTGGAAAAAAACGCCGAAAAAGTTACAGGTTCTGGCTTTCTGTATAATAATAAAGGAGATATAATAACTAATGCCCATGTAATAGACGGTGCTTCCTCTATCACTGTAAAGATGTATGATACCACTACTTACAAAGGTACACTTATAGGTAAAAGTGATGTGACAGACGTGGCTCTGGTTAGGGTTGACAAATTAAAAGGAAAAACTCCCATGAAAATATCAAAATCCGGCAGTGTAGATGTAGGTGATGAAATAATAGCATTAGGTAGTCCATTGGGGCTTCAAAATACAGCTACCATAGGTATAATAAGCGGCCTTGATAGAGATTTCAACATAGAAAATTATAAATACAAAGGAACATACCAAATTTCTGCTCCTATATCTTCTGGCAACAGCGGAGGCCCTCTCCTAAATAAAACTACAGGTGCGGTTATTGGTATAAATTCTGCCAAATCCGGCAGTGAATCTATAGGCTTTAGTATACCAATAACCCAAGTTCTGCCTCTTGTAAATATCTGGGCCAACAACCCTATAAAATATACATCTTCCTCAGAGAATGCGGATAAATCCTATACTGAAGACCATTTGAACTTATCTACAGAGGATGCAGCTTATTTGGTTTCCTATTTTTATAACAACATAAATTCCCAAGACTATGTAACTGCTTACTCATTACTGGGTTCCAGTTGGCAGGAAAGCATAACTTATGATAATTTTAGAAAAGACTATATAGAAACTCTATCTGTAAAAATAGACACTATGACCTGTGGTAAACTTGATAATAGTAATGTACAAGTATCTGCTACCATTAAGGCTATCCAGGGAACCAAATCAAATTCAACTGTAAATACATATAGCGTAGTTTATACTGTAGGCTATGAAAATAACGTACTCAAAATTTTAAACGGAAAAACCAATAGCATTAAATAAGATGCAGTTCTAGACGAGCTGCATCTTTTTATTAAAATTATATGGATAAAACTTCAGTACCTGCTATAGCCTCTTCTACCAAAGCATCTATATCCAAATTCTCTTCAGATTTTATTATTTCTTGAAGTCTTGGTTTAGTCTTAGGATGTTTGGGAACAAATATGGTACAACAATCCTCATAAGGCAGTATGGAAGTTTCATAAGTACCTATTTCTCTTGCCACTTCCATTATATCTACTTTATCCATGGCAATCAAAGGCCTGAACACCGGTCTGTCTGCTACCTGATTACTTACAACCAACCCCTCCATGGTCTGGCTTGCAACCTGCCCTATGCTTTCACCTGTAGTTACAGAATTTATATTGTAATTATCAGCTATACTACAGGCTATTCTCATCATGAATCTTCTCATGATTATAGTTAATTCGTCCTTTCTGCACTTTTCAATTATTTGCATCTGTATTTCTGTAAAAGGGGTTATATAAAGATTTATATTTCCCGTATATCCCTTTAATATCCTTGCAAGTTCCTTGACTTTTTCCTTTGCCCTCTCACTAGTATAGGGATGACTGTGAAAATATATGCAATTTAATTGAACTCCTCTCCTCGCCATCATATACCCTGCCACCGGAGAATCTATTCCTCCAGAGAGCATAAGCATGGTATTTCCATTAGTGCCATAGGGCATTCCCCCCACTGCTTTTATTTTCTCTGAGTATATATAAGCTTTACTTCTTATTTCTATATTGATAAAAAAATCTGGACTTTTTATATCTACATTTAAATTTTTAGTATTTTGTAGAATATAAGCTCCAATTTCTCTACTTACCTCCATAGATGTTCCCGGAAAGCTTTTATTTGCCCTTTTAGTAAATACCTTAAAGGTACTTCCTTCATTTTCAAGAGCATTTTTAAGTGCCTGCTCCTTTATTTCTTCCATATCAGCTTCCACTTCATCTACTACACAAACTTCCCATACTCCAAACACTGATTTTAATTTTTCTATGCCTTTTTCAATATCACTGCATTCTATAAACCATCTTCCTTGATCCATTACAAAACTATATTGAATATCTTTTAGAATGTTTTTTATATTATCCTTTAGTTTTTTTTCAAACTTACCTTTATTTAGTCCTTTTAAAAATATTTCTGATGCATATTTTATCAGCAATAACCTTCTCATCTACCAACTCTCCTTAAAAATTTTAAAGATTTCACTAATACATCCAAAGTATAGTCTATTTCCTCCAGGGAATTATCTTCTGTAAAGCTAAACCTTATAGTTCCATCCAATTCTTCTTTTCCAAGGCCTATGGCCTTTAATACATGACTTTCTTCATTATTCCTGGCAGAACATGCAGACCCCGTGGATACATATATGTGTTTTTCTTCTAAGAGATGAAGCAGTACTTCTCCCTTAATCCCAACAAAAGATACACTAAGCACATAAGGAGAATAGTTGTCTCCTTCACTATTTATCTTAACTTTTGGAATATCCCTTAATTTACCTATAAAATAATTTTTTAATTTGTTTACCCTATTAAAACTTTCCTCTCTATTTTCATATACTTTTTCAGCTGCCTTTGCAAATGCTACAATAGCAGGCAAATTTTCAGTACCCGATCTAAAACCCTTTTCCTGTCCTCCCCCACATATTAAAGGTAAGGGAATAAACCCTTTTCTAATATAGGCAATGCCAATTCCTCTGGGACCATGAATCTTATGTGCACTTGCAGATAATAAATCTATATTACTCTTTTTTACATCTATTTCATACTTCCCATAGCCCTGAACCGCATCTACATGAAATTTTATTCTGCTATTTTTCTCTTTTATGTATTTACCTATATATTCAATATTTTGAAGGCTTCCAATTTCATTATTGGTATGCATTATACTTACTATGTGAGTTTCTTTGGTAATACTTGCATCCAATTCTTCCAAATCTATTTCTCCCCTGTTATCTACATTTAAGTAAGTAACTTTTATCCCTTGTTTTTCTAACTGTTTACAAGTATTCAATATACTAGGGTGTTCTATTTTAGTGGTTATAATATGTTTCCCTGGCTCAATAAAACCTTTTATTAAAAAATTATTACTTTCACTTCCTCCAGAAGTAAATATTATTTCATCTCTACTACAATTTATAGTATTAGCTATTATTTTTCTACTCTCTTTTATCTTTAATTCTGCCTTTAACCCTAAAGAATATGCAGAAGAAGGATTTCCATAATATTCTCTCATAGAATCTGCCATAGACTCTATAACTTCATCATAGGGCTTAGTGGTAGCACTGTTGTCAAAATAAACTTCCACTTTTTTCACTCCTTTTTACATGCCAAAATAACTAAACAATATAACATATATTATCACACTTATATAAAACATAGCAAAACCTATTTTTCAATGTTTTTACTTAAATACTTATAAATTAAATATAAAAGCAAATACTAATAGGGACGAAATCCTAAAAGCAAAGGAGATATGTTTAAATGAAAATTAAACATTTTTTATTAACTACAATATTTATTTTATACATGGTAATGTATTATACTTCTCCTGTAGGAGCTGTTTCAAAAGGTTTATTATCTTCAGAAGATATAAACACTACCCCCCAAGGTAAAGTAATATATCTCACTTTTGATGACGGCCCCAGCAGTACAGTTACAGGTGAAATATTGGATATTTTAAAAGAACAAAATGTAAAAGCTTCTTTTTTTATAATAGGCTATAAAATTGAAGGCCGAGAAGATTTGTTAAAAAGGATGCACAATGAAGGCCACAGTGTAGGTCTGCATACATACACTCATAAATGTAATGTGATATATTCCAGTGAAAATTCTTTTTTAGAGGAAATGACAAAAACTGAAAATGAGGTAAAAAAATTTTTAGGATTTTCTCCTAAAATAATACGTTTTCCTACAGGAAGCAAAAATCATCTTACTACTTCTCTTCTAGAAAAACTGCACACTAATGAATATAAGATATATGATTGGAATCTTTCCTTGTCAGACGGTATAAACTACAGAACACCCGTTGATAAATTATATAATGAGGCCACAAAAAAATGCGTAAATCCAAACAAAATATTTCTACTGGCACATTGCGACGGTACCAATGAGAATACCTGCAAAGTACTTCCTAAAATCATAAAATACTACAAAGATTGTGGTTATGAATTTAAAGCAATTACGGAAAATACTCCAGAATACTATTTTAGAATATCAAAGTAAACAATATATTTCTGAAATCCAGATGGAATTTATCATAGATAAATTCCATCTGGCTATTTTATACCCTTTAATTAACAATAACTATCTGCCAATCTCCAATTTCCACTGCTGCTCTGTTCTTCTATAACAGTACATACTTCTACTTAACAAAATCTTTGAAAACTTAAAAATCATTTAAAGTTATACTTAGAGTGTATTGGATGCACCCATAAAAATGTTATAATAATGTGGTGAAAGGAGATGATAATATGACTTATGGAATTATTAAAGTAGAATATGAAAATTATAACTGTACTAAGGGTGATGCACATATTACAAAGGTTAGAGTATGTGAGGTACTGGGAGAAGAAGAATTCGGTACCAATTTCCAAGATCAACAGATAGATAAAGTCATAGAAAATATTAAAAAAGGTGATAAATACATAACATTGATAAGCACCGGCTATAAAACCTGGAAAAGTGGAGCAGAGATTATATTAAAAGAATTTATAACTACAAGTCCTAATGTTGATCGTGGAAGTGATTTGGGAAGTTTACCACTAATCCCCTATGACATATGGGAATTATAATAAATTTACATTCAAACTTTTTCACTCGTAATAAAGCCCCTCTATGTACTAAAAATAGAGGGGCTTTATACTTTTTAAAATCATTTGTAATATGAATACTTCTTTTCATTTTGAAAATCATATTGCAGATTGTTTTTTGAATAAGGTTTCTACATGTTCTGATGGCATAGGCTTTCCAAAGTAATATCCCTGAATCTTATTACAGTTTTTCCCCTGTAAAGATTGTATCTGCTCCTCTCCCTCCACACCTTCTGCTACTACTTCTAATTCCATCCTATGGGCAAGCTTTATTATTTCTTCTGTTATGATATCTTTATAAGAATCTTTACATATTCCATCTATAAAGGTTTTATCTATTTTAAGAGTATTTATTGGAATACTCTTTAAATAATTTAAGGAAGAATATCCACTTCCGAAATCATCTAACGCCACCCTTATACCCATACTTTTTAATTCATTTATCACTTTTAAATTTCCCTCAAGAGATTCCATCATAACACTTTCAGTTATCTCTATTTCTAGGTACCGTGATTCCAATTCAGTTTCTCCCAAAATTTTTTTTACCATATCTAAAAAGTTTTTATCCTTTAATTGTATAGGCGACACATTTATGGATATAAAATCGTAGGAATATCCCTTGCTTTTCCACATTTTATTTTGTATGCAAGCAGTTTTAAGAACCCATTCTCCTATAGGCACTATAAGCCCTGTTTCTTCAGCCAAACTTATAAAATCTAGTGGCATAACCCATCCAAACCTTGAATTTTTCCATCTGATTAACGCCTCAAAACTCACGGCTTTTCTGGTTTTTAAATCTACCTGTGGCTGATAGTACAAAATAAATTCATCATTTTGTATTGCCCTTCTTAATTCCTTTTCCATTTCAGCTTTCTTTAAGATTTCATCATACATAGACTTTTGAAATAATTTATAGGAATTCTTTCCTGATAATTTTGTTTTATTTAAAGCTATATCTGTATTTCTAATCAAAGTAGTAAATTTATCTCCATCTCTAGGATAAACTGTTATACCAATACTGACTGATATCAATATTTCATTTCCATCCAGGTTCCAAAGTCCACTTATGGTATTTAAAATATACTGGGCAGTATCATTTAAACTGTCTATATTTTCACATCTGTCCTTCAAAATCAAAAACTCATTTCCAGAAGATCTTGAAACTATTCCCATATCCAATGAATTTAAAGCATTACCTATTTCCCTTAGCAATTTATCCCCAAATTCGTATCCAAATATATCATTTACATTTTTAAAATTATCCAAATCTATTTGAAATATAGAAAACCCTTCATCAGGATTTTTTTTAATTCTATTTTCCACTTCCATACCAAAAAGATTCCAATTTGGTAATCCTGTCAGCTCATCATAATAAGCTATTTTTTCAATTTTGTCATACTGAAACTTCAATTCATTTTGAGCTATACTCAAACGTTTATATACATCTGAAAGTGTTCTATAACTTTGGTTTAACATTTTATTTTTGTCCAGATCCCTTATAAGTCTATCACCTATTTTACCTAATATCAGAGAAGAATTGTAAAAAAATTTAATAATTTTTTTTAATTTTTTCCATTCCATAATGGGTATTCCTTCTACATTTGTCACATATCTTTGTTTATACCCGTAACAATTCTCCTTGTTGGACCACATTCTAAAAGTTCTTCTATTACTTTTTTTTAAAAATACAGGACTTAACAATATAGTCCCAACATGTTTTTTTATCATAAATATAGGTATGCCTACATAAATTAATCCATTATTGCATTTATGGATTGCCACCTTTTTTCCCCTGTTAATTTGATTAAATATATTAAAATGGCAATCATCATCTTCTAAGCTATCAAACACATCATACTCTGAAACCATATTTATTGTTTCCCCTTTAGTATCTAAAATAACACAGGCTATTCCTGTCATATTATAGATACTTTCCATAAACTCCTTAAGTTCAGATACATTTAACATGTCTAAAACTCTATAATCCATATTAACACCAGCTTTCATCTATTACTACACTTTTTCCCTATTCAATAATACATATAAAACCATATATTTTACAACATTTTATTACATAATTATTCACTTATTATTTATCCATTCTAAATTTTTTATTCTAATATTTAAGCATTAATATTTATCATAGATTATATAATTAATTTGAAAAAGAAATTAAATTTCTTTTTAATTAAATTTTATATCTTTTAATTTATCTTTAAATAAATCTCCTAATGTAATTTTATCACTATCTTCATCTAAATATTCTTTAAAATTTGAAGAGAATTTATCCTCAGCTTCTTTTATACTCAATGATATTCTACTTGCTTTTTCATCTACATTTAGTATTTTTACTTTTACTTTATCTCCTACTTTTAAAATTTCTTCTGGTGCAGTAACATGTTCCTGTGATATCTGGGATATGTGCACCAGACCCTCAAGACCCGGTTCAATTTCTACAAAAGCACCTATACCTATAACTTTACTTACTACTCCCTCCACTATGTCATTTACTTTATATCTTTCACCTATATTCTCCCAAGGACTATTTAATACTCTCTTTACAGAAAGAGAAATTCTATTTCTATCTCTATCTAAATTTAATACATAAACATTCAATTTATCTCCTACAGATACTACTTCTGAAGGATTTTTTACTTTTTTCCATGATAATTCAGATATATGGGCAAGTCCTTCTACTCCCCCTAAATCTATAAAAACCCCAAAGTTTGTTATTCTGCTTACTCTTCCTTCTACCTTGTCTCCTTTTGATAGGGTATTCCATAATTCTTTTGACTTTTCTTCAAGTTCCAGTTTTTCTACTTCTTTACCTGATAATACAACTTTATTTTTAATTCTATCTAGCTGTATCAATTTCACCTTTAAAGTTTTACCAATAAATTCTTTAAGATCCTCCGTATACCTTATAGAAATATGAGAGGCAGGTATAAAAGCCCTAAGTCCATATAAATATGCTATAATTCCCCCTTTAACTACCTCTTTTACAACTACTTCTAAAACCTCTCCATTGTTAAACTTATTTTCAAGTTTACTCCATACAGACTCCATACCAGTTTCACTTACTATTTCATCTACTGAATTTGTCTGATCATTATTTGTCATAAAATCCCACTCCCTTTATATCTATATTAATGCACTTACAAGTTATATTTTATCATAAATATAGGGTTTCCTGTTTAAAACTTAACTTATATACACTTTTTATTCTTCATTAGAAATATTCGGTTATATAAACTCCTTTTTATCCGAAGGCTATCATTGCTAACACCCACATCTTCTTGAAAGTGGGGGATAAGCACTGCTACGCTGGATAAGTTCTTCTCCTAAAGGATAACGTATTCTAAATGCTAAATACACTAAGAACACTCATTAAATATCCTTGTAACTTTTATATCCCAATATGGATTCAGAATTTTTTACAGCATTTATAATGGCCATTTCCATAACTTGTGCAGATAAAAAACCTACTACACTTAGATCTGCTTCTACTTTTCCCGTAGCCATGGAAAAAATAGTATCTCCATCAAAGATAGAATGGGCAGGTCTCATAGTTCTAGCATATCCATTATGGGCCATAGAGGCAACTTTATTCATTTCTGATTTTGTAAATTTCCCGTTATTCACCACTACTCCAATAGTTGTATTTCTATTAAATAAATTTTTCTTTTCATAATAAGTTTCAAGCATTATACTTTCTGTATTTGCAAAGGATTTTTTATCCTCATTTAATGCTCCTGCTATTATCCGTCCAGTCTTACTATCTACCACATCTCCAAGACAGTTTACAGCTACCAAAGCTCCCACCTTTAAATCTCCTACTTGAACTGCAAAGGAACCAAGTCCCCCCTTCATGGAATATTCACCTCCTTTTATTTTACCCACAGTTGCTCCAGCTCCAGCTCCCACATTGCCATTTTCACATAAATTCAACTCAGAATTTACGCAAGCTTCATATCCCATAAGCTTATTGGGCCTTATAGTAAAATCTCCTACGGCAAGATCAAATAAGACAGCTCCGCAAACTATGGGTACTTTTGTAACTGTTACATCAAACCCTATATTTTTTTCCTCCAAATACTGCATCACGCCACCTGATGCATCTAATCCAAAAGCACTTCCACCGGATAGAATCACCGCATGAATTTTATCTACCAAGTTTACTGGATTCAAAAGATCTGTTTCTCTGGTGCCTGGAGAACCTCCCCTTACATCCACCCCTGCTGATGCTCCTTCTTCACATATAACCACAGTGCAGCCTGTAGGTCCATTTAAGTTTTGTGCATTTCCCACTTTAATTCCTTCTATGGTATTGAATAAAATATTTTTCATTTTTCCCTCCCAATATTAAAACCCTAAGCCTATCAGACTTAGGGGAACTTTTTAACCTTATTTTTTATTTAATCATAAACTATTTTACTAATTATGTCTAATCTTATTTACTGCAGTGATAACAGATATTGTAATAATCACAGATAGAATCATCTCTGGTATACCATTAGTAAAAGCTACTGCCAATATGCCATTTTTTGCAGCCCCTAAACTTATATGCAAAGCTTTTGCATAAGGCTCTAAATATATAAGGTATATCATTCCTAAAACTCCTACAGTGTTTACTAGGGAGCCAACTGCTGCAGCTATTCCCATAGGTATGATCTTTCTATTTTTGCTACTGATAGCCCTATATAAATAATAAGATACTAGTCCTATTAATATCCTTGGTAAAACTGATACCAATGGATTTATAAAAGCAAAAGAAACCGGTGTAGGTGCAGTTATAGATTGAATTATACTAAACACTCCAAAAATAAGGCCAACCATAGCTCCTACCAGAGGACCTTCTAAAATAGCTCCTATTATTACAGGAACATGCATTATAGTAGCTTTAACTGGTGGAATAGGTATAAATCCCAATCCAGTTAATCCAAGCATAATAGAAATTCCAGATAGCATACCAATTGTTGTAATCTGCTTAATATTAAACTTTAATCTTGTTCTTATTTGTCTCTCCATTAGTTTTCTCCGTTGTTATTCTATTTCAAGATACAACACGGAACCTCCTTTATAAATTTAGTTCAGTTTTTCTAGAAATACTGACAATTTTATTTTATCATGTAAAAAAAAAAGTTCAATATGTTAGTTAAAAAAAACACAATTTTTTTATATATAAATTCATAATTATCTATATCAACATTTCTACAGAGAAATGAAATCGTTATTATATCTAGATTAAAGCTTTATAAATCATTAGTACAATTAATATACTTGTATATTAATTAACAATTTTCCTTAATTACTTTAAATAATTCTATATTAGTCAATCTCTTTTTATAGGGAATCCTTCTCTGAAATAATCCCTAGGATACAATATTTCTATTACCTTCTTTTTACTTATTTTTCC
The DNA here is from genome assembly GCF_036781005.1 of Clostridium sp. GTDB lineage: Bacteria > Bacillota > Clostridia > Clostridiales > Clostridiaceae > Clostridium_B. The sequence continues at coordinate 100,190 of NZ_DAIQBT010000004.1, read as the reverse complement.
ATCTTTCATGAATACCTCTGGTATTCCTTTAAGACATACTCTTACATTTTTTTCCAAAAATATATCAAGTACATTTTTTATACATTCCACTACAGAATGATTTTTAGATCTTCTCATATATTTGTATATGTTTTGACCTGTTAACCAATCTTCCCCTCTATATTTTTCATCATAATTTATAACAGTACACTTTAATTTATTTTTGTCATTTCCAGATATGGAAGACATAAAAAATGTTTTAACCATTATATCATCAAGAGGCAAGCTATATCCTGCAAATATTATATGTTTTGCATTCTTCATAAGTAGCCCCATTTCCGTTTTCAGTTCCTCTAAAGCTGGCACATTTTTTTGCTTTGAAAGACTCTGTATTATAAGCGTCATATCATAAGGATAGGTTATCTGTCCACAATAAGGACATTCTATAGCACCTTTTTTATATTTATTTTCTTTATAGGTTCTATATCTCCAATTTTTTTGTAAATCCTGTAAAATAGAAGGTCCAAAAATTTCTGTGGATAACCTATCCCATCTCTCTTCAAAGGTGATTATAGATTTACCACATTCTGGGCAAATTCTAGAACCAAACATGCCATGTGGAAATAACACTTTACCTATCCTGGCTATTCTAGATGGATAACTATAGTTATTAATACTTCTACACTGAGACTCATCTGAAGTATACCATATTTCAGATTCATCTCCATCTAAATAATTTGAAGCTACTTTCGTACCAAAATCATCATATAATTGTAATTCCAAACCATCCCTAAGACATATAGGCTTTTTATTTTCTTCCTTATGTACATTAAATATATTCCAGAGTATTAAAGGGTCCCAATTAAATGATATTATGGCATAGGAGTAAAGATAAAATCTTCTAGTATCCCTTTTATATCCCCTGCTTTCAAAAGCTCTTGCTTCTTCAATCATAAGTTCTGTGAGAATTTTAGCAAATTCATAATAAGGTTCTATTTTTTCTCTGTCTACATATCCCGGAGTTTTTTGTACACTTAATCTTTCTAATTCTTCAATAAGCAAAATGAGGCATCGTTTTGCAGCCTTTACCCTTTCCACCCTTAAAAATTGTGTTCTGCCATTACAAAATGCGTTAAATCCCATATCATTTTCAATAAGTTGATCCAACATAGTAAAAAGATCATGCATATTAAATTTATTATTGGTACTTATTATGATATTGAGTGCCTTTAAATCATATATTCTAGAAAGCATTGAATCCTTTATTAGATCCTCTGTTACTAATTTTTTAAAAGCATCAGCCAATTTTTTATCTTTATCCTTTAAAAAAGAAAAATCATTGTTGTTGATATCTAAAATTAATTTTATCAACTCCTTTGTTGCATGAAGTCCCAAGTTCTGGGTAGCACCAGCTCCCCAAAGTATAACTGTTTCAGGCCAATATTTCTCAGGCATAATTGTATTCTCCTTCCATAGTAAAATCATTCTAAGGTTCAGTAAATTTTATACCTACTTTAATATATAATAGATATATTTTATATACATGTAAATATATAAATGAATAAATTAAGGCCGGGTGTTAAAATCTCACCCGACCATTAAGTCACAGTTACAAGCTATATTCCTCTAACTAAAGTTTATACAATTTTCAAATTAATACTCTATAAAATTAATACCAAAAAAGTTAACATCATCAGTAATATACTTTCATATCTATGCTTGTTTAATAGAACCTCTCTTTAAAGCTACATTTATAATATTAAATAAAATTGCACCTACTATAGTATTTACCACTGCTGCAGGTAAAACCACCGAGAAAAACATCACACTAAATCCAGCATCAAGTCCCATGGTAATTAAAATTACTGCCAAAAATGTAGATCCACTGACTATAGTTCCAAGAGCAGTAATTATTATAATATTTATTTGATTGTTCAATTTATCTCTAAATGGTTTGAAAAGTAAAAACATTACATTTATAGTTATTATTTTGTCTATTACATTTGCATATTGTCCACCTGGAAAAGTTGTAGTTGCTGCAGCCAAAATACCTGCTACAATACCTGCAGCAAGACAGGTTTTATACTCTCTATTAAATATGAGTATTACAAAAAGCATTGCCAGCGAAACATCTGGTTTCATTCCAAGTATAAGAGGCGGTGCGATCTGATGCAATACAGCACCTATAGCAAGCAATATAGAATTTATAATCATCCTTTTCAAATTCATAAATAACACTCCCTTAAATTATATTAAATACAATCTTCCTCAAATCAATATGATTATTTATATTATAACTACCACTATACTTTCATAACATGATGGCCACCTCCTATACAGTCCTTTCCAAACAAAATAAAAAATCCCCATCCTAAAAACTAGGACGGAGATATTACCCGCGGTACCACCTAAATTGTGTTTTTTAAAACACCTCTCTTTCAGGCACCAACATGCCCTATCCGTTGTAACGTACGGCTAACGTTAACCACTACTCTCTATAAATCATAGATTTCAATTCACTCCTCTTAGGCCCATTCACTACAAGTTGTAATATTGAGATCCCACCCTTCTCAACTCTCTAGAATCCAACAGCATAGCTACTATTCCTCGTCAAAGGATTTACTAATTAAATTATTAATATAGTATCACTTAAATAATATACTGTCAATAATTATTAATGACTAAATTCAAAAAATATTTATCTCATATTTAAAGTAAAATTACAATTTTTATCAAACAATTCCCTGTAACAATAGTTTATTATATCACTTCGTTTAATAATTCCTATAAAAACATCATTATCATCTATCACTGGTACAAAATTTTGATTAACAGCTAAAGATACCAAATCTTCCATATTAGAATTGATTCTAACAGGTTTATTATTCATATGTCTTGGAATTTCCTTTAATAATATTTTGCTTGTATTTTTAAAGTTAAACTCCTGGGTATCTTTTAATTTCCACAATAAATCCCCTTCTGTAAGAGTCCCTACATACTTTCCCTTATTATCAATAAGGGGAATGGCTGTATATCTGTATTTTTCCATCCTCTCAAGTGCTTGTCTCATAGATGAATTAGGAGTTTCACAGACTACATCCTCTTTAGGTGTGAGAAAAAATGCTATATTCATATATTTTCTACTCCTTAATATTACATAATTTATATATTTAAGGCTAAATGTTTTATTTAACCTGCCTCAACAAATAAAATATGTCCTCATGATTAAAAAATTATCCACTAAGTAAGCTTTAATTTCATAAACCAGACCAATTATTTACTTTAAACTGAAAATTTTAATTGATCCAGTCTTATTATCTGGAACATTCAGCCTCTACTTGAAGTAATTTTTTAAGTACATCTTCTATATTATCTTCCAACTCTTCATCAATGTTTAAACCATCTTCATTGACCGCCTCTATTGCAAGTTTTAAACCTTTCGTTATATTACTTATTTCCTCTAGTGTTAACAACATAAGTATATTCTCTTTCATGTTAATAACCCCCTTATCTAACTTAATCTTTTAGAAAGTAACCTGTATCTATTATCCCTTTTATAACATTTCGTAAAATTTAAGTTAATATAAAGTGCCTATTTAAGAGATAATTTTACCCAAAAGTTATAATTAGTTAATACCCATCTTCTTCAAAATGGAAGATACGCACTGTTACACCCCCCTGGATAAGTTTTTCCCCTAAAGGATAACATATTCTAAGTACTAAAAGTACCGAGAATACTGCTACTAAGACTCAGATGGAGAAAGTATTCCTCATAATAACTCACCTGGACTTAAGAATCACTTGATTAACAGTACTGATAATTATAGATTTTATAATAAATACTCCCTTTAAAAAGCATTATTTGCTATCTACATTTAATCATAACTTAATAATATAACAATTTATAAAATAAATTTTCAAAGAACTGTTTAAAAATTAGCTGTAAAATCATAATATTCTTCTATCATATATTCTGTGTATATTTTGTTACCCATAAGCCTATATACCACATCAATACTTTTATATCCTTCTTTATACAACTTATAGTCCTTAAAAAGTTTTTTTAATATTCTTTTGTTAATTTGGAGAAGGGTACTTAATTCATCCAACCTATAAAATTTCTTATACAGTAATTTTTCAAGTTGCTTTTGCATTTCTAGTTTATATTCCAGGTCTATTTTCTTATTTTTATGAGGTCCGTTCTTTCCTCTATGATGTTCTGAACAAAGATATTTAAAATTCAAAGGAAAATCTAATCCTCCTTGACTCCTATAAACTATATGATGTTTGTCTGCCGGTTTTCCACATATTTGGCATCTTAACAATTTTTCCCCTCCCAATTTATATTGGATTTTCATTATAATTTATATTATTATTATATCACAGCTTTTGCTCTATTACACTTATAAAAAATCATGAATTTTGTTTAAATTTTTATAAAAATTTATGTTTCTTTTACATTTTACGGTAATAGTTTTGCATTCATATTATATTACGAAGTTTATAATTATATTTTATTGGAACTACTATCAATTTTACATCAATAGTGTATATTATTAATTAGATGATACTACATTGAGTTTTTTAATACTATAAATACATAAAAAACAATTACATATTTTTTATTACAATATTTAAATTAAAATATCTTATTTTATAGAAAGAGGTGATAATAATATGAAGGATATCCTCTATTTCCTAATTGTAATAAATGCCATATTATCTGTAACAGTTATAATTTTAGAAAGAAAAAATCCAGAAAAAACAATTGCATGGTTATCAGTTTTCATAGTACTTCCTGTTGTGGGATTGATAGTGTATACATTTTTAGGACGCAATTGGAAAAAACATAAGCTCCATGAAGAAACAAATATAAATATAGAAGAATTAATATATGAAGTTATAAAAGATATAAAAGACAATACCTATACCCCTTTAATTGAACTTCTTTCTAAAAATAGTGAATCCCCGTTATTTGCAAATAATTCCATAAAAATATTTAAAAATGGAATAGAAAAATTTAAATGCCTGAAAGAAGAACTTTTAAAAGCACAACACCACATTCATATAGAATATTATATAATTAAAAATGATAACATAGGAAATGAAATAAAAGATATCCTAATAGAAAAATCTTTAAGTGGTGTAAGTGTAAGGCTCATTTTAGACAGAGTAGGATGTATACGATTAGGTAGAAAATATATAAACGACTTAAAAAATTCAGGAGTGGATGTAGTTCAATATTCCTATTTTTTAGCTCCAATTTTAAGGCATATAAACACACAGATAAATTATAGAAATCATAGAAAGACAGTAGTAATTGATGGTAAAGTAGGCTTTGTAGGAGGAATAAATATAGGTGATGAATATCTAGGTCACAGCAAATATGGTTATTGGCGTGATACACATATAATGGTAGAAGGCGATTTTGTATTTGGGCTGCAGGCAGTTTTTATAGATGATTTCGCCACCATAAAATCGGCCAATAAAGACTATTTTTTCTATGATGGAAACTTTGAGGAATTTTTTCCTGAAGTCTCCAGCAACACTACAGGCAATAAATTAATGCAACTTGTAAAAAGCGGACCTGACTCCCAATTTCCTGCTATCGAACAGGCAGTTTTAAAAATGATAAGTATGGCAAAAGATCATATTTACATAACTACACCTTATTTTGTGCCTACGGAAAGTATATTAAATGCACTAAAAGTTTCCTCCTTAAGCGGCGTGGATGTTCGCATTATATTCCCTGGCAGATTCGATCACATACTAGTATATTATGCTTCCCGAACTTATTTAGAAGATGTTCTTAAAAATGGAGTAAAAGTTTACTTTTATAATAAAGATAGTTTTATACATTCAAAAACTACCTCTATAGACGGTAAGGTATGTACCATCGGTACTGCCAATATGGACATAAGAAGCTATGAATTAAATTATGAAATAAATGCTATGATTTATGATGAAGAAACTACAGAAGAACTTGAAAATTTATTTTTTGAAGACATTCAAAACAGCAAAAGAATTACTCAGGAGTATTTTGATAACTTATCCCCTTTTATTAAATTTTTTGAGGCTTTTTGCAGAATATTCTCTTCACTATTATAATGAAAAAGTGGTAAAATTATTCTTTTCAGAAATAATGATTTTACCACTAAAATGTTAAATTATATTAATCACATCTTCATTCCAACTCATTGTTATCTTCTTTTATCAATCCTTTTCTATAGGCAATCAAAAGCTTTTCAAGATCTGCTACCTGTGCCCTGATTTTTGTACCTACATCTGTGTCCATCACCCGTTTTCTTCTAGCGGCATGTTCTAAAATTATAGTAGAAGATAATATATCCTTGTCCTCTTCTATGGCATTCTTTATGGCAGAAAAAGGTTCATGGGAAGTAAGCAGCAAACCATAGGAATTATATATTAGGGTATATCCCGCAATACCTGTTTCAGGCTGATATGCCTTACAAAATCCTCCATCTATTACAAGCAATCTTCCATTTGCCTTTATAGGACTTTCTCCTTCTTTTGTCTTTACAGGAATATGCCCATTTATAATATGTGAACTATCTGGAGATAGATTAAATTCTTTTAATATATTTCTACATACTTCTTCATTATCCCTATACTTATAGTAATAATTTTTTTGTTCATAATGTGAATCCTTTTCATTAATAAAATATCTTTCAAAAGTTGTCATTCTTATTTTTCCAAACACAGGAGAATCTTCTCCACACCACATATACCACATCATATCCATGCCATACTTTTTATTATAAGTATTATGTTTAAAGAAAAATGCATCTCTTGCTACACGATCATATCTATCAAGAAGCTCTTTCCCGCTGTAATTTATCTTTCCTATCTTAACTTCTTTAAGGCTTCCATCTTCATTTAATGGTATACATCCATGGTATAAAAGATTAGAATTGTAGACCAAATACATACTTCCCTTACTGTATAAAAATCTGATATGTCTTTGGAGCTTTTCACTATTTACAAAAGAATTAGTCAGTTTATCAATAATCTCTTCTTCCCTGGCAGTGAGTTTATAGGGATCATTCCAGTCTACTGTAGGAAAATTTATATCATTTAATTTGTAGGTATTCCCATATACATTTATTTCCCAATTTTCCACATCTATTTTATCCAGTAAAAGCCTGTCTTCCATTTTAAATTCAGGTCGTCTTTTTATTATTTGCCCCTCCAGCTTAAATTGCATTATAGCTATAGCTTTATGCATTTTTGCCAAAAGATACAGTTCATTTTTACTTATCTCTTTATCCAAGGTTTTAGGAATAAACCTTTCACAAGGATCATCCTGATAAAATTCTAAAGCAAAGGTTGCAAGAGGAAGTAAATTTATTCCATAACCATCCTCTATGGTTTTTAAATTAGCATATCTTAATGATATTCTCAATACATTAGCCATACAAGCTTCACATCCTGAAGCTGCTCCCATCCAAAGTACATCGTGATTTCCCCATTGTATATCTACAGAATGATGTTTCATAAGGGCATCCATTATAATTTCTGCTCCCGGTCCCCTGTCATATATATCTCCTATAATATGAAGCCTGTCTACAACAAGTCTTCTTATCACATTTGAAATAGCTATTATGATTTCAGGAGCCCTATCTATCTCTATTATTGTCTTTATTATTCCACTATAATAGGCTTGTTTATCTGATCTATCATCCTGCTTATTTAAAAGTTCTTCTATTATATACGAAAAATCTTTTGGAAAAGCCTTCCTGACTTTGGATCTGGTATATTTAGATGCCACATCCCTACATACTTCAATCAATTGATATAAAGTTATCCTGTACCAGTCTTCTAAATTTTCTTCTTTTTCTTTAATAATCTCTAGTTTTTTCTCTGGATAATATATAAGAGTGGCCAAGGCAGCCTTTTGTTCTTCTCTCAGAGAATCTCCAAATACATCATCTATCTTTCTTTTTATAACTCCTGATGCGTTCCTCAACATATGGGTAAAAGATTCATATTCCCCGTGAACATCACTTATAAAATGTTCTGTAGCCTTGGGTAGGTTTAATATAGCCTGAAGATTTATAATTTCCGTACTTGCACTAGATATTGTAGAGTATTCTTTAGATAATAGTCTGAGATATCTTAAATCCTTTTCTATTACATCTAAATTATTCTCATCATAGAAAATCATTCTTATTTTCTCCTTTTTATTTTTTATAAATAAGTGATATACTATAATATATTATAGTATATCACTATTAAGCTGTATAGTATACTATGTATAAATTAATATATCATATATTTACATAATAAAACATTTCCTTTGTTCAACTTAAAATTGCCCTGCTTCATCAATGCATTCTAAGCTCTTTATATCAAGCTGTTTATATTTTATTAAAAATGATTTTAATTTATCTATAACTATATTTGAAAAACCCGGTAAATCACCTTCAACATTTAAACACAGCACAGGTTCATGGAGAGATAACCTAAGTAAAAACCATCCATTACCACAATTTACCCTGACCCCCTCATAGTTTGGAAAAGCAATAGACCACCCTTTTACATTTCTTATATGTAATTTTAATTCCTCCAACATTTTATTTCCATAATCCCTAAAATTTTCATCTAAAATATCAAATCTGAATTCCAAACTTTCAAAAGGTATTTTCATATACTGTATTAAATCCTCTACACTTTTACCCTCTAAATTCAGTGTGGCCATTTTTATCAACACTTTTGCTATGAGATAAGCACCATCATCTAAAAAATAATTCTCTTTAAAGGCTGCATGACCTGATGTTTCTATTGCCAGATGACATTCTTCTTTTTCATTATTGAGCCTTATTCCCTCATTTATTACATTTCTATATCCTCTTTTAAATCTATGATGCTTTCCTCCAAGTTTATTGATAAATTCACTTAGTCCATCTGAAGTTAAAGAATCTGTTACTATAGTGGTGCATGGATACTTTTCTAGAACTATTGCAGAAGTTAATGCTACCAGTGAATTCCTGTTTATTTCTCTTCCCTTTTCATCCACAATAGCTGCCCTATCTACATCTGCATCAAATATTATACCAAGAACAGCTTTATTTTTTATAACCGCCTCTTTAATAGACTGCATAGCTTCTTTATTTTCTGGATTTGGAAGGTGATTTGGAAATCTGCCATCAGGAATAATAAATTGACTTCCCTGAATGTTTGCTCCTAAAGGTTCTAAAACTTTAGAAGCAAAAAATCCTCCTGTGCCATTTCCTGCATCTACAATAATTTTAAATCCTAAAAGAGGACTATTGTAATTCACTTTTGAATTTATACCTTTTCTGATTTCTTCAACCAATATACTGGAGTACTCATCAATAAAATTCCTCTTATAAATACTCCCTTTAGCATATATGCTATTATCATACTTATCTAAAGCCTTATCCAATATATATTTTATATCTTCTTTTTCACACCCTCCATCTTCAGTGAAAAACTTTAATCCATTATAATAATAAGGCAAATGGCTGCCTGTTATCATAACCGCACCATGACACTTAATACTTCCACTAACTGTAGTCATAAACATAGCAGGAGTTGTACAAAGCCCACAATCATATACCTCACATCCTAAATTTAAAATTTCCTCACAGATGCACTTTTTAAATTCAGGCCCGGATAATCTAGAATCCATTCCTATAGCAATTTTTACATTATTATTTTCCAAACCTTTTTTATTTTTAATCCACTTTATAAATCCTCTAGCTATAAGTCTCACTCTTTCCACAGTTAAACTGACTTCTTTCTCAGGATTTTCAATTGCAATTCCCCTTATATCAGTACCATTTTGTAATGTATATAATTTTTCCAACATATTCTCCCTCCCATATTTTAATTTCTTATATATTATATACCTAAAAAACATCTAAAAAAGTGAAGAAAAAATTTTCTCCACTTTATATAAGTTAAAATATAGTTTAGCTCTTTTCTATACTTTTCACTTCATAGCCTGCATCTTTCACAACTTTTTCTATATTGGAATCAGAAATTTCAGTAGAAGATTTTATTACAGCAGTATTGCTTTCTAAATTCACTTTAACATTTGAAACCCCCTCTATAGACTCCAAAGCTGACTTAACACGATTAACACAATGCTGACAACTCATTCCCTCTACATGTATTGTTTTTTTTATTTTTCCTTTAAACAACATAATTAACACACTCCTTTTATTTTAAATTGGCTTAAAACAATCTAGCAATCACTGATAAAATTCAATCCATCATACACTGGGTCTGAACCTTTTTAACCTAAGTGCATTTAAAAGAACTGATACTGAACTGAAACTCATTGCAAGAGCTGCCAGCATGGGATTTAAAAGGGGTCCTCCAAATATAAAAAGCACTCCCATAGCCACTGGTATACCAAGTGAATTATATCCAAAAGCCCAAAAAAGATTTTCTTTTATATTTTTTATTGTCTTCCTGCTCAAATCTATTGCAGTAACCACATCCATAAGATCACTTTTCATAAGTACGATATCTGCAGACTCCATAGCAACATCTGTTCCAGAGCCTATTGCAATTCCCACATCTGCCTGTGCCAAAGCTGGTGCATCGTTTATTCCATCTCCCACCATGGCAACCTTTTTATTTTCCCCTTGAAGCTTTTTTATTTCATCTGCTTTATCCTGTGGAAGGACTTCTGCAAGCACTCTATGAATCCCCACTTGAGATGCTATAGCCCCAGCTGTATTTTTATTATCCCCTGTTATCATAGCCACTTCTATTCCCAGCGAATTTAGTCTTTCTATAGCTTTTTTACTGCTTTCCTTAACCGTATCTGCCACAGCTATTATGCCTGTCAATTTATCCTGAATTGCTATATACATAGGGGTTTTACCTTCGTTGGAAAGTGTATGTGATATACCCTTCATATTTTGCATGGAAACATTTTTTTCAGTCATCAATTTTTCATTTCCTAAAAGTACTTTATTGTCTTTTATGAAAACTTCAATACCCTGTCCCGGTATAGCTATAAAGGAATCTATTTTTAAAAACTGAATATCCCTGTTTTGGGCTTCCCGTACAATAGCCTCTCCCAGGGGATGTTCTGAAGATTTCTCTGCAGATGCAGCTATTTGAAGCAAATAATTTTCTTCTATTTCCCCAAATGTTACCATATCCGTAACTTTGGGTTTTCCTTCAGTTATAGTACCTGTTTTATCAAAAACTATAGTTTGTATCTTATGGGAAATCTCCAGAGCCGCTCCACTTTTTATAAGCACGCCATACTCTGCCCCCTTCCCCGTGCCTACCATTATAGCCGTAGGTGTAGCCAAACCCAATGCACAAGGACAAGCTATTACAAGTACAGATATAAATATGGTTACTGAAAATACCATGGATTCACCAGATATATACCATGCCACCGAAGCTATTAGAGCAAGCACTATAACTACAGGTACAAAATACCCAGCTATTATATCTGCCATTTTTGCTATAGGAGCTTTTGACCCCTGAGCTTCTTCAACTAATTTTATTATACGTGAAAGTACAGTATCTTTCCCCACCTTAGTAGCTTTATATCTTATAGAACCATTTTTATTTATGGTAGCACCTATAATTCTGCTGCCAACAGTCTTTTCAACAGGTATACTTTCTCCTGTAATCATAGATTCATCCACAGAAGTAAGACCTTCTACAACTTCTCCGTCTACTGGAATTTTTTCCCCAGGTTTTACTATAACTACATCTCCTACTTCCACTTCATCAATTGCAATTTCAATTTGTTTGCCATTTTTTATTATATTGGCAGTTTTAGGAGTAAGACTCATAAGTTTTTTTATAGCCTCAGACGTCTTTCCCTTAGCTATACTTTCAAAATATTTGCCTAGAGTTATAAGGGTAAGTATTACTCCTGCAGATTCAAAATATAAATGATAATGATTATCATTCAAAAACATACCTACTACAGAAGATAAACTATACAAAAATGCAGCAGAGGTTCCTATGGCTATAAGAGAATCCATATTAGGATTCCTTCTAAATAAGGATTTAAAACCTATTATAAAATAACTTCTCCCTATTATTATTACAGGAAGTACCAAAAACAGTTGAACCATTGCAAATATTTTTTGATGCACCATAGGATTCTTAATAGATGGAAGCATTATATTTAGCTGCTGGGCTATCATAGGTCCCATAGCCACAATAAGCAATGGAACTGTAAATATAGCAGATACTATAAATCGCTGTTTTAATTTCCGAATTTCTTTTTGTTTGCTCTCATCTTGGATATCCAAAGCTTCAATTTCACCTAATGCTTTATAACCAGCCTTTTCTACGGCAGTTTTTATTTCTGAAAGTGTAGTTTTGGATTGATCAAAACTTACAGTTAACTTTTCAGTAGCAAAATTAACCCCTGCACTTTCAACTCCATCCACTTTTTTTACTGCCTTTTCTACTGTCCTTACACAAGCAGCACAACTCATTCCCTCTATCTTTAATATTTCATCCTTCAATTATTCCCTCTCCTATCCATTTTTATCCAATATTTTTCCTAATAGACTTACCACTTCTTCTACTTTTTCTTCTCCTGCATTTTGTAGAAAAGCTTCTTTTACACAGTGGTTTAAGTGCTGTTTTAATATAAGTAAATTAGCTTTCTTTAAAAGTGCCTGAGCTGCTATTATTTGATTGGATATATCAATACAATACCTTCCATTTTCTATCATTTTCATTATGCCTTCAATCTGGCCTTTTGAAGTCTTTAATGCTTGAAATGCTTTCTTTTTTTCTTCATTCATATTTACCTCCCCCCACCCTCGTGGGGTGATATTTTTTAAAAATATAAAATTTAAACATTTAATACCATGTTTAAATTTTATTATATGTTCATTATAAACCCTACAAAAAATTTTTCATAGCATATTTTAAAAATTATTCAGAAAAATAACTAATTACAAATACCTGTAGGATTGTTATTCAGACTTACCTTCTGAATATCTTCCGTACGGGGATTTACAAGTGCCACAGCTTTTTCCTTATTTAAAGTTACCATCACATTTCCATTCTCTTTATTTATTGAAATATCTGTAGGATATCTTCCTACTCTTATTTTTTTTATACTTTTAAAAATTGTCATATCCAATATGCTTATAGTATCTTCTCCTGTATTTGCCACATAACAGTAGTTACCATCTTTTGAAATACAAATTCCCCGTGGTTCCCTTCCTACTGATATAGACTGAAGTACTGTATAATTTTTACCATCAATTAAAGACAAGTCATTACTTTCAGTATTGCTTACCATTATATATTTTTTGTCAGAAGTAAACACAATTCTGTATGGATGCTTTCCAACCTGCACTTTTCTTATAAGTTTATTATCTTTAATATTATAGAATAGAACATAGCCTTTATCATCTTCATCTTTAGAATTTAGTACAACTACCAGCAGTGTATTTCCATCTGCTGAAAGCTTTATATCCTGCGGAAAACCTTCTACTTTAATTTCATTGGCAATTTCATTGGTAACAGAATCCATCTTGTAAATAGTATCCTTCCCTCCTATTACAAAATAATAACTTCTAGAATCATTCGCATCTTTGGCCAGTGATCTGGTTCTATACTCCATAGCTATAAATGCCCCGCTGAAAAATAGTATAAATAAAACCAATATAAATAAGACTCTATGTAATTTACGCTTTGGCATAGGCACCATCCTTTTTAAATATTCTTATTTTTTATTTTGTGCCTTTTTTACCATATATATTCTTATTTTTTACCTATAAACAAAAAATTTACTGATATATTTCAACAGGAGTTTTGATAAATAGATACTTCTTTAATACATCTATAGTCTCATCCGATACAGCAATACATCCATAAGTCCAATCACTTCCTGTACCTCCGCCATGTATTCCTACAGCTCCACCAAGAGGAGTATTCCAGGGGGGCTGCTCCCTATTTTCTATTGCTTTTTCAATTTTTTGAAATGTATTTTTGTCTATGACACCTTCATCCAGGGCCAGCTTTGCATCTTCAGAATTAGGGTAACTTATCCCTAAAAAATGCCTATACTTAGTTTCAGAATTTATATAACATATGTAATAATTCCCTTCAGGAGTTTTATTATCTCCCTCCCTTTGTTTCTTTCCCTTCGGAACTCTTCCAAGCGCTATTTTAAATCTGCCTATTAACTCATTATCCCCGTAAACTTCCATCATTCTTCTTTCTTTATATATTTTCACAAAAGTTTCAGAGGGTAATTTTTCAGGTTCTTTAAAGAACTCTTCTTCTTTTTCATTTTTTACTACTTTTTCTTTTAAACCAATGTTTTTTATATTATCTTTATTATTGCTTTGTTTAATGTATCCTTTTACAGATACTAGGGCTGTGATTAATATTAAAATTATACCTAAAGTCAAAAATATAAGAGGAAAAAATTTGTTTTTACTTTTCATAGAATCACTTCACTTTTATTTATATTTTATCATTCTGTTCCAATTAATGTTTTAAACCATTTTATTACACTTTCATTTTTTTGTTTTGCTTTCTCATACTGCTCATATTTCTTATCATAACTCTTCACTCTTTCATTATATTCTTTTGTCTTTTTATTGTACTCATTTAGTTTACTGTTATATTCCACAACTAAATTATTCCATTCATCTCCTCCCTCCAATTTTATACTATTCATTTTATCCTTTAAATTCCTCAATTCTTCACCTTCCTTTTTAATAGTATCCCCCAAATAAGTTATTTCCTTTTTTTCCTGTTCAAGGCTCATTTGCATATCCCCTATTGTGTCTGATGTTAAATTTGAATCTTTCAGCCTGAGATCCACAAGAGCCGCTATAGATGTAATAAATAATATGACAATTATAACTACTATCTCAGTTAATATAGCCTTTAATCTTTCCATAAATATCCTCTCCTAGCTTAAACCCTTAATTGACGAAATATTTTATACTCTCTATAAGAATATTATATATTATCATATTACTCTTTTTATAAAAATTATGATAAAAAGCCAACAACAAAATTTATCGTCATTAGCTTTCTACCTATTTAAATACAATTTTTATAAATTTCTACTATATCATCTACAACTTTTTCAATGGTGTATATATTATCTACTGAAAAATCACAAGAATTATTATATATTGCATATCTCTCTTTAAAAAGTTTTTCTATTTCCCCAGTACCATTTTTTAAGAGAGGTCTGGTAGATATATCTACATCACTTACTATATTCTCCAAAGGTCTATCTATAAAAAATACAATTCCATTTTTCTTAAGATTTACAATATTTATCTGTTTCTTTATCACTCCCCCTCCTGTAGATATTACCACGGATTCCCTGGCACTTACTTCTTTTACCGCTTCTGATTCTATACTCCTAAAATGTTCTTCTCCTCTTTGAAAAATTTCTGGAATAGTACATCCTACCTTATCTACTATATAATCATCCAAATCCACAAATTCTTTGTTTAACTTAACTGATATCATCTTTCCAATTGTAGTTTTTCCACAACCTGGCATACCTATAACAACTATATTTTTAACCTGCCTTTTCACCATAAGCTCCTCCTCAATTTAAAATCATAATAATATTTTCAATTTTCTGACTTATTGTTGCATATTTAATAATTTATAATATATTTCATCTAAAGTTTTCAAAGATATCTCTCTACGCTGCCAAATCTGTTGGGCAGCCACTGCCTGAGCTACTAACATATATAATCCATTGGCTGTCTTCAAGCCTAATTTTTTTCCTATTTTTAAAAACATAGTTTCCTGAGGATTGTAAACTAAATCCACAGCCGTATCAAATTTACCTAATACTTTACTATCTATAGCACAAGTATCTATTTGGGGATACATTCCACAGGGAGTGGAATTTATTATAATATTTCCACCCTTCATATGGTACAGCTTTTCATAGGAAATAACTTCAACTTCTTCTTTAGGCACATTTTCAGGTTTTCTGCTCACATATATGACAGATTTTGCACCCTCATCAATACTGTATTTCAGTACGGCCTTGGAGGCTCCTCCTGTTCCAAGTATTATTACATTTTTATTAAGCATATCTATTCCATATCTTTTTAAGGTCATTCCAAATCCATAATAATCTGTATTGTACGCTTTTAACTTATTATCTGAAAAATGTATAGTATTTATGGATCCTATATTTAGTGCTTCTTCAGATACATAGTCCATATATTGCATAATCTTGATTTTGTAAGGTATAGTCACATTTACACCTCTACATCCCAAGATTTTTAGTGCACCAATTGCTTTTTCTAAATTCTGTGATTCAATTTCAAATAAATTATATTTTCCCTGTAAGTTCATCTTACTTAAAATCATGTCATGTATCACTGGAGAAAAGCTGTGCCCTAACTTGGCACCTATAAGCCCATAAAAATTACTCATATTATATACCCCCTGATTTAAAATACAATATTAAATTATACAATCTCCTCTATATTTACCTAATAATTTAAAATAAACACTCTCATTTTTTATTCCTTCTAAAGCCTTTTTAGTGTTTTCTTCTAAAATATTTCCATAAAAATCGATATAAAAAAAGTATTGCCAAGATTTATCCACCATAGGCCTAGACTCAATTTTAGTCATGTTCAAACTATTCTTTTCAAAATATTTAAGCACAGTATACAAACTTCCCGGCTCATGAGGCAAAGTAATTAGTATACTTATTTTATCATTATCTTTACTACATTCTTCATCTCTGCCTATTATTATAAACCTTGTATAATTGTTGGTATTATAATTGATATTTTCACTTAATATCTCTAATCCATAGAGTTCAGCTGCCTTCTTGCTAGCTATAGATGCTTTGGTTCTGTCATTTTCTTCACTTATATATCTAGCACTTCTAGCTGTATTAAAATAAGGTATAAGACGCCAATTTTCATATTTATCTAAAAATTTGCTGCTTTGCATAAAAGCCTGACTATGAGAATAAACTTCTTTCACATCATTAATGGAAGCACCTTTTATTCCTAATAAATTATGATTAACTTTGACACATTTTTCTCCAACTATATAAAATCCATAATCCCGAAGTAAGTCATATACTTCTAAAATTCCTCCCGTAGAAGAATTCTCAATAGGCAATACAGCATAATTTATCTTTCTATCCTTCAGCCCTTGAAATACATCTTTAAATGTTTCAAAATTTAAGGTTTCAACCTCATAACCAAAATAATCCACCAGCGCCTCATAGCTAAAGGAGGCCATTATCCCTTGAAATCCTACTTTACATGATTTATCATATATCTTCTTCGTATTTAAACATCCCTTATTACAATGTGAATTCTGTAAACTCTTTCTTTGAAAATTTCTACTTATTCTCATGATTTCTTTTAAAAAAATTTCCGTTTCTTTTTCTATAGATTTATTTTTAAGCTTTTTCAATCGAGTTTCTATAACATTTTCCTCACGACTTCTATCCAGTATATCCATACTATTTCTCTTTTTATACTCCGCTATTTTATATACCACCTCCATTCTTTTTTCAAAAAGTTTAATCATTTCACTATCAACTTTATCTATCTCATCTCTTAAATAATCCAAGTTATCCAAAATACTACCTCCATAAATAATATTTCAATATTCCATTAAATTTAATAGTCCTATAGCTGCCACTGCTTCTACCACCGGTACAGCTCTGGGTACAATACATGGATCATGCCTTCCTTCTATTTTTAGAAATGTATTTTGTTGATTTTTTATATCTACAGTTTTTTGGGTTTTTGCTATAGAAGGCGTTGGTTTTATAGCTGTTCTGAATATAATAGGCATTCCACTTGTAATTCCCCCTAAAATCCCCCCATTATTATTAGTGTAAGTCTTCATTTCACCCTCTTCTGAAATATAATATTCATCATTAGCCTCAGAGCCTTTCATTGAAGTTATGTTAAAACCCTCTCCAAATTCCACTCCCTTAACTGCCGGAATAGAAAACAATAAATGTGAAATACTGCTCTCCACAGAGTCGAAAAAAGGTTCTCCTATTCCCTGGGGCAAATTTACTACTGCAGTTTCTATAACTCCTCCTACAGAATCTCCTTCCTGTTTTACTTTTAAAATGTACTCTTCCATTTTTTTGCCTTTCGTCTCATCCATCACAGGAAATTTACTTTTTGAAAGTTTAATAATGCTTTCTTCACTTATAGAAACAGCATCAAAACAACTTCCATCTTTAATTGTACCTATGCTTTTTATATGACTTCCTATTAATATTTTCTTATCCTCCAGTATTTTCTTACATATAGCACCTGCAAAAACCAAAGGTGCTGTTATTCTTCCTGAAAAATGTCCTCCACCTCTATAGTCATTAAACCCTCTATACTTCACATTACCAGTAAAATCTGCATGGCCGGGTCTTAAAAGGCTGGCGGTTTTTTCATAATCATGAGAACGAGTATTATTATTTAATATAATTGCCGAAAGTGGTGTACCTGTGGTTCTTCCATTAAAATAACCACTTAGGATATCAAATTTATCCGCTTCTTTCCTGGAGGTAGAAAGAGGACTAGTTCCCGGAGCCCTCCTTTTCATTTCATTTTTTATATACTCTATATCAATTTCAATTCCTGGTTTTAGTCCATCTATAACTATTCCTATGGCTTTTCCATGTGATTCTCCAAAAATAGATAATTTTATTTTATTTCCCCACACTCCACTCATCTATTTCCCCTCCTAAACTTCTAAAGTCTTTCCAAAAACCCGGATAAGACTTTTTCACACATTCAGCGCCCTCTATTACTAAAGGTTCTGTGCACTTTGATGACACTGCTGCCAATGCCATAGCTATTCTATGATCCTTCCAGCTACTAACATTTCCTCCTCTAAGTCTTTCTTTTCCATGTATTATAAGGCAATCCTCTTTCTCTACTACCTCTGCCCCAATTTTATTCAATTCAGAAGTTATTGCCTTTAATCTATCTGATTCTTTAATCCTAAGTCTTGCTGCATTTATAATTTCAGTAGTTCCATGACTTACAGAAGCCAATGCTGTAAGAACGGGCACAAGATCCGGACACTGGGAAACATCAATAACTGCACCTGAAGTCTCAGAAGGCTTAACCTGTATATAATTTTCCTTTTCTTCAATTTCCACTCCCATATTCTTTAGTATATGTATTATAATTCTATCTCCTTGAAGAGAATCCATGTCAAGCCCCATACAGGTAATTCCATTTCCCAGTGCACCCATAACAAGCCAAAATGCTGCCTGGGAAAAATCTCCTTCTATATTGCAATCTACTTTTTTATAAGTTTGCTCACCTTTAATTATAAATTCTCTATAGCTACTGCCATCTATATAAACTCCAAACCTTTCAAGCATATCAATAGTGATATCCACATAGGATTTAGATTCCAATTCTGTAGTTATTTCTATTTTTGAATCTCCCGATAAAAGAGGAAGTGTAAAGAGAAGACCTGTTACAAATTGAGAACTTATATCTCCGCTGATTTTATAATCTCCTGGTTTTAACTTTCCTTTTATAGTTAAAGGTAATTTTCCTTCCTCTGTTTTATAATAAATTTTTTGTTTTTTAAATATATCGTAGTATACATTTAAAGGTCTTTCTACTAATTTTCCATCTCCTGTAAAGGTTATTTCCTCATCTAATGTTGCAGCTAAAGGTATTAGAAATCTTAATGTAGATCCAGATTGAAAGCAATGTACCTTAGCTTTTTTTGCGTACAGATTTAAATTCCCTGTTACAGATAGCGAATTACTACCCTTTTCTATAATTACCCCTAAACTTTTTAAAGCTTCACAGGTAGCTTCTATATCTTCTGAGAAATCCACATTAGTTATATTGCTTATACCACTGCTCAAAGAAGCACATATCAATGCCCTATGACATACACTTTTTGAAGGAGGAACCTTTACCTGCCCCTCTAATTTAGTCGGATTTATTGATACATATTTCATAGATTGTCCCCTTTTTATCTAATTTTAACTAATACTCAACTTATGTAATATCTTCTGGAAATAGGAACCCATATACTTCCTGTAATTTTATTTTTATTATCCTACACACTCCCGCTTCTTCTATAATTATAATATTTATTCTATCTCCTGAAGACTTTTTATCCAAAGCTATGGAATTAACAAGAGCTTGTTTATCTATATCCGGTATATTTACTGGAAGCCCATATTTTGTCAATATACTTTTCATATAATCATAGGTTCCTTTCTTAGTTATATCCATTCTTTCAGTTATATTTGTCATATGTGCCATACCTATAGCAACAGCTTCTCCATGGCTATACTTATCATAATTATAATATTTCTCTATACCGTGTGCCAGCGTATGACCAAAGTTCAGCATCATCCTTTCTCCCAAGTCCCTTTCATCTTTTTCCACTAGTTCTTTCTTTATGCTGCAGCATTTATATATTATATCCTCAATATATTTTAGAACTTCCTCCTTGTTTTTACAGGAATCTAAAAGTTCTAAAATACTCTTATCTTTTATAAACCCGTATTTTATAACTTCTCCCATTCCATCACTGAAAAATTTACCATTCAAAGATAGAAGTACATCTGGATCTATAAATACAGCATCCGGGTGATAAAAACTTCCTACAAGATTCTTACCCCAGGGCAAATCCACGGCTACTTTTCCCCCTATACTACTGTCCACCTGAGCCAAAAGAGAAGTAGGAACTTGAATATAATTTATCCCTCTCAAGTAAGTGGAGGCTGCAAAACCTGAAAGATCTCCAACTACTCCTCCTCCTAAAGATACTATTATATCTTTTCTTCTTATCTGAAAGTCACATAGTTTTCCATATACTTTCTCCAGTGTAGTTAAACTTTTACTCTTTTCTCCCGGTTCTATAGATATAATTTTCACTGTAAATCCACTTTCTAAAAGAGAATTTTTTAATGTTTCCATATAGAGTTTTTCCACATTCTTATCAGTAATTATCACTGCTTTTCTACTTTTATAAATAACTTTTAATTTTTCTCCTATGGAACCTAATATGCCTTTTTCTATAAATATTTTATAACTTTTTTCTTTAACATTAATATCAATAATCTTCATACAAATCACTATCCTTTAACCAATTCTTTTCTTTTTAGCATGGACTTTTTAAAAATACACTTCATGCTCTTTGTATCTTTATTCATTATGGCTTTCTTCAACATCTCCATACTGTCTTGAAAATTTTCTATTTCCTCTATGAGATTATCTGAATTCATAATAAATAATTCAGTCCATAACTTAGAATTAATCTGTGCTACTCTGGTAGCATCTTTAAAGCTTCCCCCTGTAAATAATTCTATACTATCTTTATAGTCTTCTTCATGTAGATTCATAAGAGATACAGCTATGACATGGGGAAGTTGACTTGTAAAAGTAATTATTCTATCATGTTCCTTTGGACTTATATAGGTTACATTACCACAGCCTATAGCTTTTGCCATCTTATCTATTTTTTGAAGCCCCCGGGAAGTATTCTTTTCCCCGGGAGTTATTATATAATTGGCTCCTTTAAAAATATCCTTAGAAGCCCCTTTTATGCCGCTAGATTCTTTCCCTGCCATAGGATGTCCAGGAATAAATTCCAAATATTCAGGCAAAAATGAATTTATATTCTCTACTATATTTTGTTTTATGCCAGAAGTATCCGTTATAAGGGTACCCTTCTTAAAATACTGTAAATTATTTTTTATAAATGCAATTGTATCTTTAGGATAGAGGGCTATTATAACAAGATCTATTTCCTTTAGAAAATCTCCTGCACTTTCATAGGCCCCATCTATAATCCCATCATTTAAAGCACTTTTTAAAGTATCTTCATCCTTATCTATTCCAATAATACATTTAGGATTCAATTCCCTAAGAGCCATAGCATAAGAACCCCCTATAAGTCCCATGCCTACTATAGCTATGCTAATATTAAAGTCACAATCTTCCACTTATATTTCCTCCTTCAGCATGTACTTCTATAGTTTTATAACATCTTGTTGTTTATTCATTTTTACATTTTCCATTTTATTTATATCTCTCATAAGATTCTGAAAAACTTTTGGTTTTATAGATTGCTGTCCATCGCATTTTGCATTAGCAGGATCATTGTGAACCTCTATCATAAGTCCGTCTGCCCCTACTGCCACCGCTGCCTTTGCCAGAGGTTCTACCATCCACCAAAGTCCTGCAGCATGGCTAGGATCAACTATTACAGGAAGATGACTTAACTTCTTTATAGCGGGAATGGCACTTAAATCCAAAGTATTTCTAGTATAAGTTTCAAAAGTTCTTATTCCTCTCTCACAGAGTATTACATTCTCATTTCCCTCAGACATTATATATTCTGCAGACATTAAGAGTTCCTCGATAGTAGAGGACAACCCTCTTTTCAAAAGAATTGGTTTTCTAGTTTTACCTAATTGTTTTAAAAGCTGAAAGTTCTGCATATTTCTAGCTCCTACCTGTATTACATCCACATCTTCTACAAACTTATCTATCATATCCTCAGACATAATTTCTGTGACTATCGGAAGTCCTGTTTCCTGCCTTGCAACCTTTAAAAGTTCCAATCCTTCAGTTCCAAGCCCTTGAAAGCTGTAAGGTGATGTTCTTGGTTTAAAAGCACCTCCTCTTAAAAATTTAGCGCCGCTTTCTTTTACGCCTTTTGCGATTTCTACTATTTGTTCTTCACTTTCTACAGAACAAGGTCCTGCTATAACTGCCAGTTTTTTTCCGCCTATAGAAGCATCTTTTACATTAACTATAGTATCTTCTGGATGAAACAACCTATTAACCAATTTGTAGGGTTGCTGCACCTTTTCCACACTTTCTACAAATTCATTAGCCCTTATTTTACTTGCATCAACCTTTGTAGTATCTCCAATCAGTCCCAATATACAATATTCTTTTCCCTGTATTACATTTATAGAAACATTATTTTCTGATTCAATCTTTTGTTTTAATATCATTATTTCTTCTGTTGGTGTCTTTGGACTCATAATTACTATCATCTCAGTTCCTCCTTAAATTTTTTAACATTTTAAAATTATAGGATAACTTCTATGCTAGCCTTAGAAGTTATTTCCAAATAAAAAACAAGGCTCTAATGAGCCTTGTTTGAATTAACTAAATACACACTGTATACAAAAATTTCTTTAATCATGCATTTTTATAATTTATCCTAACTCATCAGAAGGAAACTTTATTTTTTTAGGGAAGCAAACATAACCAGCGCTAAAATAAAAATAGCCCCAGCTAAAAGTAAAGTTAAAATAATATGAATTATTATTTACTATTGCTTCTCTTTCCTTTCCGATGATATTTTCCATTACATCTAACCTCCATAAAAAGTTACTATTACAATAATTTTATAAACTACTTAAATAAAACATTCACAGGAGTTTTAATTTAATCCTGTAAAGTGATATATTCTATTTGTTCTTAATTATAACATTTTTTATCTCTATGTCAACATCAAATTTTATATTTTTCATCCATTTGTATGATTTAAAATTTTTATAAAATTACAATTTTTTATAGAATTACAAAAAAAATAAAAAAAGTTTTAACTATAAGATGAAATAATGTGAAAAAAATAGTATAATTATATTAAATATTCTATTAAATATTATTCATTAATCTACGATAATTAGTTAAAAGAGTCTGTTTATTTATTATTTAAATTTATATTATGTTTTCAGGGGGTACATAAGAATGAATAGATCTAAAAAATTAGTATTTGCTTTTTTTATTTCAACAGCCATTATGAGCAGTAAAAATATAGCAAATACCGTACATGCTTCAGGAGATTTGCCAAATATACAAAGCAGTGCCTATACTGCAGCTGGAAATATATTTGCAAAGTGCGGATACACAGGTCAATGCACCTGGTTTACCTATGGGCGTGTTCTTGAAAAATTGGGAATTGCACTTCCTTCAGAATTTTATGGTAACGCAGTAGATTGGTGGTATGCTAATGCCAAAGATAATGTATATTCCTATGGTGCAGAGCCAAAAGCAAATTCTGTAATTGTATGGGGCGGCGGCTCGGTAGGTTATGGACATGTAGGCTTTGTAGAAGCAGTAGATGAAGATACTATATATTTTAACGAAGGTAACTTTAGCGTACGCGGAAGTTATGACGGGAATGTAAAAACTATTTCAAAAGAAGCTATAAAAAACAGAGGGAATCTATATCTTAAGGGATATATATACGTAGGTGAAGGTGCCCAGACATCTTCTGCTTCCAGTTCCAATGAAATCAGTAGTTCTTCTACAGAAGATACTTACCAACCTGTAAGTGATGGTACTTATGAAACTGGAGTAGTAAATATATCAAATAGCAGTTCAGTTTTAAATATAAGAAATGGTGCAGGCACTTCTTTCTCAGTATTAGGTTACCTGAAAAAAGGCGAAACAGTTCAAATAGTTGGAACTGTTGGTGATTGGTATAAAATTAGATTAAATTCATCTTATGGATATGTTAGTTCAAATTATATAAGTTCAGGTACAAGTTCTACCAATAATGCAGTTCAACAGCTTTCTTCCAGTTCATCTTCACAGAATTCAGAAAGTAATACTTCCACAGGTTCAGGATATGTAAAATTAAGCACTGCCTCTTCTACATTAAACTTGAGAAGTGCACCACAGGGCAACATAATATCATCCCTTCCTAATGGAACCGCTGTAACTATTCTAGAATCTAATAACGGCTGGTATAAAGTATCCGTAAATGGTACTACAGGATATGTATATTCAAATTATATAAGTACTTCACAAACTGCACCTGAATCTAGTGTAGCAGTTGCAAATACTTCTTCAAACCAATCATCAACCAGCAGTGAAACAGGGAAAACCGGTACTGTAACTTTAAGTAATAGTTCTTCAGTGTTAAATTTAAGAAATAACCCTTGGACAGGCCGTATTCTTACTACACTGCAAAATGGAACCAACGTTACCATTTTAGGCACTGAAGGTCGATGGTATAAGATACAATGGGGTTCCACCGTTGGATATGTTCATTCAGACTATATAAAGATATAATGTTATTTTATTGAAAAAGAATCTCCTCCATTGATTGAAGGAATTCTTTTTTAATTTAATTCCTAAGCATTTCTAACTTCATTTTAACAGTCAGTTTGTCTAGTAACTGTTGTTTATCGTCACCATCCTGCGGATATACTACAAAACTAAACTGAAGGGCATATTCACTGTACCTTTTATCCACTAATTTCAACTTTGTATAAATTAATTTCATATTGTTTATAATTGAGATAACCTTTTCTTCATCACAATCAGGAAGTACCCCTATAAAAGTTGACAATCCATATTTCTCAAATAACTCTGATGTTTTAAAAATAACTTTTAACTTACTGTAAAGAAAATCTATTAAAATAAGATAACTATCTCTTACATCTATTTTTTCATCTAATTCTGTAAAATTTTCTTTTATAAGACTTACCATAATAATTGAAAATTTCTTACTTTCCGCTTTACATTTAATAATCTGTCTAACAATATACTGTTGAAAGTTTAAATATATTATCTCCTCTGATTTATTTGAATTTTCATGGCAGATTACAAGCTTAGATATTCTGTCAATTAACATTTTATTATTAAAAGGTTTTAATATATAATCCGAGGTACCTTCTTTTATACATTTTATAAAAGAATTCCTATCATTTAATTTTGTAAGTATCATTACAGGTATGTTTAAAGCCCTACCTTTTATCTTCCTAAGCACACTAAAACCGTCTTCACCGCTAAGACCTACTTCCAATATTATTAAATTCAATTCTTTCCTGATGTCATATAATTTATTAAAAAAATCAAAAGAAGTTCCTGCCTCACACAGTTCCATATCCATATTTTCCAAGATATCCTTTACCCTATATCTTACATAAGCCGTATCATCAAGCATTATAATCTTATACATAATTTTTTCATCCTATAACCTTTAAATTTTTAAATTAATCCCTATAACTCATTTTATTTATCGTTTAATATAAATATTACTTTATCAAATTCTAATTTCATATTTTAAATCATGCCGCCATCTACAGTTATTATCTGTCCTGTTATATACTGTGAAGAATCTCCTGCCAGAAAACATACAATTTTTCCTATATCATCACTTTTCCCAATTCTGCCTATAGGTATATCCTCCATTAACTCTTTCCTTTCTTCTTCTTGAAGCCATGAATTCATTTCTGTATCTATAACCCCGGGAGCCACAGCATTTATTCTTATATTAGAAGGTCCCATTTCCTTAGCCATAGATTTTGTAAAAAGATTCACAGCTCCCTTAGATGCAGAATAAATAGATTCACAAGATGCCCCCACCTTTCCCCACATAGAAGATATGTTTACTATGGAACCTGATTTTCTTGAAATCATATGTTCTAATACACAATGGGTACAATTAAGTACTCCCTTAAAATTAATATCTATTATCTTATCCCAGTCATTCTCTTTCATATCTATAAAAAGGCCCACTTTGGATATACCTGCATTATTTATCAATATATCTATCTTTCCCATACGATTTAAAGTATTTTCTATTATTTTTTTTGAGCTGTCATATAAACTCACATCTCCCTGTATTACTATTCCATTAGAACCTTCATTTCTTACCATATCTAAAGTCTTATAGGCCTCTTTTTCATTTTCAATATAATTTATTGCCACTGAAGCACCACATCTAGCTAAATTTACTGCAATACTTCTGCCTATGCCTCTTGATGCTCCCGTAATCACTGCTACTTTTCCAGACAAATTCTCCATATATATCACTCCCTTGTCAACATCTAGTATACACTATAGATTTGCAATTTCTATACTGGGTGAAAGAAATTAATTGAATATAAAAGATATTTGAAATCAAAAAAGAGCTTACACAAATATTTTGCAAACTCCTTTTTAATCTATATCTTTATTATTCAAGTGTTAAATTGGTATTAGTACTTCAAATAAAATACAGCTGAAAATAAGTAAAACTCTACATTTTTCTACTTATTTTTTGGTACCCAGCTATTAACCAGTTCTTCATTATTTTTTATCCATTCTCTTGCAACATCTATAGGTTTTTTACCGGTATTATCCTTAATATCTCCCATTAAGCTTCCTAACTGCTGATCATTCATTTTAAAATTCTTTAAAAATTGTGTAACTTCTGGCATATCCTTCTCAAATCCAGTTCTGGTTATGGTATAAATATTTTCTGCTTCACCAAACACCTTTTTAGGATCATCAAGAAATTTAAGATCCCATGTAGCAAATTTCCAGTGAGGTTTCCACCCTGTAACTACAATAGGTTCTTTTTTATCTTCTGCCTTTTTAAGCATAGCAGTCATAGTAGCCCCACTTCCTTCAAGAAGTTCATAGTTTAAGTTATATTCTTTAATAGCTTTGTTAGTGGCTTTCATTATACCTGCACCTGCATCTATTCCCACTATTTTTCCGCCTAATTCATCTTTAATGCCATTTAATTCTTCAATGCTACTTATATTCATATAACTTGGAACAACTAATCCAATTTTGGCATTTTCAAAATTAACACCTAACTTTTCCAATTTGCCTTGATACTTGTCCATATAATCCTTATGGGTAACTGGAAGCCATCCATCTAAAAATACATCCATATCGCCACTAGACAAAGAAGTAAATACCATTCCTACATCCCCTTGTTTCATATCCACTTTATACCCCATCTTATCCTGCAATATGGCACTTACCAGGTTTGTCATAGCAATTCCTTCAGCCCAATTTACATATACTAATTTAACTGTTCCTTTTGATTTCTTATCATTGTTACCACTACCTGTAGTACTGCTACAACCAGATAATACACCTATAGCTAATATAATTGAAAAAGCTAATGCAATAAGTTTCTTCACTTTCCTATTCATTATCTGTTATACCTCCCCAAATAATTTATTTATTTTTATGACCTAATGATTGAGTTATTCTATCCAATATCATAGCCAAAATTACAACAGCAATACCACTTTCAAAGCCACTGCCTATTTCCATTTGAGTTATACCATTGTAAACTTCTCTTCCAAGTCCGCCTGCCCCTATCATAGCTGAAATAACAACCATAGAAAGAGAAAGCATTATTGTTTGATTTACCCCCGCTAATATTGTAGGTAACGCTATGGGTATTTGCACTTTATAAAGCATCTGACTCTTAGTAGATCCAAAAGACCTAGCTGCTTCTATAACATCATCAGGTACTTGTCTAATTCCTAAATTGGTAAGTCTTACTGCAGGTGGCATAGAAAATATTACAGTTGAAATTGCCCCTGGTACTTTTCCCATTCCAAAAAATAAAACCGCCGGTATCAAATATACAAAAGCCGGCATTGTCTGCATGAAATCCAATATTGGCCTTATCACTCTATTAAAACCTTCACTCCTTGATGCCAGTATTCCGAGTGGTATACCAATTATTAAAGATATTAATGTTGAAACAATAACTAATGCCAGTGTTTCCATTGTCTGAGGCCATAATTCTATGCAGTCTATAAATAATAATCCAATGGCAGTAAATATAGCTACTTTCTTGCCTGATAATTTCAATGCCAACAAAGAAAATAATATTATAATAATTATACTCGGAACAGATAAAAGTATATTTTCCAATCCATCTATAAGTGTACTGTTAATTAACTTTATTATATGAAAAAACGGTTCCACATTATACGTCAGCCAGTTAACAATAAATTCAAAAAATGGTCCTACATGAAATGTAAACAAATTAGTCCTCCTCTCTAGCTATTCCAGCTATAATAGTAGACCTTTTTATAATTCCCAACAGGGTGTTATCTTCGTCTACCACAGCTATTGGATATATTGCATCTTTTGCAACAGACAACAAGTCCGATATGGATGTATCCAGTGATGTTGTAGGGATTTCAGTTATGAGTATACTTTCTATATTAGAAACTCCCTTCTCTACCAGTTCTATGGTATCGTCTATCCTCACTATTCCCTTTAATTTTCTATACTTATCTGTTATATAAATACTAGATATACCCTCGTCTTTCATGAGTCTTGCTGCTGATTTAGGTCCGTCTTTAGAAAGAATAATTGCCTTGGATTTTTCCATTATAGCCGATGCAGTGATTATCTTTGTCCTATCCACATCCTGTACAAACTTTTTTACGTACTTGCTGGCAGGATGGGTCAATATATCTTCTGATGTACCAATTTGTTCTATACTTCCATCCTTCATTATGGCAATTCTATCACCTAATCTCAGTGCTTCATCCAAATCATGAGTTATAAATATTACAGTCTTATGCATTTTTGATTGCAACTGAAGCATCTCTTCTTGCATTTCTTTGCGTATCAATGGATCTAATGCACTAAATGCTTCATCCATTAACAATATGCCTGCATCTGTTGCCAAAGCTCTAGCAAGTCCAACTCTCTGTTTCATGCCTCCACTTAATTCATCAGGCATACTTTCCTCATATCCTTTCAAGCCCACCAATTCTAGAGCCTTATATGCCTTTTCTTTTCTTACCTTTAAGTCAATTCCCTGTATTTCCAATCCATATTCTACATTACTACATATAGTTCTGTGGGGAAAAAGAGCAAAATTTTGAAATACCATAGCTATTTTTTTTCGCCTGATTTCACGAAGTTTATCTTCACTGCATTTTAATATATCCTCTCCATCAATTAATATTATGCCACTTGTTGCATCTATCAGTCTGTTTAAACATCTTATTAAAGTGGACTTGCCACTTCCTGATAGCCCCATAATTACAAAGAATTCACCTTTATTTACTTGAAAACTAACATTATTTACTCCTACCGCATTACCCGTCTTATTATGTATTTCACTTTTTGTCATTCCTTTTTCTAAAAGTAACATTACCTTTTTAGGATTTTTCCCAAAAATCTTATATACATTTTTTACTTCTATTTGTGCCATAACATTCTCCCTATCCAATTAGAGTTGTCCGAAACCTCCTTGACTAACAACTTTAAATATAATTTAAAGTTGTAACTATCAACTACTTCATTTTAACATATAACTTGTCTTTTTGTCAAGATTCTGTCAATTTATAATTAATTTGAATTGAATCTTTAAACATGTTATAATCATTTTATCAATTTAACAAGAATGGATGAAGGTAATGGGATAATTTTGTAAACCGTTATTGGACGAGCCTCTGGAGAGACCCTTTAAGGGCACCGAAGGGGAAAGCCAAAATTTTGGTGAAACTCTCAGGTAAAAAGGACAGAGGATTTCATATTTTAAGTTTTTGTCTATTTTTGTAGCTAAATACTTGAAATCTGTTTTCCAGAGACTAATTTTATTTTTAGTCTCATTTTGTTTTTTCTGGGTAAATTATTAATAGCAAAATAATTATAAAGGAGATGTAAACTAATGAAAGCATTTATAACTGTAATTGGTGAGGATAAAACAGGTATTATCTATAATGTAACTTCTGTTTTATATGAAAATAATATAAATATCTTAGACATAAATCAAACTCTTATAAAAGATTACTTCACCATGGTAATGTTTGTAGATTTATCACAAATGAATATAACTTTTAGTAATTTAAAAGCAATCTTAGAGGATAAAGCAAGAAAAATTGATGTGGTTATTAAAATCCAGCGAGAAGATATATTTACTTCCATGCATGAAATTTAAACTGAGGAGTTGAATAAACTAAAATGATTAATACCAAAAATATATTAGAAACAATTAACATGATCCATAGAGAAAATTTAGATATAAGAACTATAACCATGGGAATATCCCTACTAGATTGTATAGATAGTGATGGTAAAAAAGCACGTACAAAAATATATGATAAAATAACCACCTATGCTGAAAATCTAGTTAAAACTGCCCAAGAAATAGAAATGGAATATGGTATTCCCATAATAAATAAAAGAATATCTGTAACTCCTATTTCCCTTATTGCACAGGCAAGCTCCGATACAGATTATATAGAATATGCGAAAATTTTGGATAAGGCCACTGAAACCCTGGGAATTGACTTTATTGGAGGTTTTTCATGTCTTGTACATAAAGGCTACTCCAAAGGCGACAAAATATTAATTGACTCCCTTCCAGAAGCTCTTTCTGTTACTGAAAAAGTATGTTCTTCTGTAAATGTAGCTACCACAAAAGCTGGAATAAATATGGATGCCGTAAAGGATATGGGCCGTATAATAAAACAAACTGCCTATCTTACAAGGGAAAATGACAGTATAGGCTGTGCTAAACTAGTAGTATTTGCAAATGCTGTGGAGGATAATCCTTTCATGGCAGGAGCCTTTCATGGAGTGGGAGAGGCCGACTGCATAATCAATGTAGGCGTAAGCGGTCCTGGTGTTGTAAAATGTGCTCTAGAAGAAATAAAAGGAGAAAATTTCAATGTGGTAGCAGAAACAATAAAAAAGACTGCCTTTAAAATAACAAGAATGGGACAGTTAGTGGCTGCAGAAGCTTCAAAAAGACTTAAAGTTCCCTTTGGTATAGTAGACTTATCCCTGGCACCTACTCCTGCTGTAGGAGACAGTGTGGCTAGAGTACTGGAAGAAATGGGACTTGAAAGTTGCGGTTGTCCCGGAACTACTGCAGCTTTGGCACTTTTAAATGATGCCGTAAAAAAGGGAGGTATAATGGCAGCTTCCCAAGTAGGAGGATTAAGCGGTGCATTTATACCTGTAAGTGAGGATGAGGGAATGATAAACGCAGTAAATATAGGTTCCTTAAATCTGGAAAAATTAGAAGCTATGACCTGTGTATGCTCTGTAGGACTGGATATGATAGGAATACCTGGTGATACCCCTGAATCTACTCTATCTGCTATAATTGCAGATGAGGCTGCCATCGGAATGATAAACAATAAAACCACTGCAGTAAGAATAATCCCCGTATATGGTAAAAAAATCGGAGAAGAAGCTAATTTTGGGGGACTTTTAGGTAAAGCCCCTATAATGCCTATAAGTAAATTCTCCAGTGAAGCCTTTGTGGAAAGAGGCGGAAGAATTCCAGCCCCTGTTCACAGCTTTAAAAACTAATTTGCAGTTACTTTTAATTTAATAATAAGTCAGATATGCCAGCAATATAAATTGTTATGTAAAACATACTGGCATATTGACTGGTAATTTTCAGTCCAGTCGTGTATTACACTCTAAGAAGCGGAAAGGTCATACAATGGGGGCCTCCTCCGCTTTTAAGTATTTCACTTATATCCAAATCTATTACATTAATTCCATAGGATTTTAATTGTTCATTCACCTTTTTATTGGATTTAAGCGATATAACTTTTCCATTGCCTAAAGACTGGAGATTACCATAGTGTTTGAATACATCTTCCTGTGAAATATTAATTAGAGAAAATCCTCTTTGTTTCAAAATTTGAATAAAACTCTCAGGCAGAGCTTCTCTGCATATTACTGCCAGCTTTTCTGCTACAACATTAAAACACATATCCAAATGTAAATTCTCTTCCGGGCAATTCACAGAGATTATATTATAACCAAAGCTTTTTATCTGCCCTTCAATTTCCCCCACAGCAATTTCATCAGTTCTGGCAATAATACCTACAGCCAGTGTATTGTCATCAAGAAACCAAAAGTCTCCTCCTTCAAAAAAACCTTTTGAAACTTCTGCCACACAAGGTATATTAAGCTCTGCCATTTTATCTTTATATGCTTCCCTTTCAGCTTTTCTAATTGGTTCCTTGAAATTTCCCAAAATATATCCTTCCCTAATACAAGCCCCAAAATCTCTGGAAAATGCTTCATTACCTAATTTTACCTCTGGCTCCATAAGAACCACCTCTACATTATTTTCTCTATATGCCTGAGTTAATTCCTCATGTTCCTTAATACAACGACCTATATCAATTCCTTTTCCCTCCCTAATCCATCTTTCCGATATAACATTGATAGAATAAAGCTCCATATAATCAGGGGGGCAAAGTAATACTTTTTTTAAAACACCTGTTGAATTCTTTACAAAACATCTCCCCATAAAAGTACTCCTTTCAACATAATAATATCCATTTTATTAATATGTACTTTTAATATGTTTTTTATCCTGATGCTGTTATCTTTAGAATTTCATTTCTCACTGGAACTTAAACAACTGTAAAAAAGCCTTGAATTCTTACTGCTTAACAATTGTAAATAAAAGATATATTATAGGAATATTTGCTGTAATACTTTTAAATGAAATTTTAAGTTTTCAGCTGTTAATAGGATGTGTTCTTATTTTTACAGGGATTATAATACAAACTACTAGATTAACGTTCTTTAAAAAAATGAGAATCTTTTATAAAAACTAAAATTAATTTAGATTTCACCGTGCCTTAAGATATTTCTTCTCTTTGGCACGGATATTTATTTTAATTAGGAGGGTAATTATTCACTTAATATTTTCTTTGCCGCATCATCACCCACATCAGTCATAAACTCAATTCCTGTTTCTAATTCTGTTTCTCTATTTGCAGCAAATATGTCATTTCTTGATATTTCAGAAATATTAAATTTTCTAGCTCCCGCCATTAACTGTTGAAGCCCTGCTTTTAGCTTATCTGCAAAAGTCCAAACTGCTATTGCACCCAATGGTATGTTCTTCATATAATCTGCCCCAACTTTTTCTTTTACATTAAAGTATCCGGCAAATATTTCTTCTGGAGAAGAACCAAATTCATCAACAATATGTTTTGGAAGTACATTCCAGTTTCCATTTCTCAACTCTTTTCTCTCAGGATATAATACACCTTCAATATTAGCTCCCAAAAATGCAGGAATCATCAATGCCCTTCCCATACAAACAAGTTTTGTAAATGGTGCACCCAGAGCTAACGCCTTAAATATATGATCTTCTCTTGCAAGTCCCCCTGCAAATGCCATATCAACAACATCATATCCTTTATCCTTTAATATTTTTGCATACTCATAAGCTTTAGAATGTAGAAATATTGAAGGCACTCCCCAAGATTCCATCATATTCCAAGGACTCATACCTGTTCCGCCACCAGAGCCATCTATAGTTAATAAATCAAGTTTAGCTTCAGTAGCATATTTAATAGCCATAGCTAATGCTTCCATTCCATAAGAACCCGTCTTTAAAGTAATTCTCTTATATCCTAAATTCCTCAAATATTGGATGGATTTCATAAAATCTTCTTTTACATCTGAAACAGAATTTAAATTTGTGTATCCTAATCTACTATGTCTTGCAAAAGCTTTAATTGCACCAGCTTTATAAGCTTCTTGTACTCCTTCCTCTGTTGGATCCGGATCTACAATATACCCTCTGTTTTTTAGAAAAACAGCATAATCTAATGAATCCACCTGTATTTCTCCACCTATATTTTTAGCACCTTGTCCCCATTTTAATTCTATAATTACATCATCACCATATTTATTAATTACATATTCTGCTACACCATTTCTTGTATCTTCTACATTCATCTGGATAATTATAGCACCATAGCCGTCATAATGACTCAAATATTGATTTATTCTTTTATCCAATTCAGGTGCCTTTATGATTCTGCCTTTTTCAATAACAGCATCTTTATCTATACCAACAACATTTTCACCAACAACTATAGGAAAACCAACTAAAGCTGCTCCAACTGCAAAAGACTCCCAATATTTTTGTGCAATAAATGTTGAACCTAAAGCTCCTGTCATTATCGGCAACTTGGATTTTGTCTTAATAATTTTTCCAAACTGGACTTCAACGTTTACATTAGGGAAAATACAATCGTCAGCATCATTTGTTAAATTAGATGACATACCCTTTGCACCATAATTATACCCCTGTATTCTTAGATTATTATAGCACACACCCACATGGTTTATATTTGAACTTCCAGCGGTAACTGTACCAAAATCTCTTGGATATAGTAACTTTCTCCCCTTCATGCTTGACATCCATGTTTCACATTTCCCCTGGCAGTCCGCTCTACACAAGGTACAAAGACCTGATTCTGCAGGATTCCCCCTGTTTACAGTACTTAAAACATCATTATTTTTTAGATATTGAGACATTTCTATACCTCCTACTTAAATAATTTTAATATATCTCGAATAATTAAATATAAATATATAAAACAGTTTACATAACTGTTTTATGCTAATTTGATAAA
This sequence comes from Clostridium sp., assembly GCF_036781005.1. GTDB lineage: Bacteria > Bacillota > Clostridia > Clostridiales > Clostridiaceae > Clostridium_B. Next base: position 65,059 of record NZ_DAIQBT010000004.1, on the reverse strand, counting down.
GTGGCATAGAAAATTTAATGTACAGAGACAAGTTTAAATCAGAAAACCATACTCTTTGTATTTTGTCATTACTATTATATTTAATATGCCATCTTTTTAAATAATAACCAATACATATATACCTACTATATTTTTAATATAAATGTTAGTATAACATTAAAATATAAGTTATAAAAGTATTCTTAACAAAATTTTTATATGAAACAACTGGTTGATTTCAATTAATATTGAAAAGGAAGTATCAGAAAATACAATATAATCCAAGTTTGCACATATCAGGTCATAAATTGGCCATAACCCATACATATTTTATTATAGATAGCTTAATGAATTCAATAACATATCGGTTGTTATACTACTATTATATTTTAAACTTGGAAATCTCACTAAATAATGTTGCCGAGAGTTCTTCTAATTCCTCTGATATACTTTCAAGTTTTAAAAACATTTCCCTTTGTTCATTCACTGCTTCTTCAACGGATATGGTACTAGCGGCAGCTTCTTCACTTATTTCAGATGTATTTGAAATGGTTTTATAAAGATTTTTGTTTTCACCTAATAAATTTTTTGAAATTACAGATACCTTCGAACTAAATTCTTTGATTCTTTCTATTTCATTCTCTATTTGCATAAATATATTTGAAGTATCTTCTACTGAATCCGCACCTGATTCCATATATTTTATGCTTTCTTTCATAGTTGTTACAGCTTCTTGTACTTGCTCTTGTATTTGTAATATTTCTTTTGAAATTTCTTCAGTAGAACTAGAGGACTGTTCAGCTAATTTTCTTATTTCTTCTGCAACTACTGAAAAACCTTTACCCTGTTCCCCAGCTCGTGCAGCTTCAATACTTGCATTTAGAGCTAATAAGTTTGTTTGTTCAGATATTGAGGCTATTACAGAAATTATACTTTTAATATTCTTGGATTTTTCAGATAGTTTTGTTATAGATTTACCGGAAAGTACTATACTTTCTTTCATAGTATTTAATAAATCCACTGCAGAATTTATATTTTTTGAGCCTTTCAATGTACTATCTCTTGTATCCGATATCATATTATCAATAGTCGTACTTATTTCCGCTAGTTCATTTGATTGTTTTTCCATATCACTTATAAATTCGGTAATATTTAAAATTTCATCTGCATTTATTTTAGCTCCCTCCACTAAATTCATAATACTTTCCTGAATATTTTTACCGGCATCAACCACTTTAAAGCTAACTTCTCTATAATCCTTGGAGGACTTTGAAACCACACCAGAAACACTTCTTACTTTTAATATAATTTCTTTCAAATTTTTTATCATTTTATTAAATGTAACATTAAACTGGCCTAATTCGTCTGATGTTTCCGGCAAATAGTTAATTAAATTTCCCTCTGCTACTTTTTCAGCAATCATAGAAACCTTTAAAAGTCTGTTGAAAAAATACCTCATTAAAATAATTAATATTATGATTAATAAAATTATTGCGAAAATTGTGCAGGCTACTGATGAGTACAGCAATAAATTTATGCTTTCCATATATTCTCCAGTGGGAACTTCTAAAAATAAATGCCAATCAGTTCCTTCTACTTTGGATGAAAAAATCATTTTTGTTTCATTACCATCTTTAAACTTTCCAGAAAAATCATCTTTAGAAATAGCTTGCTTAATTAAACTGGAATATTCCCTATTAGAACTTTTTAAAAAATTACTATTGTTAATTAATTTATTATCAGGATGGAATAACACAGTACCATCTTTATTAAGTATATATACCTTATCTGTTTTTCCTAAATGAAAACTTGTAGTTTCCTTAAATACCGTAGAAACAAGACATGCACCACTTACAAGACCCACGACTTGGCCATTTTCCAAACTTCTTACAGGACATTCCATTGATATTATCCAATCAGAAGGATTTTGCTTGTCTTGAAATGGATTTGCTATAATATCTTTACCCTGCATAACTTTGGAAAATGTACTTTCAGAACTTATATCAAGTACTACATTATTTTGTAAAATCAACTTTCCTTCAGTATCACCTATTCCCAAACTATTAAAAATTCCATCATAGTTTTTTTGCTCACGCTGAAAATAAGGAAGGATCTCAGCATAATCCATACTGGATACTACTTCAGTATTTGCAATTACTTTTACTTGAGATAATCTGGAGTTTAACCATGAAGATAAATCTTTTGCATGAATAGTAACTGTTTGTTCCCCCGAATTTTGTAAAGAGGATAGCATTAATTTTTTTGAAGTAATATAACATATACTTGTAACCACACTTATCAATACTATAAAAATGAAGGATATTATAAGGATCCCTTTAAATTGTAATGAATTTTGTTTTTTCATAAATAATTCAAACCTCCCTTTTGCCTGTACATTACACATATTCAAAACCATATAAAAATTATAGCATTTCATACAAAAAAAACAAATGACTGATACAGTTGACTAATTCAACTAAATTGGCACTTGACAAACAGTTCTAAATATGATTAATAATCATAGCAAAATAAAAAAACATAAAATAATTATTACCCTTGTATACAACTGCAACACCACTGTCAAAGGAAGTAGCATAAATACAATTGGAAAAGCCAAATATGAATTTTTATTAATTTAATACACTATGAAGGATTTTAAAAAATTATGCAGAATATTAATTATTTAATGTTCTTTTACACTAAAAACACATAATCAACACATTTAATTTACTACAATTGATATAACTACAAATTTTTCTATAAAGGAAGATATATAGTATGGCTTATTATTTATTATTTTTGCAACGGCAATTATACTAGTTTACTTAATAGGTCTTTATTGTTTTTTGAAACAAAACTACGACAATTTTTTTGTGAATTTAACAATGGGTAAAAGTAATCTAACTTTACTAAAATCAAATCAACTAAGCCAAGAATACTATAAAAAAATTAAATTTATACTAACTTTTAGTACTATATTGTTGATAATTTTATATTTATTAATGATATATATTTTTAAATTAGATTATGATATTTTTAAGATAGGCATACTTATTTTAATATATCTAGTTATATTTATTTCAAATAAAGGTATTAAAAAGAATATACATAGGCATTAATATAAGACTCAGAAGGTATAAGTATGGAATTTTTAATACCCTTTTGTTGTGCTTCTGCCAGAGGAAATAAACAAACCTTATCGTGAATACCATGAAGAATCAAGGTAGGAACAGTTATTTTTTTCATATCGGAAAATAATCCTTCCTCACCTAGCCAAGTCTCTGCCACCTTGGCCGTTGCCCATCCCGTTGCCTGAAGCCCCAGTTGAAAAAACAGTCTGAAAAAGGCTCTGTAATATACTTGAAAAAAATATATTCCCAAATCCTCTCAGCATTTTAGGCAGATCATTATATGTCCCTTTAATTATTTCTTCTACAGTTTGCTTGGTTAAGCCATGTGGGAAATACAGCCTCCTAATAAGACTGGACACCGCAGCTGCAAAAAGAGCAAGCTTTGACACTCCATATTCATTATGCCTTGCCATATACCTGACAGCTATAGCTCCTCCTGTGGAGTGACCTGCCAGAGTAAAATTTTTCAATTTAAGCACTTCTACTACATTAAATAGAACTTGTTATACTTTATCTTTAAGTTTATTGAGGTTTATATATGCTCTCCAGTTGACTTATATTATGATCCAGAGTTTCTTCATAGCTAAAATCCCCGTTATAAATTTCAAGCTTTACAGCAGGTATATTATATTTTTTTAATAACACTTCATTATTTTTAACAACAGAATCATCACTATAAAGAACTATTAAATTACCTCTATTTGATTTCTGTTGTAAATTTTCACGCTGAGATGAATTTAATGTAATTATATTATTTTCTCCCAATCCTACATCTACCATTTTCAAATTATTATATTTCACAAAATAATTCAACTCATCTTCAACTATGATAAACTCATAATTACTTAATTGATTATCCACTGATTTCAGTTTTTCTTTGTAAGTCTCCAATACTTTTAAAGTTTGTGAAAAATTTTTTTCATAGAAGTCTCTATTTTTTGGATCCTTATCCTGAACTGCATTTCTTATATTCATAAGAACTGTTACATAATTATCTATATTAGTAAAATAGTAGGGATTATCCCTTAATATGCTGTCATTATACTTTACTATTTTATTATAGGATAATAGTCCTACCCCCCTTGAAACATTTATAACACCAACTTTACTTTTATCTAATTTATCCACAAAAGTGTCTATCCATGGCTCAAATCCTGCTCCCACATAAAAAAACAAATCTTTTGTGGATACATTGTTCACACTATCTTCTGTAAATTTAAAGCTTATTTCACTTTGCCTATTGTTAAACATATATTCTACTATATGTCTATCCTCTGCTATGGATTTTATCATATTGTATAGAAGTTTATCTGTAGTTTCTATATTTAATTGGACATCCTTTCTTGCTTCCAATTTACTAGTATAAGTTGAATCTTTTTGTTCTTTGTTATATCCACAGGCAGTAAAAAATATTATAAAAGAAAGTATAACTAAAGTTAATATTTTCTTCAATCCTTCCACCTCCATATGTAAAATAATATATATTTATCACATTATGCTCACATTTATTACATATTAATTGATAACACATATATTTTACATAATGTAATTTAACAATGCAAACACTGATTTATTATATTTTTACATATACTTAAAATATAATAGTTTATCAGTTTATTTTATTGTGTTAAAATTAGGTATAAAGTATAAATACAAGGCGTTTTTGAAATAACTAATAAATTTTTCTTTTAAGATACACACCCAATATTAAAGGGAGGTTTAGCCATGAAAATTAGTATGGATAAAACTATAAGAGCTATGTCAATAGCTCTGGACTTAGCTCAGACAAGTTCCAGATACAACAATTGTAGTCATAATGATGTAATTGAGGATATAACTAATGTAAATTATTCAGACCATGCATTTATGCATCACTCACTACGAACTACCTATATAGCACTGGAGATTTCCAACCAACTAGACTTAAATGAAAATAGTAAAAAACAAATCTATATATCGGCTTTATTACATGATATAGGTGCTACAGCTTGTCTCTCTAAGAGTCATTCTGCCAATTCATTTATAAAAAGTCATTGTGAAACTGGTACTAATATAACTAAATCCTTTCCCTATTTTTGTGATTTATCAAATATAATATTATATCATCATGAAAATTTTGACGGCAGCGGTGCTATGAATTTAGAAAAAAATAATATTCCTATAGAAAGTCAAGTAATAAGAATAGCTGATTTAATAGAAGTATTATATGATGAAAATATACCAAACTTTAAACAAAGAGATAGAATTATAAAGTGGGTTAAACTCAACTGCAATAAAATTTTCTCTGAAAAAATTGTAACTGCTTTTTTAAAAAATGCTTCTAAAGATATTTTCTGGCTCAATATTGAAAATATCTCTTTTGCTGAATTTATACTAGATAAAATTCGGCCTGAATTGAATATATTTATGGATATAAAAGAATTTGAACAAATATCCGAGATATTTGCAAATATAATAGATAATAAAAGTAAATTTACTGCAATTCACTCTAAAGGTATAGCAAATCTAGCTTATACAGTTTCAAATTTTCGGGGATATACAGAGGAAAAATGCTATAAAATGAAAGTGGCAGGATTATTGCATGACATCGGAAAATTAGCCATTCCCCTCAATATACTTGATAAAAATGGTTCTTTGACTTCACAGGAATTTGGTATAATAAAATCCCATGCCTACTATACTAAAATTATTTTAGATAAAATAGAGGATATACCTGATATAAGTGAATGGGCATCCAATCATCATGAAAAATTAAATGGTCAAGGATATCCGCGGGGATTAAAAGCAAATACTCTCTCTGAAGAATCCCGAATTATGGCAGTATGTGATATATACCAGGCACTTACAGAAGATAGACCTTACCGCAAGGGATTGCATATTGATAATGTATTTAATATAATGGATGAGATGGTATCCGGCGGTTTTATATGTGCCGTTGCTTTTGGATATTTAAAGGAAACAATATATTCTTTAAATTCTCCAAAGGAATACACTACAGCTTCCAATACCCATAAAAATATAGTGTAATAATGTGTTTTACAGAAAATATTTCGAGGTGAATTAATGTGGAATTTACTTTAAACAGTGTTGAAGACACTGTGAAACTGGGTGAAAAATTAGGAAACCTATTAAATCCCGGTGATGTAATTTGTCTTGATGGTGATTTAGGTACAGGAAAGACTTATTTTACCAAAGGAATAGCAAAAGGACTTCATATAAAAGAACCTATAACAAGTCCTACTTTTACAATAGTAAATGAATATGAAGGCAGGCTAAAACTCTATCATTTTGATGTATATAGAGTTAATGATATAGAAGAACTCCTCTCTTTAGGATTTGACGAGTATATTTATAGTAACGCTGTAAGTATTATAGAATGGGCTAACTATATTCATGAACTAATACCTGATGAACATATATATATATATATACATAAATTACCCGGTCAAAATCTTAATGGGAGAAAAATAATCTTAGAGTATTATGGTAAAAGATATGATTATATAAAGGAGTTAAAATAAAAAATGAAAATATTAAGCTTAGATTCTTCCACTGAATCAGCAACTTGTGCCCTATTAGATGATTATAAATTGATAGGGGAAATCACTCTAAATTCTAAAAAACAACATTCAACCATTCTTATGCCTACAATAGACATACTTTTAAAGAACTCAAACATAAATATTAATTCTCTTGACGGTTTTGTAGTTTCTAAAGGGCCCGGTTCCTTTACCGGTCTCAGAATTGGAGCCGCTGTTATTAAAGGACTAAGCCAGGGTACTGGTAAACCTTTTGTGGGAGTCTCTTCTCTGGATGCTCTTGCATACAACTTATGCTATACTCCGGGAATTATATGTCCCATATTAGATGCATTGAGAGAAAATGTATATACTGCACTTTATAGATTTGTGGATAATAAATTGGATATTCTAACTGATTATATGGCTATATCCATCAATGATTTAATTGAACTTGTAAACGAGTATTCCCAGCCTGTATGCTTTATAGGAGATGCTGTTCCAAAGTTTAAGGAAATACTCCTATCAAAGGTAAAAAATCCAAGCTTTGCACCTGTAAGTCTAAATGTAGTAAAAGCTTCCTCACTTGGTGAACTGGGTCTAAATATGCTAAACTCGGGTATAGAAGATAACATATATAATTTTGCACCTTTCTACTTGAGAAAGTCACAAGCTGAAAGGGAATATGAAAAGAAATTGGAGTCTTGTAGAAATGAATGACATAGAAATATCCTCTTTAAAAACAGAACATATCGACACAATTCTCTTGATAGATACTCTATGTTTTCCTGTACCCTGGAGCCGGGAATCTTTTAAAAGAGAAATTGAAGGCAATACCCTTGCCAGATATGTTATAGCTAAAAGTTCTGAGACAATTGTGGGCTATGCAGGTATGTGGCTCATACTGGATGAAGCTCATATAACCACCATAGCTGTTCACCCTAAATACAGGAGAATAGGTGCGGGAAATCTTCTCCTTGAATCCCTAATAGAAATCTGTAAGATTGAATCTATAAACAGTATGACCCTAGAAGTCAGAAAATCCAATATAACGGCCCAAAAACTTTACAAAAAGCATGGCTTTATAGAATCTGGTATAAGAAAGGCATATTACGGTGATAACAAAGAAGATGCCATAATAATGTGGAAATATCATATTTAACCTGAACAATCACATAATTTATAAAAACATTTCATTAACTGTTCTAAGGTTCAAATGGAGTTTGATATAAAAAATATTTTTTCTCCACCTGAATCTTATTAACAGTATTATTAGTGTCTTTAGCACCTAACCCACATTATACCTTAGGGGAAAAACACATAAAGTGCTTACATGCCCCTAAAGGAGGAGATAGGTACATAAGCTAAACTCAACTTTAAAATTACCTTTACTTATTTAAGTACAATTCTTGTATAATTTTTCTTACCTCTTCTTACAAGCAATTCTCCATTTTTAAAATAATTCTCTGTAACTTTTAGTTCTGAATCCGTTATCTTTTCACCATTTATAGTAAGCCCATTCTGCTTTATAAGCCTTCTTGCCTCACTTTTTGACGGTAATATATGCATATCAGCCAATAACTCAATTACGGAGCAACCTAAGCTGCTTTTATTTAATTCCATGGTTGGTACATTATTTAGGTTTTCTCCTCCGGAAAACAAGGCTTCTGCGGCTTCTTTAGCTATTTTGGCCTCTTCCTCACCATGTATAATTTTAGTAACCTCATAGGCAAGTACTTTTTTAGCCTCATTTATTTTTTCCCCTGGAAGGGAGGATAACCTACTTACCTCATCCATAGGCAGAAAAGTTAAAAGCAAAAGACATTTTCTTACATCTGCATCATCTATATTTCTCCAGTACTGATAAAAATCATAAGGGGATGTTTTTTCCTTATCCAGCCATATGGCTCCTCCTTCAGTTTTTCCCATCTTTTTGCCATCACTTTTAGTTAAAAGAGTAAAAGTCATTCCAAAAGCAGATTTTCTCTCTTTTTTCCTAATTAGATTTACCCCTGCTATTATATTGGCCCATTGGTCGTCTCCTCCAAGTTGAAGGGTACATCCGTATTTTCTGTTTAATTCTAAAAAGTCATATCCCTGCATTAACATATAATTGAACTCAAGAAAAGTTAATCCTTTTTCCATCCTTTGCTTAAAGCACTCTGCTGTAAGCATTTTATTCACAGAAAAATGCACTCCTATTTCTCTCAAAAAATCAACATAATTTAAATTCATAAGCCAATCAGCATTGTTTACCATTATAGCTTTTTCATCTTCAAAATTTATGAACCTGGAGAACTGTTTTTTAAAGCACTCAGCATTGTGCTGTATTTGCTCTTTTGATAACATTTTTCTCATATCGGTTTTTCCTGTGGGATCACCAATCATTGCAGTACCGCCTCCAAGCAAAGCTATAGGTCTATGTCCTGCTTTTTGCATATAGGACATGACCATCATCTGAAGAAAATGTCCTATATGCAAACTGTCTGCTGTAGGATCGAATCCTATATAAAATGTTATCTTTTCTTTTCTCAATAATTCTCTCACTTCATCTTCATGAGTAATTTGCTTTATGTAACCACGTTCTAATAATATGTCATAAACGTTATCCAACTTGTATCCCTACCTTTCAAATAACCAGCAAAGTTGTTATACGTTATAGTATATATTTAAACCTTCTTTTTATCAACTATAATCGGCTTTACCAGAATCTCCTACTAAGTAAAATTTTAAGACTGGAAAGGTTTCCAGTCTTAAATATATAAAATCACCATTATTTTCTAATTAATAACATAACCAACTATGCCAGCATCAATTATGCTGCCACATACTTCATTATAAACTGAGGCATTTTTCCTTCATCTTCATTTACACTTATATAAAAATCTACATTATATTCCTCGGCCAATTTTTCAATATTATAAAACAAATGCGACACATTTTCAAGATTTTCATCTATAATATTGAGTAATCCATCCACAAAAATTGTATCAATATCATAATCTTTTGAAAGTATGCCACACAAAAAACCGTAAAAACTTTCCATTTTTCTCAATTTAAAATCACTTGTTACTATAAACCTAATTTCTCTGTTCAATTGACACATAGGTCCTTTATCATCGTCTATATATACAACATGCCCCCTCCCTATCATTGCCTTTTCATTGGCCAAATTAATTAACTCCTTGGTCTTTCCTGAGCCTCTTTTACTGCAGAATACATTAATCATTTTTACCACCCCTTTAATTTAATACAATAGGTGCCATTCTCATAATCAAATTATATTTAAATTATATAATGTTCAGAATATTTTTTCAATACATAAATGAGAAATTCTTTTTTAAAAAATTATATATTTTTACATTTTTTATAGTCCATCTCTTTATTCAAATTTTTTAATTCCAGGGTAAATAATTTTGAAGTCATTGTTTTTTATAGAGTTTATAAATTTAACTGTATTTTTGAAGACCTTTTTCATTTTATTGAATCCTGTGGGAGTTCTTACAAGCCTTTTTTTCGTATCCAATGCAATTATCTTTTCATATACCCACATATTTCTTTTAACATAATTATATTCATTTCTGTTCCTTTTATGCTCTAAAATACCTGGTCCTGTAACTATTATACTGTTAAAATCTATTATAACTTCTATAATTCTATAAAAGTCCGAATAATCTCTATATATTATGGCATCTCTTATTCCCTCCTTTACAAATTCTAAAGGATAGGATTTGGCAGTTACAATTTTTTCTATGATATTCTCCGTTTTATCCATTATAGATATAAGATCTCCTTGAATTATACTAATTGGAATAAAATTTTTATTAACCTTATTAACTATTTTTATCATATTATGAGGTATGTATACATTATTGTTCCTAGAAAAAATTAATAATCCCCCTAGCGTAGCCATATATTTTCCTGAATCCTTATCCAGATATATTATTGAAGTATTCTCCATCAATTCTAATTTATTTTCATCTGTAACATCTATTCCTTGAAAAGAAAAATATTTATTTACCAGTTCACTGTCTATGCAATTCAAATTACTGCGAGGTATTGGACATAATTCTATACTTATACTCAAATTTTTTTCAAGTGCAGAAACTATTTCCTGCTTACGCATAGTGTCATTTGTGGATCCTCTTCTTATATAAAAAGAACCATTATCCCTCATTTGATATGGCTTCTGAGGACCATCATATATAGTTATAATAGCTATTTTTTTACCTTCATATTTAAATGTTTCCAGTGAAATCGGTATGGGTGGATCTATTCTGGAACTTATTATCTGTTGTATTTTTTCCTCATCAAAATTCACTTCCCCTATGCCAAGTATTCTTTTAGTTTTATCTTCAACACCTATTATAAGGTAGCCTCTTCCTCCCCTAGAATTGGCTATAGCACATACATCTTTAGCCAGTTCCTTCTTTCCACTATCACTATCTATATTTATATATTGCTTAAAATCCAGCTTAGGTCCTTCTATCTTTTTTAATAAATTAAGAAATTTTTTAATATCCATGAAAATAACCTCAATATTTATATGTATATTTTTAATTATACTCTATAAAAGTTAATTTAATTATAATCTATTGTTATTATTTTATAGATTTTTCATAGAATTTTAATTTACATAGATAATATTATATTTATTTAAAGGCCTTTCAAAAGTCTTAAATTATGTAAACTAAAAATGTTCCAAATTCCTCCCTTACCAGCTATATCAGGCTATTGCAAAAAACAATATTTTTCTAAAACATTGTTTTTTTATTAGAATATGGTATAATGAGCATAGAGTTTTACTCTAACTATAAATATTTTTTATATAATGTTAGGTCAAATTTTTTCAAGGTACTATATTCTCCTTAATCCTGGAGGTAGATTATCAAGAATAAAATTAGTCCTAGGTTTAAGGAGGTTTTTATGACGGATAAAACAATTGTATGTAAAGATTGTGGAAAAGAATTTATATTTACAGAAGGTGAACAGGAATTCTACAAAGAAAAAGGATTTGAAAATGATCCTGTAAGATGTATAGATTGTAGAAGAAAAAGAAAAGCTGAAAAAAATAGAATGAGACCTAGGTAATAATTTTAGGAGGGCTGAAGTCCCTCCTACTTATTATTTGTAAACAAATCTAAATTAAATTTTCCCTTTTAATATCCTGCTTAAAGGCAATGCTATAGCCATACCCACTAAACTTTGAGCTATATTTCCAGGAATTTCTCCCGCAGATACTACAAATGCTTTGACTAAACTTAAATTAGCTACAAAATGCATCATTAAAGCACCCACCACATAATAAGCTGATATCATCCATATACATGCTATGATAAATGCAAATAAATTATTTAAAAACTTCTCTCCATTATTTCCTTTTCTATAGGCAATAGCTGCAGCAATCCACGCCATGATTCCTTTTATGAAAAAGGTAAACGGAGCCCAAACAACATAGGGTGAAAGAATATCAAATAAGCACATTCCCACCGCAGCTGAAAAAAATCCTTTTCTTTTTCCAAGTATTATGGCTCCCAAAAGTACCATGCTGTCTCCAAGATGTACAACTCCTTTAAATATAATGCCCGGTGTAGGTATATTGATTATAGCTGTAGAAATATAAACTATCGCAGCCATAAGTGCCACTTGTACCATATCTTTTACCTTAAGACTGTTAAGTTCTAATTTTTTTTGTTCTATCAAAATATATTCACCCTCTCTTTATAAACTAATACTATTATATTTTTTTTTATAAAAAAATCAAATGTACCCATACAATTTAAAAAACTAATTTTTACTTTAATAACTTTATAGATTAAAGGCAATAATATAATATATACAGTTTATTGAAAGAACTAATTCAAATACATTTGAATTATAGAATGTAAAATACTAAAACTATCAAGGAGTACTTAATATGACATTTTTCAAATGGCTCTGCAGCCTTATACTAATATTCCTATTTGTAGGCATAATACTAAAAATAGGAGCTATATTTATAAATATACTGCTTTTAATATGTACTTTCATTTTTACTATAGATATATTATTTATTAAAAAAAAGGGCTTTAAATAATTAAAAAATATACCCTTTTTACTTAAAATATTTTCATATACTTTCCTTTTTGCTAGTGATATAATTTATTCTGTGTATGAGAGGGAGGTATATTTTTATGTGCAAATTTATGGGAAAAGCATCCACTATAGCCATATATAAATTTCATAACTCACTAAACTGGATAAAAAATTATTATTTTATACTTATAGGTTCATGTCTTTTTTTATTATCCATATATGATACTTTTTGTCCGTCTATTGTTCATGGACAAACTATACATATGTTCATACTGGCACTAATATGTTTTTCTGCTTATTCAGATATACGAAGGGATATAAATAAAATTCCATTTTTAATACTATGTACCTTATTTTTTATGTTTATATTTTATATAAATAAAAATGGCTATAATTTTTGGGGAAAAATGCTAAAATGGCAAATAAGCAGAACTATAGTAGTAAATTTAAATCCTATATTTGCCTACATACCTTTTAATAATGGTAGTTTTACAAGAATTTATAAATCTGAAACTTTAACCTGGTTTTTCAGAATAGTCTATAATAACGGATTCGTACTGCCCGTATTACTTGCCCTATACAGATCTGCCATAATAATGGATTTAAAAAAGATGATAAGATATGTCTTATCCGCACATATACTGCAAGTATTTCTAATAACCCCTTTTTACCTTACTTTTCATCTCCAAGAGGTTTGGTATGTACTTAAACATCCTGATGGATTAGCCAGGCATTTGAGTGCTAATGCCGCTGCCGGCGTCACTCTTAACTGTTTTCCATCCATGCATACATCAATATCTTTTGCCATGTTTTTACTTGCACTAAGAGAAGAAAATAAATTATTTAAATTTTTATTTGGTTTTTTCTGCCTTAGTATAATATACTCAACTCTATACCTGGAAATCCACTGGGTACTGGATGTTATTGCTGGAATGGCATTAGGCTACATAGCTGTGAAACTGACAGATTTTATATTATACAAAATTAAAATTCTTCTAAAAAAGCCCTTAGATGTATTTTACTATAAAAATAAGGATTCTATATACATAGATAGTATTTATGTAAGTAATATTAAAGATTAAATAGATAGAACTTACACAAAAAAATTTCACTATAATTGCCAAACCTACTATAATGAATACGATTCATTGACATATTATTTATATATAAGTAATATGTAAAGTGAGGATACTTATATTTATGAAAGGATGATTGAAATGAGTAAGATTTTAGACAATACTCTTCCTGCTGAAGTTATAGATTTATTTAATAAAGAACTAACTACAGCTATAATATCAACAGTTACGGAAGATGGTTTTCCCCATGCTATGCCTGTACATTTAATGTTTGCACCAGATCATTCCACTATTAGACTTGCTTTAATGTGTGTACATAAAACCGTAGCAAATATTAAAAATAATTCAAAGGCATTTATAACAATTTTAGAAGGACATGATATAGCACTTGGAATAAAGGGAAGTGCCAAGGTAATAAGAGAGCCTATGAATAATAGTTCTGCTATGTGTATGGTTGAATTTAAGGTAGAAGAAATAAAAAGTGATACAACTCCTACAGTAATAGTTGTAGAAGGTATTCGCAACGTTCATAGAACTGAAAAGACTAAACCTTTCTTCAGGGGAATGTTTGATGAATTATACAAAGGTTAAAGTTTAATTGTAAAAACACCAGGTATTTAAAACAATACCTGGTGTTTTAAATTGAATCTTAAGGTATTTAAAATTCATAAGAACAACTTGATACTGCTTGGAATATCATAAGTTGACATTAACATATAATAAAGTTAAAATCAGTGATGAAACTAATAAAAAAAGGAGCGAAAAGGTAGTGGCAGACTTAAAGAAAGAGATAGAGAGAAGAAGAACATTTGCAATAATATCTCATCCTGATGCTGGTAAAACAACTCTTACTGAAAAATTGTTATTATACGGTGGTGCCATACGACTTGCCGGTTCAGTTAAAGCTAGAAGAGCATCCAAACATGCAGTATCAGATTGGATGGATATAGAAAAACAAAGAGGTATTTCCGTAACTTCATCAGTAATGCAATTTAACTATAACAATTATTGTATAAATATCTTGGATACACCAGGTCACCAGGATTTCAGTGAGGATACATATAGAACTTTAATGGCAGCAGATAGTGCTGTTATGGTAATAGATGCGGCAAAGGGAGTAGAATCACAAACAAAAAAACTTTTTAATGTATGCAGCCTAAGAGGAATTCCCATATTTACATTTATAAATAAAATGGATAGAGAAAGTAAAGATCCTTTTGAATTAATGGAAGATTTAGAGGACGTACTAGGCATAAAATCATACCCTATGAATTGGCCCATAGGCTCTGGAAAAGATTTCAAAGGAGTATATGACAGGAAAAAAAGTTTAATAGAAATATTTAATGGTGGCAATCATGGTCAAACAGCTGTAGAATCTATGGAAGGCAATGTAGAAGATACTGTATTTAAAGATCTACTTGGAGAAAATCTCCATAAAAAACTTATGGAGGACATAGAACTTTTAGATATAGCTGGAGACGAATTTGATTTGGATAAAGTTAAAAAAGGTTCTCTTACTCCTGTATTTTTCGGCAGCGCTCTAACTAACTTTGGAGTTGAACCCTTTCTTAAAGAGTTTTTGAACTTAACTACAGCTCCCCTGTCAAGAGAATCCGATAGTGGAGAAATCGATGCTTTTGATTCTAACTTTTCAGCTTTTGTATTTAAAATACAGGCTAATATGAATCCATCTCACAGAGACAGGATTGCATTTATGAGAATATGTTCTGGTAAGTTCAAAAAAGGAATGGAAGTATATCATGTACAGGGAGGAAACAAGGTTAAACTGTCTCAGCCTCAACAATTTTTAGCTCAGGACAGAGAGATTATTGAAGAAGCCTATGCAGGAGATATAATAGGTGTATTTGATCCTGGTATTTACAGCATAGGAGATACTTTATGTTCTCCCACTAAAAAATTTAAATTTGAGAGCATTCCTTCATTTGCTCCAGAGCACTTTGCAAGAGTTAAAACCATAGATACCATGCGCAGAAAACAATTTATAAAGGGTATCAGTGAGATCTCTCAGGAAGGTGCTATCCAAGTATTTAAAGAACTCCATATAGGCATTGAAGAAATTATTGTAGGGGTAGTTGGTATACTTCAACTGGAAGTACTGGAATACAGAATGAAAAATGAATACAATACAGATATAAAAATAGATATATTACCATATAGATTTATAAGGTGGATAGAACATTCTGACACAAATTTGGAAAATTTGATTTTAACAAGTGATACTAGAAAAGTAACCGATTTAAAAGATAGAAATATATTGATCTTTCAAAGCGAATGGTCCATCAGCTGGGCTTTAGAACACAATAAAGGTATAAAATTATCGGATATAGGTATAATGGAATAATAAATTGTCTTATTGCTTTGGAAAATGTTGCTGTAAATTAAAATTATCTTCCATATAGAACATTTACATCTTACATATAAATCACAGAAATTATATTTAAATATAATTTTCAATATAAATAAAAAATTTTTTAAAATATGTTTAGAAATATTTAAATACTACGATAAGATAACTAGAGTTTTTGTGAATTATTAGTGCAATTAATTGTAATGAGGTGAAACACGTGTTGTGGAAGAAAAAATTATTACAAGTTAGTGAATTGAAACCAGGAATGATATTGGCAAATGATGTAGTTTTTGAAAACAAGGTTCTTCTTGGAAAGGATATGACTATTACAGAATCCTCCTTAATCCATCTAAAACACAATTATATTATAGATAAAGTAGAAGTGTACTTGGAAGATGACTCTATTGAACCATTAACCTTCAAAACAAAAACCGTAGAAGAAATTGAAAATACCTTTAATGAATTTTCTTCTAATTTAGAGGATATATTCGATAAAATATCTCACTTAAAAGTTAGTGAAATAGACGAAATAAGAATTTTTTCAAAAAAAATACAAGATGAATTTAACTCCACAGGTATCGTTATTAGAAATATAATCTTCTATGGCAGCGGAAAAAATAATATTTACAGACATAGCGTAAATGTGGCAGCTATAAGCTTTATACTAGGTAAATGGCTTGGACTTAATGAAAGAGAAATAAATCTATTAACTTACTCTGCAGTACTGCATGACTTTGGCAAAATGAAATTGGATAAAAAAATATTGCTTAAAAAGACCAAACTTACCTCTTCAGAATGTGAGCTTTTAAAGACTCACTCTGTAATAGGTTATAATTTTGTTAAAGAAATACCTTATTTAGACAGTTCTGTATCAAGAGGGATATTGATGCACCATGAAAGAATGGATGGTTCTGGATATCCTCTAGGTATTAAAGGTGATAAAATCCACAAGTTTGCTAAGATAATAGCTATTGCAGATTTATTTGATAGAGTGAATTCAAATACCTACTCAAAAAAAATCAATGGTCCCTTTGATGCATTAAAAGTAATCCAGGAGGAGAGTTTTCAAAAATTTGACCATGCATATTGTAGTATGTTTTTAAATCATATAATAAATTACTTTATGGGTGAAAATGTGATGTTAAATAATAAGCATTCCTGCAAAGTTATCCAAGTTCATATAAACGATTTGACAAACCCCCTCTTACTTGGGAAAAATGGATTTTTAGATTTAAAAAAAGAGAAGGATCTATATGTTACAAAACTTACCCTATAATAAAATAAATAGAGTTAAAGAATAAATTTAATTATCTTTAACTCTATATTTTTACTTGAGACAAAATTACTGAAATTTTAAACTTATATCTAAAGCTCTTACAGAATGAGTAAGACTTCCCATAGATATTATATCCACTCCAGTAGATGCAATATGCTCTACATTGTCCTCATTTACATTTCCAGAAGCTTCTAAAAGCACCCTTTTATCTACAAATTCTACTGCCTTTCTCATATGATTTATATCCATGTTATCCAGCATAATTACATCCACTTTGGCATCAAGAGCTTCTTGAAGCTGGTCAAAATTTTCTACTTCCACTTCAATTTTAGTAGTAAAAGGAATGTTACTTTTTACTCTTTCTACTGCTTCTTTTATAGAACCTGCTGCTTTTATATGATTATCCTTAATCATTACAAAATCCGATAAATTCATTCTATGGTTGTATCCTCCACCCATCCTCACAGAATATTTATCTAAAATTCTGAATCCAGGAAGAGTTTTTCTTGTATCTACTATCTTAACGTTATAACCTTTTACCAGTTGAACTATTTTAAAAGTTTTAGTAGCAATGCCGCACATTCTCTGCATTATATTCAAAGCAACTCTTTCTCCCTTTAATATATTACTAGAACTGCCTTCTATATAAGCTATAGTATCTCCCTTTTTCACTTCATGTCCATCTTTTAGATATTTTTCAAATACTATACTCTTGTCTAAAATTTGGAATACCCTCTCCGCTACCTCTATACCAGCTACAATTCCATTTTCTTTTGCAATGAACTTTCCTTTTGAAATCTCCTGTCCACAGAATAAATTATCCGTAGTAACATCTCCATAATTTATATCTTCTATAAGACTATTTTTAATTAATTTATCAATTACCAAATAATTCAAATATATCACCTCAAATTTGCCCTGCTAGACTGCGTTTAGAATACTCCTGAACATAATTGCTCCCTATAGACGCTTTACTGTCTAAGATGGACTTCACAATAGCACCTGATACCTGATACATATTATAGACCTCCATAGAATATACATCATTAAAATTACAATTGTCAATTTCATATAAAACACTATTTATATACTTTAACACTTTTTTAAGTTTATCTACACTTCTAACTATACCTGCGGTATCTTCCATAAAATTTTTCAAATTTCCTCTTAATGTAGAAAAATCGAATTTCGTATGTTCAGATTTTACCCCATTAAAAGAAGATCTTATACTGATATTATTTATATCCTCATAATCTAAATACTTTTTCTGTGTAATTCTGTAGGAAATATCCATTGCTGCTCTCTTTCCAAAAACCAGTGCTTCCATAAGAGAATTACTCGCCAGACGATTAGCTCCATGTACTCCTGTACAGGCACATTCTCCTACTGCATAAAAATTTTCAATATTAGTTCTTCCACATAAGTCTGCTTTTATTCCTCCCATAAAATAATGTGCTGCAGGAGTTACAGGTATATAATCCTTATTCATTTCTATTCCTTTACTTTCACACTCAGAATAAATAGTGTTAAATCTACCTTTGAGAAAATTCTTATCGTACATGGTTATATCCAGATAAACATATTCAGTTTTAGTTTTATCCATCTGATCTTTAATAGCTCTGGCCACAACATCTCTAGGTGCCAATTCCATTCTGTCATCATATTCGCTCATAAATCTTTCCTTATTTACATTTCTAAGTACAGCTCCTTCTCCCCTTACTGCTTCTGATATTAAAAACAATTTATCTTTTACATCCTTAGAATAAAAAGCTGTTGGATGGAACTGTATGTACTCCATATTGTCCAAATTTACACCTGCTCTAAGTGCCATAGCAATTCCATCCCCTGTAAGTATATCTACATTTGTAGTTTTTGAAAATAATTGTCCAATTCCTCCTGATGCCACTACACAAAACTTAGTATTAAAATAAAAGAATTTGTTATTATAGTAGGCAGTTATACCTTTATATACTTTTTTACTATCAACCATATCTATAGCAAAAATATCAGTTATAACAGTTATATTGGAAGCCTCTTTCACGTTTTTTATAAGTACATCCATTACTCCTTTTCCTGTAGAATCTCCATGAACATGAAGTATTCTCGGTATAGAATGATTTCCTTCTAAAGATCTATAGAAATCGCCTAATGAATTTCTGTCAAAATCCACTCCCAACTCCACTAGACTGTCAATTGCCTCCTGGGACTCATTTATAAGCACATTAACTGCATCTAAATTATTTACATAACACCCTGCATTTATGGTATCTTTTACATGAAGTTCCCTATTGTCATTTTTTATACTGGCAGCAATTCCTCCCTGCGCCAAATAAGAATCACAATCCTCCATATTTTTCTTACTTAAAACTACTATTTTTAAATCCTTTGGCAGCATCAATGCCGTATATAATCCTGCTATTCCTGCCCCAATTATTGCTACATCAAAACTTTGGTCAATAACAAAATTTTCATTATAATCAACTAGATATCTTTTCAATTTATATCCCTACCTTATTAATATAAATTTATTCAATACTTATCATTTTTTCAAGAGAACCTAGTGCCTTTATTCTTACATTTTCAGGAACAGAAACTTCATACTGCATATTCATCAAAGAATTATATACATCCACAAGTCTTGTCATTTTCATATTCTCACATACAAGTCTTGGACTGAGCAAATAAAATTGCTTCCCAGGATTATCCTTTTTCATCTTGTGCAACACGCCTACTTCAGTACCTATAATAAATTCCTTTCCATCAGAATTTTTTGCATAATTTATTATAGCGGAAGTACTTCCCACAAAATCTGCATTTTCCCTTATTTCCTCTGAGACCTCTGGATGTACCAGCATTTCAGCCTCTGGATGTTCTTCCTGTGCTTTTATCACATCATCTATAGTTATTCTGGCATGGGTAATACAATGTCCTGCCCAAGGTATAATCTCTTTATCAGGAACCTGTTCCGATACATATCCTGCTAGATTTTCATCTGGTACAAATAATATTTTATTGGATTTTGAATTCTCAACTACTTTCACTGCATTTGAGGAAGTACAGCTCACATCACTTACAGACTTAACCTCTGCAGAAGAATTTACATAACATACAACCTCTGCATCTGGATATTTTTTCTTTTCCACTTCCAACTGTTCCTTGGTTATAGAATCTGCCAAAGGGCATCCTGCATATTTTGAAGGAATTAAAACTGTTTTATCTGGTGACAAAATTTTAGCACTTTCTGCCATAAATTTTACCCCGCAAAAAACTATAACCTTATTGTTAGTGTTTGCTGCCGCTCTGCTAAGTGCAAGAGAATCTCCAACAATATCTGCTATATCCTGAACTTCTGGAAGTTGATAATTATGTGCCAATATACAGGCATCTCTTTCTATTTTTAGTCTGTTTATTTCCTTTACCAAAAATAAATCATCCATAGTTTACACCTCTGAATCCATATTTTATACATGTAACTAAGTAGCGAGCTCTTAAAATAATTAAACATTTTAATTATAAGATTTACCGCTTCTCTGTATATACATCAGTATATACTATTTTTTCTCTTTTAACAATACATACGTCAAACATAAAAATGATAATATTATTATCCCTTGTATTCTCATATGTATACGAAAAAATTATGCTGGATTCAATTGTAGATTCAGCCATTTAGAAGAGCTACTTTATGAATAAAAAATAAGCACCTAAATAAAGGTACTCATTTTTAATATATACAATAATTTTGGGATTAGGTATTGTACTAAAATTATATCATACTTTTGTAACATTTTCCATAAACTTTAGAATAGAGTCTATTTTTAAGCCATTTTGTAAAAACTTAACTAATTATTTTTATTTCTTGCTTTGTATATTATATTCTTTTTAAGAATTTCAAGGGAATCAAAATATCTGTTAGACTTAATATGAGGAAATGCCTTAATAAGTCTTGTATAGAATTTATTCTTTTTTATAAGATTTATATACCTTTTTTTAAGTTCAATTGTCCCTCTGGAAAAATTTTCATATTTCTTTTTAAGTTCAAGAGCCTCTTCTGATATATCCTCTCCTAATTCATCTGAGGTTTCCCTTATTTTAATCCCCAGCTCTTGAATTTTTCTTAATGTGATATTAAATTTTAGTATGGTATTCACAGAAGCTATTAAATCAATAATAAATAAAATTATAATAATTACAGCACAAATTTGCACTAGAATATATGGAAGCAAGTTAACAACACCTGAAATAACAGGATGAACGATTCTAATAAGAAAGATACATGCAACACCCCAAGCAAGTGAAAATTTCAAACATATATAACCTTTAATATTAAAAGGCATATGAGAATAATCCCACCATTTATTATAAAATACCTTTTCAAGTACAAGTCCTGTTATATATTCAAGCAAGGAGGTTATAAAAACAGACCCTACAAATAACAAAAATAAATTATTTTTAAAAGGAGCAAAACAAACTATAATTATTACGGCTCCAAAGCCATATATGGGACACACAGGTCCATTAACAAACCCTCTATTTACAAATTTTCCTGCGTTTACTGCTGCATAAACTACTTCAAGACACCATCCTAAAAATCCATATATAGCAATATAAAGTACTATATCATAAAATAAAAATCCAAAAATCATGCATAAATACTCCTTAAATATGATAGATTAAAATATACTATAGTAAATATTATCTATAGTATATTTTAAATTAATTTTTATAGATTATACGCACTCTCAAATCCCGTTTCCATGGCATTTCGTATTCTTCCAGGATTTCTGGCATCTCCTATTACTCTCACTGTATAAAATTTTGACTTTATCTCATCTATAAGTTCTTTATTAGACCTTGTACCTAATGATATGACTATATAATCAAAATTATATTCTTTCAATTCTCCATAAGGAAGTACCTTAAATACAGCTGTATTATTTTTTATACTGATTAATTTGTGTGTAGTACTCATTTCTACATTATATTCTTTTAGCCTTCCTTGAATATCCATTAAATTTTGAAAGAATACACCGGCTCCTATGGTATCTCCCATCTCAAATACAGTTACATTATTATTCTTTGATGCTAAAAATTCCGCAGTTTCAAGACCTGTCATTCCAGAACCTATTACTGCAACTTTTTTATTATAAATTTCTATTTTCCCAGATAATACATCCACAATAGTAAATACATTTTCCCCACGAATGCCGCTTATTGACTCTGGTATTATAGGACTTGAGCCCTCTGCTATAAATACTGCATAAGGATTTAATTTTTTAATTTCATCAATATTAGGTGCTTTGTTAAGTCTTATTTCTACCCCTAACTTATGGACTTGTGATTGTAAATAATTTATAAGCCATGATATTTTTTCTTTTTTAGGAGGTTTATTTGCCAAATTAAGTTGGCCTCCTACCCTATCTGATTTTTCAAATATTACAGGTTTAAAATTTCTCATGGCAAGCACTCTTGCAGCTTCAAGTCCTGAAGGACCAGCTCCTAATATAACTACCACTCTTCCATCACCATTTTTCTTCATATTACAATATTGAAGTTCTTTTCCTGCTTGAATGTTTATACTGCATTCTATAGGATTTCCTGTATCCATTCCACTAAATAAAGTTTCTATACAATGAAGACAAGATATACAAAGTCTTGATTCATAAGCCCTGTTTTCTTTTGCTTTGTTGGCCCAATTTGGATCTGCAAAATGAAGTCTCGCAGACCCTACAAAATCTGTACGACCTTCCCCTATTATCTTATCTGCATAGGCTGCTTCTCTTATCACTGCCGCTGATATTACAGGAATATTAATTGATTTTTTTATTTCTTCTGCAAGATATAACTTCCATCCTTGAGGAAAAGATATAGGCTCCCAGGATACATTCATGGTTTCATAAATACCAGCGCTTACATCTATTGCATCAACCCCTATTTTCTCTAAATATTTTGCAATTTCAACCCCATCTTTCAAAAGTATTCCATCTCCAAGTCCATTTCTCCTTAAAAATTCGTCTACAGACAACCTAGCTATAACCGGATAGTCTTGTCCACATTTTTCTCTTATTCCTATAATTATTTCTTCAATAAATTTCATTCTGTTTTCAAAATTTCCGCCATATTTATCAGTTCTTTTATTTGTATAAGGACTTAAAAATTGATTAATCAAATATCCATGAGCACCATGTATTTCAACCCCATCAATACCTGCTGCTTTCACCCTACAGGCAGCATTTATAAAATTCTGTACTAATTCCTCCACCTCTTTTGTAGTCATTTCCCTTGTTTCTTGATGTACTACATCACATTCAGTTCTGCTTGGTGCCATCATAGGTTTGTTACCGTTTACTTGACAAAAACCCTGCCTCCCTGGATGATGGAGTTGAATAAATATTCTACCCCCATTTTTATGTACAGCATCAGCTAACTTCTTAAGACCAAGGATATATTTGTCATCAGCAGCAGATAATTGCTGTCTGTCAGCTACTCCATTTTCATCATTTACTCTTGTTACCTCTGTAATTATAAGACCAATACCACCCTTTGCCCTCTCTGCATAAAAAGCAATCATCTCATCTGATACAGTGGCATCTTTATTATTTAAACAATTCTCCATGGGAGTCATTACTATTCTGTTCTTTAATTCCAAATTCCCAATTTTTCCTTTAGAAAATAAATTTTTATATATACTTTTTTCTTGAGAATTTTCCATATCTTTCATTATGTTTTTTACCATATCCTGAATTTTATTCATATAAAAATTACCCATAAAAATATCTCCTTTATTTAAATTAAATGATTTAATTTAAAAAATATTTTAACTAATTACATTCTACTATTTTGTCACGCTTCTGTCTATATACAGACTTTATATAAAAAATTATAAAATACTATTTTAATTAAAATAAGAATATTAATAAAAAAGCAAGTATTTATGAAGAGGAGTTTATGAGAAAAAATAATTTTTATAGGATTCCACTCAATAAACACTTAAAATCCAGAATAATTATAACAATAATTATGATTATTGTTATATGGTTTCTAATAACAATTCTTCCACACTTTTTTAGAAACACCTATGTAGTAACCATCGCAAGTAAACAAATAAAAAATCAGAATACCAAAGATATAAAATATATTATATACACTCAAATGGAAGATGGCACTATCAAGGCCTTTAAAAATGATAACAGCATACTGGAATTTAAATTTAATTCCGAAGATATATATAGGGGACTTATGATAAGAAGAAAATATGAAATTAAAACTTATGGATTTAGAATAATCCCTTTAGCATCTTACGAAAATATTACAACAGTCAAACGAATCAATTAATTCTAACTTTATTATATGATTCATAGAAAAAAGACGCCTCCAAGGGCACCTTTTTTCTTGTCTAAATTTAATACCTAAATACATATCATATATCATTTATAGGAGATTCATATTTTTATAGGTTTATTTAAAACCATCTCTTGCACATATTATATTACTATTTTGATAAAAAATCAATATATTTTATAATAATTTAATAAAAATATTATATTAAAATTTAAAAATTAGAATAAGCTGTGTTTTTAGGGTATACTTATAATTATTCGTGTGAATTTATCCTATCCAAATTCTCTTATATTTTAACAATTAAGGGCAACTTCATTTGCACTCCAAATTGCATTCATTATATCTGCGCTCTCATTTGCATCACCTACAAGATACAAGTCTGCTGTTTTATCTCTCAGTTTATTATAAAGTTCTCTGTCTGCTTTAAATCCAATGGCAATTACAATGGTATCTGCATCTATATTTTGCTTTTTAAATTTATTATCAATTACAATAGCTCCTCTGTCAGTTACTTCAAGTAAAGAAGTTTCTGTAATAACTTTTACTCCACTATTTTTAAGGAGATCAATAAGCATAATCTTATTCATATGTGGAACTGGTTTGCCAGCATTTAATATGGTACCTCTTGCTTCAATAATTGTAACCTTTTTGCCCTGTTTTGCAAGATAAAGAGCCGTTTCACATCCTGCCAGTCCGCCACCTACCATAAGTACATTTTCTCCTACTTGCTTACTGCCCTTTAAGACCTCAACCACTGTTGCAACCTTATCTTTTTCTATTCCAGGCAAATTCAATTTGATTTCCTTGGCACCTGTGGCTATAATAACTACATCTGGTTTTTCTTTTTCTACCACTTCTTCTGTTACCTTTATATCTAAAACCAGCTTAACCTCAAGTTCCTTCATTTCATTTCTATACCAATCAAGCAATCTTCTATCGTCTATCTTGAAATCAGGAACTGAAGCTGGAATAACCTGCCCTCCAAGTTCCTTTGTACCTTCATATAATGTAACTTTATGCCCTCTTATAGCTGTAATCCTTGCAGCCTCCATTCCTGCAACTCCTCCACCTATAATCATGACTTTTTTAGATACAGCTGCTGGTTTTACTTCATAATATCTCTCTCTTCCTGCTGCAGGGTTTACTGCACAACTCAGTGGTCTTCCTTCAAATCCTCTTCCCATACATCCAGTATGGCATCCAATACAAGGCCTTATTCTATCAGTCTGCCCTGTAAAGACTTTCTTAGGCCAATAAGCATCGCATAAGAGAGGCCTTCCAAGTGTTACCATATCTGCAGCTTCATCCTCAAGAGCTCCTTTTGCAATGTCAGGCATACCCATTTTCCCTGCAACCATAACAGGTATTTTCACAACTTTTTTAAGTTCTTTGGTATATGGAAGATATAATCCATCTTTTTGGTAAAGAGGTGGATGTGCCCAATACCATGCATCATAGGTTCCTAAATCCGCATTAAAGGCATCATATCCTGCTGCTTCAAGAATTTTTGCCGCTTCAAGACCTTCTTCCAAATCACGTCCCTTTTCTACATAGTCTTCTTCCGCAAGTCCCCCCTGTCCCCAGTCTTTTATACAACTTTTAACACTATATCTAAGTCCTACAGGAAAATCACTTCCTACTTCGTCTTTTATTGCCTGAACTATTTCTATAGGAAGTTGAAGTCTTCCCCTTAAATCTCCTCCATATTTATCTGTTCTTCTATTAAATATTGACAATGTAAATTGATCAAGAAGATATCCTTCATGTACCGCATGTATTTCGACACCATCAAACCCTGCCTTATGGGCAATCTTAGCACCCTGAGCAAACTTTTCAACTATCCATTCTACCTCTGAAGTTGTAAGTTCTCTGCAGGTAACAGTTGGATCCCAATAATTTGGAACAGCCGATGCTGAAACAGGTTGTGAAGTTAGAAGTCCTCCTGGAGCACCACTTCTCCCGAATCCCATTGACAATTGAAGAAATATCTTTGAACCATAAGCATGAACTCTCTCCGTCATTTCAGAGGATGTCATAATAAATTTTGCGGGATTTATTGAAGTAATAGGCAGTACTCCTGTGATAACCTTATCTAATTCATTTTCAACTTTCACTACACTAGTTATAATAAGTCCTGTGCCACCTTTAGCCCTTTCCACATAATAGTCAACGGCCCTTTGATTGAAACAACATTCATTATCTACAAGACCGAAAGCACCCATAGGAGCCATTGCTATTTTGTTTTTTACTTCCATCTTACCTATTTTAATAGGCTCAAATAAAGATTTGTTTTTCATAATAATTACCTCCTGTATATCTTGATTTAAAATAATCGTAAAGCTTTACAGTTGTTCTTTCATTTGTGTCTAAATATTATCAATATTTTTCCTCTATCTAGCTTAAATATACTTCAGTATATTATTTGTAAAACTATTTGTATTATTAATAAAAAATGGCCATGGAAATTATATCCTAAGTCTTAACTTTATTATATATCGTATATTTACCTATGTCAACTATTTTTCTGAATATTTGAAATAAATTTTATATTTCAAATAATCCAAACAACTATTCTCATTTAAGACTTAAAAACCCAAAAGATAAAAGGTCTCTACATTTAACAAACAAATAGAAACCTTTTATTTATATAAAGTTTTTTATTAGATTCAATATATAATAATTGAATTTTATAAATTTATTAATAGAATACCATTATTTCTTATATAAAATCTAGTATTCTATTTTGTATATACACTAAATTTTTCTTCAAGCTCTTTATTAATCTTTTTTGTTTGTTTTCTAAGCTTATTATTTTCAAACTTTAGATTAACTAATCTTTCCTCTGCCATTATTAGTGCATGTTCATATGTAGTTTTCTCCGGGTGAAGCTTTATCTTACTGCAAAGGTCTTTAATATTTTTCTTTATTCTAGCATCTATACAATGCTTAACTCTATTCCACTTTTCATCTATAGATAAATAAATTTTATTTTCACTTTCAAGAACCCATTCTTCATAGCTGGATATTACTCCACCAGAATTTGCAATGATTCCTGGAATTGATAAGATGCCTTTGTTATTTACAAGCTTTCTTGCTAATTCCGAAGAATATGCTATATTTGCACCTTCAGCTATTAATTTAACTTGAAGCTTTTCAACATTTTCTTCATTTAAACTTCTACCAGGTCCTGCAAGCACTAATATATCTGCCTTTTTCACAAGCATTGTAGACGGATCTATATTAAACTCAGCATCTTTAAATTCTTTCGTCATATCATTTATACTTTTCTTTTCTTTAATAAATCCTTTAAGCTTGTCTGAGTCTAATCCATTTTTATTATATATGGAACCAGTAATATCACTTATCCCACAAACCTTTATTCCTATATCAATAAGAAGTTTAATGACATTTCCACCAACTTCACCTATACCTTCTATAATGGCAGTTGATTCTTTAAATTTTATATTCATATCCGTATTTTTTACTAACTCAGTTATACAAAGAACTACTCCATATGCAGTGCTTCCAAGTTCATGAGGTATTCCCGTACTTTTCCCTGTAGCTGCTAATCTGGCTTTTCTCCATCCCTTGACTGAAGCACAGCCAGCAACGTAAGCATCTACTGCTTTACTGTCAGTATTTACATCCGGTGCTGCACACCATTTATATGGTATAAACTCAATTTTTGCAAGTTCTCGTCCAAATGCGTACATAGCTTGCTCAACTTGATCAAGATTCTTAAGTCTTATTCCACCCTTTGCCCCTCCAAAAGGTAAATCTGCAAGTAAACACTTCTTAGTCATTTCAGTGGAAAGGGCAGCTATTTCTTCCTCTGTAACATTAGTCCTAATCCTAATACCACCTTTAGCTGGAGCACTCCTCTCCACTGTATCAATAACAAGTATTGCTTCACCATCAATATTGTATTTATCAAGGTTTATCTTTATCACTGTTTCACTCATTATTGCATTTACCTCCAATTTAATCATTTTGAATCTAGTGAAAATTCTAACATAAATTCATGCTTCTATATAAAATATAACTATAATATCGCTTTTAATCCAACAACAGCATCCATCTCTACTTCAATTAGCTGTGTAGAACGGTTAAGCATAGAAATACCTACAAGTGTGAAAAGTGGCTTTATATCATAAAAAATTTCCGAATAAGCTTTAGCAATTTCCGGTGCATATTTCATATCAGTAACATATCCCTTTATCTTTATAACTTCTTCTTTTTTAGAACCTGCTTTTTCTAATAATTTTACCAGCTTTTGAAGAATGTATTTTGTTTGTTCATAAGCACTTTTTTCCCCGTAAACTGCACCATCTGGCTGAACAGCTGTAGTTCCTCCAATATAAATAAAAGGACCGACTTTAACCATACGAGAATATCCTGTTTTCTCCTCTAGCGGGGCACCTGATGAATAATTTGTTCTAATTAGTTCCATATAAATTCTCCTCTTTTAGAAATATTATATTTTTGCTTTAAATCTATCATACCGGAAAGCAGATAAATCAATAGATGTTTTACCATCTACCACCATCTCAGATAAAAGCATACCTACAGTTGGAGATATTCCAAATCCATGACCTGTAAATGCACAGGCAAGTATTAGTCCTGGAATCTCTTCAACAAAGCTTATAACAGGTATGTGATCCACACAATCATCTATCCATCCCCCCCAGGTACGTATAATTTTAATATTTCCCAATACAGGAAAATATTTTATAATACCACGACAGATAGCTGATGCTGTAATACTAGATGTACTTGGAGTCCCATTATCTTTATTAAAAGCCTCATACCCTGATGAACCACCAAAAACAAAGGATCCATGCTTACTTTGATGTCCATAAAAGTCAGCTGCTGCAGTACCTAACATTTGATAAAACATAGGAGACTGTACCTCTGTAACAAGTACCTCCAATAAAACCTTATTCATTGGGATATCAATTCCAAAACTAGAAGCTATTTTACGACTTCCATAACCTGCAGCTAAAATAATGTTTTCTCCTTCATATACATTATTACAAGTTACTACCTGTCTTGCTTTACCTTTTATCTTTCTTATCTCGATAACCGCTTCGCCAGTTATGAAACGAACCCCCAACTGCCTTGCTTTACGGTAATAGCCTAGTGTTGTGAGCAACGGATTGGCATGTCCATCAGTAGGACACCAACTTGCACCAATAACTTCTTCTGAAAGATAAGGGCAAATCTTTCTTGCTTCTTCCCCTGAAATCATTGTTACATCAAGCCCACAGTCATTGGCGTTCTTACTAAGATTATTCAAAATTTTAATGTGCTCTTCTGTCTTGCCTAATCTTAAATTACCCTGTTGATAATATTCAACATCTATGCCAAGCTCTTCTGACAACATGGGCCATAAATTTTTTACCCCATACATAGCAAGGGGAAGTTCTCTTTTATCACGTCCTGACTGGCGAACTCCACCACCGTTTCTTGTTGAACCTCCGTTACCAATATTATCGCTTTTCTCGAGGACAATAACAGAACAGCCTTTTTTAGCCAGATAATATGCTGCAGCATTTCCAATTACACCGCTTCCTATAATTATTACATCAGCACAATTTCCCATGTTATTTCCCCCTTTCATTTCCAAAAACTTTCATTTCTATAGGCCTCATAGGTGTACGTGACATTGATGATTCCAATCTTGACGGAGAAATATTTAATTCCCTTGCCACAATACCTTTTACTAATTTGCCACATGTCTGACCCTGACAAAGCCCCATACCTGTTCTTAAATATCTTCTTATCTCCGTAATGGTAAACATTCCGTCATGAACTGCTTTTCTAATTTCACCCTTTGTAATTTCCTCACAACGACAAATTATCATATTATCATCACTTTGCGGAATAAATTCACATATATCTCTCGATCTATCATTTACTTTGTTCATATTCCCACCTCCTGCTGCTTAAAAAATCGGGCTTTCATTCCCTTTTCTTTAGGAACCCTTATGGTCAATAAATTAGTGTGGTCAAATACAGGGAGTGCTTTAACTTCTACGACTTCTGCTCCACATACCTCCCGCCCACTTCTGTCTAAAGCAACACCTTTCATTCCTTTTGCAGGTAATGGTAAAAACTCATAAGGAAGCGTTACAGTTGCATATCCTTCTTTATAATCTTCATTTACAAGGAATATTGCCTGTCCTGAACAGGATGCCACACATAATCCGCATCCAATACAAGTTGCTTTTTCATCAACAACAGGAAGGGATGTGATTTTTTCTCCGATCTTAATGCATTTTTGAGGACAGGCATCCTGACATGGATTACATGGAATATTTTGAGAGCATTCTATTACAGGATGAATTCCTTTAATGGATTTTACCCCCGGATATTTCATTACTTCCTCATCCGAAAGATACCCTTTCTTCAAAAGACTTGTTGAAATATCATACCCTTCCTCTGTTTTAGAAATATCCTTTCCCTTATTCTCAGCTCCAAACATTCCCTGTCTCAAACTAAGCAGTGCCTTTTCCAATTCTCCTATTTTTACTTTTAATTCTTCTTTGTTAATAAATCCTAATTTATAAGCAACTGCTACCCCTGAAATTCTCCCCTCAATCATAGCTGAACTTGCCTCTTCTATTCCCGAAACATCTCCCGCTACAAATATTCCCGGGATTGAAGTTTCACCATACTCATTACAAAGTGGAACAGACCCTCCCTTTTTAGGATTTTCCTCCATAGTACACCCTGCCATTTTGAGGAGCTGTGACATAGGAGAAAGGCCTACAGCAATACATATGGTATCAACATCAAAGTGTTTCTCTGTTTCAGGTATTATTTGAAACTTACTGTCAACTTCACCAATAGTAACCCCTGTTACATATTGGTCTCCTTCGGCCTTAATTATAGTATGTGATAAATAAAAGGGGACTCCACATCTAGCCACCTTTGCAGCATGAACACCATAACCACCAATTTTAGGTGCTATATCCACAATAGCGGTCACTTCACAACCTGATTGTAAGAGTTGATAACTAACAACCACTCCAACATTTCCACTTCCAACCATAAGTATTTTCTTTCCCGGCTTTACCTTATGAAGATTCATCATAGTCTGTGCTGCACCTGCACCTATGACTCCTGGAAGAGTCCATCCGTCAAATGTAACCATATTTTCGGATGCACCTGTTGCAACTATGATTGCATCTCCTTTACAATGAACTACTTCATCATTTACATTCACAGTGATTTCTTTATCTAAAAACATTCCAATTACTATAGCATTTAATACAACTTCTACTCCTGCTTCTTCCGCTTCCTTTAAAAGCTCCTCACCTATTTTGAAACCTCTGATTTTAGCTCTATGCTCTTTAGAACCAAAAAACTTATGAATCTGTTTAAATAATTGTCCGCCCGGTTTAGAATTTTCATCAAATACAACAACCTTTAGCCCTCTTTTTGCTGCTTCAACAGCTGCTGAAAGTCCTGCAGGTCCTGCCCCCACTACTATTAAATCATATCTTTTCATACAACTACCTATCCTTTCATAAAACTACTTTAAAATCTATTCCCGTTTTTTTGCAGAAACACCATACTGAGTCTGGACTTTCATGCCTTCAACAAGGGGAGTTACACAAGTTCTTACATTTGGCTTACCATCTACCACCATAACGCAGTCTGTACATCTCCCAATAGCACAAAATACACCTCTTGGTGAATTTTCTTTTTTTGTATATCTATGCACCATTACACCTGCCGCCTTTAATGAAGCAGCTATTGGCTCTCCTTCATATCCTTTTAGTATTTTTCCATCAAAATTAAAAGTTACTAAACGTCCTTTATCACTTTCACCTAAAATTGGATGTTGTGTAATTCTCATCCGAATCATCTCCTTATAAACTTTATCCTGTAAAATTATGCAAGCTCTGGCATATCCCATAAGTTTAATTTAACGCCGATTCCTTTTTTAATTGCGTTTCTATATACAATTGTTCCCCACGCAACATCTTCAATTGGCATACCGCCAACAGAGTAAATAACAATTTCGTCTTCTTTACGTTTTATTGGAATTTTTCCGATTAATATATCCCCTAAATCATCAATCTGACTTCTATCCATCTTTCCTTCTTTTATAAGATCCATGCAATGGACAGCTGGAATTGGAATTGTATTATATGCGGGATAAAGCATTTCTTCAGCCCAAGCTTCATATAATCCAATATTATCTGTTACAGTTCTTGCTCTGTTTAATATAAAGTCATCATCAAATCTTGCAGCAGCCGGGCAGCATAAAAGTGACCCTGATTTAATCCATGTTTCACTAATATATGGATACTTGCCTGGATCTCCTGTTGGACTTGAAGTTGCAATATGGACAATATCACTGTCTCTTACTGTCTCTTCAATTGTTTGAACTACTCTAATATCTTTTATCTTTGGATACTCTTCATTTAAATATTTAATAAAAGCCTCTATTGAACGTTTCCCTCTACCTTTGATTTTAACAGTTTCAATTCCCGCTCTTACTGCCATGGTAGATGCAAATGCAGTTTTACCCATAACACCTGGTCCAATAATACCCACAACTTTTGAATTTTCTTTTGAAAAATATTTTACACCAACACCTGGAACAGCTCCTGTTCTATAAGCACTTAAAATATTTGCTGACATATATGCAAGGGGTGCTCCTGTATCTTTATCATTCAGTGTAAGCATAAGAATTGATCTTGGAAGACCCTTCTTCTTATTTTCAACATTTGAACCATACCATTTCATACCTGTCATATCAAATTTTCCCCCAAGATATGCCGGCATAGCCATAAACCTTCTATCCGGACCATCTTTGGGCATATTTGCAAATTTAGGATACTCGGGGAAACAAAGCATTATACCATGCGAATTTCCATTAGATCCACCCATTCGGTAATCACCAATTTTTAATAATTTAAACATTTCCTCCATCGCATCAACGCAACCTGCCATATTTTTCACGCCTGCTTTGATCATGTCCTTTTCACTTAGATAAATAAAATCTATTTTTGTCTCTTCCATTTGCGTTTACCTCCAAATAATTATAAATTTTACTAATAAAATATCATGATGCTTCTTTAAAAATGACCTTTGAGATATTATTTTTAAACTCATCCGATAAACCGCATCTTATCATAAGGTATAATATACCTAATCCCATCCATGTAAATCCTACAATTTTTGAAATAGTAGAAAGTCCCAACAATATATATACACATACGCACATCCCCAGCACAGGCACAATTAAATGTTTTATCACTTTTCGGCTTTTATTTTTAAAATAATAATGAACCATAACTGATAAATTTACACATGTAAATCCAAATAGTCCTCCAAATGCAGTTAACTCCGATACCGTTCCTACGCTTAAAAACAGTGCCCCAGTAGTACCCACTACTGACATAAATAATATACTGTTACAGGGTGTTTTAAATTTAGGATGAAGATATGAAA
The DNA here is from genome assembly GCF_036781005.1 of Clostridium sp. GTDB lineage: Bacteria > Bacillota > Clostridia > Clostridiales > Clostridiaceae > Clostridium_B. Next base: position 30,827 of record NZ_DAIQBT010000004.1, on the reverse strand, counting down.
ATATCTTTTCAGGAATAACCTTATCTCTGCCCATACCATACAATAAACGGCTAGCTGCCGATTGTCCTGCCAACGATGTCCCCACTCCTGCAATCATAATTACAATAGATATAAAAATTTGCAAAAAGCTGCCTCCAACTTTTAAAGCTATGCCAAAGAAAGCTGTATCTGGATTAACCACTTTTGTATAATCCGGAACTATAACTGTTGCCAAAAATGCAACTATAACATAAATAAACGTTTGAATAAGACAAGCTAGCATAATTGCCAATCCTATTTTCCTGCCACCAATGTCAGTTTCTTCTGATAAGGTTGATATAGCATCAAATCCTAAATAAGATACAACTGCTATTGCAGAACCTCCAACCAAATATTTAAAAGCAAATGTATCTTTGTTGTATAATGCTTCTATAGAAATTCCACTACTTACATGTCCTGTAATAATATATTTTAATGCTAAAACTACAAAAGCTATAACAGCAGCAAACATAACAGCTGCTATAATAAAGTTTGCCTTAGCTGCAACTTCTATTCCCATCAGGTTTATTATTGTAATAGGGATAGCATACATTAATACCCATGCCCATATAGGTATTTGTGGAATCATTGCATTCGCAAAACTTGAACTAATTAAATAGAGCAACATAGGAATCAAGACATAATCTAATATCATCACCCAACCAGATATAAAACCAAGTTTAGGGTTAACAGCTCTTTGAGTGTAACTATATGTAGACCCTGCTATAGGAAATGCCGTTACCATTTCACCATAACTATATGCTGTAAAAAGCATAGCCACAAAAGCAATTATATAAGCTAGAACAGAGTGTCCTTTCGATGTAACATGCATTATACCAAATAGTGTCATGACAGATACAGGACCCATAAATACTATTCCAAAAATTACCAAATCTTTTAATCCCAATACCTTTTTCAATTCTTGTTTATAGCCAAAAGATTCTAATTTTATATCATTATCCAATTTTTACTCCTCCCTTAAGCTAAAAATAATTTTTAAGACTTTTTGATTATATTATCAATATATAACTAATATTTTTAACTGTATTGTAAAAAACGGAACTTATTAATGATAAATTGTAAAATTTAAAAATAAAAAGCCTCTATGTTTAAAATCCATAAAGACTCCCTAGCTTAAAATTTTTTTAATTTTATTTGATTAGGCGTAAGGTAAATAAATTTTTTAAATTCATTAATGAAATGAGATTGATCATAATATCCACATTCTAATATTATATCCATTAGTTCGTAGTCATCTTCATTTATAATCATATATAAACAGTTTTGAAATCTTACAATCTGACTTAATAATTTAGGCGATATTCCCACAAAAGTTTCAAATGTTTTCCTCAAATATCTGGTAGAATACCCTGTATACTCTGCCAATTCATTTATACTTACTATCCCCTTATTTTGACATATTTTTTTTATTGATTTTTCAATTATAAGAGGAATATGTGTGTCCAGAAAAAAACTTGTAATAAAGTTTTTAAATATGGCTACTCTATCATAAAAATTTCGTGCTTTAGATATTTTTTCACTAATAAACAAATCCTTTTTAACTATATCCATTAGAGGTACTTCATTATTGATAAATTCTTTTATTGAACACTTCAAAACTCTAATGGCCTCTCCCGGAAAGAATCTGACCCCAAAATATTCACATCCCTTTATTAAAGATATTTTTTTACTCTTAATAACGCTGCCGCAAATATTTGAAAAAAAATCACCCTGGCTACCATAAAATATAATATCAATACATCCATCTGGAATTACTGGAATAAAATTTTCTACATTTTCAGTAATTTTAAATTGATAAAATACAGATATAATTTTGCTTAATGCATCAGTTCTGCTTAATTTCATCTCTACATAGTTTTCACACTTATTCTCAAATCCAGGCTGTAAAGGTATGTAACTATATTCAAGTGATTTTACAATTCTGTTCATACTCTCTTTCATAACCACGTACACTCCCCCTATACATAAATTTTCATATGGGCGTTTAAATATGATAAAAATGATATTTTATTAATAAAATATCATTTTAAATAACTAATTGTCAATAAATTGGGGTAAAATTTATATTTATCTAAGCACCACTATTGATAACACTCATTCTTCGAAGTGGAGGATAAGGACAAATAACGCTCCTCGATAAGTAATTCTTATAATATTATTATAAGAAAATAAAAATACTCATAGATTATATAAATCTATGAGTAATATAATTACTTTACATCTAACTTACAAATATCATAAGCCCATTTTTTAGCTTTTTCCACATTTTCCTCTCTATGATTTTTAAGTGGATCTTTAAACTCAATTTGCCCTAAAAATTCATTTCCCTGAAGTTCTTCTTTCATATTTTCAAAAGTTTTTCCATTAGATCCTGCATTGCAACTAAATATTGCTATCTTTTTACCCTTTAAATTCACACCATCAATAAAGCTTCTTATAGCAGGGGCAAATGTCCACGCCCAGACAGGAGTTCCAATAAATAAAGTATTATAGTCTTCAACATTCACATCATAAGGTACAAGTTCCGGTTTCTCTTTAGTTACGGCTTGTTTTCCTCCCACTAAATACTTCATCCTACTCTTGGAATCTATGTCCTTTTTAGGCCTTATCCTTAAAATATCTGCCGATAATTTTTCTGAAATAGCCTCAGCTATTAGTTTTGTATTTCCTTCAAGAGAATAGTATACAACTAAAATTTTATTTCCCATAGACAGCTCACCTCATATTTTAAATTTTATTCTATATTTACATCTTTTACATAAGGTATTTTTGAAATATTTACCATGATATCTTTTGTTTGATTATGATTTACCCCATATATTCTAAAAACAATTTTACTTTCAGATTGCTTATTATTTTTATTATGATGTCTATTCACTTGAATATTAGATATCTTCACTTTGGAATTTTTTAATATGTCAAGCACCGGATTAATTCCTTCTAAGGATAGGATTACTTTACCTAGACAATGAACAGAATTTTTTTGTATTCTGTTAAATATTTCAAGTCCTATAACTATAAATACGGTAGCCCCTATCCCTGGTATATACATACCTGCACCAATAGCTATACCAATTCCGGCAGTAGCCCATAATCCGGCAGCCGTAGTTAAGCCTCTTACAAACTGATGTTCCACAATTATAGTACCCGCCCCAAGAAAACCTACTCCACTTACAACCTGAGCCGCTATTCTGCTTGGATCAATAGAAACAGAAGGAATTTCTAAAAAATCCTGAAATCCATATTTAGATACCAGCATAATAAGTGCACTTCCCACTGCTACAACAAAATGAGTTCTAAGTCCTGCCTGCTTAGAACGACTTCTTCTTTCAAATCCGATTAAAGCTCCAAGCACTCCAGAAAGAACTAGCTTTAGCATCATTTCCCACTGTTCCATAGTTATCCTCCTTATCATAATGTTATAAATTTTATTATAATATATATTTTCATTAAAATACATATGTATATGGAAAGAATTTGATATTTTCTTTTATCTTCTTGCAATATTTTAATAATTGTATGCAAAAAAACCATCAACAAATTGTTATGACAGATATTATATTCCGTTTTTTAAAGAACTATTATATAATATGGTATTCTTCTCCTTTATAGATTTTGATGCTATTTCCATATCCGCAGAGGAAGCAGTGGATCCTAAAAGGGATGTATCCAGAGGAATAATATCATGTCTTATAGTGGTTTGTATACTTTATGTTATGATAGTTGTAGTTCTTACAGGAATAGTTCCTTATAAAGAAATAGTTTCAGATAATGTGGTGCCTGATGCCCTTTGTAGAATAGGAATCAATGGGGTTCAGCATTAGTAGGAGTTGGTGCCATTATAGGCATAGTTTCTGTAATACTTACAATGCTTTATGGTTAGGTTAGGATATTTATGGTTATGGCAAGAGATGGATTAATACCTAAAATCTTTTGTAAGATCAACAGAATTTCCATGCCAAATATTGAAAGAAAATTGAAATGTCCGGGTATACCATTTACCCCTATAATAACAGTATTATGCTGTCTGGTGCTTTTAACATCAACGCGTAAAATAACTTGGATTGGCTTTCTTATCTGGTTATGTATAGGACTTTTTTCACTCTAAACTTATATTACACATACGCCCCCTATATATATTAAATTTCCTATATAAATTGAAAAAATTAAGTGTTATAAAATAAGTTCAAATATCTAATTAATATTGTAATTTATCATATGATATGTTAATATATTAGCAACATTTTCTTAATTATTTGTTAACTTGCAAATAATTAAGTGTTTTTATTTTATACAAACTTCTTCTAAATACCAAGGAAAAAAGATTTTAAAAAAGGAGTTTTGCTTATGAAAAGCTTAAAGTCAAAATTTACAGCAGCCATATGCGGTACCTGTATTATAGTTTTATTTTTCTCTATAGTTATATCCTATGCTATAACATATAATGCTTTAAACAAACAGATTACAGATAAAACACTTATAACATCTCAAAAATACTCTGAAATGATAAATAGCTGGTTAAGTGTTCAAGGACAATTTTTAGAAGATATTTCAGACGACTTAGAAACAAATTCAAACTTCAATAAAGAAGATATAATTTCATATATGACTCATAAAGCTAAAACCAATTCCTATGTTACAGATGTATATATAGGTTTTTCCAATGAAGAATTTTGGGATGGTTCAGGTTGGATACCCCCTGCAGGATATGCCTGTACAAAGAGAGACTGGTACAAAAAAACTATAAAAAACAATAAATTAACTTATTCTGCTCCTTATCTTGATGCAATAACAAACAAAATGATAATAACCATTGGAAAACCCTTATCCAGAAATGGACAAGTCCTTGGAGTGGTGGGAACTGACATATACATAGATACAATTACAAAAATCGTGGAAAAAGCCAAGCCTGTCGCCAACAGCTATGCTTATTTGTTTGATGATGAAAATAATATTATAGTACATCCAAATAAATCATTTAAACCTACCGAAAAAGAGCTGAAAAATATCAATAAAGTTATGGATGGCAGCTACAAACAAGTACTTACTAACAACAAAGGATCTTCAGGAATAACTCTAACAGACTATGATAAAATAAAAAGATATTTTACTTCAGCTGAAATATCATCTTCAAAATGGACAGTAGGCCTTGCCATTCCAACTGTTGAGTTTAAGAAACCTTTGAATAACTTAATATATGCATATATAATAATAGCTTTAATTTTCACAATTATATCTGCAATATTTTCCCTAGCTTTTGGAAATAAAATAACAAAACCACTAATAGAGTTATCAAAAATAGTAAATAAGACCAGAGATCTTGATTTATCTCCTAGTGGCATTGATTATAATTATGTTTTAAAATATAAAGACGAAGTTGGTACAATAGGAACTTCTATAAGAAAATTAAGAGAACAACTCAAGACTATAATTATAACTTTAAATAATAATTCTGATGAAGTTCATAGTCAATCGGATAAGGTATCTTCTTCCATGAATAAAACATTTAGGACAATGAAGGAGATTACTAATTCCATGGAGGCAGTAGCCAAGGGTTCTACAGACCAGGCAGAAGAAATATCTACAGGACTTGATAAATTAAATGTATTATCAAATAAAATAAATAAGGTTACAAAAAACTCTGCAGAAGTTATCAAATACTCTAAAACTACAGAAAAAATTAATAAGAATGTATCTTCTTCAGTACGAGAACTCTATTTAAGGCTCAATGAAAGAAGTAATGCAGCAAAAAAGGTTTCAGAAAATATATCCATTTTATCAGATAAATCAGACTCTATTGGAAACATAGTGCAAACTATAGAATCCATAGCAAAGCAAACCAATTTACTTGCATTAAATGCAGCCATTGAAGCTGCTAGTGCCGGAGCATATGGAAAAGGCTTTGCCGTTGTTGCAGAAGAAATACGAAAATTAGCAGAACAAACTTCCAACTCAACCCAGGAAATAAGTGCTATGGTAAATGAAATTCAACTTCAAATTAATAATACTAAAATTACTATGGATAGAACTAGAGAGTTAAGCAAAACTGCCAATATGTCTATGACTCAGTCAGAAAAACACTTTGAAACCATAAATACCTCTATAAGCAATATGATATCTATAATAACTGAACTAAATAGTGAAATTACCGAAATAAATAAAGATAAAAACAGCATTATAACCTCCATTGAAAATATATCTGCCATATCACAAGAATCCGCTGCGGCATCTGAAGAAGTTTCTGCTTCAATTAAAGAACAGGAAATATCTTTTGAAGTAATAAATACCAGTGCTCAAAGACTTAAATCCATTGTAACTGAGTTAAATAATTTGGTTCACAGATTTAAAATTTCCTAACAAAACACAAAGTAGTTTAACCCTTATTTTAACAGGATTACACTACTTTGTGTTATTTGCTTGCATCATTTCGTGACACCTTTGACAGGGAAATTTATTTAATATACAGATATCCATATTGCAGTTATTTACCTTTTCAATATATTCTGCACCCCATTCTATAATCTGAATCATTATAGGAATAAAACTTTTACCTATTTCCGTCAGAGAATACTCCACTTTTGGAGGTACTTCTCTATATACCTTCCTATTTATAATTTTATCCCTTTCAAGTTCCCTCAACTGTTGTGTAAGTACCCCTCTAGAAATTGTAGTTATCAATTTTTGTAGTTCATTAAAACGTCTTGTTTTATCTTTTAAAGTCCATAAAATTGATAGTTTCCACTTTCCCATCAGTATATTTTGAGCTACAGATACAGGACAAAATTTGATTTCATTATCCACTAACACCTCTCCTTTCACAATAGTCTATTTTATATGACTATGTAATATAAATATGCGTACTTGTATTATATACCGTATACTATTATACTAATGGTAAATAAAAAAATCAAGGAGGTATACATAATGGACGAGGTAATAAAAATCTTTAAGGAAATAGGTTATGGATTTCTAGCCACAGTGGAAAATGGAGAACCTAGAGTAAGACCTTTTGGGTTTATGTTTTATGAAGATGGCAAACTTTATTTTTGTACCAGCGATACAAAAAAAGTGTATAATCAATTAGTCAAAACCCCTTATATAGAATACAGTTCCACCTCTAAAGATATGGTTACAGCAAGGATAAGCGGTAAAATTATATTCTCAGAAGATATTGATAAAAAACAAAAAGCATTAGACTCATCAGAACTTGTAAAAAGTCTCTATAAATCAGCTGATAATCCCATATTTAAAGTGTTTTATATAGAACACGGCACAGCATCAATATCATATTTAACAGGGGAACTGCCTAAAGAATCAACATTCTAAATCAGGTAATCTTTAAACAAAAACAATTATCCTCTTAAACAATGTAATTAAATTGTTAAGAGGATAATAAATTTTTTAATTATCCATTTAACTCTGTTAATACGGCATACCCCTCTATTATTTGAATTTTGGTTATACCGCAATTATCTATGCAAAACCGCCAAGCTCCCATTCCGCCCATACCCAGCAGATATGCTATGATATTTCTTATCAGCCCCCCATGGGTAACAATCAAAACATTACCCCATTTTTGTTTTTTCATTATTTTATCAATAACACTGACAGATCTTTTTTGTACATCTCTTATGCTCTCTCCTTCAGGGAACATGAATTCCTCATTTTCATTTTTTATCCATACATTATATTCATCAGGATACTTTTCTTCAATTTCCTTCAGAGATAGATTGTCCCATAATCCAAAATTAATTTCTTTAAGTCCTTCATCATAAATTATATTTTTACTAATAATCTGGGCAGTTTTTTTTGTTCTTTTAAGTGGGCTGGCTACTACAAGATCAAAGTTTATGTGTTTTAGTCTATCTCTTGCCCTTTCTGCTTGACTGATTCCATATTCATTAAGTTCTACATCTGTCCACCCGCAATATACTCCCTGCCTATTGCTATTGGTTTCTCCATGTCTCACTAAAATCAACTGTAACATTTACACTCCCCTTTTCATGCTTTAAAATAATATATAAATTTTCTATTATTTAATTCTCACAGGTATGCCGGAAATACAAAAATACACTTCCTCAGCTTCCCCAGCTATAATTTGATTTATACTTCCTGCAAGTTCCCTAAATATCCTTCCCAGTTTATATTCAGGAACCAGAGACATCCCAACTTCATTGGTAACTGCAATAAAAGGTATGGATGAGCTTTTTGAAATATCTATAAATTCTCTTATCTCTTCTTTCACATATTGTTCAATCTCCAATATTTCAAAATCCTTAATCTTTTCAATATCACTGCATTTTTCAAGAAGTAAATTGGAAACTAAATTTGTAACACAATCTAAAAGCACCACAGACTTTCCAGAAAGCATAGGTAGCAATTTACTGTTAAAGTCCTTGTAAGCTTCCAGTGTATACCAATTAGGAGGTCTTTGCTCAATATGCTTCTTTACTTTAATCTTCATTTCATCATCAAAGGGAACAGCTGTTGCTACATATAAAATATCACCCTTAATTTCCTTTGCCAGTTTTTCTGCATAGGAACTCTTACCACTTTTTGCCCCACCTGTTACAACAATCAATTTTCCCATTAGCTATCTCCTTTCAAAACTGTAATTGTGCATTGCTATAACATATATCCCCTGGGAGTTATTATGTTTTTACCTTTTATAAAAGTATTGCTATTTCCCACAATAACCACAGAGAACATATCCACTTCATCTTCACATAAAGTATCCAAAGTATATACTCTTACACTTTCATTATTCCTTAAGGCATTCCTAACCACACCCACTGGTGTAGTTCCCTGTCTGTACTTTCTTATTAAATCAATACACTCCTTTAAATAATGGGGCCTTCCCGTACTTTTAGGGTTATAAAAAGATATTACAAAATCTCCTAAAGTTGCAAGTTCCACCCTCTTTTTTATCACATCATAAGGAGTCATCAAATCGCTTAAACTTATATAACAGCTGTCATGCATAAGAGGTGCTCCAAGTAATGCTGCCCCTGCTGAAGCAGCAGTTACTCCAGGCACAATTTCTACAACATCACTTTTTTCTTTTATCTCTAAAATCAATCCCGCCATGCCATATATACCGGCATCACCTGTACTTATTATAGAAACTACTTTACTGCGAGATAGTTCTAACGCTTTTTTACAACGCTGTACTTCCCCCCTCATGCCTGTTTCAAATATTTCCTTACTCCCAATTAAAGCTTCAACTAACTTTATATATTTATCATAGCCCACAATAACTTCACTTTCTTCTATAGCCTGTTTGGCTCTTAGTGTCATATGTTCTATGCTTCCAGGCCCTATGCCAACTACATATAATTTACCCAAATTTTTCACCTCTTCAAAAAATCCCCTTGTCCTTTATATACTTAACCAACTTCTCCTGATCATAAAATACATTTTTATATGCCTTTTTTTTTCTTTCAATTATAAATATATATATACCTTTATGCAAAGCTGCTTTTATCTTTTCTTCTGTACCTCCTTGAATTCCACTATCCTTCAGCACTATACCCTCTGCATTATACTGTTCTATAAACCCCAGATTAAGTTCATAGCCTATGGGACCTTTTATGGCTATAATATCTTCTGTATTTACCCCTAACTGAAAACACTTTTTTATTACTTCTATTGAAGGCAAAACCCTATGGACAATCCTATTTGAAATATCCGCTGAAATAAATTTATCTATATTTTTACTGCCTGTGGTATTTAAAATGGTTCCTTTAAGTTCTTTAATACTTCTTATTTTATTTATTAACTCCTCATAATCACAAGTAAAAATTATTTTATCTTTATTTCTATATTTATCACACACAGAAGGTCTTTCATATCTTAAATAGAGTATATTAAGTTCCTTGCACAGTTTTTCACAATTACAAGATATATCCAATGCATAGGGATGAGAGGCATCTACCAGAACCTTTATATTATTTTTCAAAAACATTTCTTTAAGCTGACTAAGATTCAATGCCCTTGCATTTAGAAATTTATATTTATAATCCTTAAATAATTCCCCTCCATAAGCCGTAGCCGTGGAAATCAAAATATTATCTGTAAATTTATTAAGTCCTTCCACTATATCCTTTCCCTCTGAGGTGCCGAGTATAAGACCAATCATCTCTGCTCACCTTTTCTAAACATATGGGTAAAATTTTTGTCATAAAGTAGACTTTTCTTATAACTACAGTCTATAAAATCTCCAACAAGTATTTGTGCACATTTTGTAATATCAAATTTTTTTACCTTTTCACTTATATCCTCCAAGGTTCCAATTATGATTCTTTCATCTTCCCAGGAAGCTTTTTCAACTACAGCAATTGGTACATTTCTCCCATACCCTTTTTTTAGTTTTTCTACCACTTTATCAATCATGGCCACTGATAGAAATATAGCCATGGATGCCCCTATGGCTGCTAAAGTTTCTATATCTTCCTTTTCAGGTACCGGTGTTTTACCCTCTATCCTTGTGAGAATTACAGTCTGGGTTACCTCCGGAAGAGTAAATTCTTTTTTAATGGCCGCTGCTGCTGCTGTAAAAGAACTTACTCCGGGAATAATGTCATATTTTATATGTATTTTATCCAATTCATCCATTTGTTCTTTAATAGCTCCATAAATAGAAGGATCTCCTGTGTGAAGTCTCACTGTCAACTTGTTTTCATTTTCAGCTCTTTCTATTATCTTAATTACCTGTTCTAAATTCATAGAAGCAGAATTATGGATTTCTGCTCCATCTTTACAAAAATCCATATGGGCACTGCTAACTAGCGATCCTGTATATATTATTACATCTGCTTTTTTTAAAATTTCTCTTCCCTTTACTGTAATTAAGTCCACATCACCGGGACCTGCTCCAATAAAATAAACCATTTTAAAAAATTCACCTTACTTTCTATGGGCTATTATTATAGACATATATTCCCTATCCTCAAGTATCTCCCTTTTATCTCGCGTAACCTTTTGTCCTTCCCTTCCAGCTCTTTTTACGCATATATAACTAAAACCCTTCTCTTCAAGATAATTTATTATCTTCTCTTCTTTTTTATAGACTTTCATTATCACTACATTTTTCTCATCCTTTATAGAATCCAGCCTGTTTCCAGGAACTATTAAAAGTGATTCATCTCCCACCACCAAAGCTTCTTTTGCTAAACTTGCACAAGCACAAAAAGATGTAATTCCAGGTACTGTCTCTGAAAGATATCCTCTCTCTTCAATGTACCTTAACAGATGTATATAAGTGCTATATATAAAGGGATCTCCTATGGTTAAAAAAGCTACATTTTTTCCCTGTTTCAATTTTTCTTCTATAACCTGAAATGCCTCATATGCCTTCTCTTCACTTTTTTCCCCTCCCATTTGAAAATGTTTTATTATTATCTCAGATTCTTTTCTTATAAACTGTTTTGCTGTATCAAGTGCTATACTTCTACCACCTTCTGTGGAACTGGGTGCTACTATAACCTCACATTTTTGTAGTACTTTCAATGCCTTTAATGTCAATAATTCACTATCCCCTGGTCCTACCCCTATCCCATATAATTTAGCCATGCTGTATCCTCCATTATTTTTTTCCACTTAATATGTAAATTGAATTATTTGAAAATAGCATATAGCCCCTATTCTTTGTTTTACTTATAGCCACTTGAGTACATTCTGTTTCAAATTTCAGTTTCTTTAATCTCTCCATAGCTTTATAGAGATTATCAATAGTTATAAAATTCATTACAAATTTCCCACCTTTTTTTAACTTTGCGGAGTATTTAATAATTATATCTTCAATATCCCCACCACTTCCACCTATAAAAATACCATCAAATATTTGTTTCATAGAGGATTCTACTAAAAGTGCATCTCCTTCCACTATGGTCATATTATAAGCTTTAAATTTTTCTCGGTTCTTTTCCAGTATTTTGAGAGCTTCCCCTTCTCTTTCCACAGCCGTTACACTCCCCAATGGACTGCATTTACTCATTTGTATACTGATGGAACCTGTTCCTGCCCCAATATCAAGCAATGTATCTCCATCTCTAATTTCCATTTTAGCCATACTTAATATTCTGACCTCTTCCTTTGTCATGGGACAATTTCCTCTTATAAATTCCTCATCTTTTATATATATCATTTAATGCCCTCTCTATTTTCTACTACTACTACACATAAACTGCTATAATTGCCACTGCACATTTCTTCTGCAGTGCCTTTTGATATTTTTTCATCCCCATAGGATAAATTTTCACCCACATATACCAATGCCCTTATTCCTTTTTTTACTAGTTCCCTGCAGATATAATTAGGAGTATTATTCTTACCTGTAAACCATATAGTCAATTTATTATTTGCAACCTCTCGAGCCACCTCTTGATTTCTTCCATGAAGACTGCATAACCTAGCGTTTTGCCAGGACTTACTCAGTTTTGACATAAAATATTGAAAAGAACTTATGCCCGGTATCACTTTAAATTCTCCAGCAAAATTTTTATTGAAATATTCTGTAATACCATAAAAGCAGGGGTCACCTGAAGCTGCTATAGAAATATGGTTCTCTTTGTTATCTTCTATAAATTGAAATATTTTTGCAAAAGAATTAACTATAATCTTCTTCTGTTTTATATAATTCAAACTTTTTATGGCACGCTCAAAGCCAATAATAATATCACAATTCTCCATAATTTTTTCCGCTTTAGGTAAAATATACTCTTTTGCCCCAGGTCCAATCCCTACAATATAAACCATAATTTTCATTTTCTCCCCTTAAATTTACTTAACTTATAAGCTAACTTTAAATTCTATTCCTTCCATCCCACAGCACTCCGCTCTCCATACAATACATAATTATCTCAGCCTCTAAGGCTCCATAAGTAAATTTTTCTATTCTTTCTTTTATTTTTTTACCTATTCTCCTATATATATCCTTATGCTTACTACCTATAATTTTAACTGCACTTTCTGTGGTCTTTTCATTATACACAGCTTCCACAATTTTTCTATCTGCTCCCATAAGAGCAAGTTCAAGAGCCATAACTTCCAGCCTTACATCACACACCCTGCTGTGGGTATTAAAACACCCTGCAGAAATTTTTGATATTTTTCCTATATGTCCCACCATAAGTATTTTCTCTATTTTATATTCTACACAACAGTCCAAAGCAAATCCCACATAATTGGACATTATAACAGCTTTTTTTATATTCAATCCAAGCTCCCTTGCTTTATTTTCCCCCATATTTCCAAATAAAAGTATCAAATCCTTATATCCACTGGCCGCTTTTTGAGAAATTTCCAGTTTTATAGACTCTTTCAAAGCTTCCTGGGACATAGGCACTACTATTCCTGTAGTCCCTAAAATAGATATGCCCCCTACTATGTTTAGTCTTGGATTAAAGGTTTTATGTGCAATTTTCTCTCCTTCTGGAACAAATATGGTTATCACAACGCCCTTTCCCCGAGGCAGAACTTTTTTAACTTCTCTTTCTATCATGACTCTTGGCACAGGATTTATAGCAAAATCACCTTTTTTTACATATAATCCTTCCCCTTTAACTATCCCTACACCTACACCTGCCCTCAGCATATATTCTTCTTTACTTTTCTCAGCCCTTGCCCATATTTCAATTCCATTTGTTACATCCGGGTCATCTCCACTATCCTTTATTACACAACACTCCACATAGTCTACACATCTTTTTACGCTTTTAATATGCAAATCCAGTTCTATATTTTTAGGAGTATCTATACTTATATGTTCTAAAACTTCTTTTGAATAGAGCATTCTGGTTGCAGCCTTTGCTGCAGCCGCTGCACATGAACCTGTGGTATAACCACATCTTAAATTTTTCCCTCCACAATTCACATATAAATCCATATTTATTACTCCTTATTACCTATTTACCAACATATATAAAAGAGAATTTATAATTGCTGCCGCTACGGTGCTGCCTCCTTTTCTCCCTCTTACTGTAATCACAGGCAGTTTAAGTTCTTCAAAATCTTTTTTGGACTGTGCTGCACCTACAAACCCCACAGGAACAGCTATTACAAAGGATGGACTGCACTTCCCCTCTTCGATCAATTCTTTTAATTTATATAGTGCGGTGGGAGCATTTCCAATTACAAAGAAATTTATCCCCTCCCCTGCAGCCTTTTCCATAGCTGCCATAGAACGAGTTATCCCCCTATCCTTTGAAATTTTGGCTACCTCATTATCTGCTACATAACATATTGCACTGCAATTTAAAGTTTTTAATGCTTTTTTATTTATGCCTGCCAAAATCATATTTGTATCCGTATAAATTTTAGTTCCTTTTTTCAAAAGCTGAAGGGCACTTTCTATAGCCCCCTGTCTGATATACACTAAATTCTTATATTCAAAATCCGCAGTGGTATGTATTACTCTCTTTATTATAAGCAGTTCTCTATGGGTAAAATTGTTATCTCCCATTTCTTCTTCAATAATTTGAAAACTTTTTTCTTCAATTGCTCTGGGGTTTTTAATATAATCCATAAAAATTTCACTTCCCTTTTGTAGTAACCAAATATTTGAAAAAACTCATATTCCCAAAAAAATGCACATGGGCATAAGCTGCTAGGGTGTTATTCTTCAAATAACCGCATCTCCACTTTTTTTCCTTTCCATCATAGGTATTTTTAATCAATGTATATATGGTATCCTCTTCTGTTTTTAAATAGGACTTATGAAATTCATGGCAATTTACTTTTATACCTTTTGGAAATATATGATTGGAATTTTCAATTTTAATTTGTGCATATCCAAAATTACAGAGTTTTGTACCCATATAGGCATTCCCTTTTAAAAATCCCACTACACCGGTATCTTCTATACTTTCCATAAGATATATAAGTCCCCCACATTCTGCATAGCATCTTGTGCCCTTAGTTAATACAGCGTTTATATTAGATAACAACATTTTATTGGCACTTAACTCTTCTTTAAATACTTCAGGATAACCCCCTCCAAGGTACAAAAAATCTATATTCTCCGGTATCTTTTTATCTTTTAAAGGACTGAAATATTCTACTTCCCCCAACTCCTCCATAAGTTCAAGATTTTCCTTATAGTAAAAATTAAAAGCCTTATCCTTTGCCACCGCAATCTTAAAATCTTTTCTTTTTACATGATAAGTATCCTTAAATTCATAGGTTTTTGAAAAATATTTCAATAATTCATCTACATTAATATATTTTTCAATCATCTGGCTGCATATTTCAATTTTATCCTTCAGTCCTGTCACTTCACTGCTTTGTACAAGTCCCAAATATCTGCTTTTTAAAGTCAGTTCATCATCTTTAGGAAGGCAACCAAAAACTTTGATTTTTTCCTTAAAATTTTTTTCAATTATGGTTTTTAAAAGTTTATAGTAATGTTCATTTATGTTATTTAAAATAATCCCTGCTATGTCTATATCTTCAAAATTCAAAATACCGCTTATTTCAGCACATAGGGTAACACTTTGGGCCTTGGGGGTAAGCACTAGTACTACAGGTATATTTAAAACTTTACTTACAGAAGCCGTAGAATAATCTGAAGTTATACCTTTTCCATCATAAAGTCCCATTACTCCTTCAATTATGCCATAATCTCCACTACCTCTTTTATAGGAAGCTTTAACCCCTTCTTCCCCCATTAAATATAAATCTAGATTTCTTGAAGCTTTTCTTGTTATATATTCATGAAATGCTCCATCTATGTAATCAGGACCTACTTTATACCCTTGCACCGAAAATCCCCTTTTTATAAGTGTTCTCATAAGTCCCAAAGTCACTGTAGTCTTCCCTCCCCCGCTGCTATTGGAGGATATAATTATACTCTTCATATTCTTACTCCACAAACTCACTTTTTAATATCAAGTATATTGTACATATTTTTCATGTCCAAACTATTTCTTACTATATCAGCTAATTTGTCAATTTCTTTTTCCCTTAAATTCTCATAGACTAGTGACTTTTTTTCTTTTATTCCTTTTTTAATTCTTAATTTATTCATTATGTGCTGTCTCAGTTCAGTTCCATCAAAAATCCCATGAATATAAGTACCCATGACATTTCCTTCTAAATTAACGGCTCCTTCTTTAAAATCACAGCTGCGGCCATTTTTACAAGTTATCTCTATTAGAGGTTTTGCCCTCTTTCCATAATTACATATGCCCATATGGATTTCATACCCATAAATACTAATATCTTTACATAATCCAGCTATCCTGCCCTTAACTCGGGTGGTCACCTTTTCCTTTTCAAATACAGTACTTAT
Organism: Clostridium sp.; assembly: GCF_036781005.1. Taxonomy (GTDB): domain Bacteria; phylum Bacillota; class Clostridia; order Clostridiales; family Clostridiaceae; genus Clostridium_B. The sequence continues at coordinate 14,500 of NZ_DAIQBT010000004.1, read as the reverse complement.
ATCTAGAATATTCATTCCATTTACAGCTTTAAATTTTGTTTCCACCCCTAAAGGATCTTCTATATATGTGCCCAACATCTGATATCCTCCGCATATCCCAAATATAAAACCCCCTCTATTTGAATACTCTTTGATTTTGTCTTCTATTCCCACCTTTCTTATATAAACTAAATCCTCTATGGTATTTTTGCTTCCTGGTATTACGAGAAAATCCGGATTCCCAAAATCATCTTCACTTGTTATGTAGCGCAGTGAACTATCCTCTTCAACTTTTAGGGGTTCTACATCTGTAAAATTTGAAATGTGAGGCAGCTTTATTACTGCTATATCAACAGGTGCATTAATTTTTGTATTAAAATCCACTGCACTGTCCTCATCCTCTAAAACCAACTTAAAATATGGAACCACCCCTATACAAGGCACTTTTATTTTCTTTTCTATCATCCATAAACCAGGCTTTAGTATTTCCACATCCCCTCTAAATTTATTAATAATAGTTCCTTTTACTCTTTTCCTCTCTTCTTCAGTGAGAAGCATCATGGTGCCTAAAAGTGAAGCAAATACCCCTCCCTTATCTATATCCCCCACCAAAATCACAGGAGAATTCACAAGTTTTGCCAATCCCATATTTACAATGTCGTTATCTCTCAGGTTTATTTCAGCAGGACTTCCTGCCCCTTCAATCACCATTATGTCAAATTCACTTTCCAGCATTTCAAAATCCTTTTTTAACATGGGTACAAATTTTTTTTTCATGTTGTAATATTCTCTGGCACTTGCATTACAATAAACCTCTCCCTTTATAATAACCTGACAGTTTTTATCTGTGGTAGGTTTTAAAAGTATGGGGTTCATATACACTTCCGGTTCAAGGCCCGAAGCATAAGCCTGAAGCACCTGTGCTCTTCCCATCTCCCCGCCATCTAAGGTAATATAGGAATTTAAGGACATATTTTGAGACTTATAGGGACATACTTTAAATCCATCTTGCTTGAAGATTCTGCATAAAGCTGCAGCAATTATACTCTTGCCTACAGAGGAAGCGGTACCCTGAATCATAATTTTTGGCATTCATATTCCTTCTTTCCCTGAAGTATATAATCATACTTTGAATCTATAACGTCTTGTATATGGGATATATAAATATTTTGAAATTTTCCAATCTCTCCTAATCCATGAATATAGGCTTCCACATCAAATCCTTGCCTTACTAAAATGTTTTTCCATGAGTCTTCTTCCTCGCCAGCCATATCTATTCTGGCATGATTTCCGGCTACCAGCATAAGAGGAATTAATTTAATCTTTTTACGTTCTCTTCTAGAAAAAGTACAACTTCTGTTTATATTACTGACTATAGTACCAAAATCAGGATATCCCTCTACATTGGCAATAAAACAGTTGTTAAACCCTTTTTCCCTTAAAACAAGCTGAAAACAGGAGTAACAAGCATTGGCCCAGTGGGTACTGCCATGCCCCATTAATATGCTCAAATTATCCTTTGGAATTATATCTTTAATTGCCTCTGCCATGATATCATAGTCATCTGGAATCTCTCCATCTATCCCCTTATAAAACAACACCGGTCTTCCAACTTTTATTTCTTTAAAACTTCTGTTATATCTCTCAACCACTCTTAAAATAAAATCGTATTCTCCTCCTGGAATTATATGAAGCGGCTGTACAATTACCTGTTCAAAACCATCATTTTTTAACTTTTCCAGGGCATCTTCAGGTGTGTCTATCATTATTTTATCCCTAGACTTTAATGTACTTATTATTTTATAAGCTGTAAAAGCCCTTCTTATCTCATAATCTTTAAATTCTTTCCTTATTTTATTTTCAATGACATCAATGGTAAGTCTTCTTGTATTTTCATAAGTAGTTCCAAAGCTGATTACTAAAATTGCCTTTTTCATATGATCACTTCCTAATCCCTATGTTTTTTAATCTGTAAAAGCTTTTCAATCATACCCTCTGTTGTAAATTCATCACTAATAAAACTAGATATACCATACTTCTTTAATTCTTTAAAAGTAAGGGGACCTATGGATATATTCATCTTTTCTCGTAGCTTATCTGTGCCAAAAATATTTATCATACTTCTTACTATAGAAGGGCTGGTAAAAAATACAACATCTACTTCATCTAAGGATTTTAGGTTAAATACCTCCCCCTGCACTGGTTCATAAATATGTACCTCATCCACCAAACATCCAAAATCAATTAAAGCCTGTGCCACATTTCTTCGTGAGAGCCTGGAACATGGTATCAATATTTTCTGAGATTTTTTAACTTCTTTTATAAGTATTTCCCTTAAGCTTTCACTTACAAATTTTTCAGACTTTATATCTGCACATATACCCTTTTCCATTAAAGCTCTTTCCGTAGCAGAACCTATTACTGCAAACTTCCCTTTTATATTTCTTATATCATATCTTTTTTCTTTTAAATAATTAAAAAATATATTTACACTATTTACACTTGTCATAACTATAAAGTCATACTCTGGGAGTTTATGTATATACCCTTTCATATTTTCTGAGGTATTCCAAATTTTTATTGCATTGATTTCCGTTACTTCCGCCCCTAATTTGATTAATTTATCTTTAATTTTATAAGACTGTTTCCTGCTTCTTGTGATGCACACATTGGTGTCATATAACTCCATGTTATTGTACCAGTTTAAATATTTATTAAGAGAAACTACTTCTCCAACTACAATAATACAGGGGGCTTTAAGTTCCTCCTCCTTAGCTTTTTTTACTATATTTGTCAAATCCCCTGTAACCATCCTTTGTTTTGAGGTTGTTCCTCTCATTATCACTGCTGCAGGAGTATTCTTGTCTTTACCATTTTCTATAAGTTTTTTAAATATTTCTTCTATATGCTCCATTCCCATAAGAAAAACCAGTGTTCCAGAAAGCTTTGAAATATATTCCCACTCAAGACCTTCCCCATCCCTGGTCATAGCTGTAAAAACATGAAAACTTCTTGAAATTCCCCTATGGGTAATAGGTATTCCACTATAACTTAAAACAGCTATGGCAGATGTAATTCCCGGAATAACCTCAAAGGGAATATTTTCCTTACTTAATATTATGCCTTCTTCTCCTCCTCTTCCAAATACATAAGGATCTCCTCCTTTTATTCTTCCCACTATATGTCCTTCTTTTGCAAGTTTAACAAGCATATTATTTATTTCTTCCTGAGTTCTATAGTGACAACCTGACTCTTTTCCGCAGTAAAATATCTTGCAGTTTTTATCCAGATATTTAAGCAGTCCCTCTCCCGTCAACCTGTCATATAATACTGAAGTACATTCTCTTAAAACTCTTAAAGCCTTTAAAGTAATCAATTCTTCATTTCCAGGTCCTGCCCCTATCAAATACACTTTTCCCATAGAAACATTTACTTCCTTTCAATTATAATTAACCTCTTAGGACTTTTTTCCCCAAACTTTCTCCTAATCTGATATAGTCCCACTTATTACCACATACATCTTTTTTTACAAGTCTACTGCCAACTTGAAAGATACCTGTTATGTTGAGAATTTCACCTTCAATTACAGAATATGCTCCTACAGGAATATGACAATCTCCTTGAAGTTTCTTTAAAAAACTTCTTTCTGCCTCTACACCTATTCTTACATCTTTATTGTCTATCTTGCTTAAAATACTTGAATATTCACTATTTTTTAGAATCTCTACTCCTATAGCTCCTTGTCCCACTGCAGGAATAAATTTGAGAGGATCGAAATATTCTGTTATAACTTCTGACATGCCAAGCCTTTTAATCCCCGCTGCAGCAAGAACTATACCATCTAATTTTTCTTCTTTCATTTTTCTTATCCTTGTTTCTATATTTCCTCTCATAGGAACTATTTCTATATCATTCCTTAAACTTCTTATCTGCACTGCCCTTCTTATACTGCTGGTGCCTATCAATGCTCCTTTTGGAAGCTGTGAAAAACTTATACCTTCAGGAGATATAAAAACATCCCTTACATCTTCTCTTACAGGCATTGCAATTATTTCAAAGAAATCCAATAGCTCATTTGGCATATCCTTCATACTGTGTACCGCTGCATGGGCATGTTTTTTCATTAATACCTTCTCAATATCCTTTACAAAAACTCCCTTTCCCCCAATTTTGTTTAAAGATACATCCAGCTTTCTATCTCCCTCAGTTTTTATAGAGACTTTTTCGCACTGCATCTTAAACTTTGAAGTCAATAAATTTATTACATAATCTGTTTGTGCCAATGCCAGCTTGCTTTTTCTTGTAGCAATTTTAAAACTCAAAATAATACCTCCATAAGTTCCTCTTTATCAATGGTTTCAAGTTTATATACCTTATAACCCGAGATAAATCCGATACCGCCCCTTGCTTTATCCAAATCTTTTAAACTTTCATAAATTATAGCAAGACAATCTCCTGTATGGGCACCTATAATACCGAGCCCCCCCGTGGAATCCTTAATATTCACAACTTGAGGCAGTATGTTATATTTAAGTCTGTTTTCATTTCTCAATATGCTCTCTGTGGATGCCAAAGCCACCTCCTTTAAACTTTTTCTCATAAAACCCCTTTTAAATATATTTATCAAATCTTCTACATCATTTAAGGGTTCATCTGCCTTATTGTTGAATTCTACAGTGTCTACCATTTTACTCCCTTCAAATACCAAAAGATAAAATTTAAAATATTCCCCTATACTTTCCTTAAAAGTTCCTTTCTTATAATCAAATAAAGTAATACCGTGAAATATTATACTGTCTGTAGGTTCAATTTCAATACAACAGTCTATTAATTCCTTTTCATTAAATGTTCTGTGAAAAAGCTTTAAAAGTGCATAATAAGTAGCACATAGATCCGCAGTACTGCTGGCAAATCCCTTTCCTTTTGGAATTTGAGAAATTATGGTCATATCCAAATTTTTTTCATAAAAATCATAATTCCATCTTTTCAAAATGATTTTCATAAACTGCATGCTTTTGGGATAATTATATTTAAAAATGGGAAAATATCTTTCAAATAAAGTTACCTTGGTAAAAAAATTTATAGGACAAGATATCAATACGTCTTTTCCTCTAAAATTGCCCTGTATCATTTCACCTATGCTGCCCGGATAACTGGCAGTAGCTTTCATGTTTTCCCTCTCCCCCTTATATATCCAAAAATTATAATTGTGAATTGTTCATCGTGCATTATATATTTCTTTCCCTATACATAAAGTCATTCCTGATAAATTAAGTTTATTAACTAGAATTTTACCTCTTGCCAGTTCCACACAGGGCTCACATACTGCCTTCACTCCTACACGCTCCTCCACAAAATTACTTCCCTTATATTTATGTTCAACAGATTTTATATCTTCTTTAGTGAAAGTTTTGAATTGTGCCTTTAAAAATTTTGCAAGTTCTATAATAGCCTTTTCTTCTCTTTTAATATCATAGGATGTAACTATTTTAACAGCTCTTTCATCTATATTGTATTCTCTAAGCTTTTCTCTTACTGTATTTTTCATATTCTGAACGGAATAATCCTTCCTGCATCCAATCCCAATAATTATATTTTTTCTTATAAGTTTAAGAGAGACTATTTTATCAAAAGACTTAAAATAGTTTAACTTATTTGTCACATATACAACTCCACAGGACTCTTCCAGATTATATCTGTAACCCTTTGGTGTACCAATAATATTTTCCTCATCTTCAAAAGCAATATTCTCTCCTTCTACCATAAGAGCTGAAATACATTTTACATCTCCAATGTTATCTATTATAAGGTCATTTTCCTTTGCAATAATGTCTGGTGCCTTTAAATCCAGATTATCTGTTGCAGTGGTAATCACAGCCTCTGCATTTATTATTTCAGCTATTTTTCTAGAGAGTTCATTGGCACCACCTAAATGGCCGCTCAAAAGACTTATAACATATTTTCCCATTATATCCACTACAATGACTGCCGAATCTTCACATTTATTTTTTATAAAAGGTGAAATGGCCCTAACTGCTATACCTGTAGAACACACAAAAATTATTGCCTCATAAACTTTCATAAGCTTTTGTGAAATTTTTACAATGTTAAAGTTTTCAATTTTACTTTTAGAAAATACATCTATAGGTATACTAGCTTCTATTTTTTTGCCAATTATATCTCCATGTTTATTTAAACTAACGAGTGCTATATCCATATTAAAATCTCCCTTAAAAATCCTTAACTTTAATATTCTATACCTTCCCTTGCAAATATACCTTTATCTATATAATGTTTTATGCTTTTCATTTCTGTTACAAGGTCTGCTTTTTCTACAATTTGCTGTGGTGCATCCCTTCCAGTGAATATAAGCTCCATATTATCTGGTCTTTTATCTATGAGTTCAGTTATTTTCTCTATGGATATAATTCCATTTGAAATTACAGCCATAATCTCATCCATTATTAAAATATCACAGGTATTATTCTCAACGGTTTTCAAACAAAATTTATAAGCCTTTTCCACTTCTTTTTTTAATTCTTCTTTTTTACTATCATTTAATGTCCAGAAAAAACCTTTTTTCTTTTCAAACCTATATATATTAAAATTACTTCCTAATTTTTTTACACTTTCAATTTCCCCTGTTTTAGAAGTCTTGAGAAACTGAACCATATATACCTTATAGTTATTTCCCACAGCCCTTAATGCCAATCCTAAAGCTGCTGTAGTCTTCCCTTTTCCATCTCCTGTATATATCTGGACAAACCCTTTTTTCAACTTACCCATTCCTTATTCCATCCCCTTTTTAAATGGAAATTTTACTTTCATTCTTCCCTGAAAATCTAGCATACAGGATAACTGTTCCTCTGAAAATGTCTTAAAACAGTTAATAGTTTTTCATTGGAGCTTCTGTCTTTTATTGCAAGCCTTATAAACCTTTTATCAAGTCCCCTGAAATTGCTGGCTTTTCTTATGATTATTGCCCTATTTATACAATAATCATACACTTGCTCTTCACTCACATTTCTTATTTTACATAATATAAAATTTGCATGGGTTTCAAATACCTTTTCAATAAAATACAATTTTCCAAGTTCTTCTGTCATAAACTGCCTTTCCTTGTTAGCTACTACCCTAGCTTTATGAATATAATTTAAATCCTTTAAACAATACTTGGCAGCCACTTCCGCAAAACAATTTATATTCCAGGGATTTTGTCTGCTCTTTATCCCCTGTAAAATACTTTTATTTTTAGTTATACCATACCCAAACCTTATACCGGGCAGGGCAAAAAATTTAGTCATTGCCCTTATTATAAAAATGCTTTCATATTGATCTATCTCATCTATAAAACTAAATTCAGTTTTTCCTGTAAACTCAATAAAGGTTTCATCTAAAATAATAACTTTATCATTATTTTCACAGAAATCCAATATAGGTTGAAATTTCACCTTATCAATTACTCCTCCATTTGGATTATTGGGATTTCCAATTATAATTGAATTCAACTCCACCATTTTATCCATTATATCATCATAATCAATTTCCATATTAGAAGATAAATAAGAAAACTCAATTCTGCAGTTCCATCTTTTTGCATCTATCTCATATTCCCCATAGGAAGGAACCACAATAAGTATGCTTTTAAATAAGCCTATGGACAGATCAATAAGTTCAGATGCACCATTTCCTAGTAAAATATCTGCTCCCCTGCATCCAATATACTCTTCTATATATTTTATCAAATTCCTATATTGAATATCAGGATAAACAGCCATATTTTTTATAGCTTCTTTTATATTCTCCAAGAAAACTTCAGGAACTCCCAAGGGATTAATATTGGAACTATAATCCAATAACTTTTTCCCTTTAAGCACTCCCTCCGTGTAAATATCCCCTCCATGAATCATAAACCTATACCTCCTTTTTAGCCAATACTAAACAATCAAACCCTTCTAATCCACTTTGCCGCATCTATTGCATGATAGGTTATTATTATGTCTGCTCCTGCCCTTTTAATAGACGTGAGGGTTTCAAGTACTATAGATTTTTCATCTATACTTCCCACAGCTGATGCAGCTTTAATCATGGCAAATTCTCCGCTTACACTATATGCTGCTATAACATTATTAAATTTTTCTCTTGTCATTTTTATTATATCCAGGTAAGGCAAGGCTGGTTTTATCATAACTATGTCCGCGCCTTCTTCAATATCTTCCTGAATTTCAAGCATAGCTTCTCTGCTATTTCCAGGATCCATCTGATAGCCTTTTCTATCTCCAAATTCAGGACAGCAATCTACAGCTTCCCTGAAAGGTCCATAGAAAGCAGAAGAATACTTGGCACTATAAGCCATAATGCCTACATCTTTGTAGCCATTTTCATCTAAAATATTTCTGATTGCTCCTACTCTTCCATCCATCATATCAGAAGGTGCCACCATATCTGCCCCTGCCTTTACATGGGAAAGTGCTATTTTAGCTATATATTTTAATGTTTCATCATTATCTACAAAGCCATCTACTACTATGCCGCAGTGGCCGTGGCTGGTATACTCGCACATACACACATCTGTAATAACCCAAATATCCGGTGCAATTCTTTTTATTTCACCTACTGCCCTTTGAACTATACCTCTATCATCATATGCCCCACTGCCTACTTCATCCTTATGATCCGGGATTCCAAAAATTATTACCCCTCTTATCCCTGAAGTTACTATATCCTCCATTAATTCGTTAAGTCTATCCAAAGACCAGTGAAAATTTCCTGGAAGAGATTTTATCTCTCTTTTTATATTTTCTCCTTCTACCACAAATAAAGGATAAATCAAATCTTCCCCATTCAATACGGTTTCCCTTACCATACTCCTTATTGCATTATTTTTTCTAAGTCTTCTATATCTTTTGAACATATTTTTCCCTCCATAATCAACATATTACTTCATCACGACATAATTTATCCGAACACTACCATTGCTAACACCCCCAGCTTCTTTAAAGTGGGGGGATAAGCACTGCTACGTGCCTGGATAAGTTCTTCCCCTAAAGAATAACTTATTCTAAGTGCTAAAGACATCAAGAATACTGTTAATAAGGTTCAGATGGAGAATAGTATTTCTCTTAAGCAAACTCCACCTGAACCTAAGAATCACTTGATATTTCATACATAGTAACACAAACTAATATTTTTATACACATATTTATATAACAATTTTACTTTTAGAAGCTAAAATTTCTAAATTTAAAATATGTGTATAAATAATGTTTCACATATTTTTCACATAAACACTTGACATTTACACAACAATTTTGGGTTATAGTTAAGTTAATAAGAAATTAATAGAAGGAGTGAATTATATGAAAACTAAAAGTATTAAGAGTAAAGTTATTGCAGGTCTTGTTGCCGCTGGTATAACACTATCTAGTGGTAACATAGCATTTGCTGCCCATATGACAGGTACAAATAATAATATAAAAACACAATTAGATACCTTAGTAACTGCTGGTACAATAAGCTCTGATGAAGAAACTGCAGTATTAGAAGCTTTAACGCTTTCAGATAAAGGTGGCGACAATAATCAAGGCAATGGTGATAAACACAATAATACCAATTTTATAAAATCTGTGCTAGATGCTCTAGTAACCGCTGGTGCAATAACTTCTGATCAGGAAACTGCTATAGAAGAAGCTCTTGCTTCAGCAAAAGACCCTTCCACTATAAAAACACAGCTAGATGCCCTGGTAACTGCTGGTACAATAACTTCTGATGAAGAAACTGCTATAGAAGAAGCTTTAACGCCTTCAGATAAAGGTGGCAGCAATAATCAAAGCAATGGTGATAAACAAGATAATACTGATTTTATAAAATCTGCACTGGATGCTCTAGTAACCGCTGGTACAATAACTTCTGATCAGGAAACTGCTATAGAAGAAGCTCTTGCTTCAGCAAAAGA
>NZ_DAIQBT010000004.1:0-4466 GCF_036781005.1 Clostridium sp. | reverse complement strand
CCCTTCCACTATAAAAACACAGCTAGATGCCCTAGTAACTGCTGGTACAATAACCTCTGATGAAGAAACTGCTATAGAAAAAGCTTTAACACCTTCAGGCAATAAAGATAGTGGCGATAATAAAGGTAATGGTGATAACCACAATAATAATGATTTCATAAAATCTAATTTAGATACTCTAGTAACTGCTGGTACAATAACTTCTGATCAGGAAACTGCTATATTAGAAGTTTTAAAACCTTCAGGTAAATAATTTTTACTTAAATTATATAATTTTTTTCATTTCCATAATAAAGGAACAACCTTTATTATGGAAATAATTAGTAATATAATATTTTAATACTTATAAATATACCAATTCACCTTAATTCTATTACAATGTCATTCGAAAACAAATATGTAAAAGGGGTATACGAAAATGAACTCGAAAAAGTATTCAGTTTTTATATTAACACCGTCTACCTGGTATTAGATTTTTTACTTCTTCCCAAAACTCATCTGTTATCTCCCATGATTGCTTTTATATCATTTGCAGAACTCTCCCTATCCCTTTTTCTTTATTATTGTATCATACCAAAAACTATTTAGGGATAAGCTCTTAATAATTTCAATGCAGCCACAGTCGAAATGACATCCCAGGATATATCAAAACTAAAAAAGGATTCAGCTGTAGATTATGTAGAAGAAGATCAAATAGTTAAAATATCAAAAGTTTCTTCATCTTCTGTAACTAAATCCTCCACTTCAGTTACCAACTGAGGTATTGATGATATAAACGCATCCCAGGCATGGGCAGCCGGATTAACAGGTGAAGGTATAAAAATAGCAATTATAGATAGTGGAGTAGCATCACATTCTGATTTAACCATTGCAGGTGGAAAAAATGTTATAAGCGATTCATCCTCCTCATCTTATGTTGATGAAAATGGACACGGTACACATGTGGCAGGTATTATTACAGCACAAAACGGAGGCGTTAAAAAAGGAATAGCTCCATATGCTTCAATATATGCTGTAAAAACCTTGGATTCTGATGGTGAAGGATATACTTCAGATATAATATCTGGAATAGATTGGGCAATACAAAATGATACGGACATAATATCAATGAGTCTTGGCTCCTATGAATCTTCTACTGTATTTAAAAATGCTATAGACACAGTCTATAATGACAGTAGCCACTCCAACAGTAAATGTAATAGTTTGAACTTATACTTCAAGTGAAACTGTTTCTTTAAGTGATAGTACCAGTGGATTTTCCATATATTACACATTGAATGGAACTACACCTACAACGTCCAGCAACTTATACTCATCACCTATAACTATAAGTTCAACTACAACATTAAAAGCTATTACAGTGGATGGTTCAGGAAATTCTTCATCAGTTCTAACTTTAGTATACACCATATCAGAGACAACCACTTCTCCAACTCCTTCGCTTCCTACTGCACCACCATCTACTACAATACCTTATCCACATACTCCAGTACTAATCCTCTAACTTCTTTAAGATAGGGGATTAGTACTCTATACCATTGAATGAGTTATACTCACTGTTCTTTAAAAAATAAAAATCACTATAGCAATTCCCCATAGTAATTTTTATCACATCTATTCTATTTTACACAAGTCTGTGGATATTCTTCTGATATTTTTTACCCAGATATTCATGTTCTCAAAGCCACCACATATATTGCAGTTATTTATTAATTTGCCCGTAAATCTATAATCATGTTTACTTAATACAAAATTAATGCCTGGATATATTGCCCTAGATAAACTATATAAAGTCATAAACCCCATATTTTTAAGTTCTGATTCTAAAGAGTAAATAATATTTGATAGTAAGCCTTTACTTCTATATTGTGGATAAGTAGCACAATCAGTTATCTCTGCATTTAAATTTCCTTTATCCATATCTGCTGAAGCTACACTAACTATTTTTCCATTATCTACAGCAACTTTGTATAAAACTTTTTCATTCATAGTCTGCTTTAAATATTCTTCATCGAAAACCGGAGAAGGATATGTGAAAAATATATAAGAAAACAGTGCTGCTATTTCTTTTGAATCACTCTTTACTGCATTTCTTATATGATATTTAAAGTTATTATCATGTATAAAAGTATTTTTTATATTCAAACTCTGTCTTAAAATCAGGTCTTCCTTATCAGAATTACTATAAAGCTTTCTTTGATCCTCAATAAAGTAAGACATACAATATGCATCTTTTCCCTTAAAATAGCCTTCTATTTTCCCTTCTAATTGAAATCCTGCTTTAAGAAAACTTTCAAAGAAATCAGTATTACAGTTGCAAATAATTTTCCCCAAATATTCTTTTGAAGCAAAAAATATTATTTTTCTTATAATTTGAATTGATATATTATCAAATCTAATTATTTTTACACGACTATTAGTATAGTCCACATATAATTCAACTCCATATAATTCAATATAGTAATTATTTATTTTACATTCACTTCCATTCACTAAATTGTTCCCTCCTTTTTATTCTGACATTACTTTCTGGAGTGAGACAGAGCATTTCATTTCTAAAAAGTTTTTCCAATCCTTTAGATTCATGTTTTTTAAATTTGGCACATATTCCACAATTTTTACATTTATGGACTTTATCTGATGTTTCAGTGTAAGTACATAATACTCCTTCGTAGTTTCTTAATATTAATTTTTCTGGCGATTGTGAAATTAAATACTGAGGGTTTATAGGTATTTTTCCACCACCCCCAGGAGCATCTATTACAAAGGTAGGTACTGCAAAACCAGAAGTATGTCCCCGTAAAAGTTCTATAATTTCTATGCCCGCAGAAACTGGAGTTCTAAAATGTTCAATTCCTTCTGACAAATCACACTGATATATATAGTAAGGTCTTACCCTATTTTTCACTAATTCATGCACAAGGCTTTTCATAATATAAGGGCAATCGTTAATATTTTTTAGCAGTACAGATTGATTCCCTAGTGGAATTCCCGAATCAACAAGCATTTTACACGCAAGCATTGACTCTTTGGTCATTTCATTTGGATGATTGAAATGTGTATTAATCCAAACTGGATGATATTTTTTTATAATATTACATAAATTAGCAGTTATTCGCTGTGGCATAACAACAGGTACCCTAGTTCCTATCCTTATAACTTCAACATGATTAATTTGACTTAGTTTTTGTAATATAAATTCAAGTTTTTCATCAGAAACACATAATGCATCGCCACCTGATATTAATACATCTCGCACTTCTTCATGTTTTTTTATATATTCAATAGACTTTAATATATCGTTTTTTGATAAAGAACAATCTTTGTGTCCTGCAAAACGTCTTCTTGTACAATGACGACAATACATGGAACATTGTTCAGTAATAAGAAGTAGTACTCTATCTGGATATCTGTGGGTTAATCCTCTGACTGGAGAATCACTAGTTTCATGAAGAGGATCTTTACTATCATACTTAGATACTTTTGTTTCATAAATAGTAGGTATTGCTTGACTCCTAATTGGACAATTATAATCATCTGGATCCATTAATGTGGCATAGTAAGGTGTTATTCCCATTTTTAGTTTTTTAAGACTAGCTTTCACTCCTTTTTTTTCTTCCAAAGTAAGGTTTACCACCTGTTCTAATTCTTCTAATGTGGTAATTCTATTAGACATTTGCCATTTCCAACTATTCCATTGTTCTTCTGAAACCTCTTTCCACAATGATATATTATTATATTCTCTTTTCAATCCAAACTCTCCTTCCTAAAATTTACAATATTATAATAAGATTATTTATATTCAGTTGTATTTATTTTCAAATGCTCACGTAATTTGATTTATGGCTATTATGCTTTTTATTAACTAAATCTTAGGTTGAGATGAAATCTGCTGTAGAAAAGTCTTATCTCCAGCTTAAAGCTTAAAATAACTTATAAAGAATCACTAGTGGTGTTTATCTCCTATTTTAAGAGAATGGGTATGAAAATGGTAACCTTTAGATGAAATTCTGAAAAAATAATAAGCCATAGAGAAGTTACTACAGCTTATTAAGCTTTGTTATTTAAATATATATTAATTTAAATGACAAGTTACAATTTAAATATACCAAAAAACTTCTCTTCAACGCTTACGAGATTAGCTGACGGATTTGGATCGAAGAAATTAACCCTACCTGCCATATTGGCAAGATTCACCCCAAAAAATTGGTTCTCCCGTTCAAATTGATTTAGCGTTATTAATATTTAATTACTTTTTCATTCACGATAGCCGATAACAACTAATTACAAATAATATGACTTACATATAACCATATCATTTTAATATATATATGTCAATATATATATCCATATATATATATTGACACATATATATATTGGTATAAAAATGTAAAATTATACATAATTAACGCGTTGTGCTATGTCTTGTATTCAAAAATATTGAAGCAAAAAAAGCATAAAATATC
>NZ_DAIQBT010000003.1:0-141179 GCF_036781005.1 Clostridium sp. | reverse complement strand
TGCAGGAAGCATTGGTTCCACTACTATTATATATGACAAAGTTTAGAAATGGCAAATGTACAGGAATTTCTTTTATTGATTCCACCACTTTAAGTTAATATAGTTTCAGGTTTAATTGTATACAGCTTTCTTCCTAAAAAACTATCATTAAAGTTATACAAACACACTATTTTAGCTTAATTGAAGTAATTTGGAATAAAATGAAATTCATTAATGAGTATACTTTTTTGCATTTCGCTTATGATAAAATTAACCATAGATAACATGAAATTTTCGAACTTATGTTAATTTAATTTAAATTTTAACATAAGGTTATTTAAATGTTCAACGCTCTCTTTTAAATTATTCGTTTCATTTTTTACACCACTTGCATTATTTTCTATTTTTGATATTTTATCTGCAACCTTATTTGTTTTTATTGTTCCTTCATTATTTGCACTTGCTATTTCATTAATTGATTCTGATACAGTCTTTATAGATGCCAGAAGTTGTTCTGAAGTTGCACTTAAATCTGATATTAGATTATTAATATATAACGCATCCTTATCGTAATTTTCTCCAATTGAAACTGAATTCTTATAATTCTCCAAAACTTTTGTTTCAATATATGTCAAAGTATCTTTAGAAATATTTGTAAGATTATTTACAGCTTCAAATACTATATCGATAGTATTCTGTATTTCATTTACAGTTATTTGAGAATTTTCTGCTAATTTTCTTATTTCTTCGGCTACAACTGCAAAACCCTTTCCTACTTCTCCTGCTCTTGCAGATTCAATACTTGCATTTAAAGCTAACAAGTTAGTTTGAGAAGATATGTCAGAAATTGCACTAGTTAAAATTTTAATTTTTTCCACTTCTTTTATTTTATCTAATGCTTTATCCATTGTCTCTTTAATTTTTAAACATGTATCATTTGCTTCATCTTGAAGTATTATGGAATTTTCTTTTAATGCAATTGCTTTAGCATGTATTTTATCTGCTGATACAGCTCCCTCTTGTGCTTTATTAGCTATATTTTCCACTGCAAGCTCTATTTCTCCTGAAATAGTATTTATTTCTTCTGTTGATGATGATGTTTTTTCAGAAGTTGTAGATAAGTCTTTAATTATCACTGATATTTCCTGTATTTGTGAATTTAAAGAGTATAAATCTTCATTAACAACGTTAATACTGCTGTGAACACTTTTGGATTCTAAAATAACTCCATCGATGAAAGTTTTAACTTGTGATGACATCTCGTTTAATGTATTAGCTAATAAACCAATTTCATCCTTAGAATTAGAATTTAATTCGATTTTTTGTATTCTAATTTGACCATTTTCATCTTTTTTAAAAGCTTCTACTAATTTAACAATAGGATCAGATATTCTTTTACTTAGAATCATGGAAATTAAAAATATTATAATTAATAAAATAATGTTGAAAATAATTGTAATGGTTGTGCTTCTATTTAAATTACCATTAAGTTCTGATTCCTTTGAATCAACAGCCAAATTGATATCGTCAACATAATTCCCCGTACTTATAATCCAATTCCAAGGCTTGAACAACTTAGAATAAGCTCTTTTAGGAGTTACTTTGTTAGTTCCGGTTTCCTGTGGTTTAGCCCACATAAAATTTGTATATCCAGAATTTTTATTATTTACAGATGCACGTATGATTTCTTTTATTAGTTCAACACCATTTGGATCTTTAATGTTAATTCGATTTTTTCCCTCTTGTTCGGGTTGTATAGGATGTGCTTCAAGTATTCCGTTTACATTGTCAATCCAAAAGTAACCATCTTTATTATATCTCAAATTTTTAATGGCTTTCTTAGCTTCTTCCTGTGCTTCTTTTTCACTGACTCTTCCTTCTTTATACAAATTATAATATGTATTTATCACGCTTATTGCTGTTTCAACTTCACTTTTTATCATTTTATCATAACCATCAAATAATGTTTCATGTAAAGTTGATATTTCATTTTTATTTAACTGAATAAGTTTCATTATATTGTAGCTTCCGGTAAATATGATAAATAACGAGGAAGTAATTAAAAATGTTAATAAAATTTTATATCTTATTTTCTTCATACATTAATTCCACCTACCTTAATAATTTTAAGCAGTTATCTGCTGTTAATTCTTCTAATATATAGTATTAATTTATTATTTGACATAGTACTTAAAGCTCACTATGTTTTTAACGTAAATCACTTTTATAATGTTGGAAATAAAAGCCAATAGAATTTGTTCAAACTAACAAATTCTATTGGCCGGTTGCACTATTAGCTCCAAATTCCTAGAGTGCCCAAATAAAAAGGAATGTTTCATTGCTTCCAATTATTATATTTCATTATTTGAATAGTACTATTTCTAAAAATAATTTTATAAACTATCCCATGCTTATTTATCTCTACTTTTAAACTTAGATTCTGATTTTTTACAATCCATTTAATGTTTAGAAAAAAGAAAGCTATATTTTCTTATTATACATAATTATCTTCTTAAATTTAATGGAAAATATCATGTTCTTACACAGATTTTTGTTAGATTTTATTGCATGGAAAATTAGTATATCAAAATTCCTCTTAATTCCAAGAGAAATTTACTGATTTATATTAAATATTTTATTAACAAATGTAAAATCCCCAAGATCAGACTCTTACTTACTAATATTCAATCCCTTTTATTAGTACACTGGAATACCTGTAGAAGGGCATAGGCTTCTTTTAATAAGCTACTGTAATATTGTCGGTATAAAATAAGAGCTTATCCCTAAATAGTTTCTGGTATGATACGATAATAAAGAAAAGGAGATAGGGAGAGTTATACAAATGATACAAAAGCAATCATGGGAGATAACAGATAAGTTTTGAGAAAAAGTACTGAACTCTATAGTTACAGAGCGTCCAGAACCTACAGCTAAAAATCACCAAAACCTTTGTGCGGACAATGGATATACTGGAGAGCCAGCTTTAGAAATTATAGTTCTTAGAGGCTATATTCCTCATGTAGTTTCCAGAAGACAAGAAAAAAAGAATATGGAGAAAAAAGAGATAGGAAAAATATTTTTGTTCATAAAATAATGAAATTTGTTACAGATAGTTAAACGATATGACATTAAACTGTAATAAATACTATATATAATTATAAGTGTCCTAAGGAAATAACCTTAGAGGAAATGAAAAATAATGTGTGTTTACATATAATAAAGAAAGTAATGGTAATTACCAAAGGAGTGTCTGTAGTTGCAGGACACTTAAAATCCAAATGCAACTGCCATGGGATAGTATAAGTTTATACTCCTTTAAAATAATGTTGTATAAAAATAGGAACTCGTCATTTAGAGTGCTTATTTTTTACAATTTTATGGATTTTAAAAAACTTTTCAATAGTGGTATTAATACTTTTGATATATCTATTTCAATGAATTTAGAAATACCTTAAAAAGTGTCAAATTGATAAAAAAGCTGTTAAAGAGTATAAAAAACAGGTAGATGAATTTAATAAAAAGATATAAACCAGGTTCATGTTATTAATAAAAAAGAACCTGATGAAGTTTTATATAAATAATATAATTAATATAATCATAGGGATAGCTGTACATAAAATTAATACTATAGGTGGGATGTCATCTTCAGGCATAGTATCGGTAACTTTATCTAAACTTTCAGGTGGCTGTATTATGTCATTATTGTTTTCTGTTTGTTTTTCCTCTATAGAATCTAAGCCTATCATAAATATACCCCCTTATAATGATTTTATATTTGGATACTCCTAGTAAATAAATATTTAAGCATACGTTTACATTAATGCCTGTACTTTAGCAGGAAGTTGATATAATTTATCTGAAGGCTGCCATTGCTAATACCTCATCTTCTTCAAAGTGTGAGGATGAGCACTGATACCCAATGGATAAGTTCTTTATATAATATAATATGAAATTATTGATATTTTGTGAATATTCTTTATATAATTGACATCAAAAATCCACAATGCTATACTTTGAGAAAAGTATAGCATTGTGGATTTTTTATTATGATGAAGAAATTATTTTGTGAAAGGAGAATTCCTTATGGATAATTATGTTACTTCATTTGATAACAATACATTATATAAGAATGAAAAGGTATGGCTTGATCTACTGGAAAATAAGATAGTTGATAGACATATATTGAGAAATGATATTGCTGCTTCTTGGGAACGATGTATAAATTCTCAGGTTGATCCCCTAAAACGGAATAGTGGTAGTATAATTTATGACTTAAGGGATATACTGGAGCAGGAAAAAAATAATTTACTCTTTAAGATAGCAGAACCATTTATGAAAAATTTATATGAGGTCATAGAACCTCTAGGATTTATTGCTATGTTGGGAAATGAAGACGGTATAAATATTGACATGGGAGGCAATAAAAAAATGATGGCTATTGCTGAAAAAATCAATGCGGTAAAAGGAGCATCCTTTGAAGAAAAATATATTGGTACAAATGCAGCCAGCATATGTGCTGTTGAAAAGAGAGTTACCCAAGTTACTTATTATGAACACTATAAGGCAAATATGCATAATTGGTGTTGCTCCTCAATTCCTATTTTTAATAAAGATAGTGATATCGTAGCGGTACTTAATATCTCTAATATGGATATCAGTAAGCATACACCTTTGATAACCAGTTTAATAACTTCTACTGCAAGATTAATTGAAATGAAATTTAAATTATATAATACTAATGATATATATAATCAAAATTATTGGTTTTTAAAAGAATCCATGAAAAAGAATCCTCGAGCCATGTTATTTCTGGGCAATGATGGATGCATCAATCATATTAATGAAAATGCAGTTGAAATGTTGGGTGTATCCACAAAAGATAGTATAGGAAGGTCTCTTTCCCAGGTACTCGATAAAAAGTATATTAAAAATGATAAAATGGATGTGGGGATTAATGTAAAAAATATCATACTTGAAGATAGAAATAAGAATAAAACATACCTTAAATTGAGCAAAATTTTGTCATCAGATAATTATCATTCAGGCTATGTGGGTATTATTGAACAACCTGTAAAAAATAATAAAAATTATCATAAGGCCAAATATAGATTTGAAGATATAAAATATAATTGTAGTAAAATGGAGAAAGAGATTAAAAAGGCTAAAAGAGCTGCTTGCAATGATATGATCGTTTTTATCAATGGGGAAAGTGGCACCGGAAAAGAACTTTTCGCACAGGCAATTCATAATTATGGAAAACGATGTAATGAACCATTTATAGCAGTTAACTGTGGTGCATTGCCAAGAGAGCTTATTCAAAGCGAGCTTTTTGGATATGCAAAAGGTGCTTTTACTGGAGCGAAAAAAGAAGGACAGATTGGTAAGTTTCAATTAGCTCAAAAGGGTACTATTTTTCTCGATGAAATTGGGGACATGCCCATGGAGTTACAGGCAAATTTATTGAGAATACTTCAGGAAAAAACGGTTACTCCGCTTGGCAGTAATGAAATCATAGAGTTAGATGTACGTGTTATTGCAGCCACTAATAAAAATTTATTATTAGAAGTGGAGAAAGGCAATTTCAGAGAAGACTTATATTATAGAATATCAGGCATTAATATTGATATTCCTCCTTTAAGAGAAAGGGGAAAAGATATAGAAGAATTATTTTATAAATTTCTGGATAAATATGCAGATGATATTTGTGAGTATAAAAATATAAAAGTTACTGATAAATTTATAAAAGCCTTATATGAATATAAATGGCCTGGTAATGTGAGAGAATTAGAAAATATGGTTATATTGGTATTAAATAATTTAGAAGACTCCTGTATAAGGATAGAGGATCTTCCTGTAAAAATATCAAAGTGTATTAAATTGGAAGATCATGCTGAAGAAGAAAGTGATAATGTGTGTTTAAAATCTTTAAATAGTATGGAGATGGATAATATAGAGCAAACTTTAAAAAAATGCAATAATAATATTTCAAAATCGGCAAGATTACTTGGTATAACCAGAGCTACATTATATAGAAAAATTCACAAATACAAAATAAAAATCTAATGGATTTAGATAAAAAAAATTACTTGATAAGAAAGCAATTGACCTTATCCTAGAAATAACTTGAAGAAGGTGTATCTTATCAATACATTCAACTAATATAACGGAATTGTTGTATCAGTATAATACAGTTAATTGTGTTATTTAATTATTGGTATATCATAATGATACATATTCATTAATAGAAAATTGAATAATATTAGTTATTACAAAAGACTTGTGTTGAAAATCACAAGTTTTTTTGTTTCAAACAATGAATTATATAAAATATATTTATCAGATATATTTAAACTATAGATTGCAATTATATGTTTTATAAGTAAAAGTGCAATGTATACTGGCATAGGTTTTGCTTTAAAATATAGCATATGAAATAAATATTTAACTAGGAGGAAATTGTCATGTATGAAAATTTATTTAAAACAGGGAAAATTGGTTCTCTGGAAATAAAAAATAGAGTTGTCATGGAACCTATGGGAAATTTTTATGCCAATGAAGATGGAACGGTATCTGAAAAAGATATTGCCTTTTATGCAGAAAGGGCAAAAGGTGGAGTAGGTCTTATAATTACTGAAGTTGTAAGTGTGAATGGCGAAAATGGCAGGGCGAATAGCCGAAATTTGTTTCTTTCAAAAGATATGCATATACCTGGATATAAAAAATTAGTGGAAGAAATCCATAAGTACGGATCGAAAATTTTTGTGGAACTCTATCATCCAGGGAGACAGGGAGTTTCAGCAGTAAATGGTAATAAACCTATGTTGGCACCAAGTGCCATTGAATGTAAATGTGTTCATCAGCCGGTAAGGGCTATGACTACAGAAGAAGCAGAAGAGTTGGTACAGGATTTTATAAATGCTGCAGTAAGAGCAAAAAAAGCTGGAATTGATGGTGTGGAACTGCATGCTGCCCACGGGTATTTAATAAATCAGTTTTTAAGTCCCTATACAAACAAAAGAAGTGACAAGTATGGAGGAAGTTTTGAAAACAGGGTTAGATTTCTTGAAGAAATAATACTTGGAATTAGAGAAAAGTGTGGAAAAGAATATCCTTTAATTGTCCGTTTGTCTGTGGATGAATTTTTAAGGTTTACCAATATTCAAGAGAAGGGAATAGAACTAAAAGATGGAATTGAAATTGTTAAATATCTGGAGAAGCTTGGCATAGATGCTATTGATGTCAGTGCTGGTATATATGAAACTATGAACACAGCCTGGGAGCCATCTTCCTTTAAACAGGGATGGAAAAAAAACTTAGCTGCATCAGTTAAAAAAGAGGTTAGTATTCCTGTATTTTCTACTGCAGTTATAAGGGATCCAGGCTATGCAGATAACATGATTGCAGAGGGCATATGCGATTTTGTAGGATCTGCAAGACAACATGTAGCAGACCCTGAGTGGGTTAATAAAACAAGACAGGGGGATACAGACAAAATAAGAAAATGTATATCCTGCCTAACCTGTATGGAATCACTTATGTCATCAGATATGACAGGAATACCTATGCAGTGTGCCGTTAACATACAGGCAGGGGATGAACTTAAATATTCAAATTTTAAAGAAGATGGAAATGGAAGAATTGTTGTGATTATAGGGGCCGGGCCTTCGGGTCTTGAAGCTGGAAGAGTATTTGCTCTTAGAAAATTCAAACCAGTTCTGTTCGAACAGAAAAGCCAAATTGGAGGCCAATTGGAATATGCCAATAAACCACCTGAGAAAGATAAAATTACATGGCTTATAGATTATTATAAAAAGCAGTGTAATGATTTAGGTATAGAAATAAGATTAAATAAAAAACCAACAATAGATGAAATAAAGGAGTTGAATCCATATGCAGTGTTTATAGCAGAAGGTTCTACTCCGATAATGCCAAAATCCATTGAAGGTATTAATGGGAAAAATGTATTTTCTACTACAGAAATATTGACTGGCAGTGTGAAAATCTATAATAAGAAAGTAAGTGTGGTTGGCTCGGGAATGACAGGACTTGAAACAGCACATTTATTAGCATCTATGGGAAATGAAGTGACAATATTTGAGATGGCAGAAGACATTGGACCAGGGTTATTTTTTCAGAATCTTATAGATATTCAAGAAAAATTAATGAAATTGAATATAAAACAGTATACAGACCATAAGTTATCAAGAATTTTTGAAAATATTGCAGAATTTGAAGTTGTAAATGAAGGCTCAATTAAGAAATATGACTTCGATTATATAGTAATATCTCTGGGAACACAATCTAATACTTATTTAAAAGATGAATTGAATACAAATTTTAAAATTGTAGAACTTCTGGGAGATTCAAGAAAACCTGGAAGAATCAGAAAAGCTGTAGAAAGTGGGTTTTTAGCAGCATATAATCTATAAAAATTAAGGAGGAAATATAAAATGAGTAAGTATTCAATAACAAATCCAGTGATTTATGGGATAGGAGCAATAAATAGTTTAGGGAAGGAAATAAATAAACTGGTATGTAAAAAAATTATGGTTGTAACAGATGAAGGAGTATCTAAGTCAGGTGTTTTAGATAAGGTAAAGAAAATTCTTGAGACTTCAAATATTGAATATATTGTATATGATAAGGTAATAGAAGATCCGCCGGATTATATAATTAATGAAGGAGGACAATTGGCCAAAGATGAAAAAATAGATGGTATTGTAGCAGTAGGTGGAGGAAGTTCCATGGATGCAGCCAAGGGAATCAATGTATTGTTTAATAATGAGCTTCCTGTTTCAAAATATTTTGGTAATCCCTTTTATAATAAAGGGCTTCCGCTTGTGATGGTGGCAACCACTGCGGGCACAGGAAGTGAAAATACATCCATAGGGGTTATTACAGATACAGAAAATAATAATAAAAATTCTGTTATTGCAACACAGACTCTTGCAATTTTAGATCCAGAACTTACACTTACGGTACCCAGGAAATATACCATAGCAACTGGAATGGATGCATTTTCTCATGCGGTGGAAGCACTTACCGCAAAAGAACCCAATCCTCATTCTGATGTTTTGGCTATTGATGCAATCAAAAAGGTTGTAAAGAGTCTACCTGTTTGTGTAGAGAATGGAAATGATTTAGATGCAAGAAGTGATCTTCTTATAGCAAGTAATTTTGCAGGAATTGCATTTAATGATGCTTTAGTTCATCTTGGACATTCTATTGCCCATTCTATTGGTGCAAAATTTCATGTAGTACATGGAATTGCCTGTGCACTGGCAGAACCGGAAGTGATGAAATACGCTTCAAAATTTGAATCAGATAGAGTTAAAATCATAGGAGAAGCTATGGGGTTGAAGTTTTTAGGTGAAGAAACAGATGAAGAGATAGGAGAAAAAGTGGCTTCTGGCATAAGAGAATTTTCCCAAAAAATTGGAGTTAAATCTATAAAAGAATTAGGAATTAAGAGAGAAGAGTTAATAGGTATTGCAAATATGGTAATAAGTGATGTTACTATTGGGTTTGCACCAAAACCAATTACGGAAAAAGAAGCGGAAAAAATACTTGCCAATATATTTGACAATTATAATTTTGGAGAGAATTGTTTTTATGAAAGATGAATTTCAATATAACAAAAATTTAAAAGAGAAATTTCAAAGAGCTGGATATAAGTATACGAAGCAGCGTCAACAAGTTATGGAGGTTATATTAGAGCACCGGCAATTGCATTTAAGTAGTGATGATACTCGGGCTCATCATCATTTAATATGCTCTAAATGTGGAGGTGTTATAGCTCTTTGTGGTAATCTATTAGTAGAACTAGAAAATCAAATTTGTAGTAAATATAATTTTCATATAAAAAATAGGTGCTTCAAATTTTATGGAAAATGTAAAAAATGCCGTCAACAATCAGAAAATAAATAAGGTTTTGTAAAGAATATATAATATTGCCATGATATTTTAATTTTTTGTTTTACGCAGTAATGACAGAGAAGCAATAAATGCAATTGCAATAATTATAGCTGCTGCAGTTATTGAGTAGCTGAATCCATTATATAGTGCTTCAATTTGAACATGGGCAACAGTTGAAGGATCAGTACTGTTGAGATAATTATTTTTACCGCTTGTCATAAGACCTATAAATAATGGGGTACCAATACAATCATTGAGAAGCCCATGGTTGATAGTAGTATAGATAAATAATCTATTTTAGATTTTGTTATTTCTATTGCATTCTTAAGATAAAGGATATCGTATAGTTTTTATATTGAATTTTTTCTTCTTCATTAGTTTCACAGCTCTTTCTTTAGACTGGTCTATATATTTTGTATAAAAATTATTTCATTAAATGATCTATCAGTTAAATATAATGTTTTTATTAAAATGTTAATTTGTCTGCTTACTGCTAAAAGTGGAAAAGTATATTTTTTGGTGACTGCTGTGGTTATTGCTCCTTCAATCATTAATTGAATTACCATACCCAATTCTCTGGCAGTTTCTTTGGAAAATCCGCTTTCAATCAGTTTTTCAGCATATATATTTTCTAATGTTATAAAGGATTTTTTGCAAGCTTCTCTTAATAGTTAACTTGACAGATAAGTTTCTAAGGCCATTAAGCGTATAGATACATTCTCTAATTTTCCTTCTTCGTCCAAAGCCGCCACCATATCCTTTATAACATTTTCTATGGACAGGGTTGGATCTGAATATTTTTTTAATCCTGTTTTTATTTTGTTCTGTTACTGCGACATTATGATAAAAAATTTTAAAAAAGGTATATAATTTATTTACACAAATATTCTTCCACATATTCATCCAATTACCTAGAGTATTTTTTGTAGAAATGTACAAACTTTAAATGTAAGCAGTAAATATTACTATAAAAAGGAGTGTTCGTTGTGGCATATAACAGTAATAAATTAGTAGTACCAGAAGCGAGAGATGCTTTAAATCAATTTAAAATGGAATCAGCAAAAGAAGTAGGAGTAAATTTAAAAAATGGTTACAATGGAGATCTTACTTCTAGGGAAGCTGGTTCTATAGGTGGAAACATGGTTAAGAAAATGGTTGAAGCTTATGAGCAGGGTTTAAAATAATATGAAGTTTTTAAGATTCATACTTTATTTTCAAAGTCATAAAAACTATTATTGATAATAGAAACTCCAGTTTAGATTTTAAGCTGGAGTTTTTAATATATTTACTGAATTATAAATATATCTGAATTTAAAAATATATGATTTTTTTGGCTAATTATGTATATAATAGTGTTGACAATAATCTTTAGTTGTTATAAAATATTATTATAAAATAATACTTTAACATGGAAAGGGGAAATTAAAAATGAGTCACGTTTTACCAGAATTGCCTTATGATTATAATGCATTGGAACCATATTACGATGAGCAAACAGTAAGATTACATCACGATATACATCATAAAGGATATGTAGATGGTCTAAATACAGCTGAGGCTAAACTTAAGGAAGCAAGAGAAAATGGAGATTATTCACTTGTTAAACATTGGGAAAAAGAATTGGCTTTTCACGGCAGTGGTCACATACTACATAAGATTTTTTGGGAAAATATGAAGCCAAATGGCGGAGGCGCTCCTTCAGGTGAAGTATCTGAAAAGATTAATGAATCTTTTGGAAGTTTTAAAGCATTTAAAGATCAATTTACAAAAGCAGCTGTTGCAGTAGAAGGTTCTGGTTGGTGTGCTCTTGTATGGAATAATATATTTAATAAGTTAGAGATATTGCAGATTGAAAAACATCAGAATTTAACCCAATGGGGCAGTACACCTATACTTGTAGTTGACGTATGGGAACATGCTTATTATTTGAAGTATCAAAATAAGAGAGCAGATTTTGTTAATAATTGGTGGAATCTTATTAATTGGGAAGATGTAAATAAAAAGTTATTAGAAGTTAAATAAGAGATAAAAATATGTTGAGAACTAAATTTTAGAGGTGGAAATTATAATGAAAAGTTATTTTAAATGTATTAATGTTGGTGTAGATTAAGATTTGTATTAATATAAGGTACATCAACATCCGTCCATAAGTATGATAAAGTAAAGTTTTTAACTTATAAAATCCTTATTAAAATGGATTAATATATGAAGTTGACATAGAACATTAAATTATAGGAGCTCAGAAGAGAGCTCCTTATTTAGGTTTGTTTTTACAATAATTATATGATAAATTTTGAAGCAATATTATTTAGTTTATCTGAACTTTCTTTTATTATTTTTGTTTCCATTTTTATTTCATTTGCACCGTTACTTATAACTGATATTTTTTCTGAAATATTGCTAATTTCATAGGAGCCTTGTTGGCTGGCTTTGGAAATGTTTTCTACAGTATCAGAAATACCCTTTATAAATGATAAAAGTTCTTCTGACGTAAAATTTAAATCTGTCACTAAATTTTCTGTAAAATTTGAATCTTTATTATAGCTTTCACCGATTCCTACGAGTTCTTCATAGCCTTTTACTAATTGCTCATCTATAAAATTTAATGATTTGGTGGAATTTTCAGATAAACTGTTAACAGCTTCAAATACGATTTTAATTATATCCTGTATTTCATTTACAGTATCTTTGGAATTTTCAGCTAATGTTCTTATTTGTTCTGCTACTACCGAGAAACCTTTTCCAGATTCACCAGCTCTGGCTGCTTCTATAGCTGCGTTTAATGCCAATAAATTAGTTTGAGATGATATATTTAAAATGGAATCTGCCAATTCCTTTATTTTATCAACTTTTTTTGATTTTATGATTGCATCAGTAACAGCCTTATCTATTTCTTTTTTAATATTATTTGCACTAGAGCGGGATAATTCTGCATTTTCTTTTAGTGAATTTGCTTTTCTGCTGATTTCTTTAACTGATATTGAAGCATCGTGAGTTTTTGAGTTGATTTTATCTATTACAGTACTTATTTCAGTTGTGTTAGCATTTATCTCCTGTGTTGAAGCAGATGTTTCTTCCATGCCAGCTGATAGCTGTTCTAGGTTTTTAGATGTTTCAAATAAATTTTTAGCTAATGTAACTATATTATTATTTGTAATGGAAACAGCATTATTTACATTGTTAATTTGTTTCACCATAGTTTTTATCATATTGTGTACACTATCCATAAATTTATTGAAATACATAGATAATTCACCGATTTCATCCTGTGAAGTTATTGGAATTCTTTTGGTTAAATCTCCAGTACCCTCTGATATCTCTTTAAAACTTGAGGTAAGGTGTGAAATTTTATTAGTAATTAAAAATTTAATAAATGCCAGTACACATATAATTAAAAATATTCCACAAATTAGTAATACAATAACTTGGTTGTATATAAGTTTGTTAACCAAATTATTTATAAAGTCATTTTTTTCTCCAATAAAAATCATACCTGAAGATTTTCCGTTTACGTCAATAATTGGTTCATATCCTCCAATGTAATTTTTGTTATCAATTATACATTTGCCATAATAAGTTTTACCATTATTTAATACACTATCTGTTACAGCAGTATTTTTTATTGTAGTATTTTCAATTCTTTTTCCTTTATTATCTGTTATGGTAGTGGCAATTCTTTTATTGCCGAAAAAAATGGTGAAATCATATCCGAATAACTTTTTTTGCTTATCAATAAATTCTTCATTAGAAAGAACATATCCTAGGGATACCGCACCTATTATATTTCCATTTTTATCTTTTAAAGGTATTCCAGCTCTTATGGAGTATTTTACAACAGTCCCATTTTCAATTCCTACAGATTTTACACCCTGTAAGGCTTTTCTTATGTTTACTTGATTTGATATGTTATCCCCATATTTGTCCGGTTCATGAGCGCGTATAAAAACGTTGCCTTCTTTGTCTGTTACTACTAAATAATCTATGCCAAAAGATTTTAATGCTAGTTTTCCTAATTCTAATGCAGAATTTCTGTTCTGTGTAGTGAAAGCTTCTATAAGTCTGGATGAATTTTCAAACCAATCACAGGCATTTAAAGATTTTTGTTTCAAATCTTCTATATTATTGTTAATGGTGTCGGCTTTTAGTTTTATTTCGTTAAGGTTATTTTTATAAAAGGTATTCTTTACTATGTAATTAGAGCTTACAGATACTATTATAATAAACAGTAATGTAAATATAATTATTATAGAAGATAGCTTGACTGATATGCTGTTAAATTTTTTTAGCAATTGTATTCCCCCTCATATTAATGATAAATATTTTATAATTCAATAAAAAAGACCAATTAAAACTAGTTAATTAAAGATTAACTAGTTTTAATTGGTCGGTTGCATCACTAACTCTGAATTCCCGAGATGCCCAAATAAATGGAATTCTTCATTGTACCCACTTTTGTATTTTATCAAAATTTATTTATTTTTTGTAATTTTATGTCTATGTATGTATATAATATCATCATAATATGAAAAAATCAATATTTAGTGTCAAATTTTTATAAGTTTGTAGAGAATTTATATAATCAACTTTAGTGTAAATGTTAAGTATTTACTACAAATTAGGATGTCAATTTATTAAGGTGATCTGCAATTGATGTAATTTCTTGCAGGTTTGCATTGGTTTCCTGAATAGCAGAAGTTTGTTGTTGTGTGGTATTTAAAGTGGAATTAGAAGATTCTACAGTTTTTTCCACAGAGTTTTGAATTTTACTGGTAAGTTCAGATATTTTTATAGCTGTATCCTTGGAACTTTGAGATAATTTTCTTATTTCTGTGGCAACTACTCCAAAACCTCTTCCAGAATCACCTGCTCTTGCTGCTTCTATGGCAGCATTTAATCCAAGCATTTTAGTTTGATCTGCTATGGACTTTATTCCATCTAATATAGAATTTATTTCCAGAGATATATTTTTAATATTGATAATTTCTTTATTTAATACATGCTGGTTATCTGTAACGTTTATTGAAGATGCAGATAATTCTTCCATAATTGCAGAAACTTGATTTAAGTTGTCAAAAAGTATTTCAGAGGTATTTCTAAGCCTTAGTTCCTGATATCCAATTCTGGAGAGTGCATTTGAAATAATATACAGCACTTCTGCAGCTGCTCTTATATTTTTTTCACTAATAATATTAACTTCATTTACAGCTTGTAGATACCTAGTCTCATCAACCCCTATTTCTTTTGCAGTATTTTTATATGTTGATTTCTCTGGAGAAGAAGTTAAAATTTGACCTCCTAAGATGGAACCTATCTGTATACCCTCTATTAATATGGGAACAGCAAAATCTATTAATCCTGCATGGCAAGTGTAAACATGGGGCTTTCCAGTTTTAGCTGCTTCTATGCCACTTTTCCTATGAGATTCAGCACAGCGATTATTACCTATGTTAGTAGATTGAGTAAGTAAACAAAAGTTTGTATAAGAACTTGGTTTTGTTACAGGGTTCCCGTTCATATCTACAGTTACACTGGCAATATTCATGCTCTCTGCAAAGTTATCCTGAAATTTTTGAAGTAGTTTGATATCTATAACATCTTCTATTTTTAGTGAACTTATATCACCATAAATGTGATTATCGCTAACATTTTTAGTCATATTTCTATGATACCTCCATTAAATTTTAATATAATTTTTGTGGTCAATTTAAAAATCGAGTTCTTTTAAAGTTCAGGTAGATTTTGTCATGGAGAAATGATCATTTCTATCTGAACTTTAGAAAAACTTATCCAAGTACATAGCAAATTTGTCCTCTATTGTAAAGAAGACAATCGGGATAGCAACGTTGGGATATTGATAATGTGACTACAAATATGAATTTACCTGATATATGATATGAATTGAAATTATATATCTATTATTTTATCGGATGATTTTATGTTTTCTAAAATTTCAACTATAATAGTTAGGAGTTTTAGAAAAATATATTTAAGATATTTACCAGGATAAATTGTCTTTAGTAAAAATTTGTTCTGTAAATATTGTAATATTTTATTTAGAACAAAACAAATATTTTGTATTATTATGATAATATATATTTAATATAATTTAAATTAATTAGTATATTTATACATAATTATACTATATTAAGATAAAAAATTCACATATAAGCTTAAAAGTACAAATATTTTATGTAATGTTTGCATGTTTTTACAAAATGTATTATAATAAAATGGAACAAAATATTTGTTTTGTATTATTATCCTGTCTTATTTTATCTAAATATCCACTAAATATTTTTTATAGATTATTTTGAAGTATAATTGTATTCATTGATTTTATAGATTAATAATGATATGCTTATAGTGTTATATATACAATAATAGTAAAATTTAATAGTAGAATATAGGTTTAATCAAAGTTTATTGATTAATTAAAAGGGAATCAGGTGAAATTCCTGGACTATCCCGTAGCTGTATTAGATGAATTTAAATACATTAAACCACTTGGAAACAGGGAAGGAGTATTTAAGTTATGATTCTTGAGTCAGAAGACCTGCCTATATTTTTGACCATGGTCTCTACGAGTGATAGGGGGTGTCAAAGAATGAAATGTACTTATTAAATTCCTTATGAATGAGTATGATTTTTTGTCTTGTCCTTTTAGTGCTTTTGTTTAGAAGGATTATTTATTTTTTGTGTAATAATATTTAAAAATTTTGAAATGGGAGGATTTTATCTATGTCAAAAAAGTATCAAATTTCATTGGGAATTTTTCTTGTATTATTATTTATGCCTGGAAGTGTATTTGCCATGCATATTATGGAAGGATTTCTTCCTGTAAAGTGGTGTATAGCATGGGGAGTCCTATGTATACCTTTTGTTTTAGTGGGGTTGTTTTCTATAAGAGAAAAGATAAGGGTAAACCCTAGAATAAAAATGTTGATAGCTATGGCAGGTGCATTTGCCTTTGTTTTATCTGCTTTAAAAATTCCATCTGTTACTGGAAGCTGTTCCCATCCAACTGGAGTAGGACTTGGAGCCATACTTTTTGGACCTGCAGTTATGAGTGTTTTAGGTCTCATAGTTCTTATATTTCAGGCATTGCTTCTTGCACATGGAGGATTAACTACTCTTGGAGCTAATACTTTTTCCATGGCAGTAATTGGACCCTTGGTATCTTATTTTTTGTACAAGTTATTGAAAAAAATGAATGTATCTCCTTCAATAGCTGTATTCACTGCTGCTATGCTGGGAGATTTAATGACATATGTTACAACCTCGATTCAACTTGGGTTGGCATTTCCTGATGCAACAGGAGGAGTACTATTTTCTGTGACTAAGTTTATGGGCATATTTGCTATAACTCAAATCCCTCTTGCAATAAGTGAGGGAATATTAACTGTTATAGTTTTTAACCTTTTAAATAATTATAATAAGGAAGAACTTGTACAGTTGGATGTAATATCAAAGGAGGTATAATAAAATGAGTATAGAAAATAAAACTAATAATATATTTAAGAAAAACTTAATATTGGCTTTTCTTGTGATATTGATAGCAGTTATTCCATTAGTATTTATGAAAAATGCCGAATTTGCAGGCTCGGATGATAAGGCGGAAAAGGCAATTACTCAAATTGATAAAAATTATAAGCCCTGGTTTTCTTCAGTATGGGAGCCACCAAGTGGTGAAATAGAAAGTCTTTTATTTGCATTACAGGCAGCTATTGGTTCAGGAATAGTATGTTATTATCTGGGATATTTAAAAGGTAAGTCTAAGAGAGTGGAAAAAGATAAATTATGATTTCCATAGACAAACTGGCTTATACATCTAAGTTAAGAGATAATAATCCTATGGAAAAGTTCATATTTAGTATTTTTACGATGATATTATGTATAGCATTAAATAATGTAGTGTATTCAGTGATAATTACAGTGTTTATGGGAAGTATAACTATTCTTAAGGGGAAAATACCAGTCAGACACTATATGGAATTGATGTTAATTCCTATGTTTTTTTTGGTTATTGGAGTTATTACTATAGCTATAAATGTAGTAGGAAATAGCAAAAATGTATTGTTTAGCTTTGCAATATTAAATATTAAGTTTGGATGTACAACAGAAAGTATTGAAATGTCCTCAAAAATATTTTTAAAGGCTCTTGCTGCGGTTTCATGCTTATACTTTCTTGCACTGTCAACACCTATCTTTGAAGTATTGATGGTACTTAAGAGGTTAAAGGTACCTAAATTATTTGTTGAATTAATGGGACTTATATATAGATTTATTTTTGTATTATTAGATACAGCCAATATGATTTTTATTTCACAAAATTCAAGGTTAGGATATTCAACAGTAAAGTCTGGCTATAATTCCCTTGGAAAATTAATTAGCTGTTTATTTATAAGTTCTTATAAACGTTCACAAGATATTTATACTGCAATGGAATCAAGATGTTATAATGGCGAAATAAATTTAATAGAGAATAGTTATAAAGTTTCATATAAGAATATTTTAATAATAATAATTCTACAATTCATAGCAATATATATAAGCTTTAACAAGCATATTTTTGGGGGGATTGTATGAGCAGATACATACTGGAAACAAAAAATTTAAGTTTTCAGTATCCAGATGGTACTAAAGCTTTAAACAATATAAATTTAAAAATAGAAAAAGGAAAAAAAATATCCTTTGTAGGGGTTAATGGATCTGGGAAATCAACGTTATTTTTAAATTTTAATGGGGTTTTAAGACCAACAGAAGGCAGTTTGATATATAAAGGAAATAAGATAAGGTATAATCAAAAGTCTTTATTGCAATTAAGAAAAAATATTGGAATTGTTTTTCAAGATCCAGAAAATCAATTATTTTCAGCAAGTGTATATCAGGAAGTTTCTTTTGGCGCTATGAATTTGAAACTCTCAGAAAGTGAAGTTAGAAAAAAGGTGGATACTGCTTTAAAGAATATAGGTATGTATGACCATAGGGAAAAAGCTGTACACTTTTTGAGTTATGGACAGAAAAAAAGGGTTTCAATTGCGGATATACTTGTTATGAACCCAGAAATAATAGTTTTTGATGAACCTACTTCAAGTCTTGATCCTAAACATGCAAAACAGATTATCAACATATTCAACTATATTAATGAAAAAGGTATTACTATTATACTATCAACTCATGATGTGGAACTTGCATATTCCTGGTCAGATTATGTTTTTGTCATGAGAAGTGGAGAAATAATTAAAGAGGGAACACCCTATGAAATCTTTTCAGACGATAAATTGATAGAGGAATGTTATCTCCAAAAGCCCTTTGTCCTTGAAGTTTTTGAGGCTTTAAGCGATAGTAATAAAATATATTCAAATAGTATTATACCTAAAAATAAAGAGGAACTTTTAAAGATTTTAAGAGAATAGTGTAGAATAAAGAATTAGGGCTCCCAAAAGCCCTTTTTCTTATGAAATGTTTATTGTTTACTTTTTAAGCATTTTTAAATAGCAGCTTTAAAAATATTTATTATATCTTCTATTGTTCCCTTCCGTGGATTTGTGAGGGAACATATATCTTTTTGAGCATTTTTAGACATGAATTCCAAATCATTTTCATTAAATCCAATAGAACTTAGATGATTTGGAAGTTTGATATCTTCACAAAGGTTTTGGATACTGTGCTTAATGTTATTAACTGCATCTTTTTTTGTTTCTGATTCTAGTCCTATAATATCATTGATATGAAAAATTCTTTCATCAGGTATTGAGGGAGAATTAAATTCTAGTACATGAGGCAGTAAAATTCCATTACAAGTTCCGTGAGTTTCATTATAAAGTGCTCCCAATTGATGAGACATGGAGTGAACATATCCAAGTCCTGCATTATTAAAAACCATTCCTGCCATAACACTGGCAAACATCATTTGTTCTCTGGCCTCTAGATCGTTTCCATTTTCGTAGGCCCTTTTTAAATATTTAAAAACTAATCTCATAGACTTAATTGCCAAGCTGTCGGTAATAGGTGAAGCTTCGGTGGATACAAATCCTTCTATTGAGTGGGTTAAAACGTCCATGCCTGAACTGGCAGTTGCATCTGGGGGCATAGTTGACATGAACATAGGATCGTTTACAGATATAGTGGGCATCATTTTAGGATCTCCTATGGTCATTTTTACTTTTCTGCTATCGTCCTTTATGATAGCAAAATTAGATATTTCAGATCCCGAACCAGAAGTAGTATTTATTGATATTACTGGTAGTGCAGGATTTTTCAGTTTTTGATATCCTTCATAATCCTCTATTGAACCACCGTTTGTTGCTATAGTGGCTACAGCTTTTGCACAATCATGGTTGGTTCCGCCTCCTATAGATACTATAATATGGTAACTTCGTTTTAATATATTAATTCCCTTTTTGAAATAGGTAAGGGCATCTTCCACAAATGAAATAGTACAATCTGGATGTAAAATACCATCAAATATATCATAAGATATAAATAGACTTTTTAATATTTTTTCTATTGTTTCCACATAGCCCAGTTTTATCATATTTTTATCTGTAATAATTAAAGCTTTACTTAGTTTGTAAGGCATTAGTTCTAATGTCAAATCCTTGATGGAGCCAATTCCAATGAGATTTACTGTAGGTGAATGAAAATCATGTGTATTTTCCAATATAAATCCCTCCAAATTTAAAATATATATTAATTATTTTTTCTGTTTGTAGTTATACTTATGTATAAAATACAAATTATATATATAGGAAAATTTACCTTTAGATTTAAAGGTAAAAATTTATACAAGAATATGATATTTATTAAATGGGAATAACAAATATAGATATAAAAAATATATGAATCTTAAGAGGTGTTTGGTGTGGAAGTTGCAATTATGGGGGCTGGAATGTCAGGATTGTCCTGTGCTATTGTATTAGAAAAAAAGGGAATATATCCCGCTATTTTTGAAAAACGAAGCAGTGTTGGAGATAAATTTGTTAATGGAGAAGCTACGTTTAGCATATTGAACAGACCTATTGGAGATGAATTAAAATATCTAAAAGATACCTACCATATATATTTAAAACCCACGGATAGAGTTGAAAAATTGGTTTTTCATTCACCAAATTACAAGGGAAACATTCAAGGGGCTTTAGGTTACTTGAATATCAGGGGAAGACATGATAACTCTTATGAAAGGCAATTGGTCAAACAGGTAAATTCCAAAATAAATTTTAATTCCACTTATGAATATGAGTAGCTTTGTAAAGAGTTTGAATATGTAGTTTTAGCACCTGGAGATGGAGATTATGCTGTAAAACTTGGCAATTACAGATGTGATCTTACTTGTAGTATAAAGGGCGTTACAGTTGAAGGGGAATTTTGTACAAATACCCCCATGTATGGTTTAACTATGATATAATACCAATGGGATATGCATGGCTGCTGCCCTTTTCTGAAAAAGAAGCTAATCTAGTCATTGCCTATCCGGGATATCCAAGCAATATAAAATTAGATATAAATGATATAAGGGATAGATTTTACAGTAGTGCCTGCAGAGATTTAAAGCAAAATTTTAAAATAACTGATAATTTTCAAATTGCAAGATATATGATGGGTATATGCAATAAACCTAAAGTTGATAATACATATTTTGTAGGAAATTGTTTTGGGTCAATGTCTCCAGGTCTTGGATTCGGGCAATTTACCTCCATAGTAACAGGATTTATTCAGTCTATGATCTATGTAATCTAGGCAAGTATGAGGAACTTATAAAACCTCTATTTCAAAATTATAATAATTCATTATCTTTAAGAAGATTTTTAGAGAATTTAAGTAATGATAATTTAGATTTTATAATTAAAAATTTAGATAATAAATTATTGGATAAATTTATTCATAAAATAACTGGTAATACAAGCAAAATTGATTTGCTTGAAATTTTTACTCCTATGATGAAGTTGTGGAATTTTTTCAAGAAAGATAGTTGAGGGGAGTATTTATAAATTTTATTAATTGTCATGAAGAAAGTAGGTAAGGACATGCTTGTTGAAGGTGCAGCAAAAAGTCAATCCCGATCAAAGGGAATAGCACTTGTAGTATTTGCAGCTATGTTGTGGGGAGTATCGGGTACAGTTGCCCAGTATCTGTTCCAAAGAAAATTTACTCCGGAATGGCTGGTAGTAATTAGATTATTACTATCAGGAATAATTTTATTATTCTATGCTTTTATAAAATTAAAGAAAGATATATGGGGAATATGGAAATATAAACATCATAGATTCAATCTTATTTTATTTAGTATTATAGGTATGCTGGGAGTACAATATACATATTTTGCTGCCATTAAACATTCAAATGCTGCTACAGCTACAATATTGCAGTATTTATCAATGGTTGTAATTACTTGTTATCTCGCCGTATTTCTAAGAAAGATTCCAAGTTTGAGACAAGCAGTGGCTATTGTTTTAGCTATAGTAGGAACCTTTTTTATAATTACCCATGGAAATGTTCATGCTTTATCTATTTCAAAACAAGGGTTGTTTTGGGGTCTTAGTTCTGCTTTTGCATTAGCTTTTTATACATTACAACCTTGTTCTCTTCTGCGTAAATGGGATTCTATTGTTATAGTTGGATGGGGTATGCTTGTGGGAGGAATGGTATTTGCGATATTTTACCATTCATGGAATTTCACAGGCCAGTGGTCCGGGGTTTCCATATCTGGAGTTATTTTTGTAGTGATATTTGGAACGTTGATTCCATTTTGGTGTTATATGGAAAGTATAAATTATATTAAACCTTCAGAAACAAATGTATTGGCCTGTATTGAACCGTTATCTTCTGTGCTTTTATCTGTATTTTGGCTTCATATAAGCTTTGGAATAACGGAATGGATAGGAGCCATATGCATTATAACAACTGTAATTATTTTGTCAGGCCAAAAAACATAGATGAATTTTGTGAAAGTTATATAAAAAAATGTTTTACTGTATATAAAAGTTATGATAAAATTTAAAAAAGATTATGAAGTGATTCTTAGGTTCAGGTGGAGTTTTCTATATAGAAATACTTTTATCTCCATCTGAAGCCTTATTAACAGTATTCTTAGTGTCTTTAGCACTTAGAATACGTTATCCTTTAGGGAAGAACTTATCCAGGCGTGTAGCAGTGCTTATCTCACACTTTGAAGAAGATGGGAGTGTTAGCAATGGTAGCGTTCGGATAAAATTTAGATGTTAAGAGGGAGTAACTACCCTTTAGTGGAGATAAAGTCAACACACTGACCTTTTTGGTCTGGCTTTATCGTGACCCGTGTGGGTCAAGTGAGACTTTTAACACAGTGTTTTTTCATATAGTTAAAATTTTTCAGTATAAATTTATATTTATGGTGGAGAAATTTCAACTCTAGTAAAATCACATTGTGGTAAAAGTCTCTTTATTTTTTAGGAGGTAGAATTGATGAATACATTTGTACAAGCACTGTTACTAGTAGTTATTGCAGAAATGGGGGATAAGACTCAATTACTTGCCATGGCTATGGCAAGCAAGTATAAAGTAAAGGAGGTGTTATTAGGTGTACTTATAGCTACTATTTTTAATCATGGACTAGCAGTGGCAGTGGGAAGTTATTTAAGTTCTCTCATATCTATGAAGGCAGTAAATATAGCAGCTGCAATATCATTTTTGATTTTCGGATTCTGGACTTTAAGGGGAGATAAAATTGATGAGGAAAATAGTAACAAGAGCAGATTTGGACCTGTTATTACAGTTATTATAGCTTTTTTTCTAGCGGAGATGGGAGACAAAACCCAACTTATGACTATAACCATATCTGCCAAGGGAAATGAGCCTATATTCACATTTTTAGGAACTACTCTTGGAATGATTATTGCAGATGGTATAGGGATTATAGGTGGAGCTTGGATGTACAAACATATTCCAGATAAATATATAAAGTGGGCAGCTGCAGGTATATTTATATTTTTTGGAACTCTATCTATTTATAACAGCCTTTCTTTGTGGATGCTTAAACCCGTATATATTATAATGTATATAGTAGTTCTTAGCATATTTGTGTATTTATTTGGAGTGAAATATTCGTATAGCAATAAAGCTGATAATCAATAAAATATTTGATAGAGAAGATTGTGAATGATTCATTGAAATTATTAAATTAAGATGTTAACATAAGATAAATATATATTAATACACTGGTAGGAGAACTTAAAAGGATATTTATGCTGGGGATGGGAGTTTTGGTAATAGGATGGGCAACATATTTCTACCTGAAAGTTAATTTGGGGGCAGATCCAAGAGATAGTTTGATGGAAGGTTTGGTAAAGAAAACAGATAAGCCTGTGTATGGATGATAAGGACATTTATATAAGGAATTGTATTGATAGTAGGGTATTTTTTAGGAGGACCTGTTGGTATAGGAACTTTATTAATTGCACTGACACTGGGACTTTCTATACAACTTGCTTTTAAAATAGGAGGATATAGTTCTGAAAGTGTACAACATGCAAGTTTAATGGATTTGTATAGAGAGCTTCATATACAAAAAGATATTTGACTTGATATAAATGAGAGAATCAACAGGGACATTTAAGTCCCTGTTGATTGTTAACATATAAAACCTTCTATTTGTCTTATGCTCATACCAAAATAGGTCCATCTATTTCTATACCATCTATAACCGGAAATACTATTTCTGTCTACATGGGTAATCCACGCCCAAAATGGGTTACCTCTTTTTGGCCATATGTGAGTATATTTAAATAAACAGGGTCTTAAGGATGATTTTGTTGTACTGGCATTTTTCTTTGAAGGAGTATGAGCTGGAGGAGGTCCTGGTGGAAGTCTGTGAGGATTTTGCTGCCTTGGCATACTAGGTATATACATAGGCGGGTGGAATGCATAAAATTGAATATAAGGGCAATAAAATTCATTCATAGAATCTGGTATTTCCGGCATATCATCATAAGTAATATCTTCATCGTACATGGGATCCTCTTCAAATCTTAAGTAGTCATAATCGTACATATATACAACTCCTATTTTTTTACTGTTAATTAAATTATATGTATTTGCAAAGTATATAGTTACAAGTTATATGAAGTAAGATTGTTATAGTATTGACAAATATTCATTACAAGCATAAAATTAATAATGGGATGGTTTATATAAAATGGCTTATTTAAAAAGAATATGGAGTAAAGTATTCGTAATATTTTATTTAATATAGTCAAATAGGGGAGTTATGATGAAAATTGTAATGGTAATAGGTAAAACAGGTTCGGGAAAAACCACTTTATGTAAAGCTATAAGTGGGCAGGATGTAAGTATTGGAGAAATGAATTATAGAAGTACTCAAACCACAGATATTATAAATGGTACATTTATAGATACTCCAGGTCAATACATAGAAAACAAGTGGTATGGTTCACTTACAATTATTTCGGCTGATTGCGATATTATGGCTATTTGTCAGGATTGTACAAATATGGAAAATGTATTTCCGCCTAGTTTTGCAGGTATATTTGCAAAGCCTGTTATAGGCATAATAACTAAAATGGATCTTTGTGAGGATATGAACAGTATTAAAATGGTAGAAGAAATGTTGAGTATGGCAGGAGCAGAAACGATATTTAAAGTTAGCAGTTTAAGCAAATTTGGCTTTGAAGAAATAAAGAAATATATTAAAAATTAAATATGGTGTTTTGAAATTGTTGTTTGATAAGATTTTATTAAAATGGATCTCCTGGCAAATTAATTGTCAGAAGGTTTTTTATTTTTTGTCATATAAGAACTTAATCCTATAAGCCTTTAATTATGTAATAATAGTATCTTAAATTTTATAAGTATATAACATGATCATTAAATCTTAAATATAAGGAGATGAATTATGTTATATCCAATTAAGTTTGAAAACTTATATTACAGTAAAGTTTGGGGAGGGAGAGATTTAGAACTCTTTAGAAATAATCTGCCAGAGGGGAAAATAGGGGAAAGCTGGGATATAGCATGTCACAAAAATGGTATGGGGATAGTGGCAAATGGAAAGCTAAAGGGCATTAGGTTTGATGAA
Organism: Clostridium sp.; assembly: GCF_036781005.1. Classification (GTDB taxonomy): domain Bacteria; phylum Bacillota; class Clostridia; order Clostridiales; family Clostridiaceae; genus Clostridium_B. Next base: position 115,213 of record NZ_DAIQBT010000003.1, on the reverse strand, counting down.
CTTATTTCAAATGAAGGAAAAAAACTTTTAGGGAGAAAAATAAAAACAGATAGATTTCCACTTCTTGTAAAACTAATTAATGCCAGAGATAAGCTTTCCATACAGGTTCATCCTGATAATATATACGCCAATAATGTGGAAAAAGATTGGGGAAAATCAGAAATTTGGTATGTGATGGAAGCAGCTAAAGGGGCTAGTTTGATATTAGGTACTAAAAATATAATAAGTGGAACAGAACTTAAAAGTGCTGTCAGAAAAGGAGTTCTGGAAAAACATTTAAATAAGGTGTATGTAAATAAAGGAGATGTATATTTTATAAAAAGTGGATTAGTTCATGCTATAGGGGCAGGAGTAATTGTAGCAGAAATTCAACAAAATAGTGATATAACTTATAGAATTTATGACTATGGAAGAGAAAGGGAGCTTCATATTAAAAAGGCTTTGCATGTAATAGATTTTAATTTAAGGGGAGAAAAAATCAGAGGGATTACACTGAAAAAAAGAGGTTATGAAAAAACCTATTTATGCCTCTGCAGAGAATTTTCATTGGAATTATATAATATTCATACAGAAGTAATAGAGGAAAGTGATGAGGAAAGATTTTATATATTTACATGTGTTCGGGGTTTTGGAAACCTAATATATGAAGAAGGGGCGCTCTCTATATTTATAGGAGATAGTATACTTATTCCTGCCTTTTTGGGGAGATATATATTAAGAGGGAACATGGATATATTAAAAAGCTATGTACCTGATTGCAGCAAAGTGGAAAAAGAAATATTAAAAGAAATAAAAAAATTTTAAAAACCTCTTGCAATACAATAATATATATTATATAATAATAATTGTTAAGAGAAACTTATAAAAATAATTATATAATATAAATATATATATAGGGAGGAATTATAATGAAAAAATTTGTTTGTACAGTATGTGGTTATGTTCATGAGGGAGATGCACCTCCAGCAAAATGTCCTGTTTGTGGTGCACCAGCAGAAAAGTTTATTGAAAAGAAGGAAACTGGAGCAATCAGTTGGGCAGATGAGCATGTAATAGGGGTTGCTAAAGATGTAGATCCAAAGGTAGTAGAAGAATTAAGAGCTAATTTTACAGGAGAATGTTCAGAAGTTGGAATGTATTTGGCTATGAGCCGTCAGGCAGATAGGGAAGGATATCCAGAAGTTGCAGAAGCATATAAGAGAATAGCTTTTGAAGAAGCAGAACATGCTGCTAAATTTGCTGAATTGTTAGGAGAAGTTGTAGTAGCGGATACAAAGAAAAATTTACAGATGAGAGTAGATGCAGAAGAAGGAGCCTGTAAGGGGAAAAAGGATTTAGCAACTCTTGCTAAACAATTAAACTATGATGCAATTCACGACACAGTGCATGAAATGTGTAAAGACGAAGCAAGACATGGAAGTGCATTCCAAGGATTATTAAATAGATATTTTAAATAGACATTAACAAAATTATTGATATATTAAAGTAACATAACAAAGTTACTCCTTTTAAAAATATGGTAAAAGAACTTGGGTATCCAGGTTCTTTTGCTATGTGATATATAAAATATATTTTTAAATACTATTATAAGGATATTTATATGCAAAATTTTATAGGCAAATTAAAATATAAGGAAATTTTGCAAAACCTTATTTTGTTTATAGAGCTATAAATTTTCACCTAGTTATACGGCTATAACTTCCTCTCCATAGTTGACAAATATGCGTTAGTAGCGTATTATTAACTTAAATTAATATCGAAAAAGTCGAAAAGGAGATTGTGACATGGATTTACAAAATATACTGGCACAAGAAGGTAAAGTGAGAATTATTCAGGAAACTGTTCCAGGTAAGCAAATCACAATTGCACACATAATTGCCAGTCCTGATGATATTATATATAAAAAATTAGGATTAAATCCTACCATTGATTATGGGAAGGCAGCTATTGGAATTGTATGTATGAGTCCTAGTGAAACTGCAATTATCACAGGGGATATCGCTTCCAAGGCAGCTAACATAGACATTGGTTTTGTAGACAGATTTAGTGGAACGCTTATTATAACAGGAGGAGTTGCAGAAGTTGAATCTGCCATGAAAGCAGTTACAAATTATTGTAGGGACAAGCTTTTTTTTACAGTATGTGAAATAACAAGAACGTAGGTGAGGTTGTATGAGGAAAATAATATTATTTGGTAGAAGTGGATGTGGAAAAACTACTTTGACCCAGGCATTAAGAGGACAGGATATAGTTTATCATAAGACCCAGTATATTAATCACTATGATGCAGTTATTGATACTCCGGGAGAATATGCAGAAAATAGATCACTTGGAAGTGCACTTGCTATATATTCCTATGAGGCAGATGTAGTAGGTCTTTTGCTTAGTGCCATAGAACCTTATTCTATATTTCCACCCAATATTGCACCTTCTGTAAACAGAGAGGTTGTGGGTATAGTAACACAGATAGACAGGTCTGACGCTAATGCTAATCAAGCTGAATATTGGCTGAAGCTTGCAGGTTGTAAAACAATTTTCCGTGTAAGTTCTTATACTAGAGAGGGAATAGGCAAAGTTTTGAATCACCTTAGAGAAGATGGAGAAAATGTGTGCTGGGATGATAATGGCACACTGAGTAACTGATTAGGTTGCTGTGTAATAAAAATGAAGGTGGGGTTTATATCTTAATGACAACGTCTACAATTTGCAGTATAATTGTTTTATTTATAGGTGTAATGCCACTATTTCTTTTTTTAAAAAAGTTTTAACTATCATTGAGTTTTATTGAAATATAAGTTTTTATCGCGGATTACAAGCCTGTGTGTATTAAAAACACATGGGCTTGATTTGTTTTCAGAAAAAAGCAAAATACTGCTGACAATTATATTTGTCAGCAGTATGAAGTTCAAGAATCACTTGATATTTTAAACTGTATACATAAAATACCATGTAGCGTCTTTTGTTGGTGTAGCGATACTTACATTTCTTATATGGTAGTCATTATATCCATAATCATAACCTTGATTATCACAGACATAAGCATATTCGTAACTACCTTCACTAACCCATCCCATAAATGTATAGGCGTGAGTTGGACCATTTCCATAAGAAGTTGTAAAACATATGTCTCCAGGCAGAAGTATGGAAAAATCTTTAGAACTATACCATCCTCTGTCTTCTAATTGAGATGTCAGTGTAACAGTATTCGCTACGTAATTTGGAAGATCAGTTAGTCCTGCCCTACGGAGTCCTTCACTGGCAAAATATACACAGTTATTACTGGTGATTCCATTGTGGAGTTCAATAGCTCTGTTTAAAACAGATTGTCTGTTGTCATAGTTCATGAAATAATTATAGAGGTTTGTCCCAATTTTAGATTGGGTTCTATAGTCATTTAAAATAGATTCTACAGGTTCAAAAGGTTTTATAGTCAAATTCAGGGTCACCGGTTTGTCATAACCCTCTACTGTACCTGTGTAAGTATAGTTACCAGGGATACTTGTCCTGTCTACGGATTTATCCCAGCATATACCTACAGAAGCAGTTGAATTATTTGACATTGTAGCTGTTACTTCTGTTGGCAAGTTGTAGGAAGCCTCCTGATCTATAGTTACATTTATGTCATCAACAGATGCTATAGCAGGTGATGTCTTGAATTCCACTGTAGTTGGATTTTTAAGTTTTTTGTTATACATAGATACTATATCTTTTCCTACAGTTAAGACATATTCTGATTCGGCACCATATGCGTTTTCAGGAGTTACAACAACGGATGTTCCATTATCTTCTAGGGACAAAGTTATGGGAACTTCTGTATTGTTTTTATCAATTAATTTTATGTTCTTTTCTAAAGAGTTCAAATCCACTGGTTGATTAAATATTATTTTCCATTTTTTAGTTAAAGACACATCGTATTTAACTAATGTATTATACTCTACATCTTTGTTTTCATCATCGGATGTAGTAGTTTTTTTTGCAATACTTTCGCTATATGTATTACTAGCTGATGAATCTTCGTCATAATATGTATCGGTTTGGGATTTAGTATCCTGAGAAGAGGTCTCTTTATTTGAATCAATATTATCTTTATTCTGAGTGTCTACATTGGTATCTTCTGATAAATTGTCAGAATTTTGATTTTGATTTAAATCAGATTCATCAGGAACACTGTAAGTAATTGAGGAAGAGGTGCTCTCATCATTTGCTGCAAACACAATTTTATGATAAAAACCTTGACAAATTACATAAACCATACACAATATTACAAAATTTTTGATAAACTTTTTCACTTTTACCCTCCTTTCTTCATATAAAATATCTTCATAGTTAAGTTTAATTGTTTTAAAAAGCATATTCAATACATTTATTTATAATTTAACATACTAAAATAAAAAATTATAATAATATAATGATAATATAATATAATATAAATATAATTTTAAAATATAAAATCTTGGATTTAAACCAGATAAGACTGACAATTGGTGGAGGTGTATATGTGAAAAAAAATTCATTATCATTTAATGGACTAAAGGCCTTTATCTTTAGATTTATAGAGGATGATGTGTTGGCACTAGCCTCCCAACTGGCTTACAGCCTGATATTTTCTTTTTTCCCTTTTTTAATATTTATTATAAGTATTATAGGATATAGTGATATAAGCAGTAGTGATATACTTGGCAGTTTAAGTTATATATTACCTAAAAATATATTGGAACTTGTAAAAACCACTATAGTGAGAATTACTGATACGAGAGATATAAAATTATTATTTAGTAGTCTCATTCTTACCATATGGTCTTCATCAGGAGGATTTCATTCAGTAATAAAAGGGCTTAATAAGGCCTACAATAAAAAAGAGAACAGGTCTGTGATAAAAATTTATGCTATATCCATGTTATGTACACTGGGAATAACAGTTATAATAATAATTACCATATTGTTATTGGTATTTGGACGAATTATGGGAAGTTTTCTGGCATTTAATTTGGGGCTTTCCAAAGAATTTAATTTTATATGGAATATATTCAGGTATTTAATGATTCTTTTTTCGACTATATGCATTTTTGCGGCAGTATATCGTTATACCCCCAATATAAAGCTTAAATGGAGGGAAGTAATGCCAGGGGCATTTTTTTCCACCCTTGGTATCGTAATAGCATCTATGGGTTTTGCATTTTATGTAAATAATTTTGCTAATTATTCTATAATATATGGAAGTATAGGAGCAGCTATAGTGCTTATGACATGGCTTTTCATATTATCTGTTGTAATTATTCTGGGAGGGGAAATCAATTCCGTACTGTTTACCCATAAAGTGAAGTAATCTATATATTTGAGCAAAAGGCTGTAAAATATATTTTATAATAAAAATATAAAAAAAAGTTGACAAAAGACCAGGTAGTTGTATAATATAATATATAAATCATAGTAAAATAGTCAGAAATACTTTGAAAAAGAAAAGTAGTTTAAATAAAGTTTCACAGAGAGGAAGCTGCAGGTTGAAAAGCTTCTAAATGGAATTTAAATGAAGTGCTCTTTGGAGTTATTGATCGAACTTGTAGTAGGTTGTATCGGGTTCACCCGTTATAGTGATAGAACATAGTGTTGTGTTTGATGAGTGAGGTCAAAAGATCTAAAAAGAGTGGGACCACGGAGTATACTTCGTCTCTATAAGTTATAGAGAAGGAGTTTTTTTTACGTTAAAATTCAAAATATTTTACTAAAATGTGAGATAATTAAAAATTATTAGGAGGAATGAAAAATGATATTTAATAATGCCATAGATATGATAGGAGCTACACCTTTATTTAAATTGGATAATTTTAAAAATGAAAACTCGGCTGAAATATATATTAAACTTGAAAAGTATAATCCAGGGGGAAGTATTAAAGATAGAGCTGCCCTTGGAATGATTGAAGAAGCGGAAAAAGATGGAGGCATAGAAAGAGGAGGAACCATAGTTGAACCTACTAGTGGCAATACAGGAATAGCTCTTGCCATGATAGGAAAATTGAAGGGTTATAAGGTTATAATAGTTATGCCTGAAACTATGAGTATAGAGAGAAGGAACATGATAAAGGCCTACGGTGCAGAATTAATACTTACAGATGGTACCAAGGGCATGAAAGGTGCTATAGAAAAAGCTTATGAAATAGCTAAAAATAAAAGAGGATATTTTATACCGCAGCAATTTATTAATAAAGCAAACCCTAAAAAACATTATGAAACCACTGCAGAGGAAATATTAAAAGATCTACAACAAGTGGATGCATTTGTAGCAGGAGTTGGTACAGGGGGAACACTTATAGGAGTGGGAGAAAATTTAAAAGGACGTCATAAAAATGTAAAGATTATTGGAGTGGAACCGGCATCTTCACCAGTATTATCAGGGGGACAAACAGGAGCACATAAAATACAAGGGATAGGTGCAGGGTTTGTACCGGATATATATAAACCTGAACTTGTAGACAAAATAATCACTGTAAAAGATGATATGGCCTTTAAATATGCTAGGCTCATGGGAAAAGAAGAGGGAATATTAGTTGGAATATCTTCAGGGGCCAATATAGCTGCAGCAATACAGGTAGCGGAGGAGCTTGGAAAGGATAAAAAAGTAGTAACAGTAGCCCCAGATGGAGGAGAAAAATATTTGTCTATGGGACTGTATGATTAATTTTTTATAGAGTGTTATGGGATTTAATCTAAAAAGTTTAAGAGGAGAGATAGTAATGAAGAATCCATTTAAATTATTGGCTTATGATGTTAAAAATGCCATGAAAAATGATCCTGCTGCTAGAAATCCATTAGAAGTATTTTTGCTGTATTCTTTTATACATGCTTTAATATGGTATAGAGTGGCTCACTTTTTTTACAAGAGAAAATGTTTTTTCATTGCCCGTTTCATATCCCAGGTAGCTAGAGCTTTAACCGGTATAGAGATACATCCTGGGGCGAAAATAGGGAAAGGATTGTTTATAGATCATGGAATGGGGGTTGTAATAGGGGAAACTGCTGAGGTAGGAGACAATGTTACACTATATCATGGAGTTACACTTGGAGGTACCGGAAAAGATACAGGCAAAAGACATCCCACAGTTGGAAATAATGTATTTATAGGCAGTGGAGCTAAATTACTTGGACCAATAGTTATAGGGGATAATGTTAAAGTAGGGGCAAATGCAGTAGTTCTTAAAGATATACCTTCAAATTGCACTGCTGTAGGAATACCAGCAAGAACCATATATAAAACTACAGCCCAGGTTATAGAAATAAAAGACTATGAGGGAAAAAGAAGAAAAATATATAATGAAATGGTTATATAACTTTTACTATAATTCCATAGATACAGGAAAAGACAATAGCGATGTTGTCTTTTCTTATATTTTTAAATTATTATAGTAATAGACTTTTAAAGATTTTAAAATTATAATTTATTATAGCAGTATTTAATTTTAAAAACATAAGGCAGTATGAAAGGAAAGGTGATTTTATCTATGATTTCTCCATGGATGGCTAAATTGATAGGATATCTTCCTAAAAGATGTATAAGTTATATTTCAAATAAAATATTATTTGGATATTTAGAAAAATATGCAGATATAAAGGTAGAAGGTATTGAAAATTTAAATAATGTAAAAAAACCTGCAATATTTATTTGTAATCATTTAAGCAATTCCGATGCACTTGTACTCGGTAGTGTACTTAAATCTGAAAATTTAACCTTTGTGGCAGGAGCAAAACTGAACCAGAATCCTTTAACCCAATTGGGGATGAGTATGACAAAGACCATAACTATAAAACCTAACAGTGCAGACAAGGAAGCTATATCCAAAATTGTAAAAACTTTAAAAGCAGGAGAAAGTATACTTATATTTCCAGAGGGTACAAGGAGTAGAACAGGAGCCATGGGAAAGGCACGAAAGGGTGTAGTTTTAATACAGAAATTGACTAGAGCTTCAATTGTACCTATTGGCATTTATGGTACTGAAAAGCTTTTACCTATAAGCGGCAAGGACATGGCATTAGAAGATTTTTACCATGCAAAGGTTTATGTAAATATAGGAAGGCAAGTGGATATTCCTCTTAGAGAAAAAGGTGAAAATAAACACGATTATGAGGATAGAACAGCCGATTTTTTTATGTTTAAAATATCTGAACTGCTTCCCAAACAATATAGGGGCGTTTATAGTTTGAATGAAGGTGATGAAATTTGAATAGAAAAGATATAGATATTATATTGAAGGTACTAAGTGAAACATATCCACAGGCAAAATGTGCATTGAATTTCAATTCACCCTACGAACTTTTGGTATCAACCATATTGTCTGCTCAATGTACAGACGTAAGGGTAAATAAGGTTACCCAGGAACTATATAGGAAATATAATACTCCTGAAGAGATGCTTTCTTTAACTGAAGAAGAATTGGGAGAGAAGATAAAAAGTTGTGGCTTTTTTAGAAGCAAAAGCAAACATATATTAGAAACCAGTAGAGCGATTATTGAAAATTATAAAGGGGAAGTTCCAAAAACTATGGAAGATCTGATAAAACTGCCAGGGGTGGGACGCAAAACTGCAAATGTAGTACTGTCAAATGCTTTTGGCATACCTGCTATTGCTGTAGATACCCATGTTTTTAGAGTATCCAACAGACTGGGGATTGCAATAGGAAATACGCCAGATAAAGTGGAAAAAGAACTTATGAAAAATGTACCTGAATCCATGTGGAGTGATACCCATCATTATCTCATATGGCATGGACGAATCACGTGTAAATCCAGAAAGCCAGATTGTGAAAACTGCCCTTTAGCACCCTGGTGTGAATACTTTAATCATCCTGAAGAATATGAAAAGATATCTAAGAATAAGTAACTGAAATTCTGTTACTTATTCTTAGATATCTAAAAATTTGAAATATATTTATAGTATTTGTCGTCTTATCCAATCAAGAGCATTCATGGTGGTTCTTTTTCTTATCATCTCTCTTGTTCCGGCATGACGGAGTTCTTTTACTTTAATTTCCCCCCTGTTATAAAGACCAAGGTATACAAGGCCTACAGGTTTTTCAGGGGTTCCGCCATCAGGCCCTGCAATTCCTGTGGTAGATATACCTATGTCAGTATTTAAAGTTTTAGCTGCACCAATAGCCATTTCTTTTGCAACCTCAGGGCTTACAGCTCCATATTTATCTAGAGTGTCTTTTTTTACCCCAAGCCTTGTAATTTTAGATTCATTACTATAAGCTATAATTCCTTCTTTAAAAGCTTTGGATATGCCAGGATAATTTATGAGTTTTGCGGCAATTAATCCACCAGTACAGGATTCGGCACAGGACAGGGTATATCCTTTATCTATAAGCAGCTTTCCTAGTACTTCTTCCATCTTAATATCATCTTCTCCATATACATTGATTCCTAAAATTTTCTTTAGTTGGGCTTCCACAGGTTCTATGAGGCTTAAGGCTTCCTTTTCCTCTGCTGCTCTTGCAGTAATTCTAAGTATTATGTCTTCTTCCTTAGCATAAGGAGCTACAGTAGGATTTATACTATTTTCTATAAAATCCGATACTCTTTCTGCCATGGCACTTTCTCCAAGTCCATATATTCTGAGAATTTTGGATTTTATTATACCACTGCTGTATTTTTTTAGAAGAGGTATTACATAGTTTTTAAACATGGGTTTTGTTTCTCTTGGGGGACCTGGCAGAACTATTAAAATTTTACCTTTATCTTCAATGGCACATCCTGGAGCAGTACCATTGGGATTTGGAAATATTGTAGAACCTTCGGGAAAGTAAGCTTGCTTTATATTATTGCCATCTGAATAGGATTTTCCCATTCTATTGAAATGTTCTTTTAATTCATTTAAAGATTTTTCATCTAACACAAGCTTTTTATTGAAAAATTTAGCACCGGTTTCTTTGGTTAAATCATCTTGGGTAGGGCCAAGTCCTCCTGTAGTAATTATAATATCGGATCTTTCAAATCCAAGCTTCAATTCGTCTAGAAGTCTTTGGGGATTATCTCCTACTACAGATTGATGGTACACTTCTATGCCTAAGTTTGCTAGTTCCTTGGAAATGAATTGGGAGTTAGTATTTACTATATCTCCCAATAAAATTTCAGTGCCTACACATAATATTTCAGATTTCATGGCTTAACTACCTCCGTATTTTAAGTATTTAAATAATTTGCAGTTGAATTATTATGATTTTATAATATCATAAAATTACATCTGTTTTCAGGGAATAATACAATTTAAATAATACTTTTTACATACCCAAAATTATAACTGTATAGTATAATAATTATGTAAAAATAAAGAGGTGGTCAAAATGAGTAGAAAAGATGAAACTAATAAGTCAAAACAATTACTAAAAAAAAGATTATCGGTAGCAATTGTGTGTGCTCTAGCTGTCTTTGTAAGTATAAGTTGTGGATTTATAGTGTATCACTATAATGATATAAAATACTGGGATAATTTAATTTATCCTAAGGTGTCTATAAACAATATAGATCTTTCTGGAAAAACCAAGACAGAAGCTGAAAATATGGTAAAAGCCGCCTATTCAGATGAAATAAAAAACAAGAAAGTTATTGTAACTGCAGGAGATAAAGAGTATGAACTGTCTTATTCAAATATAAGTCCCAGGTATAATGTAAGCCAGGTAGTAGAACAGGCTTATTCTTATGGAAGAAATAGTAATATATTTAAAAAATATAAAGTTTTGAATTATCCTAAAGCAGTAGATTATACATTAAAATTTACTTACGATGAAAAACCTGTAGAAACATTTATAGATAACATTGAAGAACAGGTTAACCTAGATCCTATAAACGCATCTTTGAAGATGGAAGGAGTGGGATTTACAGTAATACCTGAACAAAGTGGAGTTAAATTGAATAAAGATGGGTTGAAAAAAGAGTTGGTGTCTAAAATAGATGGCAGTGTGGGTAAGGATTTAATTGTAAAGGCAGAACTACAGTCTGTAGAAGCTGCAATAAAAGGTGAAGAATTGAATTCGGTTGATACGTTAATATCTAGTTTTAGTACAAACTATGGGAGTATATCTTCATATCAGAGAGCAAATAACATAAGACTTGCCACAGGGAGCATAAATGGGTATATAGTAATGCCTGGAGATACTTTTAGTTTTAATGGAGTTGTAGGAGAGAGAACTGCAGCAAAAGGGTATCAGGCAGCTCCTGTTATTATTGGAGATAAACTGGAGGATGGATTAGGAGGGGGGATATGTCAGGTATCTACCACTCTTTATAATGCAGTGAATAAAGCAGGCTTGCCCTCTGTTGAGAGAACTCATCACACTCTTCCAGTACATTATGTGAAAGAAGGTATGGATGCTACTGTAGATTATGGAAATATAGATTATAAATTTAGGAATGATTTTAAATATCCTATATATATAGAGGGATATACATCAGGGGGAAATGTAGTATTTAATTTATATTCAAACTCTGCTGTGGTTAATTAGTAAAAATATTTATTGAATTTTAAAGTTGGTTTTATAATTTTAATAAAAATAGAAGTTTATATATTAACTTAATTAGAAAAGTATGATATAATAAATAGGTGATTTTGCGGATATGGCGGAATTGGCAGACGCGCTAGATTCAGGTTCTAGTGGATAACACCGTGCAGGTTCAAGTCCTGTTATCCGCACCAGAAGATTAGGTAAAAATAGATGCAGGGCTTAAAAGCCAGTGTTTATACGGCCTGACTAGGGTTTTGAATGAAAAATTCAAAACCCTAGTTTTTTATATATGCACCCTGCTTTTTAATGAGAAAGCGGGGTGCTTCTCTTTTTCAGGGTATGCTTTAAGGAATAAATATGAGGAGGATGAACTTGAAGTACACTATTTTAGTGATTGATGATGATAAAGAATTGTGTGCCCTAATCACGCAAAGTGTATTAAAAGAAAAAATAAATGCTGATTATTGTTATTCTGGTACAGAGGGATGGGAACTTCTTGAAAAAAATGATTACCAACGTATTCTTTTAGATGTGATGATGCCGGGAATGGACGGATTTCAAACCATGAAGAAAATAAGGGTGCAAAGTAGCTATACCCATTCTTATGTTAACTTCTAAAAATGACAGCATGTCAAAAGTGCAAGGACTTCGTTCCGTATAATAGGAATTATAGACTCGGGTTCAGCTGTGCTGTCAAAAAAATCATAGATTCTAGGCTTTTCTTCAATTCTGTAATAATATATTCTTGAGTATTTAACATACTTGTTAACCGACTTCCATTTATATTGGTTGCAACTGTATTTTATAGGATTTTAAGGCGGTTTTTTATATAATTTTATCCTTATTAACAGTATTCTTAGTGTCTTTAAGCACTTAGAATACGTTATCCTTTAAGGGGAAACTTATCTAGGAACCTCCACTTTAAAAAAGATGGGGTATTGGCAATGCTGCGTATAACGCATACTTTTTTCTTGTAAAGCCCAAAAACAAATGATATACTAACTTTTGTCGAAATGATGTAAAGGTATTCTATTTTTTGTCTAAAAACTCATTAAAGGGAAAACACTTTTAAGAAATATAAGTAAGAAGGTTCAGGCTGGCTTTTAGTTTCAATTGATATTTCTTACATAGAAGTACAAGCTTTCTATTTGTAGGTAATGAGTTATTGACAACAATGGAAAGAAAGTTATAAAGGGGATTAAAAAAATGGGAAATGGATTAAAAAAGAAGTATGGGCTATTTACAGCGGTGGCCATGGTAGTGGGTATTGTTATAGGCAGTGGAGTTTTTTTCAAGGCAGAAGCTGTGCTTAAAGCAACAGGTGGAAATATGCCCCTTGGAATTGCAGCTTGGGCTATTGTAGGTCTAATTATGATTATATGTTCTTATTCTTTTGCAACAATGGCTACAAAGTATGAAAGGGTTAACGGCGTAGTGGATTATGCTGAAGTGTCCGTAGGTAAAAAATATGGATATTATGTAGGGTGGTTTATGGCAGTTATTTATCAACCCACTATTACATCTGTATTGGCCTGGGTATCTGCAAGATATACCTGTGTGCTTATTGGATGGGATATTACGGGTGGAGCTTGCATGACTATTGCATGTTTTTATCTTGTTGCTAGTTTTGCAATAAATTCGCTTTCTCCTGTTATTGCAGGAAAATTTCAGGTGGCTACTACGGTTATTAAACTTATACCCCTCCTGCTTATGGCGGTTATAGGCACTGTAATTGGATTGTCAAATGGCATGACTGTAAATAATTTTTCTCATGCAGTGGATTCTAGTGTAAGTTTAGGTGGAGGCTTATTTGCTTCTGTGGTGGCAGTTGCTTTTGCTTATGAAGGATGGATTATTGCAACTTCAATAAACTCGGAGATTAAAGATTCTAAAAAAAATTTGCCAAAGGCACTTATACTGGGAGCTTTTATAGTAGTGGCAGTATATATTTTCTATTATATAGGACTTGCAGGTGTGGTTAGTACAAAAACACTGATGAAAAGCGGTGAGGCAGGTGCAAAACTGGCTTTCCAGAATATTTTTGGTTCGGTAGGAGGAGATCTAGTATTTGTATTTGTTATTATATCCTGTCTTGGCACGCTAAATGGTCTTATGCTTGGGTGCAGCAGGGGATTGTATTCACTGGCTATTAGAGATTCAGGGCCAAGGCCTGATATTTTTAAACAGGTAGATTCAATTACCGATATGCCAACTAACTCTTCTGTTTTTGGATTACTTCTCTGTGGATTTTGGCTACTTTATTTTTATGGAGCAAATCTTACTTCACCTTGGTTTGGAGTATTCTGTTTTGATACATCGGAACTACCTATAATAACTCTTTATGCGGCATACATTCCAATCTTTATCATGTTTATGATGAAGGAAAAAGATTTAGGTTCATTTAAAAGATTCGTAATGCCTGTGCTTTCAGTTGTAGGCTGTATATTTATGGTGGTAGCGGCTTATCTGGCTCATGGAATGTCTGTAGTGTATTATCTTATTGTTTTTGCAGTGATAATGATTATAGGAAGTGCCTTTTCTGATAAAAAATCAAAAAGTGAATTTATATAATTTCAGTAAATGATTTGAAAAATAATAGGAATACCAGAGAGTAAAGTCATGATTTTTATATGTACTCCCTGGTATTTTTAAAATAGACCCTGAAAACTATTTATAATATATGAAATGTAGTCTTCATTAAAAATAACAAGCACTAATTTTGAACATAGTATACCAAGTATGGTTCCAGATATAATATCTGTAGGATAATGGACATATAGGTATACTCTTGATAAGGCTATCAAAATCGCTATGGCAATAAATATGAATTTATACTGCAGAAAATATACAGACAGAGTATGTGCTGCAGCAAAGGATGATAAAGTATGTCCCGATGGAAAAGAATAGGATTTAGGTTTTGTTATGAGCAAGTTTAAATAGGATCTCCTATGAAATGGTCTATTTCGTTTTACTATATTCTTTATAATTCCCTCTCCTAAAATGGTACCTGCAATTAGAGTTATCAATACCAAAATACCAATTTCTCTGTAGGGCTTGCGTATTATCAATAAAAAGGCTATTGCCACCCAAATTGAACCTAAATTTCCAGTAGTAGTTATTACACGCATTATAGCATCCAAATATTTATTCTGTACATATTTTTTTATAAGAAACAAAATATAATTATCAAATACATATATTGCCTTTAAAATGATCATGCCCATAGAAAGTATACCCCTCTGTAAAAGTGAATTAATTCTTATCATTATCCTATCATATATTGGAGATTTAAACATTAGAATTGGATTAAGAAGGGTTTATAATTACGTAAAAAATCAAGTGGGAAAAATTCATTTGTTTTATGGCAGCAGATTAGTTAGATATTTAAAATATAAAAATAGTTGTAATAGTATAATAATAGGAATACCTATAACAAATTTTAGATGTTTGGTTTTATGCCTAAAAGCATGCATACCAAAAAATATACCCAAACTCCCGAATAAAATAGCTGTAATAAAAAGTTTGTTTTCAGGTATTCTCCAGCGGCCCTTTTTGGATTTGTTTTTATCAATATACATTAATACAAAGCCATATATGTTTACCAGTAAAACATAATATAAAAATATTTTCATAATGTTATAAGTCCTCTTTTTTCTAATAGATTATACTTGTAAAGAGCATATAATATATTTTTTTAAGTTATGAGATTATTTTATCAAGTGAATGTATTTGGGTCAAGGGTATGGGGTATAATTGTGAAAAGGCGTTAAATTTGTGTTTCATGGTATAAAGAAAAAGAGAAAGAAAAATATCAATTTTTATATTTAAACTTGTAGTGTATGATATAGATCATAAAGAGTTTAAACATTTAAATCTCAACTTTATAAAAACTGCTAAGTATGGTGTAGCCTAATGTTATACTAAATATTAAATAAAGGAATAGGCTATTTCCATATAGATTAATTACAAGAATATTAAAAAAATATGGTAGTAAATTTTTAAAATAAAATATTAATATAAAAGAAAAAAATAACATTGGCAAACCTAATATAATGATTTTAGGATAATTAATTTTCCAACTTCCAGTTTTTCTGAATTCGATAATAAATTTTTCCATTCCTAATAATAAACCTATAACTATACCTAAAATAATAGAAATAATAAAATATGAAATGTTGTAGTTTAAATTCTGTTTCTTATAATTGAAAATAACATTTTGCATATATGCAACAAGAAAAATAATAAAAAGAAAACTAAGTAGATATAACAAATAGAATCTAATTTTTTTCAACATAATCACTTCCCTTTCACATTTTTATGTAAATTTTTGCAATAATATATAAATATTCAACAAAAAAAGCAAAAATCCTCTATTTTTATGGTTTGACAGTAAAATTAATTAAGGTTACCATGTGTTTAAAAGATTTATTCAAAAGGGGTGATTTTATTGAAGCGAATCCTTGTAGTGGAAGATGACATAATTTTAAATTCCGGCCTTTGTTATAATCTTCAATTGGATAATCATGAAGCTGTTCCCGCATATAATATATCCTCTGCAGAAGAAAATATAAAGGAGGGCAGTTTTGATTTAATTGTGTTGGATGTAAGTTTGCCAGAAGGCAGTGGCTTTGATTTTTACAGGAAAATAAAATCGGGTGGAGATACTCCTGTAGTATTTTTAACTGCTAGGGATATGGAAGAAGATGTTATGAAAGGATTTGAACTGGGAGCTGAGGATTATATAACAAAGCCTTTTAACATAAATATATTCAGAAAAAAAGTAGAAGCTATTTTAAGACGGTGCAGCAAACAGCCCACAGAAAGTATTTACATACAAGGTAGTTTTATTATAGACTTTAATAAGTTTACAGCTTCTCTGGAAGGAAAACAAATTACATTGACTCCCACAGAATATAAGATGTTAAAGATTTTTACAGAGAACCCCAATCAGATACTTACAAGGCAGGTATTACTTGAAAAGTTATGGGATTTTCATGGAAATTTTGTGGATGAACATGCCCTCACCGTTAATATCAACCGCCTTCGTGGAAAAATTGAATGGAAAGATAAAAAATATATAAAAACCGTTTATGGAATGGGCTATATGTGGGTAGAGGAAAAATGATTAAAAAGAAAGTGTCCATGGGAAATGTCTATAAGGGAATTGGTATTTCATTTTTTATAATGGCGGTATGTTTTATTACAATTGTGTTTTTTTATTTCAAGCACTGGATCATAAGAATTGCTGCAATTTTGTTTATTCTGTATTTTGTACTGGTGGTTTTTATATTTATTTTGCTTGTGAGAAAAAAAGTGGTTGATTTTTCAGATTCAATAGGCCAGTACATTGAAGATATGATAAATGGCAAGGAGAAAATTATATTTCCTGTAGAATCTGAAGATTTGATTGATAAAATTTATATAAAATTAAGACGTCTCTATAAAATTATGATGGAAAACAGCAGCAGGAATAAAAAAGAAAAACAGGCCATACAGGAAATGGTATCAGATATTTCACATCAGGTAAAGACTCCGGTGGCAAATCTTAAAATGTATAATTCAACTCTGCTTCAGTCCAGATTTGACCTGGAGAAGGAAAGGGAATTCTTACTTATTATGGAGTCTCAAATCAATAAACTGGATTTTTTAATGCAGTCTCTGGTGAAAATGTCCAGACTAGAAACAGGGGCTATCACACTTTATATTAAATGTATACCTTTATATGATACTCTGGCTCTGGCTTTAAACAGTATAGTTCTGCCAGCAGAAAAGAAAAATATAAAATTGGCTGTAAAATGTGATACCCATATTAAAGTATTCCATGACAGAAAATGGACAGCTGAAGCTCTCTTTAATATTTTAGATAATGCAGTGAAGTATACACAAAAAGGAGGGAGCATTTCTGTTGAAGTGATTTCCTGGGAAATGTATACAAAAATTGATATTAGAGATACAGGCAGAGGTATTGCAAAGCAGAATATAAATAATATATTCAAAAGATTTTACCGTGAAAAAGAAGTTCATAACATATATGGGGTTGGCATAGGACTTTATCTTTCCCGTCAGATTATTTGCCGTCAGAGGGGATATATAAAAGTAAATTCCAGGGTAGGAGAAGGTTCAACTTTTTCAATATTTCTTCCAAATGAAGGGCAGTTTTGAAAGCTGCTTTTTTTGTGAGGTGATTTAGAAGTATCTTGGCACAAATATCTCAATACTGTGATATCCAATTTTGAAATTGAGAGATTTATGATATATTTTCACTGTAGTATGTTAAGTATAATGTGATGAAAATATTAAACTTAACAGTAATCTGGAAGGAGGAAATATGGATATATTAAAGGCAGATAAGTTGAAAAAGTATTATGGAAGTGGAGATAATGTGGTAAAAGCTTTAGATGGAGTGAGCATAACTGTGGAAGATGGTGAGTTTGTTTCTATTGTAGGTACATCAGGCAGCGGAAAATCTACCCTGCTGCATATGCTTGGGGGATTGGATAAACCCACTTCAGGCAGTGTAATAGTGGATGGAAAGGAATTATCCCTTATGAATGATGAATCCCTTACTGTTTTCAGACGGAGAAACATTGGATTTATCTTTCAAAATTATAATCTGGTGCCTATATTGAATGTTTACGAAAATATTGTTCTCCCCATTGAACTTGATGGCAGCAAGGTGGATAAAGACTTTATAGACAGTATTGTGAAAATGTTAAAACTTGAGGAAAAGTTGAATGTACTTCCAAACAACCTGTCTGGAGGGCAGCAGCAGAGAGTGGCTATTGCTAGGGCATTGGCTGCAAAACCTGCTATCATACTGGCAGATGAACCTACAGGAAATTTAGACAGCAGAACAAGTCAGGATGTAATTGGACTTTTAAAGGCTACAAGTAACGAGTTTCATCAAACCATAGTAATGATAACTCATAACGAAGAAATAGCACAGCTTTCGGACAAAATTATTCATATTGAAGATGGCAAAATTGTGGAGTAGGGAGGGGATATTTTGTTTCAAAATAATAATAATGCAGTAGTAAAAAAGCTTACAAAAAGAATGGTACAGACAAATAGGTCCCGGAATACCTATATAATTGCTGCAATTGCCCTTACTGCCCTTTTGATTACTTTTGTATTTAGTATAGGTATGAGTTTTTTAAAGTCATATAAAATGCAGCAGATACGACTTATGGGTTCTAAAGCCCATGTTTTAGTTACAAGGGTTACCCAGAATCAAATTAAAAAACTAAAATCTTTGGATTATGTAAAAGATGTAGGACTTATGAGTTATGTGGCAGAGGTAAAAAACACCTCCAAAATGAAAAATATGTCTGCTAGGTTATACTGGTATGATAAAAGTGAGTGGGAACAGTTCAGGTCACCTGCGAATACAAACATAGTAGGAAATTATCCTGAAAAATACAATGAAATTATGGTACCTCTATGGATGCTTGAAAATATGGGTATTAAAAATCCTGTAGTAGGAATGAAAATATCTTTGGATTTTTTTATGGATGAAGATAATAATGAATTCAAAAGTGAAGCTTTTGTGTTATCAGGTTATTTTAAGGATTATGTAAATATTCGCTCTGGAAATATAGATGCAATGCTTGTGTCTTATAAATTTGCAGAGAAAAATGTAGATGTTGAAAAAAATAGGGTTGCATCTGTAATTTATAAAGACAGCAGAAATATTAATAAATATAATGATAAGCTTACTAAAGATTTATCTATTACTGGAGAACAAAAAATTAAAACTTCTCCTATGTATGATGAAAGAGATAATGAGGATTTGCCCTATACTTTACTTGCTTTTGGAATTATTATATGTTTTATTATGTTTACTGGTTATTTACTTATTTATAATGTACTCTATATTTCAATTTCAAAGGATACTAAATTCTATGGCCTTTTAAAAACCATAGGTACTACTCCTAAACAATTAAGCAGCATAGTAAAAGGTCAGGCACTTAGATTATCTGCAGTAGGGATTCCTCTGGGACTTTTATTTGGAGCGGTTCTCTCTTTTTGGGCAGTGCCTGTGGCCCTTAGCATAGTTACTCTTGATACTGGAATTGAAATATCTTTTAATCCTTTGATTTTCATGGGGGGAGCATTTTTTGCATTGATTACTACACTGATTGGAGCCTATAAGCCGGCGAAAATAGCGGGAAGAATAACTCCCATTGAATCTATAAATTATACTGGCATAAATTTAAAAGGAAAGATAAAACGGTCTGTAAATGGAGGGAAATTATATAAAATGGCATGGCGTAATATCTTTCGTAATAGGAAACGTGCTATTATAGTGTTTACATCCTTATTTTTAGGAATTACTACTTTTATGGCAGTTACCTGTCTAATTTCCAGTATGAATGTGGATAATTTTATTGCATCTTATATGGATAATGATTTTACTCTTGAAAATAATACTTTAGATATTGGTACTACTGCTGGGAAAAAACAAAAATTTAATGAAGATTTCCTGAAAAAAATTAAATCTATAGAGGGAATAACTTCACTTCATACCACCTCTATTGAGGAAATGCATATGAAATACAGTAAAGAGCAGTTTGGAAAACATGTAAAATGGTTCAGAGAAAGATTTAATATCAAAGGGGATATCACAGAAGAAAATATACGCCAGGGATTCTTTGGATACATAATAGGTATTGACAGCAGTTATATTGAAGAATTCAATAAAAATAGAAAAAAACCTATAAACATTGAAGCTTTTAAAAAGGGACAATTGGCACTGATTGGAACGGATAATCCAGAAAATTATTCGAAGGTGGATAAAATGGAGGTTACTGTTGAATCTACAAAAGCAACTTTTAAAATATCTTTAGGTGGATTCATTCCATGGGGAGTTCAGTATGCAGGAGGGGGAATGGCTCCTAATATTTATATGTCAAATGAAGCTATTAAAAAATTAGTAGGTGATCCTTATATATACAAGGTAAATATTAATGTAGAGAAAAATTTTCAAAAGCAGATCCTGGAGAAAATAAAATCTCTTACAGATAAAGATAATGAAATTACCCGTATTTCTAAAATAGAGCAGCAGCAAATGATGCATGATGTTAAGATGGCCATGTATATTTTAGGTGGGGGAGTTGCTTTAATATTAGCACTTATTGGAGTGATGAACTTTGTCAATGTTATGTCAACTGGTATTAGGGTACGAAAGAATGAATTTGCCATAATGGAAAGCATGGGTATGACTAAAAGACAGATGAGAAAAATGTTAAGATTTGAAGGGTTGGCATATGCAGGTATTACTATGGTTTTAGTTGGATCTTTTGGAAGTCTCATTACTTTTGCCTTGTTTAAATTATTTCAGCAGCAGGCAGATTATGCAGTATTCTCATATCCCTATTTTCAGCTGTTCTGCAGCATTGTAATAGTATTTTTAATATGTATTATTACTCATGAAATTCAATATAGGATATCTACAAATTCAAGTGTTGTGGAGAGACTTAGAGAAATAGAGTAATCATGGATTGTATACCATTTATTAAATGCACATATTTCAGTACAAAAATTTTTGTATTAAAATATGTGCATTTTTTAACGAAATTTTATAAATAAATTACAAAATTAGATGGACATATTCCTATTATAGTAGTATAATTAAATCAAAGAATGATAATAATTTAACAAACTTACGAGCTATTAAAGTTAAGAATATTAAAAAATATAAAAGATAACTTATCAAAAATAAATTTTAATTTAAGGAGGAAATTTTTATGAGCAATTCTATAACAAAATACAAGGATTTTAATACAGTAGATGAAATTTTAAACAAATGGTTTAATAAATCGAACAATTTAACGGACGATTGCGGAAGTAAAGATATCTATCCTAGTCGTTGGGAAGAAGCTCCAAATGGTTATAAAGCTGTTTGTAGAACTGTAGGAATAAGACCTGAAGATGTTAGTGTTGTTTTGAAAAATGACTATGTACAAGTAAGTGGTAAGAGTGTTGTAGATTCTCATGATTATTCTGTTAGTTGTAATTTACCTATAGGTTTAAAAATGAGAGATAGAATTGAAAGTATAGATTATAGAGCACAGGATGGAATAACTATTATTTACCTTAATGTAAAGAAAGAATCAAAAGAAGGCATTAATATAAGAAGAATTTAAATTATAGAGAAATGCCTATACTTTATTACACGCCTAAAAACTTATATTTATTATAGAAAAGAGCTTATAGAAATATAAGTTCTTTTTTTTGATGGAAAGCTTGACTTTTACTTATCTAAGGAAATATTATTATATCAAGTGATTCAGAGGTTACGATGGAGTTTTATCATAGAAATGCTTTTCTCCATCTTAATCTTAGAAGAACTTATTAATTTTAAGGGGGCTTTTAAGGCATGTATTATTTAAACTTGTTTGAAAATGATCAACCATCCTTTCATTCTTAATCTGAGATGAGGATGGACAGTTATTATGGCGGGGCACCTCATTTTAGGTATTAATGCTATTAAATGAAAAGACGGAGGATATTTAAAATGAAGGAAAAATTATTAGGATCTTTGTATTTGTTTCTTGCAGCTTCTATATGGGGATCAATGTATGTACTTAGCAAATATATTTTAGAATTTGTATCTCCAATTACATTACTTTGGATTAGGTATGTTATTGCTTTTGTTGTGTTATTTATAATACTTAGGGTTTTTCAATATAAAAAAGGGAATAAAGTGGTTGTAAAAAAAAGGGACTGGCTTTTGATAGCGTGGATAGGTTTTATAGGATACTTTATATCCATATTTATGCAGTTTTTAGGCACTCAACTGTCTGATGCGCATACTGGAGCTTTGATTACAGCATCTACACCGGTTTTTGTGGTTTTATTCGCCAGGTTCATATTGAGAGAAGCTTTTACTGCAAAAAAAATAATATCTCTAGTACTTGCCACTTTAGGTGTTATTATAGTTATAGGACTTGATAGGATGTTTCTAAAGCATTTATTAGGTAATATAGTATTAGTAGGGGCAGCTGTGACTTGGGCACTTTTATCTGTCTATGTTAAAGTGGCATCAAAGCGTTTTGATTCTTTAACTATAACCACCTATGCAATGTTGTTTGCACTGATATTTACTACTCCTTTTATGTTTTTACAGCATGAAAACATTTCTCTTATATTATATAACAGGCAGTTTTTGCTTGGAATATTGTATCTTGGAGTTATATCCACAGCAGCAGCATTTTTCCTTTGGAACAAAGGTATTGAATTAATGGATGCAGGAATAGGATCTTTATTTTTGTTTTTTCAGCCTGTCACAGGTTCTATTTTAGGATGGCTTTGTCTGGGGGAGCAATTGAACACCAGCTTTTTTATAGGTGGAATACTAATAATAATTGGTGTGTTTATAGCTTCAAAAGATGAAATACACTAAAACTTAGTTTGTGAAAATGCTATTATATGACTTTTCTCTGTAATAGCATTTTTTCTAAGATATTGTATATGTCATTCCAACTAAATACTCTTGTAATATTTTTATTCAATGGAAAGCGGTTATAATTGGTATCTATTAATAGTGTTTTAAATCCGCTGTCGGATAACTGCAGGGCATTTTCATAACAGTCTTCTATAAATACATCACATTTTAAGTCTATGGCAGTATCCACCTTATAAGAAGTACCAAGTACAAAAACATCATCATAGGGTATGTTGTGTTTATTTAAATAGTGATAAGTGAGAATTTCCAGGTCTTTTTCTCTGGCAGTTACAAAGTAGATATTATTTGTGCTTATAAGTTTTTTAATAATTCTTTTTACATCTTTTCTTAGAGGTTCTTTTCCACTGTGAAGTTCAAATTTATTTTTATTGTAAAAGTCTATATATTCATCTCTTGTCACTCCCATAACTTTATCAACTCTATACTGGGTCACTTCTTCAATGGATATATTTTTTTTAAAGTATTTATTAGCTGCGTTAAGCCAGAAGTAAGGGTCTGTAATTGTTCCGTCAATATCTATACATATATTTAAAAAATTCATTTTATCAGCTCCTTTTGATAATTATATTAGTATATAAATGTTAATGATATATTAAAATTATATAAAATATAATTTACTAAAAGTATAATGGATGAAAAATATCTTTCTTCGTCTGACATTTAACTAAATAAAATTTAAATTCATATGGAAAATTAAGTAAATAAATGGTATACTTACTATAAAATACTAAATTGAAAAAGAGAGTAGTGATAGTATGCTATTTAATAGCAAGAAAAAAGTCATGTTTTCTTGTGTTTTTTTTACTCTAGTAATGCTAATTTTTGCTAAGAGTGTTGGTCTGTTCAATGGGAATGGGAAAAATTCAATTAATATAACTGCTGCTCCCGGGGCTAATACATCAGGAAAAACTTGTTATAGGAATACTCAATCAAAAAAATACTATATAATTCTTGATCCAGGGCATGGGGGTATAGATAAAGGTACCAGTTATGGAAGCATGGAGGAAAAGAATATAAATTTAAAGATAGCAAAGTATGCTAGGGCATATTTGAATAGTAAAGGAAGCGTGGTATTTCTTACCCGGGAAGAGGACAAGCTGTTGGCACTTAATGAAATAGGGGATAAAGTGAATTCTTCCTGTGCAGATGTTTTTGTTTCAATACATGTAAATTCATTAAATGACAAGGATTTTAAAGGTATAACTACATTATACTATGATGTAAATCGATATCAGGAAAAAGAGAGGATAAAACTGGCTAACTCTATAGAGAGGGAATGTATAAAAGATGACGGGTGGGAAAATAGAGGTGTAAGAAAACAAAATCTGGCGGTACTAAGGTACAGTAGAATTCCAGGGGTATTGGTAGAATGTGGATTCATAACTAATGAAGAAGATAGAAAGAGATTGTCTGATGAAAAAGTATTGAAGACACTTGCCAAAAATATCTCAAATGGAATAATTAATTATTTGGATGAAAATAAAGAGTAAAAGGACTTTTTAGGGTATTTATTCTTACTTTTTGTAGAATGATATATTAAAATGATATATCAGTAAAGGGTGATTATTTGTGTTTGTGCCAAAGAGAGTAATATTTGAAGAGAAGTCTTTAGAATATGCTTTAGGAAATAATATCTTGGAATATTTTAGTCATAAAAATAATGTGGAGATACTTTATTCCAAGAGTGGAAGAATAGTTGGAATACCTGGAAAAAGCCCAGAAGATATGTATCTTCAAGGTAAAAATACTTTAGTGGTGGGTGTAAGAAAAATTTCCAATTTTCAGTCCTGCAAGCCTTCTGCGAATTATCAGCTGCCTCTGTGCAGTGGGTGTATGGGAATGTGTGAATATTGTTATTTAAATACTCAGATGGGGAAAAAACCTTATATAAAGGTATATGTTAATTTGGATGAAATATTTAATAAGGCTGAAGAATACGAAATGGAAAGATATCCAGATAACACTGTATTTGAGGGAGCCGCAACTTCAGATCCTGTTCCTGTAGAGTTTTACACTGGAGCTTTAAAAAAAGCCATAGAATTTTTTGGTTCCAGGAATAATTCTTACTTTAGATTTGTTACAAAATTTACAGATATAAATAGTTTGCTTAATTTAAATCATAATGGTAAAACCACTATAAGGTTCAGCATTAATACAGATAGGGTAATAACTCAGTTTGAACATAGGACTCCAAAGGTGGAAGAAAGGTTAAGGGCGGCTTTTAAGGTGATAAGGGCTGGGTACAAGCTTGGGTTTATAATTGCTCCTGTTTTTTTATATTCTAATTGGAAAGAAGAGTATAAGGAGCTCTTGGAAAAGATAAATAATATTTTTCAAGGAGAGGAGATTTCCTTTGAAATAATATCTCATAGATTTACTAAAAGGGCCAAAGAAAATATATTAAAAGTATATTCTAAAACCAATCTTCCTATGGAAGAAGAAAATAGAAAATTCAAATATGGTCAATTTGGCTACGGTAAATACATATATAAACAGGAAGAATTAAAAGATATGAAAGAGTTTTTTACAGAAAATATAGTAATGAATTTTGGAAATGGTGCTATAAATTATATTATATGATTTTTAGAGATGAGTAATTATGTGTTATAATAAAAAATAATACTCAAGGATGGATTTAAAAAGACTAAAGTATAATACGTTTGGGAGGAAATTACATTGAGTTTAAATATAGTTCTGTTTGAACCCGAAATACCTCAGAATACTGGAAATATTGCAAGAACTTGTGTTCTTACAGGTTCAAGACTTCATCTTATAAAGCCATTAGGCTTTAGTCTGGATGAAAAACACTTAAAAAGGGCAGGTCTTGATTATTGGAAGTATTTGGATTTAACCTTATATGACTGCTACGAAGAAATTAGAGAAAAATATAAAAATGGAACCTTTTATTTTTCTACTACCCATGGAGGGAATTTTTATCATTGTGCAAAATTTAAAGATGAAGATTTTATAGTTTTTGGAAAAGAAAGCTGTGGATTGCCTGATAAAATAAGAAATAGCCATCCAGAGAAAAATATAAGGATACCTATGATAAAAGCAACTACACGTTCTTTGAATTTATCTAATGCTGTAGCAATAGTCGCCTATGAGGCCTTAAGACAACTTGATTTTCCAAATATGAAATGACAAATTCCGGTTTGATATGTATATTTACATACCTTAGGAAGGAGCTATCTTCAAATGGAGAAAATAAAAATAATAACAGATAGTACTGCAGATTTACCAGACAGTATATTGAAAAAATACAATATAGAGGTACTGCCTCTTCTTATTAATTTTAAGGAAAATTCTTATAGGGATGGAATTGATATGGATATTCATACTCTTTTACATAAAATGGATAAAAGTGATGTGTTTCCATCTACTACCCAGGTAAATCCCCAAACCTTCCTGGAATGCTACGGCTCCTATATAAAAGAGGGATATAAAATAGTATCTATTCACCTTTCATCCAAAATGAGCGGTACATATCAATCAGCGCGTATTGCAAAAGAAATGCTTAAAACAGAGGATATAATTGTAATAGATGGAGTGAATGTAACCTCTGGATTAGGGCTTCAGGTTATTAAAGCTGCAAAATTGAAGGAACAAGGTTTTGGAATAAAAGATATAGAAAGTAAGATAAGTGAAATGTCACCTCATATAAAGAGTACTCTTGCTTTTAATAGTTTAGACAATCTTGTAAAGGGAGGAAGGCTTTCTAAAACAGCTGGCATTATAGGAAATATCCTGGGAATAAAAATAATAGTGACAGTGAAAGAGGGGGAAATGGCAGTAGTTGACAAGGTAAGAGGAAGTAAAAGAACTCTCAGAAATATGGTGGATTATATAGACAAAAAGGGTATAAAAGAGGGGGAAGTATCTATATTGCTTCATGTGGGAGAATCAGATATATTGGATATATTGAGAAATCATTTAAAGGAAAAGAAGATAGAATTTATAGAATGTGAAGTAGGGTGTACAGTGGGAGTACATTCAGGTTCCCCAGCTTGTGGATTATTTTTTGTAGAAAATTATTAATAGGAATTATATATAGTTAAGTATCTAAATATAAGGCATATAAAAATACCCGGTATTTTTATATGCCTTATATTTATGAATATTTTTAGAGAAACTGCGATAAAATATAAATTAGTAGGGGCAATAATAGGATTCAGTGATTTTTAATACAAGGAGGAAATTAGAAATGACTAAAGTTGGTATTAATGGTTTCGGTAGAATAGGGAGAAATGTATTTAAGGCATTGGTAAAAAACTATGGCGACAATTTGCAGGTTGTGGGTATTAATGATTTGACTGATGCAAATACCTTGGCTCATTTGTTAAAGTATGATTCATTGTATGGAAAATTTCAGGGAAGCTTGGATGCAGGGGAAGACTCAATAATTGTAAATGGAAAAAAGGTAAAAATATTTGCAGAAAGGGATCCTAAAAATATAGATTGGAGTTCTTTAGGGGTAGAAATAGTTATAGAATGTACAGGATTGTTTACAGATGCCACAAAAGCTAGTGCCCATATGGCAGGACAGGTAAAAAAAGTATTAATATCAGCTCCAGCTAAAAATGAAGACATTACTATAGTCATGGGAGTTAATGAAGAAAGTTACGATGCTTCAAGGCACAATATAATTTCAAACGCATCTTGTACCACAAACTGTCTTGCACCTTTTGCTAAAGTACTTCACAAGGAATTTGGTATAGTAAAAGGACTGATTACTACAGTTCATTCCTATACGGGAGATCAGAGATTGCTTGATGCTCCACATAAGGATATGAGAAGAGCTAGAGCTGCAATAGAGTCCATGGTACCCACTACTACCGGGGCTGCGAAGGCCGTTGCATTGGTACTTCCAGAGTTAAAAGGAAAGTTGAATGGATTTTCACTGAGGGTTCCTACTCCCACAGTATCTTGTACGGATTTAGTTGCAGAGCTTTCAAAAGACATTACTGCAGAGAAGGTAAATGAAGCATTTAAGAAGGCTGCGGAAGGAGATATGAAAGGAATACTTGGCTATAGTGAAGAACCTTTGGTATCCATAGATTACAGGGGAGATGACAGATCCTGTATAATAGATGCCCTTTCAACTATGGCAATAGGAGGAAATATGATAAAGGTTATTGCCTGGTACGATAATGAATTCGGATACTCAAATAGACTTGCAGATTTAACTAAATATGTCGCTGATAGGCTATAGACAGTATAAGGTTCCTGATTTTGTAGTTTTGCTATAAGACAGGGATTTTTTACTATAATATTTTCTAAATCAGTTGTATAATATTAAATAGAGTGTTTATAAAGGAGATGAAAAGATAGATGGTTTTTAATAAAAAGACAATTGAAGATATAGACGTGAAAGGAAAAAGGGTGCTTGTAAGATGTGATTTTAATGTGCCCCTGAAGGAGGGACGGATTACAGATGAGAATAGACTCATAGGTTCTCTTCCTACTATAAAATATTTAATAGAGAACAATGCTAAAATTATACTGTGTTCACATCTTGGAAAGCCAAAGGGAGAAGCAAAACCGGAAATGTCACTTTCTCCCGTTGCAAAAAGGCTTTCAGAACTTTTAAAGAAAGAAGTGGTATTTGCAGCAGATGATAATGTAGTAGGAGAAAATGCCAAAACTGCTGTTAAAAATATGAAAGATGGAGATGTAATACTGCTTCAAAATACAAGATATAGGGTAGAAGAAACTAAAAATCAGGATAACTTTTCAAAAGAACTGGCATCCCTTGGAGAAATTTTTGTAAATGATGCTTTTGGTACCGCTCATAGAGCACATTGTTCTACTGTAGGAGTTACTAAATTTCTTTCTACAGCCGTATGTGGGTATTTAATACAAAAAGAACTTGAATTCTTGGGAAATGTCATAGAAAATCCATCCAGACCTTTTACAGCCATACTTGGGGGAGTAAAGGTTTCCGATAAGATAAATGTAATAAATAATTTATTGGAAAAAGTAGACACTTTAATAATTGGAGGAGGAATGAGCTATACCTTTGCAAAAGCACAAGGATATACCATAGGAACCTCTGTAGTGGAAGAAGATAAAATAGAGTATGCAAAAGAGATGATAGAAAAGGCAAAAGAAAAGGGTATAAAATTACTGCTGCCTATAGATAGAGTAGTTACAGATAAATTTGATGAAAATGCAAAGCCTATATTAGAGGATAATAAAGATATAAAAGAGGGTTTTATGGGCATGGATATTGGTCCTAAGACTGCTAAAGTATATGAGGATGCCATAAAAAATTCCAAAACAATAATCTGGAATGGCCCCATGGGGGTATTTGAGTTTAAAAATTTTGCAAAAGGAACTTTTGCAGTGGCCAAAGCCATGGCAGAATCAGGTGCCACTACCATCATAGGGGGAGGCGATAGTGCGGCAGCCGTAAATCAGCTGGGTTTTGGAGATAAAATGACTCATATATCTACAGGAGGGGGAGCCTCTCTTGAGTTTTTAGGAGGAGAAGAATTGCCAGGGATATCTGCTTTAAATGATAAATAACTTTAAATAGGGGGAATTATTTATGAGAAAAGCAATAATAGCAGGAAATTGGAAAATGAATAAAAACATGGAGGAAGCTTTAAAACTGGTTGAAGAACTGAAGCCTCTTGTAAAGGGTGCAAAGTGCGATGTGGTTTTGTGTCCACCTTATATTTGCCTTGATGCAGTGGTTAAAGCGGTAAGTGGAACCAACATAAAAGTTGGAGCACAGAACATGCATTATGAAGAAAATGGTGCCTACACAGGAGAAATTTCTCCAGGAATGTTAAAGTCTCTTAAGGTAGATTATGTTATAATTGGACATAGTGAAAGAAGACAGTACTTTAACGAACAAGATGAAATCATAAATAAAAAGATAAAAAAAGCTTTGGAACATAATATAATCCCTATAGTTTGCTGTGGGGAAAGTCTTTTAGAAAGAGAAAATGGTATAACAGAGGAAGTGCTTGGCAGACAGATAAAATTGGCACTTAAAGATTTAAAAGATGAACAGGTAGAAAAACTTGTTATAGCCTATGAACCCATATGGGCTATAGGAACAGGTAGAACTGCCACGGATAAACAGGCAAATGATACAATAGCTTATATACGAGGAGCAGTTTCAAAAATTTATGGAGAAACTGCGGCAGAGGCAGTGAGAATTCAATATGGAGGCTCTGTAAAACCTTCTACAATTAAAGCTCAGATGGAACAGCCCCATATAGATGGAGCGTTAGTTGGAGGAGCCAGTTTAAAGCCAGAAGATTTTGCAGCTATAGTAAATTATTAAATTTTTTTGGAGGAAAACATGGAAAAAAGGCCAGTAATGCTTATGATACTAGATGGTTTTGGAATTTCAAAAATAGATAATGGAAATGCTGTGAAAGCAGCATATAAACCTAATTTAGACAAATATTTCAGGAAATACCCCCATACTGAACTTGGAGCCAGTGGCTTAAGTGTAGGATTGCCGGAAGGGCAAATGGGTAATTCAGAGGTTGGACACTTAAATATAGGGGCAGGGAGAATAGTATATCAAGCCCTTACCAGAATTACAAAGTCTATAAATGAAGGGGAATTTTTTAAAA
Source organism: Clostridium sp. (assembly GCF_036781005.1). Classification (GTDB taxonomy): domain Bacteria; phylum Bacillota; class Clostridia; order Clostridiales; family Clostridiaceae; genus Clostridium_B. The sequence continues at coordinate 84,659 of NZ_DAIQBT010000003.1, read as the reverse complement.
ATAAAGTTTTAAATAGTGCTGTAGATAACGCTGTGAAAACCAATTCAGACTTACATCTTTTAGGACTTGTATCTCCAGGAGGAGTACATTCTCATACGGATCACTTAAAGGGACTCTTGCAGTTGGCTAAACAAAAAGGAGCAGGCAGGGTTTATATTCATGCCTTTACAGATGGAAGGGATGTTCCTCCAAGTTCTGCCTATATGTATATAGATGATATGGAAAAATACATAGAAAAAATAGGAGTAGGAAAAATAGCAACAGTGTCTGGAAGATATTATGCTATGGATAGGGATAAGAGATGGGATAGGGTGGAACTTGCATATAATGTCCTAGTTTATGGCAGGGGAAATAAGGCAGGCAGTGCTTGTGAGGCAGTGACAAATTCTTATGACAATGGAAAAACGGATGAATTTATAGTTCCAACAGTAATCGAAGAAAATAATAAACCTGTGGCTACCATAAAAAGTGGGGATTCTGTAATATTTTTTAACTTCAGACCAGATAGGGCAAGACAGCTTACCAGAGCTTTAAATGATAATATATTTAAAGGTTTTAAAAGGGAAAAGCTTAATTTGAAGTTTGTAACCATGACTGAATATGATGCAACCCTTGAAAATGTATATGTTGCCTTTAAGAATGAAGTGTATAAAAACACTTTAGGAGAATATGTGAGTAAAATGGGAAAAAGTCAATTGAGGATAGCAGAAACAGAAAAATATGCCCATGTAACTTTTTTCTTTAATGGTGGAGTTGAGACACCAAATAAAAATGAAGACAGGGAGCTTATTCCATCTCCCAAAGTAGCAACTTATGATTTAAAGCCTGAAATGAGTGCAAGAGAAGTAACTTCTAAGGTTTTAGATAGATTAGATTGGAATAAATATGATATGATAGTATTAAATTTTGCAAATCCGGATATGGTAGGACATACAGGAATATTTCAGGCTGCTAAAAAAGCAATAGAAGTGGTGGATGAGTGCTTAGGCAAAATTGTGAGCAAGATATTAGAAAAGGATGGTACAGTATTTATAACTGCAGACCATGGAAATTCTGAACAGATGGTAGATTATTCTACAGGAACTCCTATGACAGCCCATACTACAAATTCAGTACCATTTTTGTACATATCAAAAAATTCCACTGAGTTAAGAAAAGATGGTATATTAGCAGATATTTCCCCTACTATACTCCAGGTTATGGGACTTGAAAAACCTAAAGAAATGACAGGAAAAAGTCTTATCAGATAGCAAAATTTTGTATTAATTTTCGGAGACAGTATCAAAATAAAGTATTGAGAGGAGTTGAAAAATCGTCATAGACTTGTATGACGGTGAGTATTCATGAGAAATTATGTAGAGATAGTAGATGTAACAGCAAGACAAATTCTTGATTCTAGAGCAAATCCAACTGTGGAGGTAGAAGTGGTACTGGAAGATGGTACAGAGGCAAGGGCAGCAGTGCCTTCTGGGGCATCTACTGGTGCATTTGAAGCTGTGGAGCTTAGAGATGGAGATAAGGAAAACTATAAGGGAAAAGGTGTTTTGAAGGCTGTAGAAAATGTAAATAATTATATAGCAGAAGAACTTATTGGAATGAATGTATTTGATCAGGTGTTAATAGATAAAACCATGTTAGAACTTGATGGTACTGATAATAAGGCTAAATTAGGAGCTAATGCCACTTTAGGGGTATCTCTTGCTTGTGCAAGGGCTGCTGCTAAATATCTGGGACTTAGTTTATACCAATATATAGGTGGAGTAAATGCCAAGGTTCTGCCTGTTCCTATGATGAATATAGTAAATGGAGGAAAACATGCAGATAATAATGTGGATCTTCAGGAATTTATGATAATGCCTGTTGGTGCCCCAAGCTTTACAGAAGCACTTAGAATGAGTTCAGAAGTATACCATACATTAAAGGCACTTTTAAAATCTAAGGGACAGGATACAGGTGTAGGTGATGAAGGTGGTTTTGCTCCAAATTTAAATTCTAATGAAGAGGCTATACAAATAATAGTTGAAGCTATAGAAAAAAGTGGATATGTGCCAGGAAAGGATATATTCATAGCTTTGGATCCTGCTTCTACAGAGATATATGAAGATGGAAAATATAATTTAAAGAGTGAGGGGAAAATTTTAAATTCAGAAGAAATGGTAGACTATTACGTTACTCTTGTAAATAAATATCCTATAATTTCTATAGAAGATGCCATGGCAGAAGAAGATTGGGAAGGATGGAGCATACTTACTAAAAAGCTGGGAGATAAAGTACAGCTTGTAGGAGATGATTTATTTGTTACCAATACGGAAAGATTGAAAAAAGGCATAGATAAAAAAGTGGCAAATTCCATACTTATAAAATTAAACCAGATAGGAACTCTTACAGAAACATTAAATGCTATAGAAATGGCAGAAAGAGCAGGATACACTGCAGTAGTATCCCATAGATCAGGGGAAACAGAAGATACTACCATAGCTGATTTGGTTGTAGCAGTAAATGCAGGACAGATAAAGACTGGTGCTCCGGCTAGAAGTGAAAGAGTGGCAAAATATAATCAGCTTTTAAGAATAGAGGAAGAACTTGGCGAAACAGCTGAATATAGAGGCATGGATACCTTCTATAATATTAAATAACCAAATTTAGATTAGATACTATTGCAATTTTTAAAGATTTTTTTAAAATCTTTAAAAATTGCAATTCTAATATATATGTGCTACAATGAGGTAGCTAAAAAGGAATGTAATGATGCATATACCATATGTGAAATCAATTTAGGTTAATTATTTCCTATGTAATGGCAGGAGGTGGAGTCTGTGCATATTTTTTTAATAATTGCACAACTTATAATAGGAGTTATACTTATAGGAGTTATATTGATGCAGCCAGGTAAAACCAATGGATTAAGTGGATTTATATCAGGGGGACCTTCTGAAAGTTTTTATTCAAAAAATAAATCCAGAACTTCAGAAGCAATGCTGTCCAGAACAACTGTTCTTTTGGCTGTGTTATTTGCAGTTATATGTATAGTACAGAACATGGTAAAATAATTTGAATAAAGTTTACAATAAATAGGGTAAGTTTATGCTCTATTTATTTTTTTAGCATTTAATAAGGCATATGTTATAAAATATTTTACAGTTGAGGGAATATATTGACTTATAACATGGACATAATATATCATTAGGATATATAAAATACAGAAAATACGTAAAAATGTTTTTATAATAAGAAATATTGTTTTATTTCTAATATCAATATATATAGAAGGTGGTGAAAAAATGAACATAAAAGAAGCTATTGTAGATTTTATGAAAGAACAGGCTTATAAGCCCATGAATATAAAAGAATTAGAGAGAGTATTTTGTATAAAAAAAACAGATACTAAAAATTTTAAAAAAATAGTAGACGAAATAGAAAGAGAGGGAAACATAGTCAAGACACGTACCAACAGGTATGGAATACCGGATAGGATGGGTCTTGTAACCGGAAAATTCCAGGGTCATCAAAAAGGATATGGATTTGTAATACCCTATGATGGAGATAAGGATATATTTGTACCATCATCCTCATTAAATGGAGCTATGAACGGAGATAAGGTAGTAGTAAAAATAACAAAGCAGGGAAATACGGAAAAAAAATGTGAAGGGGAAATAATAAGGGTACTTGAAAGAGCAAACAGCAAAGTTATAGGAACTTTTGAAAACAGCAGAAATTTTGGATTTGTTGTACCGGAGGAAAAGCGTATATATCAAGATATATTTATACCCAAGAATTGTAAAAAAGAGGCTGAAACAGGGGATATTGTAATTGCAGAAATTACCCAGTGGCCTGACAAGAGAAGGAACCCAGAGGGAAAAATAGTTGACGTGCTAGGGAAAAAAGGAGAAAAAGGTATAGATATATTAACTATAATAAAAAAGAATAACCTTCCAGAGGAATTTCCAAAAAAAGTTGAATCCTATGCAGAGGGTATACCAGAGAGAATACCGGATAAAGAGTATGAAAGAAGAATGGATCTAAGGAATATACTCACTGTTACAATAGACGGAGAAGATGCCAAGGATTTAGATGATGCAGTATCCCTGGAAAAACTTCCTGATGGCAGTTATTACTTGGGAGTACATATAGCAGATGTATCCTATTATGTAAAGGAAAAAAATCCTCTGGATAAGGAGGCATTAAAAAGAGGAACTTCGGTGTATCTCATAGATAGGGTTATACCTATGCTACCTAAAAAGTTATCCAATGGAATTTGCAGTTTAAATCCAGATACAGATAGATTAACTTTAAGTTGTTTTATGAAAATAGATGGAAATGGCAAAGTCATAGAACATAATATTGTAGAAAGTGTGATAAGAAGCAACGAAAGAATGACGTATACTGATGTTACAAAAATACTTCAGGGTCACCAGGAAACTATAGAAAAGTATGGAAAACTTGTGGATACCTTTAAGCTTATGGAAGAACTTTGTATAATTTTAAATAAAAAAAGAATGATGCGGGGGGCCATAGATTTTGACTTTGAGGAGTGTAAGATAACTCTTGATGAACTTGGGGTACCTGTAAAGATTGAACCTTATGAAAGAGGAATATCAAACAGAATAATAGAAGAATTTATGCTGGTATGTAATGAGACTATAGCAGAGCATATGTTCTGGACTTCTTTACCCTTTGTATTTAGGGTACATGAAAATCCTGATGAAGAAAAGTTAATGCATTTTAATGAATTTATTCATAACCTGGGATATGTGGTGAGATGGGGAAAAGATGTTCATCCAAAAACATTTCAGGATATAATAGAAAAAGTGAAGGGAAAGAAGGAGGAAACTGTAGTAAGTACCTTGATGCTTCGTTCTATGAAACAGGCTAGGTATTCTCCTGAATGTATAGGACATTTTGGATTGGCAGCAAAGTACTATTGTCATTTTACCTCTCCTATAAGGAGATATCCTGACCTTATTATCCATAGAATAATTAAAGAATTTATAAATGGCCAATTAACGGATAATAGGATAAAGAGATTAATAAAGGAAGTGGATTATGCTGCAAGGCAGTCTTCTGATATGGAAAGATTGGCTCAGGAGGCGGAAAGAGAAGTAGATGACTTGAAAAAGGCTGAATATATGAGTAAAAGAATAGGGGAAGAATTTAATGGCATTATATCTTCAGTGACTAACTTTGGAATGTTTGTAGAAATTCCAAATACTATAGAAGGATTGGTTCATATAAGTACCCTGGAAGATGACTATTATGTATACGATGAAAAGCACTTGAGTCTTATAGGGGAAAGGACCAGAAATATCTATAAACTGGGGGATGAGGTTAGAATTAACGTATCAAAGGTTGATTTGGATGCCCACGAGATATATTTTGAAGTAATCAAGTAGGGTAAGAACTTATCCAGGGGTACAGCAGCGCTCATCCTCCACTTTGAAGAAGAGGGGATATTAGCAATGGTAGCCTTTGGACAAAAGAAAAAGGTAGTGGAGGGAATAAAGTCATTCTTATATTAAGGGGGGATAAAAAACTATGTCAGCTAAAAATAAATCCACTAATAGGACTCTTGCGGAAAATAGAAAGGCAAGACATGATTATTTCATTGAAGAATCAATGGAAGCTGGAATACAATTAGTTGGAACGGAAGTTAAATCTATAAGAGCGGGAAAGTCCAATTTAAAAGACAGTTATGGAGAAATAAGAAATGGAGAGATATTTATACGCAATATGCATATAAGTCCCTATGAAAAGGGAAATATTTTTAATAAAGATCCTCTAAGGGACAGAAAATTACTTCTTCATAAGAAAGAGATAGCCAGACTGCTTGGATACACTTCGCAACAAGGCTACACTATTGTGCCTCTCTCTCTTTATCTTAAAAATGGCAGAGTAAAAGTAAATTTAGCAGTGGCAAAAGGGAAGAAGAACTATGATAAAAGGGATTCAATGCTTGAAAAAGCTGCAAAAAGAGATATAGAAAGACAGATGAAGGAGAGATTTAGGTAACTATATAGAAAGCCTAAAATAAAAGGATACAGTGGTGTTACCCCATTTCCAGGAAGTTGGGGGTGGTATGGTAGATGCCATTTGGATAAAAGTTTTCATTGCCGCTGTTATCCATTGTTTGGTGGGTCTGCTCCATTCATAATGGGAGTTATTGCAGTAGCTCTCTGTATATGTACTTATCTTATGGTAGTTGGAGCAACTTCACGAATGAGTGCCATTCGTGCAGCAAGAAATAGACTGCCGGTATATCTTTCACATCTGAATAAAAATGAAAGTCCGGTGAATGCAGTTATAACCCTTGTTATTATACATTCTTTGGTAATTCTTCTCACAGATAATGGAATTTTACTTTTAATCACAGTTTTTCTTCTGTCTTTATATAACAGCAGGAAATTAGGTATAATTAGTACTTCAGAAAAAACTGTATTATAAAAATTTAAAATAATATTCATCTAATTAAGAAAAATTATACTTATAAAATTTAAAAATAATAAAATTATATGTTTTAAATTAACAAATGATGAATATTAGATTTCTTTTAGGTTAATATATGAATTGAATTTTGCAATTATCAATAAAAATAAAAAATAATTAGTGAATCAATAAAAATTTTACTATAACTATAGATAATTTGCACAAAAATTAGTATTATATAAATAGTTTTTTAAAAGGCCTTTAAAAACTATTTATATAATACTTTATTTTTTTATTTTATTTTTAGGAGGTATTTTTATGAGTGGAGTGAATGGAGCAGATACTGTATTTGTGATTATGAGTACAGTTCTGGTAATGATTATGACTCCGGGACTAGCTTTGTTTTATGGAGGTATGGTTAGAGGCAAGAATACGTTAAATAGCACTCTTCACAGTTATTCGGCTCTGGCAGTAATCTCTGTTCAATGGATATTTATAGGATATACATTGTGTTTTGGAACAGATATTGGAGGATTAATAGGAGGATTAAATTTTGCAGGTTTGAAGGGAGTTGGAATTGCACCAAATGCAGATTATTCCAGTACAATTCCACAGCAGGCCTTTATGATGTTTCAGCTTATGTTTGCAATAATAACTTCAGCAGTTATATCGGGTTCTATTGCAGAGAGAATGAAATTTATTCATTGGGTTTTATTCCTATTTCTTTGGACGACAGTAGTATATGATCCTATTGCTCACTGGGTATGGGGAGCAGGAGGATGGCTTAAAAACCTTGGAGCTTTGGATTTTGCAGGGGGTAATGTGGTGGAAATAAGTTCGGGTGTGTCGGGACTTGTTGCGGCATTGATGCTTGGAAAAAGAAAAAACGTGGGTAAACCCAGCAGTCTTCCATTAACCTGTTTAGGAGCTGGATTACTCTGGTTTGGGTGGTATGGATTTAATGCAGGAAGTGCACTGGCTGTAAACGGTGTAGCACTAAATGCTTTTATAACTACCAATACTTCTGCTGCAACTTCTGTTGTAAGTTGGACCATTTGCGAATACATATATAGAAGAAAAGTAACTTCCCTTGGTGTTGTCAGCGGCATAGTTGCAGGTCTCGTAGCCATAACTCCTGCAGCGGGTTTTGTAAGTCCTATGGCTTCAGTAGTTATTGGACTGGTGGCAGGAACCGTATGCTATATAGCTATTACTTTTGTTAAAGCTAAACTTGGATATGATGACGCACTAGATGTATTCGGATGTCATGGCATAGGGGGAATATGGGGCGGAATAGCCACAGGAATATTTGCTTGGAAATCCATAAATCCAGCAGGTGCCAATGGGTTGATACATGGAAATCCAAGATTGATAGGGATTCAGCTCATAGCTATTTTATCAAGTATGGCATATTCAGCTGTAGGCACATTTGTAGTAATTAAAATAATTAATGCTTTAAGTGGTATGAGAGCTAGTGATAGAAATGAACAGACGGGTCTTGATGTAACAGAACATGGAGAAGAGGCTTATGGAGGACTTGGTCTATAAAAAATAATTTAAATGTGTAAATATAGTTGAAAAGCTTTTGTAAAATAGTATAAAATCTATTTATAGAATATAAATATATACTTTCAGATAATGTTTTCATTAAAGTTAAGAATATTAATAATTTTTACAATATTACTTATTTGATTATAATTATGGAGGACTATACTCTTGAATACAGCATATGTTATTTATATATCATTATTTTAAATTATGGTAAAAACTGAAGTATATATTTAAAAGGGAGGTAAAACAATGGCTGACAAACTTACAAAAATAGATATTATTACTTCTAAAGCTAGGTTAGATGAATTGAAGGATGCATTAAATGAAATTGGTATTGCAGGAATGACTGTTACAAATGTTTTAGGTTGCGGGGTGCAGAAGGGTCATAAGGAGTATTATAGGGGATTGACCATGGACATTAATCTACTTCCCAAAGTAAAGGTGGAAGTGGTGGTTTGTGAAGTGCCTGTGGAACTTGTTGTTGAAACTGCAAGAAAAGTTCTTCACACAGGAGAAATGGGTGACGGAAAAATATTTATTTATAATGTGGAAAATGTTATACGCATAAGTACTGGAGATGAAGGTAGAGAAGCTCTGCAATATAATACCAAGTCTTAGAAAGAGTTTAAATATTATGTAGGTTTATTAGGGAATGAAGTTATTTTAATAGTATAATGGAAAAGAGATACTTTAACGAAGGTATCTCTTTTTATTGAAGTGGTTTAAAAGGATAATAAAAGGAGATGAATATATGAAATTTAAAGGACTATGGGATGTTTATGAAATAAAAATAATTAATAGTGATGTTATAAATATGGAAATGCAATCTTTCATAAGAATTAATGAGAATAGAAGAGGACAGCTTCAACTTGGGGCTCTTACAGGGGATTTAACAGGGGAAATTATATATCAGGGCAGTAGTAAAAAATTCACATTTAGATGGCTTGGAATGGATAAGATTAAAATGGTAAATGGCAGTGGATGGATTGAAATTGTGAAAGAGGATTTCATAGAAGGAGAAGTTACATTTTATAATGGACAAAAATGGAGAATTTTAGCTAAAAAAAATAAATTTGTATAACATATGTTTAATTATACAATATCAGCATAACGGATTATTTAAATATAAGCCAGTATATTTAATAAGTGAGCAGAATTTCGCAGTATTTATTTAATTCGAATAATTTTAATTTTTTTTAATAATTAAGAAGGAAAAAATAAAATATTGTAGAATGTATACAGTAAAATGCTTAAAATTGCTTAAATTACAAATTATTTAAGGAGGAGTAAAAATGAAGTTTTTAAAAGGGAAATTATTAAGGAATAGTTTGAAGGTACTTGGAAATGTGTCTTTATTTTTGTCCGCAGTTGTTGTGGTTGTGACCTCAGGAGGAGGAGTTCACCAACCTAAATGTCCTGAAGAACTTTTGAAATAATAAATTATAGGAATTTTTGTAAAAGTATGATTAAGAGTTTTCACAAAAAATGATTGCTAATCATATTTTTTACAAAAATTTCTACAAACAAAGGAGGGCAACTATGGAGGGTATAAGAGAGATAATAGTGGATCTTATAGAGGCTATGCTCATTTTAGGAATCTTTCAGGCATTATATAATGACAAAAGATTTGTAGTAAAAAATAAAATTAGATCAGTATTATTTTGTATATTTTATATATGTATAACTTATTGGAGTACATTTAATATGTCCATGGCATCTCATACACCAGTTGTTTTGATTGGCGGTATTTTATTGTTAAGCTATATTATGAAAATAAAAATGATTGATTCTTCAATAATTCTTTGTTTATTTTTCACAATAATTTTTATTACAGAAAATTTTGTTGAAGTAATTGAAATGTCTATATTTTGTGTGAGTTTGGAACAAATTTTTTCAATTTCTAATTACTTTTGGATTTTAGCAATATGTACTAAGATATTACAAATAATAATTGTGGCTTTGGTTTTGAAATTTAATTATTATTTTATAAAACTCAAATTATTTGAAGAAGAAGGAAAAATTTTTGCTAATCTAATAATTGAATTAGGAGTATTTAGTGTCTTTATGTTTTGTGCTAATTCTAGTATTTTTAATATAGAAAATATTCAAACCTATAATATCTTTATTTTCATGTTGTATTTTATATTTTTAATAGCAAAATTCAAAGGACTAAGAGAAAAAGAAATGCTTGTAAATATAAATAATACTTACAAGGTGCAGAAACAGCAAATTAAAAATATGGAGGAAATAATAAGCATAATAAGACAGGAAAAGCATGATTTTGCCAACCACATAAATGTTATACAGGGACTTTGCTTGCTCAACAAACCCAATACTGTGGAGAGAATAAACGATTATGTAAAGAAAATCTCCCACACAATACATGCTTCTTTCAGGTATCTAGACACAGGGAACGATTACATAGATGGTATGTTGTCCATAAAGAACAATTATGCCATGAAAAACAACATTGATTTTAAAGTTATAATTGAAGAACCCTTTAGTCTAATAAAAATTAGAGAAGATGAATTGATAAGTATTGTAAGTAATCTTGTAGATAATGCCTTTGAAGCTTTTGATGAATCTTCTGTAAAAAATAAAGAAATATCAATCACTACTTTTAAAGAGGACATGAATTTTTGTATTGAAATAGCTGATAATGGAAATGAAGTACCAGAAAGCATAAAGACAAAGATTTTTGAAAAAGGTTTTTCTACAAAAAAGGAACAAAAAGATGGACATGTTTTTGGACTATATATTATCAAACAGTTGGTTGAGAAGAATAAGGGCAGTATATTCTTAGAGAGCACTCCCCAAAGGACCAAATTTACAGTAAAATTTAAAATGGAGGATTGGCTAAATGGATAGATTTATAACCTGCGTGGTAAATAAAATTGCTGATACTAATCCAGAGTTTTCAGAGTTGGAACTAAAAAAAATAGCTTATGGACTGGAGTGTATCATTGATGAGATAACAAAAATTATCCCTTATTTTATAATATTCTGGATATTTTCTCTTCACAAATACTATTTAGTAATTCTTCTATTTTTTTGCCCTATTAGATTATTTACTGGTGGATACCATGCCAAAACTTATTGGGGATGTTTTTTTATTACGTTTATTACATTCACAGCTATAATTTTTATGGGTAAATATATTTTAATTAATAAAATGGTTTTAATAGCTTTGCTTGGTATATCCTTTATACTTGTGTGTATTTTTGCTCCTGTAGATAATGTTAATAAGAGGATAAAAAGTGATCAGTGGAGAAGAAAAGTAAAACGTATTTCTATAGCGATTACTTTTTCTTTAAGTGTATTGTGTTATTTTTTGCCTCAGGCATTTTTAAATACTGCTGTGGTTTCTATTACTTTTTCAGCAGCACTTATGGTGCTTGGTAAAATAATAGATTTAAAAATATCTTAATATAAATAAATATATGGTTATCTCACATAATACAAGGGATATTTTTCTCTATGATAAATTTTACTTGTTAAATAGTTTTGTAAGCCAGGTATTATGTGAAATATTTGTTATGTGATTATCTTATAAAATTAGTAATTGCCATTGGTTCTTTTTCAGGTAATAAAATTCCCGCCTTTTTTCCTGCCTGGATACATTTTAAAAGCCAGGCCATATTTTTCCCCAGTGTTCTCATTGTCTGCATTCCTTCTAAATCCTGTTTTACCTCTTCTGGAGTGTTTCCATGGACCATATTCCAATATTGAGAGGATACCACAGGCATATTTGAAATGGTAAAATATTTATTCAACTGTTCAAAGGCAGCTGTTGCGCCTCCTCTTCTGCAGCTTACAATTGCAGCTCCTGGCTTATATTGGAAACAATCTCCTGCATAAAAAAATCTGTCAAGGAAAGATGTTATAAGACCAGATGCAGATGCATAATGTACGGGAGAACCAAATATAAAACCATCTGCTTCTTTAGCCTTTTCTAAGGCCACATTTACAGTATCATCATCAAATACACACTTACCGGATTTAGTTTTAAAGCAATTGTTACAGGCTGTACAACCTATAATAGGTTTATTTCCTATGTGGAAAATTTCTGCTTCAATCTTTTCTTTTTCCAGTTCTTTTGCTATTTCACATAAAGCAGTATAAGTACATCCTCTTGCTTTTGGGCTTCCATTTATAAGTAATACTTTCATAATTAACACCTCATTTTAATTTATTATTAATAATATTACCACATAATTTAATAATATGGTTAAAAGGTAAAAATCCTTTTTATAGTGTTTTTAAATTCTGTGCAGTAAGAGAGTCAGAAGGTTAGGATAGCATTATTTTATTTAGAATATATATTTTTTATGGATAAAATAGACAAAAAGTAAATTATTTGATATAATGTAATAAAATATATATGAAAGGAGAGTTGTTATGGAAAACAAAAAGACAGTGGAATTGGTTTTGGGACTTATTGGAGGTATTTTAGGAATCATAGCAAGTATATATTCAATGAACATTGGAGGATTGGCATCTGTATTTCATGTTGACAGAGCAGTTACAGTGAACAATTTTGGCATAGGAGCTATAGTTTTATCCATACTGGGGATCATAGGCGCTTTAATTGTAAAAGATAAAAGAAAACTTGGAGGAGCGTTTATGATTGTTGCAGCTTTAGGAGGACTTTTATGTATAACTTATCTTTATATTCCGGCAGGTATACTTTTGATAATTCCTGGTTTAATGAGTGTTATAAAGAAAAAAGATGAAAGTAAACCTAAAGCAGCTGTATAAAGGGTACTTCAAACACATATGTAAACCTTGGCTTGATTTTCAAGTCAGGGTTTTTATTTTTTTGTATTTGGATAGAAATATCTTTGATTTTCATATTTCATGTTAATTAAACTTAATATAAATAAAAAAACTCATCCTTTTTATGATAGTTTATACTGATTCCGAAAGGAGGTGTTTTTTTATGGGTAAAATTGAAGACATATTAAGGGAAATAGAAGCATTAAGAGTCGAATTAGTAAAAACCATTGAAAGCAAGAAAAATTTGCTTGATCCGGATATAGTCAGAGAAAGTCAAAGATTAGATTTGATTTTAAATGAGTATAACAAGATGATTGAGCAAAAAATACATGATGTGAAAGACTAGCAAAAAGAGAGGCTTTTAGCCTCTCTCGCAGTTTAAAAATTTAATCCTAATTTTTTATTGATGTCTAAAATATAAGAAACAAGATTTTCCCTTAAGTCCGTGCGTTTTAAGGCATATTCTATATTAGCTTCGATAAATCCTAGCTTGTCACCTATATCATATCTTTTGCCCTCAAAGGAATAGGAATATATAGCTTCTTGTTTAAGTAATTCTTTTAATGCATCTGTAAGCTGAATTTCGTTACCTTTTCCGGGCTTAGTTCTCTCAAGTATATCAAATATCTCAGGGGTTATTATATATCTCCCAAGTATAGCAATGTTGGAGGGAGCTTCTTCTTTTTTAGGTTTTTCTATCATATTTTTTATTTTATGAACTCTATCATCTATTTGGATGCCTTCAATAATTCCATATTTAGATACATCTTTTTTATTCACAGATTGTACGCCTATAATGGAAGTATTGTAATTATTATAGCAGTTAATCAACTGTTTCAGGCAGGGTACTTTACTATCTACTATATCATCCCCTAGTATAACTGCAAAAGCTTCATTGCCTACAAAGGCTTTGGCAAGACTTATAGCGTGACCTAATCCTTTTGGCTCTTTTTGGCGTACATAATATATATTCACCATATTACTTATATTCTGAATTAATTTAAGCAGTCCATCTTTATGGCTGTTTTTTAATTCATCTTCAAGTTCTACGGATTTGTCAAAATGATCTTCTATAGACTTTTTATTTTTACCTAAGATTATCAATATCTCTTCAATACCGGAATTAACGGCTTCCTCTACTACATATTGAATTGTAGGCTTATCTACTATTGGCAACATTTCTTTAGGCTGAGCCTTTGTAGCAGGTAAAAATCTTGTTCCTAAACCGGCAGCGGGAATTACTGCTTTTTTTATACTCATATCAGCGTACCACCTTTTTATTTTGATTATTTAACGTGAGAATGTCACTCTATTTTTAATGTTCTCTTTGATCTTATATCAAATTATATCTTCCCTTTGTTGTATAAATATCAAAAATTTGTGTGAAATTTATGTGATTATAATTCTTTTCCATGACTTTCCCTTTGATATTGAATAAATTTCTCTAGTATGGTTGAATTGCTTTTGAAAAAATTATTTAGTGTTTCAATTTTTTTTAATGCATTTGAAGTTATATTATGTTCTATGAGTTCCACATTTATCAATATGTCTTTTTCAACTCCTATTATATTTAAAAATTGTTCAATTATAATATGGCGATTTAAAAGAAATTCTCCCACCTTTGTACCTTTTTCCGTAAGTTGTATAATTCCATATTTTTCATAATTAACAAATCCTAATTTGGTTAATTTTTGAACCATTTTAGTTGCAGAAGATGCTTTTACGTTTAATAATTCTGACAGGTTATTTGTACGGGCATAACCTTCTTCTAGGTAGCATCTATAGATCATTTCCAGGTAATCTTCCATACTGTGAGTAAGACTGTTTTTTTCTTTTTCTAAAATTTCATATCCTCTTACAGTATGAAAGGATTGATTATTATCCATAAACAACACTTCCTAAATATAAACTTGGTGTTCTTCTAAAGGTATATGTTAAATAGTTGTGTATAATTACTTTTAATGTGGGTATTGACTTTAAATTTAATTTATGATAATATGGGCAAGACAAAATTTAGTACTGAACCTTTAAGACTAGTTCCGTGAAGCTAGGAAGGCAGGATAAAATTATGTTGTTATTATATTTATGGTATAATAATGCCTTCCAAAAGAGGAAGGCATTTTTTTAAGCCTTTAAATTTAGCACAGAGATGCTGACAAGGAGGAACAAAATGTTAAAAGGAAGACATTTAATTGACGTAATGGATTTTTCCATAGAAGAATTAGAAGAAATATTTAAACTTTCAAATGAAATAATATCAAAGGAAAAGGAATTTTCACATATTTGTCAGGGAAAGCTTCTGGCCACCTTGTTTTATGAACCAAGTACCAGAACCAGATTAAGTTTTGAGTCAGCTATGTTGAGATTAGGCGGAAAAGTGATGGGATTTTCAGAACCAGGATCCAGTTCAGCCTCAAAAGGTGAGAGTATAGCAGATACAATAAGGATAATTGGCTGTTATGCGGATATAGCTGCTATGAGGCATCCTAAAGAAGGAGCTCCAAAAATTGCGGCTATGTATTCTCCTATACCTGTTATAAATGCGGGAGATGGTGGGCACCAGCATCCTACCCAAACTCTTACAGATCTTTTAACTATTAAGTCCATAAAGGAAAAGTTATCCAATCTAAAAATAGGCTGTTGTGGTGATTTGAAATTTGGAAGAACAGTTCATTCACTTATCAAGGCCATGTCAAGATATGAAAACAATAGTTTTACACTAATATCCCCAGAAGAATTAAAAATTCCTAATTATTTAAAAAAAGAATTAAATAGTAAAAATGTTAAATATGAAGAAACTAAAAATTTGGAAGATTCCATAGAATCTTTGGACATATTATATATGACTAGAGTTCAGAAAGAAAGGTTTTTCAATGAAGAAGATTATATAAGACTTAAGGATAGTTATATACTTGATAAGAGAAAAATGTCCAGGGCATCAAAGGACATGATAGTTCTTCATCCACTACCTAGGGTTAATGAAATTTCCTATGAAATAGACAAGGATCCGAGAGCATATTACTTTAAACAAGCTAAATATGGTATGTATGTTAGAATGGCTTTAATGACAAAATTACTTGGAATTCAGTAGGAGGGATTATATAATGCTTACAATTAATAGTATAAAAAATGGAATTGTAATTGATCATATAAAAGCAGGATACGGAATGAAAATATATGAATATTTGGATCTTAATAAAGCTGATTATTCTGTAGCCCTTATAATGAATGCGGAAAGTAAGAAGCTGAAGAAGAAAGATATAATTAAAATAGAAAATAATATAGAATTGGATTTGGCTGTACTTGGATTTATAGACCCTAATATAACAATTGATATTATAAAAGATGAAGTAATATATGAAAAGATAAAGTTAAAGCTGCCAAACAGGGTGGAAAACATTATTACCTGTAAAAATCCAAGGTGTGTAACTTCTGTAGAAAAAAACATACCTCACATTTTTAAACTGGTAGATGAAAATACAGGAGAATATAGATGTGAGTACTGTGACCAGATATATGAGAATTTATTGTTATAAAATGGTTTAAGATTAGGAGAGGATTAAATATGGAACTTCTAATAAAGGAAGCTAGAATAGTTGATTATTATCATGACTTTATAGGAGATATTTATATAGCTGATGGAATTATAAATAAAATAGGGGTAAACTTAAATGAGAGATGTCTTAAAATAGATGGAGAAGGATTGGTAGTTATGCCCTCTTTTGTGGATCTCCACGTACATTTTAGAGAACCTGGGTTTACCAGAAAAGAGGATATAGAAAGTGGAAGCAGGGCTGCAGTTAAGGGAGGATATACCATGGTTAATCTTATGGCAAATACAAACCCTGTTTGCAGCAGTATGGATATTGTAGACTATGTTTTAAACAGAGCAAGGCAGTTGGGACTTATAGATGTACATCAGTGTGTATCTATAACTGACAATTTTGGAGGAAAAGATATAAGTCATTTGGATAAGTTGGATAACAGGGTTAAGATAATATCCGAAGATGGAAAAGATGTAGCAGACAGCAGTGTTATGCTTCAAGCTATGGTAAAGGCTAGGGAGTTAGGGAAGATAGTTATGTGTCATTCAGAGGATCACTCTCTTTCGAATATAGATATGAGATTAGCTGAAAATATAATGACCTGGAGAAATATTGCATTGTCCCAATTTACAGGCTGTGCTGTGCATATAGCCCATGTAAGTACAAAGGAGGCTATGGAATATATAATAGAAGGTAAAATTAAGGGATTTAATATAACCTGTGAAGCTACACCACATCATATAGTACTCTATGAAAATGACTATAGGGTAAATCCACCTATCAGGACAAAAGAAGACAGGGATTTTTTAATAGAAGCCATTAAAGATGGCTGGGTCGATACCATAAGTACGGATCATGCTCCTCATACTAGTGAAGACAAAATGCAGGGAGCACCAGGCATATCGGGAATAGAAACTGCCTTTAGTCTATGTTATACAAACCTTGTGAAGGGTGGACATATAACTTTGAACAGACTTTCAGAGATAATGTCTAAAAATCCTTCTGATATATTAGGTGTGAAAAAAGGAAGGATAACTGTAGGCTATGATGGAGATTTGGTATTACTTGATTTAAATAGAGAACACAATATACAAAAAGATAAATTTTTATCCAAGGGCAAGAATACTCCTTTTGAAGGATATAGGGTCTTTGGCGATGTAGTTAAAACAATAAAGGCGGGAAAGGTTGTATTTGAAAGATAAATCCATCTGATTGGAGTTGAAGGATATGATTATAGATGAGTTGTATGAAACTGTAAATAAAAAAGGAAATGTATGTGTAGGTTTGGATACATCATTTTTTTATATACCAGAAGGTATAAGAGAGAAACATGAAAATGTAGAAGATTCTATATTTGAATTTAACAGAACCATAATAGACAGCACTTTAGATGTGGCTGCCTGTTATAAGGTTCAGATTGCATATTATGAAGCTCTTGGTATTGAGGGACTTAGAGCCTACAGTAAAACTTTAAAATATATAAAGGATAAAAAGGCTCTTTCCATTGCAGATATTAAAAGAGGAGATATAGCAAAAACAGCTGAAATGTATGCAAAGGCTCATTTTGAAGGGGAATTTGAAAGTGACTTTGTAACCCTGAACCCATACATGGGTTTTGATACTATAGATCCTTATTTACCCTATGTAAAAAATAATAATAAAGGATTATTTATATTGATAAGAACCTCTAATAGGGGAGCTAGGGATCTCCAATATATAAGTACTAGAAAAAATACAAAAGTATATAATATTGTAGGGGAGAGGGTAAGTTCTCTTGGAGAGAAGTATATGGGAGATTGCGGGTATAGTTCTCTTGGAGGGGTAATGGGCTGTACTCATCAGGAAGAAGGCATAAAACTTAGAAAAAAGTTAAAAAATGTGTTTTTTTTAATACCGGGATATGGAGCACAAGGAGGTACTGCAGAGGATATAGCAGCCTATCTTAAAAAGGGAAATGGGGGAATAGTAAATTCCTCAAGAGGCATACTACTTGCTTATAAGAAGGAAGAGGATGGATTTAAAAATTATGGACAGTGTGCAAGACAGGAATGTATTAAAATAAGAGATGATATTTTTAAAATATCACAAAAATAATAATTCTTAAAGTTAGAATATTTTAGAATGGAGAAAAAATTACATTGAATAGTAAATTGGATTATACTGTTGAAAGAGTATTTGAAAATAGAAAAATAACTGAAAATTTATATGAACTTGAAATACAAGGTGATTTCGAGGGAATACCAGGACAGTTTTATATGTTGCGATGCTGGGATATGGAGCCTGTACTTTGGAGACCTTTAAGTATACATCATCTAGATAATAAAAGAATAGTTTTTTTATACCATGTAACAGGAAGAGGAACCAAAAAGCTCAGCAATTTAAAATCAGGAGATGAAATTAAAATTTTAGGACCTCTTGGAAATGGTTTTTATATAGAAAATATAATGAAAAAAAATATTGCTGTAATAACAGGTGGAATAGGTATTGCTCCTATGTTTTACATAGCAGAGAATATAAGAGAGAAAATTAAAAAAGATGAACTCCTTTATAAGGATTGTAAATTGGATTTGTATGCAGGATTTAAAGATAATGCATATTGTATGGAAAAATTCAAGCCCCTGGTGGACAATATCTACGTTTCCACGGAAAGGGGAATAGAAGGCAAAAGGGGATATATAACAGATATATTTGAACCGGAAAAATATGATGTGGTATTATGCTGTGGGCCCCAGATAATGATGAAAAAGGTAATAAATATGTGTAGAGAAAAACAGGTGACCCTATATGTATCTATGGAAAATCGAATGGCCTGTGGAATTGGGGCTTGTCTTGTATGCACCTGTAATACTGTTGATGGAAATAAAAGGGTATGTAAAGATGGGCCGGTTTTTTTAGGTACAGATATAGTTATAGAATAAGATATATTTAAAAGTTAAGAAGAAGGGAAGATTAATTATATTGATAGATATATGTGGTGTGAAGTTTAAAAATCCTGTAATTGCCGCTTCTGGAACTTTTGCTTTTGGAATGGAGTACAATGAAATTTATGATGTATCCAAATTGGGAGGCATATGTTCTAAAGGGCTTACACTGAATAAAAAAGAAGGTAACCTTGGCATAAGGAGTTTTGAAACCAGAGGGGGAATGTTAAATAGTGTAGGACTTCAAAATCCTGGAGTGGAACATTTTATAAAAGTGGAACTCCAAGCCATGAAAAAATTTAACACGGTTGTTATAGCCAATTTGGGAGGAAATAGTGAAGAGGAATACATAAAGGGAGTGGAAAAATTAAATGACTCTGCAGTGGACATCATAGAGCTTAATATATCTTGTCCTAATGTAAAAAGTGGGGGTATGGCTTTTGGAATAAAGTCTGAAGTGGCTGGTAGAATTGTGGATGTTGTAAAGAGGGTGTGCAGAAAGCCTCTTATGGTAAAACTTTCTCCTAATGCGGAAGATATTGTAGATATGGCTTATACCTGCTGTGAAGCAGGGGCAGATGCACTTTCTCTTGTAAATACATTTAAAGCTATGGCTGTGGATATAGAAGATAGAAAAGCTGTATTTGACAATATAACTGCAGGACTTTCAGGGCCTGCAATAAAGCCTATAGCTCTTAGAATGGTGTATGAAGTTTCAAAGGTTGTGAATATTCCTGTGGTGGGAATAGGTGGAATATGCAGCGGTCAGGATGCATTGGAATTTATAATGGCGGGAGCCAGTGCCGTACAGGTTGGAACAGCTAATTTTATAAAGCCGGATATTTGTTTGGATATAATAAGCGGCATAGAAAAATACATGGAAAAAGAGAAGATTAAAAATTTGGATGAAATAAGAGGAATAATATAAGGGGTGAGGTTGTATTATGGATAATTTAGTTATAAAGGAGTTAAAAGAGGTAGGTGCACTTTTAGAGGGACATTTTTTACTTTCTTCAGGAAAGCATAGTGATAAATATTGTCAGTGTGCAAAACTTTTACAATACCCTTCTAGAGCAGAGAAGGTAATAAAAGTTATTGCGGATAAATTGAAAGATGTGGATTTTGATAAAATAGTAGGTCCTGCCATGGGAGGAATTCTGGTTTCCTATGAACTTGCAAGACAAACAGGAAAACCTGGTATATTTGCGGAAAGACAGGATGGAAACATGATTGTAAAAAGAGGATTTGAAATAAATAAAAGAGAAAAAATAATAATATCAGAGGATGTAGTTACTACAGGCAAATCTTCTTTAGAAGTTGCAAGGGTAATAGAGGGACTGGGAGGAGAAGTTGTAGGCATATGTTGTATAGCAGACAGAAGGGCAAAAGATATTAATATACCTTATCCCATTTATAGTGCGCTAGAACTGGATATAAATACTTATGACCAAAAGGATTGTCCTATGTGCAAGGAAGGACTTAAATATATAAAACCTGGAAGCAGAGGGATTAAGTGACAATTTACAATGCACAGTTCACGATGCACGACGCACAATTCATAGTGCACGATTCACAATGCACAGTTTACGGGATTCATAGTTTGTAATGTACAGTTATAGTATGCATTGAGTATGATTTAAAATAAGTTTATAGAAAATTTATATGGAATTCATTTCTTTAATAGTAAATTAACTATTTATAAAACTTAAAGGATTTATATTATAATTAATTGAATTTTTAGAAATGAATTTAATTTTTGGTGCGGAAACTTAAGGTTGTTTTTAAAGTATCATATTTATACTATGAAAATTTTATGTTTGGCAATTTTAATATGTTTATAAAAAATTATTACTATTTATCTCATTTTTGAGGTATAATAAGTAATAATTTTTAACATAGTATGTTATTATATACATGGAGAATTTGAATAATTTCCTTGAAAATATGAGCTTGATATTATATATTTTTAATTTCTGTTTCTACTAAATATGGAGTATAGGAGGAGTTTTTTAGTGGGTAAACCAAGTATTTTTAGCAAAGAGTATGGAAAAAAGATGAGACGACGAAGGAGAAATGTAGTTATATTGGTTATACTATGTTTACTGGTGATAAGTCTAGGTATAATTTATATAAGAGGAGCATTTAAAGATGTGATAAATACCAAAAATGCAAAGGTTAATAATTCAACTGTGAAGGAACAGATTAAAGATGACAGTAAAAATGTACCTCAATCCAGTAACAAAACTGAAAGTAAGGAAAAAGACACGAAAAAAGAAAATTCCTATAAAGTACAACTAAGTGATGGCAGAGATGTTACATTAACTTATGAAGGGGATGGCAGTAATAAGGTATTTAAAAGTGTTGCTGCAGCATCCGGGGATTTGACTTATGATATTAGCCCATCACACAAGAATGTGACTTTATTTGATAATACAGCTCAAAATATATTATTAGTTGATATAGATGGTAATAAACAGGATATAACAAATCAACAATATGTTTCTACTTCGGGAGATGTTATACAGAAAAGTTCTCAAGTAGCAAGTAATCCATCCTATATATGGTGTTCTTCTCCAAAATTCTTAGATGAAAATAATGTTGCATATATAAGTCAACTTCCTTGGATTGGAAAAACCACAAAATATATTTGGATAGAAAGCATTCAAAATAAAAATCATGTTATGGTGCAGGGTGTACAGGGAGAAAATGTACAATTGGGTGAACTTACAGAAAAAGGACTTACTGTAACTGCAGATGGAGCCACCTTTTATATAACGGCTTCCGGTGCTGTAAGTCAATAGGAAGTATCTTAAGTTAGATAATATTTTTTGGAGGCATTATGAACATAGGATTGTCTTCCGCCAGTTTTTATCCCAATATAAATACAGAAGACAGTATAACTTTGATGAAGAAGCTGGGATTTGATTGTGGGGAAGTATTTTTAAACAGCACTAGTGAATATGAGGAGGATTTTGCAAATATAATTTTGGAACAAAGTTTGGAGAATAATTTTAAGATTAATTCTGTACATGGTTTTTCTTCTTCTTTTGAACCCTATTTATTTGATAAGTATAAAAGAAGAAGAGATGATTCCTTCTTTCAATTTCAAAAAATATGTAAATTCACCAAGATTGCGGGAGCTGATTGCTACACTTTTCATGGAATGAGAAATAAAAAATTAAATGAAATTTCAAAAGAATTTGTATTTGATATATATGATAAATTGTTATATATATCGAAGGAGAAGGGTATAAAGCTTTGTCAGGAAAATGTATTTTGGTGTATGTCGGGTAATATTGATTTTTTATATATGCTGAAGGAAAGGTATGAAGGCTCCATATATTTTACCCTAGATATAAAACAGGCGTATAGAGCAGGAAAGATTCCTGAAGAATATATAGAGGTTATGGGAAATTCTATAGAAAATCTACATATAAATGACAGGGATGGAAAAAATTCTTGTTTGATTCCGGGAAAAGGAGATGTAAATTTTAAAAAAATATTTTGTAAATTAAAGGAAATAGGGTATAATAAGATAGGGGTAATTGAAGTATATAGGGATAATTATAAGGAGTATAAGGAACTAAGTGCTGCGGGAGAGTATATTAAAAGTTGCTTTACATATTAAAAAAAACTATAAAAGTTATGTTTTTTGATATATAATTATAATACTACTGTTTTTTAGTATTATGCGAGAAATATGTAATTTTAATATAAATATGAGGGATTCATATCAAATAAACTGTAGAGTAAGTAATATACTAGGCATATAGGAATGTTTATAAATATATGGTATAATGGCATAGTTGAATATAAGAGTGTAGAGTAACTAGTTAGTAGGAGGAATTTTATAATGAATGTTAAAATGGAAAAAATAGAAGAGAATGTTGTAAAATTAGAGATAACTGTAGAAGCAGAAAAATTTAATGAATCTATGAAAAAGGCCTTTGCTAAAAATGCAAAGAAATTTAATATACCAGGATTTAGGAAAGGCAAGGCACCTATGAATATAATCAAAAAATATTATGGTGAAGGTGTATTTTATGAAGATGCAATGAGTTTTTGCTGTGAAAGTACATATCCAGAGGCATTAAAAGAAAATAATGTAAATCCAGTAGACTATCCTAAAATTGAGGTGGTTCAAATTGGAGAGGGAAAAGAATTTATATATACAGCAAAAGTGACAGTATTTCCAGAGGTTAAGCTTGGAGAATACAAAGGACTTGAAGTAAAGAAAAATACATATGAAGTTAAAGAAGAGGATATAGAACAAGAATTGAAAAATATGCAGCAAAAGGATGCCAGAATAGAAACAAAAGAGGATGGAAGTATAGAAAATGGAAATATAGCTATAATAGATTTTAAAGGCTTTGTAGATGGCAAGGAATTTGAAGGTGGAGAAGGACAGAATTATCAGCTGGAAATTGGTTCTGGAACCTTTATAGATAACTTTGAAGAACAGTTAATAGGATTGAAGACAGGTGACTCAAAGGAAGTTAATGTGAAATTCCCTGAAGAGTATGGAATAGATGATTTAAATGGAAAAGAAGCTGTGTTTAAGGTAACAGTGAAAGAAATAAAAGTTAAAGAAGTTCCTGAATTGGACGATGAATTTGCAAAAGAGGTATCAGAATTTGATACATTGGAGGAAGTTAAAGAGGATATAAGAAATAAAAAGCAAGAGGCAAACAAATTGAGAGAGGAAAGGGAACTTGAAGAAGCAGTTTTAGAAGGAGTTTGTTCAAATACAGAAATAAATATTCCTGAAGTAATGGTAGAAAAAGAAGTTGATAATATGATTAGAGATTTGGAAACTAGGTTAAAATATCAGGGACTGGATCTTGAAACATATTATAAATATACTAATAATGATGAGCAAAAAGTGAGAGAATATATGAGAGAAACTTCTCAGAAAAAGGTAAAGGCAGATCTTGTAATTACGGAAATAGCAAAAGTGGAAAAAGTAGAAGCAACGGATGATGAAATTAAGGAGAAGTCCACTGAAATAGCTAAGCAGTATGGTAGTGATGATGTGGAAAAAATGGCAAAGATAATTTTCGATGGACAGAAAGAATATTTGAAAATGCAGATAGTTAATGAAAAAGTAATAAAAATGCTAGTAGACAGCAGTAAAATAATAGCATAATATTATAAAGTATAAAAATTAATTGTCAGAAGGTTTTCTGGCAATTAATTTCAAATATATAGATAATTGCACTTTAATGTTGAAGTTTTGATTATTGGATTTTTGCAAGGATCTATAAAAATTATTATGTAAAAGGAGGAAAGTTTTATGAGTTTAGTACCAGTAGTTGTAGAACAGACTAATAGAGGGGAAAGATCTTATGATATTTATTCTAGACTTTTAAAGGATAGAATAGTAATGTTAAGTGAGGAGGTAAATGATGTTACTGCAAGTCTCATAGTAGCACAGCTGTTGTTCTTAGAAGCAGAGAATCCTGATAAAGATATATACTTTTACATAAATAGTCCAGGGGGTTCAATAACAGCAGGAATGGCAATTTATGATACAATGCAATATATAAAATCAGACGTATCTACTATATGTATAGGAATGGCGGCATCTATGGGTGCATTTTTGCTTACAGCCGGGGAGAAAGGTAAGAGATTTGCTCTTCCAAATTCTGAAATAATGATACATCAGCCTCTTGGAGGATTCCAGGGTCAGGCAACTGATATTGGAATTCATGCGGACAGAATACTTAGAATAAAGAAAAAATTAAATGCTATAATTAGCGAAAAGACAGGTCAGTCAATTGAAAAAATTGAAAGAGACACAGAAAGAGACAATTTTATGACGGCAGAGGAAGCTAAGGAATATGGATTGATAGATGAGGTTTTTACAAAAAAGAAATAACCTTTAGTGAGGTGTGAAAATGGCCAAAAATGATGATAAGAAACAGCTTAAATGTTCATTCTGTGGTAAAACACAGGATCAGGTAAGAAGATTAATTGCAGGTCCAGGAGTATATATTTGTGATGAATGTATAGAACTTTGTTCTGAGATAATAAGTGATGAATTTGAAGAAGATATTCAAATAGATATGACGTCTATTCCCAAACCTGTGGAGATAAAAAACTATCTTGATCAGTATGTAATAGGTCAGGAGGATTCAAAAAAATCACTTTCAGTAGCGGTATATAATCATTATAAAAGAATAAATTCTAATAACAATTCAAATGATGATGTAGAACTACAAAAAAGTAATATACTTTTACTGGGACCTACAGGTTCCGGAAAAACCCTTTTAGCCCAGACTCTGGCAAGATTTCTAAATGTACCTTTTGCAATTGCAGATGCTACCACTTTAACAGAGGCTGGATATGTAGGTGAAGATGTAGAGAATATACTGCTTAAGTTGATACAAAATGCAGATTATGATGTAGAAAGAGCAGAACATGGAATAGTTTATATAGACGAGATAGATAAGATAGCAAGAAAATCGGAGAATCCATCCATAACTAGAGATGTGTCAGGAGAAGGAGTGCAGCAGGCTCTTTTGAAAATATTGGAAGGTACAGTGGCTTCAGTTCCTCCACAGGGAGGAAGAAAACATCCCCATCAGGAATTTATTCAGATAAATACCACTAATATATTATTCATTTGTGGGGGAGCTTTTGATGGAATAGACAGCATAATAGAACGTAGAACCAGAGTCAGTACTTTGGGATTTGGAGCAGAAATACAATCTAAAAAAGATAAGGATATAGGGAAACTTTTAAAGCAAATAATGCCGGGAGATCTGTTGAAATTTGGACTTATACCGGAATTTGTAGGAAGGATTCCTATTATAGTTACTCTAGAAGCGTTGGATAGGGCGGCATTAATAAGTATATTAAAAGAACCTAAAAATGCACTTGTGAAACAATATAAAAAACTTTTTGAACTTGACGATGTAGAACTTGAATTTAAAGATGAGGCCTTAGAGGCAATAGCAGATGAAGCTTTAAAGAGAAATACTGGTGCAAGGGGTCTAAGAGCTATTATAGAAGAAACTATGAAGGATGTAATGTTTGATATCCCTTCAAAAGAAGAGATAGCTAAAGTTATAATTAATAAGGATGCGGTTAGTACGAAAATGCCAGAACTTATAGAGGCAGAAAATGGAAAAAGGACTCCTATCAAATTGAAAAAATCGAGAACACGAAAAGGGCCTGAAACTGCATAATCTTATTTTAAAAAAGAGTACTGGTGTCGGTACTCTTTTTTAAGTAAATTATTGGTTATACATAAATTCCCCTTATATTGTTAAGAATATCTAAGAAAATATTAAAGGAGAGAGAAATATGGATAAAAGCTTTAGAGAACTTCCTCTGATCCCATTAAGAGGTATTACTATATTTCCATATATGGTTTTACATTTTGACGTAGGAAGGGAAAAATCAATACTTGCCTTAGAAAAAGCCATGCTTGAGGAGCAAAAAGTATTTTTGACTGCACAGAGACAAGCAAAAACTGAGGAACCAGGTAAGGAGGATATCTTTAAAACAGGGACTATTTGTAATGTTAAGCAAATATTAAAACTTCCAGGTGATACGGTAAGAGTATTGGTAGAGGGTGAAACAAGGGCTTTGCTGGAAGAATATATTAGCGAGGAACCTTTTTTCAAAGTAAGAGTTCAGGTTTTAGAAGATGAAAAAGATTGTGATGAAAGTAAGGATTGTGAAGCACTTGTACGTGCTATAAAAAAGAATTTTAACGAATATGTAAAGTTGTCGGGCAATATACCTGCAGAAACTATAATAACATTAGATGAGATAGATAATCACGGTAGATTGGCAGATACCATCAGTTCTTACTTGATGTTAAAACAAGAAAAAAAGCAGGAGCTTCTTGAATGTTGTGAAATAGAAGAAAGACTTCAAAAAGTACTTGCAGTACTGGTAAATGAAATAGAAATTTTGAAATTGGAAAGAAAAATAGGAATTAAAGTAAAAAATAAAATAGAGAAGGTACAAAAGGATTATTATCTAAGAGAACAGTTAAAGGCAATACAGGAAGAATTAGGAGAAGACGATGAAAATAAAAAAGAAATGAAGAGATATAAGAATAAAATAAGTAAGGCTAAACTTCCTAAGACCGCTAAAGATAAAGCACTTTATGAGTTGGACAGATTAAAAAATACAGGAGTTTATTCTGCAGAGGGAGGGGTAATAAGGACATATTTGGATTGGATACTGGAACTTCCATGGAATACTCAGACTAAGGATAATTTAAATATAAAGTCTGCAAGGGAAATACTCGAAAAAGAGCATTATGGCTTAAAAGATGTAAAAGATAGGATAATTGAGTATTTATCGGTTAAAAAGATGAGTAAATCCCTTAAGGGGCCTATACTTTGCCTTATGGGGCCTCCTGGAGTGGGCAAAACTTCCGTAGCTAAATCTATAGCACATGCCTTAAATAGAAATTTTGTTAGAATGTCCCTTGGAGGAGTAAGGGATGAAGCTGAAATAAGAGGGCATAGAAAAACCTATGTGGGGGCTATCCCGGGAAGAATAATATATGGAATGAAACAAGCAAAATCCAAAAACCCTTTATTCTTACTTGATGAAATAGATAAAATGAGCAATGATTTTAGAGGAGATCCTGGAGATGCACTTTTAGAAGTGTTGGACAGCGAACAAAATAATTCCTTTAGAGATCATTATATGGAACTGGATTTCGATTTATCCAATGTTATGTTTATAACTACGGCAAATAGTATAGGTAATATACCTAGACCCCTTTTTGATAGAATGGAAGTTATAGAAGTGTCTGGATATACCAGTGAGGAAAAATTTCATATATGCAGAGAATACTTGATACCTAAGCAATTGAAGGAGAATGGTGTAAAAAATAATGAAATTGTAATATCAGATTCAGCTATATATAAGGTGATAGATAATTATACAAGAGAATCTGGAGTTAGAAGTCTTGAGAGAAAGATTGCTTCTGTTATAAGAAAAGCAGTGGCTGAGATGATGGAAAAGGATAAAAAGAAAATCAATATTACTGTTACTAAAATAAAATCTTATTTTGGAGCTGAAGTATATACATATGATAAAATTGACAAAGAGGATAAAATTGGTGTGGTAATGGGAATGGCGTGGACGGGATATGGTGGAGATACACTGCCTATAGAAGCAACTATTATGTCAGGAAGCGGAAAGCTTGAACTTACAGGCCAGCTTGGAGATGTAATGAAAGAGTCTGCTAAAACTGGATATAGTTATATAAGGGCCAATGCTGATAAGTATGGTGTGGAAAATGATTTTTATAAAAAATATGATTTACACATACATGTACCAGAAGGAGCAGTGCCAAAAGATGGGCCTTCTGCGGGAGTGGCTATGGTAACAGCAATGATATCAGCTCTCAGCAAAAAGAAAGTAAAACATAATGTAGCTATGACTGGAGAAATAACTTTGACAGGAAGAGTACTTCCTATAGGAGGACTTAAAGAAAAGAGTCTTGCGGCATATAGGGCAGGCATAGATACGGTTATAATACCTAAAGATAATGAAAAACACTTGTTAAAGATTCCAAATACGGTTAAAAGCAAGTTGAATTATATACTTGCAGACAATATAGATATAGTACTAGAAAACTCAATTTCAAATTATAGTTAGGTGGGAGTATTTATGGAAATAAAACAAGCAGAGTTTATAATTTCTGCAGTGCATCCATCCCAATATCCTAAAGATAAAAGGATAGAAATAGCCTTTGTAGGAAGGTCAAATGTGGGTAAATCTTCTCTTATAAATGTACTCACGAACAGAAAAAAATTGGTTAAAGTAAGCGGCACACCAGGCAAAACCAGGCTGATTAATTTCTTTTTAATAAATAATGAATTTTATTTTGTGGATTTGCCCGGATATGGGTATGCTAAGATTTCTAAAACAGAGAAAAAGAGTTGGGGTAGGGTAGTAGAGGAGTATCTTAGAGGAAGAGAAGAGTTAAAAAGGGTAATACTACTTTTAGATTGCAGGCATAAACCAACAAATGATGACATAACTATGTATAAGTGGTTAAAGTATTATAACTATCATACTATTATTGTTGCCACTAAGATTGATAAACTGTCCAAGAGTCAGCTGTTAAAAAATTTAAAAATTATAAAAGATACTTTAAAACCAGAAGCTGAAGATGAAATTCTCACATTTTCATCCCTTAATAAACAGGGAAAGGAAGAGTTTTTGAAAGTGTTGGAATCTGTTATAAGTTCTTATTCCTAAACATTAATGTAAAGTATGTGTTATAAATTGCTAAATGCCAAAAATAATAGCGCAAGGAGAAATAACTATGTTTGGATTAGAGATTATAAAAAATATCCTTGTATTTATCACTGTATATATACCGCCGCTTCTGATATTTGCAAAGTTTTGGAGGAAAAGAAGAAGAAGTAATTTGCTTCTTGTATTAATTGGAATATTATATATAGTTAGTTCTATATTTGTGGAAAACTTTGTTCCCTTCATATTTGTACTTTTAAATATAAGGTATATAAGATGTACCAGTGAATTTAATGAGTTTGACATAAAAAATTTCAAATTGATTAAGGCTTTAAATTTAACAGCTATATTTTATATAATAAGTATTGGTATATCTACAATACAGACTATTATACTTTCTAATTTTAAGGTTCAATTAGAGCATCAGGAGATAGTAACTAATATGGTAAATATGCCTCTGAAGAAATTTTTAATAATGATACCTATAGTTATAATTTTTGCACCTGTACTTGAGGAATTTGTATTTAGATGGCTTTTGTTTAAAAAGATATTTTATGGCAGAATGGGAGTGTATTTGGCTGCATTTTTAAGCAGTACCATATTTGCAGTGATTCACTTTAGTCTAAATGCCTTTGCAGTAATACTTTGGGTTGGCTTATATAACTGTTATCTAATTAACAAGAAAGGATACTGGTATGCAGTATTTAATCATTTTGTGTTTAATTCTATAACCATAGCTGCACTTCTTACAGAGAAATTAAATCTTATGTAGTTTTTGGATTAAAGATAAAAATACCCCTAGATTTATTAATTAATCCTTGGGGTATTTTTTGATTCATTTTAAATTTATTAATCGGAATTCTTAAAATTGGAATTCATAAGGTCATTTAACATCTTTGCTGCGTCGGGAGAGTTTTGGAGTTCTTTTATTGTACTTAGCAATTGTTCTTTTGTAGAACTTCCATTCTCTATTTTGGATAATCTATCTTCAAGTGCAGCAAGTTGTGATTTTATATTAGATTCATTTAATCCAGATTTATTGGCTGCATTAGATATATCTCCCAAATCCAAGTTATCCAGCATTGCACTTAATTTATCTTTGGATAAATTATTATTACCCCCGCCTAGAACGGATAATATGGACATAAGTTGAGTAATATCTATATTTCTTAAAATATCACCTAAATTAAAGCCTGTGTCATAATTTTTGCGACGGTGTTTTGACATTACATTCACCCCTTATTCTAAGTAAAAATTTAATAAAATTGATTAAGCAGATAGTAGACAATGTAGACTTAATTATACTATATACTATTCTTAAACAGTAAATTTGATACAGAAAGTAAGGTGTGGACTTAAAATAATAGGGATGTGTATAAACCAGTTCAATAATACAAATTTTAATTTTATATAAAAATACACTAAAAAAGATATAAAAAATGACGATATATATTAAGTATCATTTTTACACTGGAGGTAAAATGCATGTCAAAAATTTCTAACTTATTAGAAATGATAATAATACTACAATATAAGGAATTGACCACAGCCTCAGAATTGTCTGAAATGTTAAAGGTGGACAAGAAAACCATATACAGATATATAAATAGCTTAAATAAAGCTAATATACCGGTTCATACTAAGAAAGGAAGGTATGGAGGATTTTACATAGATAAGAGTTTTTATATGAAATCTGCGGATTTAAATGAGGAAGAACTTAAAGCTTTAATTATGGCTTCTCAGATCTTCACTGAGAAAACAGGATTTATTTATGAAAAGGATTTAAAAAGTGCGGTTCATAAAATAAAGAATTTACATATAAATGAGAATATGAACTTAGATAGAATAGAAAATACGGCAGGCTTCTCTGTAGATTCAATAGGAAGTGTGGAAGATTTGGAACATAAGATATATAAAATCAATTTTTCCATGGCTAGAGGACGAAGTCTAAATATAAATTATTTTTCTATGAATAAAAATGATTTGACTATGAGAAAGGTAGATCCTTATGACTTAATATTTAAAGAGGGTAACTGGTATATAATAGGATATTGCCATATGAAGGATGATGTAGAGAATTTTCAACTAAATAGGATAAAGAGCTTAAAAGTGAGTAATAATATTTATATGAGACCCCGTACTTTTTCTCTAAAAGACTACTTGAGTAATCATTGGGGAGTATTTGTAGGAGATAAAATAAAAATAGTAATAAGATTTGACAAAGAAATAGCTGGATTTATTCAACGTACTAAATGGCATATAAATCAGATTATAGATGAGTTGCAGGGTGGAGGTATATTATTTAGTCTATATGTGGATGATATTAAAGAAGTAAAACAGTGGATACTGGGTTTTGGAAAAAATGCAGAAGTTATAGAGCCTAAAGTATTAAGAGAAAGCATTAAATTAGAAATAGAAGAATTACATAAAAAATATTATAATTTTTGATTTAAGTGAATACTTTATTCCTATTTGGATATTATAATAAATGTAATTGGAGATGTAATTCTCCTTTACATCAGATAATAAGTTTTATTTGATGTAATAACCCCCCATCCCCCTTGGGACCGCGTTAAACGGTCCCTTTTATTTTTGTCTGTATATGGAATCAATTTTAAAGTAATAATTATCTTTACTATTTTTATCCGGAATTAATGTTAAAACCAGTATATAATTTTTTACTATACTATTATCTGTATGGGATATACCCCTGAAATTTAGCGTCCAACAAATTTCTGATATGTTTCCGTTATTATCACATTTATTTTCTTTAAATAAAGCATCTTGAAATACATAGGAATTATTTTCTCCAGACAAGCTTCCTATTAAGGACATGTCCTCTTTGGATATATTGGATGAAAATATACTGCCTGGCTTGTAGGATTCACTCTCTGGAAGACCTTCAATAAGTTTTATGAAAGTGTATATAGTATCTTTTCCTATAAAAGTTTTATTGGTATCATAACTATAATTTGTAAATTTATAATTTAAAAAAATATAGTTTGAAAAGGCTATGTTGTTTCCTTGTATTTTACCGGATATAACTTTTGGGGTTTTATTATTTTTGCAATCTATAAATCCCAATATGTTATTAGAATTAGAAAGAATATTGTCAAAATTATTATTGTGGAATATAAAAACGCGTTGTAATGCGTTGTCCTTTTTGGAACCTTGTATGAATATTTCCGGAACTTTATTTCTAGATACGTCCATAAGAGTTACTCTTATAGGCCAATAAGGGGAATAAGTTTCAATTATAGGAGAATTCTCATCTGTTTTAAAGCTGAAGGTTTTGTTGTTGATAGTTACTTCCATCAAGTAATTGTCATCTACCCTGGTAACAGACAATATATCATCTTTCCCATCTCCGTTAAAATCAGCTTTTATATTTTTATTATTTGAAATAGTATTAGATGTAGGAGAAGCCTTGGATGTTATAAAAAGTATAAATAATATTGCAAGTAACAATATTAATATTACAAGATATATATGTGTCTTTTTTAGAAATAGTACCCTGAATTTCATGAATTTCACCTCCATTTAATTATATGAATATATTATATATTTAATTATTATGTATAAAATAAATTTGTAGAATATTAATATTAAGTTAGATCTGTATCTTATTAAAAAGCGAGATGAGGGAAGATATGTTTTATAAGAGTAGGGTTATAGCAATTTTATTAATTGTAGTATGTACATTTAATTTATATGCCTGTGGTAGAAAGGAAGAATCTTTAAAAAATAAGCAGATAAATTTATATGTAGGTGTAAAAGACAGTGAATCTTTGAATATAATAAAATTTTTAACAGATGAGTATAAAAAGGAAAATCCTAAGGTTCAACTTAATATAAATAATGCCATAGGCAGTAAAATAGAAGATGATATAAATGAAAGAAAAGGTGTGGATGTGATATTTGCTTCCAGAAATGATATGTTGAAATTAGTTAGAAAAAGCCTTTTAGTGGATATGTGGGATTTATATGAGGAAAATAATCTAAGTGACAGATATTACACTGTAGCAAAGGCTTATGGCAGATTTAATGATAGGTATTATGGAATATCTATGATTCCCTATACAATAGAAATATTATTTAATAAAGATGCTCTTAATAAATTAAATTTAAAAGTACCAGTTACCATAAGTGAAGTAGAGGGGATTTTAAAAGTTCTTAATTCTTCATCTCAGAGAGTACCTGTGGTGTTAAATGAGGGAATGGATATAAACAATACCATATTTTCTATAGTATTAAATAATATGATTCCAATGAGAAACCTTGAAAACATATATGATAGCAGTGCTTCTGAATATAAGCAATTAACTCAGGTTCAAAAAAGTTTCGATGTTTTAGAAAACTTAGTAAAAGGAGGATATATAAATAAAGATACTTTTGAAATAGGAAATGAAAATACCATAGAAAAATTTAACAGAAGTAATATTCCTGTGCTTATTGCTTCCTCCTATTATGCAGATAAGTTTGAAAGTTCCAATATAGAATGTTTAAAATCTTATGATTCGGAAGGAAAAAACAAATTAAAAGTTCCGGTTATGTCAGATGTAATAATAAGTGTTCCTATGAATAGTGAAAGTAGGGATATGGCAGATGAATTTGTAAAATATATATTTAGTGATAATGTACAAAAAAAACTGTCCCAAAAAGGATTTATAACAGCCAATAAAAATGCTAATATTTCTAAAGAAGGAGTTAAAAAGACTATAATAGATCATCTGCAAAATAGTACAGAGGATAATATTAGTTTTATATATAATGTACCGGAAAATTTTGCAAATAACATATCCTCTAAAATAGATAATATACTTTCGGGAAAATACACAGATAATGAATGGAATGAAGTAGTAGATGAATCTTATTAAAAGTTAAAAGGGAAGGCAGTTACTTTTATTTGTTTAAAAGAGTAACTGCCTTTAGCAATTTTCATGAATAATTAATCAGGTGTATTTTTAATACAATCTTTGCATATTCCATAAAAATAAACTTGGTTGCTTATTACCTCATAATCAACACAGTCTTTAATTTTGTCGTTTAAATTTGTAAAACAAACGCCTTCTACATCACTAACTTTTCCACAGTGTAAGCACTGTATATGGGAGTGAGGAGAAGTATTTCCATCATATCTAAAGTTACCTTCCCCTACATTGATTTCCTGGATTAAATTTACTTCAACTAAGGTTTTTAATGCCTTGTATATAGTTGCCAGGCTCATGGTAGGGTAATTTACCTGAAGGGTTTTGTATATGGTTTCAGCAGAAGGATGTTCTTTAGTAGATTGTAGATATTTATATACTGCAATTCTTTGAGGAGTAAGTTTTAATTTTTTTTCTTTAAATATAGAAGTTAAGTTATTCATATGCACCACCTTCATGTTAATGTTAATTATAATTATATAATAAAAATTATTCTTTGTCAAAAACAATCTATAAGTAATGATTTTCAAAATTGTAAAATAATCATAGTTATAATATAATGAATAATGCCAGTATTTTAATGATTGAAGAGAGGTAATGTTATGAAAGAATTTTTGAATGATTTTCTTTTAATGATTCAATTATTAACTAGGATTCCAATTAATAGAAGTTTATTTTGTAGTAAGAAAAATTTCAGAAGGGGAGCTAGCTTTATGCCCTTTGTAGGGTTAATAGTTGGAGGAATACAGTGGAGTATATATAAATTATGTATGGTCATATTTTCAGTAAATATTTCTATTGTTATTATGATTCTGCTGGGTATAGTAGTTACAGGGGCACTGCATGTAGATGGTCTGGGGGATATGTGTGATGGTTTCTTTTCTTTTAAGGATAAGGGTAAAATAATAGAAGTTATGAAAGATAGCAGAATAGGAACCTATGCTTGTTTGGCTATTATAATGGATATACTTTTAAAGTATAGTTTTTTTTGTTTTATAGTGCCTTCCTTTTCTTTAATAATAATAATTGCACCTATTATGTCCAGATTTTCAATAGTTTTTATAGCTTTCATAGGAAAACCAGCCAAAAGCACTGGATCTGGAAATTTGTTTATAAAAAATATAGGTAAGTGGCAGCTTTTTGTGGCAGCTTTTATAACAGTAATTACTTTGTTTCTTTTAATGGATATGAAGCTTATGTATGTAATTATATTAATGTGTAGCAGTTTGTGTGTGTCATTTTTATTTAATGTATTCTGTAATAGAAAAGTAGGGGGATTGACCGGGGATTTGTTGGGAGCAAATAATGAAATAATAGAAGTACTCACTATGGTTATGTTATGTGCTATAATTACAAAGTAGATTATTAATTGACTATACCATATTAAAGGGAGATAAATAAAAATGGCCTGTAAAAAAAATAAATATATGATTTTTATTTCAATTATAATGGTTTGCGTAATTTTTTTGTGTTCTTGTGTAAATAAGTATTCTTCTGTGGAACCTATTGCGAAAACCGAATATATGCTGGGTACCATATGTACCATAACTGTCTATGATGGTAAAAAAGATACAGCTATAGATAAGGCTTTTAATAGAATTAAAGAAATTGAGAATAAGATGAGCGTAAATAAATCTGGTACAGAATTGGATAAAGTGGCGGATTCTGCGGGCAAAAACTTTGTTAAAGTATCAGATGATACTTTTTATGTTTTGAAAAAAGGTAAATATTATTCAGAAAAATCATCAGGTGCTTTTGACATAACCATTGGTCCTCTGGTAAAACTTTGGGGAATAGGAACAGATCATGCTAAACTTCCTTCCCGGCAGGAAATTGATGAAAAAAAGGTATTGGTAAACTATAAGGAACTTATATTAGACGAAAGAAACCATAAAGTAATGCTGGAAAGGCAAGGTATGTCTCTGGATTTAGGTGGAATAGCAAAAGGTTACTCGGCAGATGAGGCTGCAAGGATATTAAAGGAAGAAGGAATTAAACATGCTATTATAAATTTGGGAGGTAATGTAGTTGTTATAAACAATAATATAAACGGCAAACCCTGGAATATAGGAATTCAAAACCCCTTTGAAGATAATGGAAAAGAAATGGGGGTTATAAAAGTTACCGATAAAACTGTGGTTACTTCAGGCATATATGAGAGATATTTAGAAAAGAATGGAAAAAAATATCATCACATATTAAATCCATTTACAGGGTATCCTATGGATAATAACCTTGCCAGTGTAACCTTAGTTACGGATGTTTCCATAGATGCAGATGCCATGACTAAAAATATATTTTATTTGGGAGTGGATAAAGGGATAAATTATGTGAAAACAATAAAGGGTTTGGATGCCATATTTGTAACTAAAGATAAAAAAGTATATGTTACAGATGGATTAAAGAGTAATTTTAATCTTGATGATTCCAATTTTACATTGATGAATAATAAATAATAATTTTTTTCTTAAGAAAAACTATTTTAATCTTGATATGATGTGATTTTAGTATTAAAATAGATAATAATTATAATTAAAAATGTAACTATACACTGAGTAAAAAACTGTTAAGGAGAGGTTAAATATTATGGATAAAATTAATAAGGATACTACTGTAGGAGAAGTAATAAGAATGAATCCTGCAAATGCCCAGAAACTTATGAACTTTGGAATGGTATGCGTAGGTTGTCCTTCCGCACAATCTGAGACATTGAGAGAAGCTTCCCTGGTGCATGGAATAGACCTTGATAGATTAATTAAAGTATTAAGTGAAGATAAAAACTAAATTAGAAAATTAAAGGCAGATAGAGTATTTTAGCTATCTGCTTTATATTTTTATTCAGGTGTATTAATTCTTATTTTTTGAAGTATTGGTTGTAGTATATTCAGTAGAAAAAGGACAGTTATTACAATTATTGTCACAAGACTCCAGGTGAATCATACATTCTGTGTTTTTAAGAGAACTTTTTATTTCATTTTCTATTTTATCGCAAATATCGTGAGCATTTTTTACAGACATATTTTGCGGAAATACCAGATGAAGATCCACGTACCGCCTATCTCCTGATTTCCTAGTCCTTAACTTGTGAAAATCACAGTATTTAAAGTTGTATCTATTTAAAATTGAAGTTATGAGTTCAATTTCCTTATCACATAACTTTACATCTACTAGAGGGTCAAATGCAACTTTTAACAGGGCAAAGGCCTCTTTTAAAATAAATAAAGCTACCAATATGGCTATTATAGGATCTAAAAAGTGGAGACCCGTAATCCATATAATAAATAAACCAAGACCAACTCCTAGAGAAGTATATACATCAGTTTTAAGATGAAGAGCATCTGCCTCTAGTGCTATAGAATCTACTTTTTTCGATGTATAATATAGTTTTTTAGATACCAGGTAGTTTATGCCTGCTGATAAGAACATAACTATAAAACCTATATTTGATGAAATAACTTCCTGACCATTTATTAATTTTTTGGCAGACTCTATTATTATCCATAAAGATGCTATAAATATCAATATTGCTTCTAATACACCAGATACATTTTCGAATTTACCGTGTCCATAAGGATGTTGTTTATCTGCAGGTTTAGATGATATTTTCACAGAGAAAAATGTTATTATAGATGCAGCTAAATCCATAGTGGAGTGCATAGCTTCTGATATAATACTGACTGAACCTGTGGATAGTCCTGCTGCCAGTTTAATTCCAATTAATCCTGTATTGGATAAAATAGAAAGTCTGGCTACTTTTACCTTTTCTTTCACTTAAAACATCTCCTTTTAAGTTCAACAATTATCAAATGATAAATGTATATATCTATTATGATAGAGGAAAAACGCTAATAAGTCAATAGATAAACAGTCCGATACGCTTTATCAATTGATAATTAAAGTTATTTTAAATGTCACTTCACTATAGGAAAAATTAGTTACGTATATAGTATATGTGAAAGGGCTAGTTTTGATTAAGTTATTTGAAAATAAAATGTTTTTGTGGTTTATATGCATGAGAATTTATATATTTCAAATACTAGATAAAAGAACATATACTAAAGGAGGTAATAAATTATGCATAAAATTACCAAAACTATGGATGGAAATGAAGCGGCAGCCTATGCTTCTTATGCTTTTACCGATGTAGCTGCCATATATCCAATTACACCATCTACGCCTATGGCTGAGGGAGTAGATGAATGGGCAGCCCATGGAAAAAAGAATATTTTTGGTCAGACTGTAAAAGTAGCTGAGATGCAGTCTGAGGCAGGAGCTGCAGGGGCAGTACATGGTTCTTTAACAGCAGGTGCATTAACTACTACATATACAGCATCCCAGGGACTTCTTCTTATGATTCCCAATATGTATAAAATGGCGGGAGAGCATCTGCCAGCAGTATTTCATGTAAGTGCCCGTGCAGTTGCAGCTCATGCACTTTCAATATTTGGAGATCATCAGGATGTTATGGCCTGCAGGCAGACCGGCTTTGCACTCCTTGCGTCTTCTAATGTTCAGGAGGCCATGGATCTAGCCTTTGTAGCTCACTTAAGTGCTATAAAAGCTAGAGTACCATTTTTACATTTCTTTGATGGATTTAGGACTTCTCATGAATATCAAAAAATAGAAGTTATAGATTATGAACATATAAAGCCCTTGGTAGATTATGATGCCATACAGGAATTTAGGAACAGAGCCTTAAATCCTGAACATCCTACAGTAAGGGGTACTGCTCAAAATCCAGATATATATTTTCAAAGCAGAGAGGTTTCAAATGGGTTTTATGACAAAGTACCTAAAATCGTAGAGGAATATATGGAGGACATAAATAAAATAACCGGAAAAAATTATAAACCCTTTGAGTATTATGGTCATAAGGATGCTGAATATATAATAGTGGCTATGGGATCTGTGTGTGATACTATAGAAGAAACTATAGATTATCTGATGGGAAAGGGTGAGAAAGTAGGAGGTATGAAAGTACATCTTTACAGACCTTTTTCAGCAGAGCATTTCTTGAAGGAAATGCCTTCAACTGTTAAAGTTATTTCAGTGCTGGACAGAACAAAAGAACCGGGTTCAATTGGTGAACCCTTATACTTAGATGTATGCAAGGTATTTTATGAAAGAGATAATAGGCCTTTTATACTAGGGGGAAGATATGGGCTTGGTTCTAAGGATACTACTCCTTCCCAAATACTGTCTGTATTTGAAAATATGGCAGATAGTGAATCCAAAAAGAGATTTACTATTGGAATAACAGATGATGTAACCCATACTTCGTTGAAAGAGAAGAAGGCAGTAGAGACTACTCCAGAGGGAACTATAAGCTGTAAGTTCTGGGGATTAGGTTCAGATGGTACTGTGGGGGCCAATAAATCTGCTATAAAAATAATAGGAGATAATACGGATCTTTATGTTCAGGCTTATTTTTCTTATGACAGCAAAAAGTCTGGAGGAACTACTGTATCTCATTTGAGGTTTGGGAAAAAGTTTATAAAATCTCCTTATCTTGTACACAGTGCAAACTATGTAGCCTGCCATAATAAATCTTTTATATATAACTATAATATATTAAAAGGATTAAAAAAGAATGGCACTTTTGTACTTAATTGTCCATGGGAAGAAAAAGAGTTGGAGGAAAAACTTCCTGCATATATGAAAAAATATATTTTTCAGAACAACATAGAATTTTATATCATAGATGCGGTTAAAATAGCAAGAGAAATTGGTCTTGGGGGAAGAATAAACATGGTAATGCAGGCAGTTTTCTTCAAATTGGCCAAGGTAATACCTATAGATGAAGCTCTCAAGTATTTGAAGGAATCTGTGGAAAAGACCTATGGAAGAAAAGGCAAAAATATAGTAGAAATGAATAAAATGGCTGTGGATAAGGCCATAGAAGCTCTAAAAAAGGTAGATGTACCTGTGGATTGGGTAAATGCTAGGGATTATGAAAGCAAAAGCTGTGATGTTCCAGATTTTATCAGAGATATTCAAAAACCCATGGCAAGGAATGAAGGCGATGATTTACCTGTAAGTGCATTCTTAGACAGAGCAGATGGAGTGTATCCTCTTGGAACTACAGCTTATGAAAAAAGAGGTATAGCCGTAATGATACCAGAATGGCAAATTGATAAGTGTATACAGTGCAATCAATGTGCTATGGTTTGTCCTCATGCTACCATAAGATCCTTTCTTTTAAATGCAGAAGAAGTAAAAAATTCACCACAGGGATTTCAGAGTAAAAAAGCTTCAGGAAGTGGATTGGAGGGGATGAACTTTAAAATACAAGTAAGTCCTATGGATTGTACAGGATGTGGAAATTGTGCGGATATATGTCCTGCGCCAGGAAAAGCACTTGTTATGAAACCTTTGGAGGAGAAAGTTGATGTTGAATCAGAAAATTGGGAGTATGCATTAAAAATAACTCCAAAGGATGATTTAATAAGTAGAAACACATTAAAGGGCAGCCAATTTATAAAACCTCTTCTGGAGTTTAATGGAGCTTGTCCGGGGTGTGGAGAAACTCCGTATATAAAATTACTTACCCAGTTGTTTGGGGAAAGGATGATGATTGCAAATGCTACAGGATGTTCGTCTATATGGGGAGCCAGTACACCATCTATAGCCTATACTAAAAATTCAAAGGGAAAAGGGCCTTCCTGGGGCAATTCTCTATTTGAAGATAATGCAGAATATGGATATGGTATGTTTTTAGCAGTAAAACAAATGAGAGAAAGATTGAAAGTTCTTATGACTTCTTATTTGGAGAATTGTAAATATGAGGGTATAAAAGGAGCCTTTAATGAATGGATAAATACCATGGAGGAAGGCAGATTATCCCAGATAGCTTCAGATAAAGTAGTAAAGGCCATTAAAAGTTGCGATTATATAAAAGATCCTATACTGAAAGAAATAATTGACAAGAAAGATTACCTGGTTAAAAAATCCCATTGGATAGTGGGAGGAGATGGATGGGCTTACGATATAGGCTTTGGAGGAGTAGATCATGTGTTGGCATCAGGAGAAGATGTGAACTTATTTGTAATGGATACAGAAGTTTATTCAAATACAGGAGGGCAGTCTTCCAAAGCAACTCAAACTGGAGCCGTAGCAAAATTTGCAGCTTCAGGAAAAGTAACTAAAAAGAAGGATCTGGGCCTTATGGCAATGAGTTATGGATATGTATATGTAGCTCAAATTTCCATGGGTGCCAATATGAATCATACCTTAAAGACAATAGTAGAAGCTGAGAACTATAAAGGACCATCTCTTATAATAGCTTATTCTCCATGTATAAATCATGGTATAAAAACAGGTATGGGAACCAGTATGGCAGAGGAGAAGAAGGCAGTGGAATGTGGATACTGGCATTTATATAGATTTAATCCCGTATTGAAATTAGAAGGTAAAAATCCTTTTATTTTAGATTCTAAAGAACCAAAATCCTCTTTCCAGGAATATATAGATGGAGAGGTAAGGTTCTCCTCGTTAAAAAATATTTTTCCAGAAAGGGCAGAAGGTTTATTTAGTCTTGCTGAGAAAAATGCTGTAGATAGATATGAAATATATAAAAAGTTATCTCAAATGTAAAAATAGATTAAAGG
Organism: Clostridium sp.; assembly: GCF_036781005.1. Taxonomy (GTDB): domain Bacteria; phylum Bacillota; class Clostridia; order Clostridiales; family Clostridiaceae; genus Clostridium_B. The sequence goes on along the minus strand of NZ_DAIQBT010000003.1, from coordinate 42,675 downwards.
CCGATTTAATACGGCCTTTAATCTATTTTTCATTACTGTCTACCCATTCTTTAGCGTTCTCAACTTCTATTTTATTTGGTATGGGTACTTTGGAAATTGGCTTGGTTTTATATATATTGGCCCAGGAGGCTGTCTGGTGATTTTCTACAATTGAATGCTTATTTTTTTCTTTATTTTTCCCCATGAGTTTATCACCTCTATATATAGTATCTTCGAAAAATTATAACATATAAGTGGGAAAATTTACAGTAGAAAAAATTATTTTTCAATATGACTATCCTCCAAGGGTTATATCTTGATGTTTATACCATTTAAGAGCTTGCATTAAATGCTCGGGCTTAAAATCTGGCCAGTAATCCTCTATTATATAAAAGTCTGAATATACTGATTGAACAGGAAGAAATCCGCTGAGTCTTCTTCGCCCTCCCCAGCGTATGATTAAATCTATTCTGGTTATTTCACTTGAATGTAAATTACATATGATGGAGTTTCTATTTTTAGTTCCAACATTTTTTATGCTGCTTAAATCCCATTCCCAGCTATAGTTAACTAAAAAATTAATTTTTATTTTCCCTGTTCCAAATTTTTTTCTAACTGTATAGGGAAGAAGTGATTTAGGGAACATAGGAGAATTTGAATTTCCTACTACCAAAAGAGAAGCATTTTCTTTAGATAAAATTTTTACAGCTTCTATACAGGCCTTGGTGAATGCTTTGGTTTGAGAGGCAGGACGTTTGGTATTATCTGTGGTAAATCCATAATAAGTTAATTCTTTTATTCCCAGTTCTTCACATAGTTTAAATAGTTCTATGCCAGGTTTTAAGCCAAAATTATAGCCATCTTCTTTTGCCATACCATTTTTTAGTGCCCATCGTCTATTTCCATCTGGAATTATGCCTATGTGATTTGGTAGTGCCATTTTTAAATCCTCCTTTTTATTTAAAAGTGTGGAGTTTATTTTTAAAATAATACTTTAAATTATTGCCAATATATTAGTGCATTATTCTAAATAGATATAATTTCAACCTGAGTTAGAAAATAAAAAAAGAGCTATAAATATAAACAAAAAAGCACAAGAAAAGTAGAAACTTATCACTTAGTGAAGTCATGACAATAATCATATATTTTCACCTATCGGCCCACAGAAGTTTAAAATTCTATTATGCAAAATATGTATTAACCGTTCTAAGGCCCTATTTTCCTAAGCTTGTAAGCTATAACAGGTTCATAGAGCTAATGCAGGAAGCACTGCTTCTAACTACTATTATACATGACAAAATTCAGAGTTGGCAAGTGTACAGGAATTTCTTTCATTAATATTGACTTAAATCCAAATAAGTGCAAAACTATTAATTTGCTATATCTATATTTATACAAAACTTTATTTTATTTTTTTAAAACTTAGGTTAATTTTAATTTCATTTTTGTAACATAGGTTACCGACTATAAATATATAGCTTGATAAAATAAAATTAGAAATTAGTTAAAAATAGAGAATAAAAAGAAATTTAAAGATTATAGAAGGGGGAAAAATATATGAGCATGAATACTGATATGTTTTGTTTCCAATGTGAACAAACAGCTGGAGGAAAAGGATGTACTAAAATGGGGGTCTGTGGAAAAACTCCATCTGTAGCGGCACTTCAAGATTTATTATTATATCAATTAAAAGGTATAGGATTTTATGGACATGAACTTATTAAACAGGGAAAGACTTTGAGTTCTGATACTGATAGATTTGTTATAGATGGAATGTTTTCCACTTTGACTAATGTGAATTTTGATGAAGATAGATTTATAGAATTTATAAAAAAAGCTAACCACATAAAATCCCAACTTATAGATATGGCAGGTGATATAGATGTGCCAGAGGATGCAAAATATATGGCACCTGTTGAAAAAGAAAGTATGTTTCAGCAGGCAAAGCATATAGGAATAATGGCAGATCCAAATTTAAATGAAGATATAAGATCCTTAAAAGAACTTGCAATTTATGGGCTGAAGGGTATGGCAGCTTATGATCATCATGCTTTTGTACTTGGAAGGGAAGATAAGGAAATAAATAAATTTTTTTATAAACTTTTGGCATGTACTTTAGATGGCAGTTTAGGGCTAGAAGATTGGTTTTCTTTGAATATGGAACTTGGACAGGTGAATTTCAAGGTTATGGAAATATTGGATCAGTCAAATACAGGTGTCTATGGTAATCCTGTTCCTACAAAAGTTTTGATAAGCAAAAAGAGAGGACCTTTTATAATTGTATCAGGTCATGATCTTAAAGATTTGGAACAACTTTTAAAGCAAACAGAAGGAAAAGGAATAAATATATATACTCATGGCGAAATGCTTCCTTGTCATGGCTATCCAGAATTAAAAAAATACAGCCACCTTATAGGAAATTATGGAGGAGCATGGCAAGATCAGCAAAAAGAATTTAACAATATACCAGGATGCATCCTTATGACCACTAATTGTATTCAAAAACCTGGGGATACTTATAGGGATAGGATATTCACTTCAAGTTTAGTGGGGTGGCCTGATATACCTTATATAGAGGAAAAGGATGGAGTAAAAGATTTTATCCCAATTATAGAAAAGGCACTGGAACTAGGGGGATGGAAAGAAGGGGAAGAGGAAAAATCAATAATGGTTGGATTCGGACACAATGCAACTTTAAGTAAGGCAGATAAAATAGTGGAAGGGGTAAAATCAGGAGCTATTAAGCACTTCTTTTTAATAGGAGGCTGTGATGGAGCAAAATCTGGAAGAAGTTACTATACTGATTTTGCAAAGGTTGTACCGAAGGATTCTGTTATACTTACACTGGCATGTGGAAAATATAGATTCAACAAATTAGATTTTGGAACTATAGGGGAGTTACCAAGATTACTGGATGTAGGACAGTGCAATGATGCATATTCTGCAATAAAAATCGCGCTGGCTCTGGCAGAAGCATTCAATTGTGGAGTAAATGATTTGCCTCTTTCAACTATACTTTCCTGGTATGAACAAAAAGCAGTATGTATACTTTTAACTCTTCTTTCCCTTGGAATTAAAAATATTCATTTAGGACCTTCTCTTCCTGCTTTCTTATCGCTAAATGTATTAAATATTTTGGTAGATAAATTTGCAATTAAGCCTATCTCTACTGTAGAGGAAGATCTAAAGGCCATATTGAAATAATTTTAAATTATAAAGTAGGAATTAAACTATTCCTACTTTATTTGCCTTTCACTTGTTATTTATTTTTATATATCTTATAATAAAATAGTAGAATAAATAACTGTATGAAGTTTTTAAGTTCTTAGAAATTTCATGATTTCTAGAATAGAAACTTGTAAAATTTAGAATGTAGGTGAATTTTATGCAAGATGTAATTTTGACAGAAGCCGGTAAGAAAAAACTGGAAGAAGAACTGGAATATTTAAAAACGGTAAAAAGGGTAGAAATAAAATCTGCCTTAAAAGCTGCAAGGGCTCAGGGAGATCTTAGTGAAAATGCTGATTACAGTGCGGCTAAAGAAGATCAATCTATGACTGAAACTAGAATACAAGAACTTGAATATCAACTGAAAAATGCTGTAATAATAGAAAGTTCATCTGAAACAGATGTGTTTGATATAAATAGAACTGCTTTGGTAAAATTTTATGATATGGATGAAGTTGAGGAAGTAACACTGGTGAGTTCTGTGGAATCAGATGTTAAAAATATGAAAATAAGCATAGAATCTCCGTTGGGAAAGGCTCTTTTTAGGTTAAAGGTAGGAGATAAGGCAACAGTTGTATCACCTGATGGAAATTATGATGTAGAGGTAGAGAAATTATTATAATAAATATGTTTAATAAGAGGACATTTTATTACTACATAATTTGTGGGAGTTCATATAAGGCTCCTTTTTTGTGCAGCTTATTAATATGTTTACAAAGATTTGTTGTTTTGTTATTATTAACAAAATTAAATAGTAAAATTCTTATTTTGAGAGACTAAGGGATTGGCCCTATGATGTCCGGCAACCTGAATAATTAAGGTGCTAATTCCAGCAGGTATTATACCTGAGAGATAAGAAAGTGAAAAAGTATATAAATCTCTTGCAGCTTATCTGTGGGAGGTTTTAAATTTATATGAGGAGGAATTCAACATGAGTGTAGAAAATGTAGTTAATTATTTTTTAAATAGAGATTTGGATAACCCTGTATTTAGACTTCCAGATAGTGGTGCTACTGTACAGCAGGCAGCAGAGACTATGCATATAGAGCCAAAGTACATAGCAAAAACTTTGGTATTTAAACTAAAAGATGAAGCCAGAAATTCTTAGATTAAGAGGTTTGTGTCTATAAAATTTTAGGAAAACATATAATTTGGGAATGTATTTTAATTTATAAGTGACATATTTGGAATTTATAGGTATAATGTAGGTATCGCATAACTATTAATGAAGGGAGTGAATTTATTGACCAATGATGAAAAGACTTATTTAGTGCTTATGCTTCAAAATTCCCATAAAATATTTTGTTATTATAATGTATCATCTATGACAGTAAAAAAATTTAAAGACAAATATGGAGAAGTGCTATGGATAAATTCAAAACCAGCTATAAAGGTCTATTCTGTAGAAAATGGGATAACCAGGGATATAAAGACTATATTTATAGATCCTTTTTCGGATAGCTGGTATATAGATATTGAAAAAGATGATATGGATATTTTTGTGAAACTGGGAAGAGTTATATCCAGTAATGAATTTGTAGAATTTGCAATTTCAAATACAGTGACAACTCCAAGAGATAGTAGATCTTCAGATGATTTTCTCTGTTTTATAGATGTTTCTGAAAATTATATATCCAGCTTAAGTAAAGGATTTGCGGATAAATTTTCTGGAGGAAAAAAATATAAATATCCACAGTTGATATTCAAGGATGAAGAAGAACGGGATGAATTCATAGATGAATACATGGAGGATTTGGAAAACAAATATAGTTTAACTTCTTCCAGAGGTGGTTTAAAATGACTAAGGGATATATTTCAATTATACTTCATAGTCATATGCCTTTTATAAGACACCCAAATTTAAAAGATCCACTGGAGGAAAGGTGGCTATTTGAAGGTATTAGTGAGTGTTACATACCCCTTATAGAGGTATATGACAAGCTTATAAAGGATCATATGGATTTTAAGATAACCATGTCCATAACACCTACTTTAATGACTATGCTAGAAGATGAATATTTAAATAAAAGATATTTAAAATATTTGAAAAAATCTATAGCTCTCTCTAAAAAGGAGATAAATAGAACAAAATATAATAAAGAACTTGCGGTGCTTGCCAAATTTTATAATGAAAGATTATCTAAAATATTAGATATCTATAGGAACTATGATTACAATATAATGAATGCCTTTAGAAAGTTTGATAAACTGGGATATTTAGAAGTGTTAACCAGTGCGGCAACCCATGGACTTTTACCTTTGCTTGCTATAAATCCAGAATCAGTTAAGGCACAGATAGGTGTGGGGGTTCAATGTTATTTAGAGTATATGGGACATCCTCCCCATGGAATATGGCTTCCTGAATGTGCTTATACCCATTCATTGGATCCTGTGCTTAAGGAATATGGAATTGACTACTTTATATCAGAGAATAAAGCAATTATAAATGCCTCTCCTAAGTCAAGATATGGCGTTTATGCACCTATTTCCCTTCCAAATGGAATTTCTGTATTTGGAAGAGATATAGAATCATCCTATCAGGTGTGGAGTGATTTTAAAGGTTATCCCGGAGATTTTGATTATAGGGAATTTTATAGGGATATAGGCTATGAATTGCCCCTTGAGTATATAGAACCTTATATAAATGAAGATAAAGTCAGAATTGATACAGGGATAAAATATTACAGAATAACTGGCAATACAGATAATAAAGAATATTATAATAGGAAAATAGCCATGGAAAGGATAAAAGAACATGGGGAACACTTTTTTAAGTGCAGAGTGGAACAAATTGATAAGTTTAGTAGACACATGGATCAGCCGCCTATAATAGTATGTCCTTATGATACAGAATTATTTGGACATTGGTGGTTTGAAGGACCGGATTTTATAGATGAATTCATAAGAAAAACCATGCAAAACAATTGTAATTACAAGTTGATTTCTCCTAGGGACTATTTAAAAAAATATCCCATAGTTCAATGTTCAAGTCCCTGTTCTTCTAGCTGGGGAGAAAATGGAGATTTTTCCGTATGGATAAATCCCTCTAATCAGTGGATATACAGAAAAATACATAAATGTGGGAAGCAGATGGTTAGACTTTCCAATACCTATAAGAATCCCACAGATTTGCAAAGGAGGACTTTGAATCAAGCAGCTCGTGAATTAATGCTTGCAGAATCTTCAGATTGGCCCTTTATTATAAAAAATCATACTGCGGTAGAATATGCAGTGAAAAGAATAAATAATCATGTGGATAGATTTAATAAACTTTATGATAGTATAACCAAAGATGCTATTGATTTAAAATATTTATCACAATTAGAAAAATTGGATAATATTTTTAAGAGTATTGATTATAAGATTTACCAGGATTCCAAATAAGCATTATAAAAGCCCTAAAACCTTTAAAATCAAATCTTTGGTACATAGGGCTTAGTTATTCTTTATATACTTTTTGGCACAATTATGTCCCTAAAAGTAGGCGATTATGCATCTGTATTAATTTTTCTTGCTTTTTGCAAGTTCTACAGAAACTCTTCTGCTTTGAAGCTTTTTGCCATTGGATTTCTTTAATATGATAGATGCAACCCTTTCAGGAACATTTATAAAAGTAAATTTGTTTAATATGTCTATATCACCTATTTCATATGCTTCTACCGAAGAGGTTTCATTTATAAACTTTATTAATTTTCTCGGAGTTATGTTATCCATTCTTCCTATGGATAAGAACAATCTTACATTATTATCTTCTATGCCTATGGAATTTTCCTTATAATCAAAACTTAACTCTTTGTCAAAAATTATTTTCATAAGAGAGGCAGCTACGTCTACCAAATTATACTCCTCATCCAGTTCTGTGGCTATAGGAATAAAGTTTTTATAATTATCTTCCGATATAACTTTTTTAATTTTTTCTTCTATATTTTTATATTTAGCTTCAAATATTTCATCTATAGTAGGTATGTCTTTTCTTTTTATCTTGCTTTTGGTGAATTTTTCTATCTGTTTTAATAAAATATATTCTCTAGGGGTTACAAGAGAATAGGCGATACCTTCTTTGTTGGCTCTTCCTGTTCTACCTATTCTATGTACATAGGATTCTGTATCTTGAGGAAGATCGTAATTTATAACATGGGAGACATTTTCTACATCTATACCTCTTGCAGCTACATCTGTAGCTACTAAAAAATCTAAAGAACCTTCTTTGAATTTTCTAAGGGTATTTAATCTTTGATTTTGTCCCATGTCACCGTGCATGCCTTCTACATTATATCCCCTGGCTTGCATGCTCTCTACCAGTTCATCTACACCGCGTTTGGTTTTACAAAATATTATGGCACTTGAGGGCTCATCTACGTCTAAAATTCTGCACAGAGATTCAAATCTGTCCTTATGTTTTATCTCGTAATAATATTGTTTTGTTTTCTCTACGGTTAGTGTATTTTTAGCTATTGTTATATATTTTGTATTTGGATTCATGTATCTAGAAGCTAATTTTTTAACTTGTTCTGGCATAGTAGCGGAGAATAGCAGCGTCTGTCTGTTTGGGTTTGAAGCTTTTATTATTTCTTCTATATCCTCTATAAATCCCATATCCAGCATTTCATCTGCTTCATCTATTGTTAAGAATTCTATATGGCTTAAATCAAGGGTTTTTCTGTGGATATGATCTAATATTCTTCCGGGGGTTCCAACTACTATATTTATACCTCTTTTTAAGGATTTAATTTGTCTTTCTATAGGCTGACCACCGTATATAGGGAGTAATAATATTTTCATGAATTTGGCGATTCTGGATAATTCATCATTGACTTGAATAGCCAGTTCTCTTGTAGGGGTGAGTATAAGGGCAGAAATATGTTTGCTTTTAGGAGTAATTTTGCTTAACATTGGTGCTCCAAAAGCTAAAGTTTTTCCAGTACCTGTTTGCGCTTGACCTATAATATCCTTTCCTTCTAATATTACAGGAATAGATTCTGCTTGAATTTGTGATGGTTCTTCAAAGCCCATATTATCTATAGCTTCAAAAACCTTGGGATGTAAATTTAAATCGTTAAAACTAATATTTTTCATTAATATTCCTCTTTCTTTTTTATATTACAGAGCAAAGTTTATCATATCATAGTATATACATATTATCAAATTTTAATTTGATTTTTAAATGCTTTTTATCTGTAAAGATATAATTTATAATAGAATATACCAAAACTTTATACCTTAAAAGGAGAATTAATATGTTTGATGCCAGACAAAGAGTTTTACCAAATGGAATAAAACTCATTACCATAAAGAAAGATACTGAGCTTTCAGCTTTTCATGCAGCAGTTAATATAGGGGCTTTATATGAAAATAACAATGAAAGAGGCATATCCCATTTTATAGAACATATGCTTTTCAAGGGTACCCTGCTTAGAAATAATAAAAAATTAAATGTAGATTTGGAGACCCTAGGGGGGGAATATAATGCTTATACAGATAATACTTCTACGGTGTATAGTGTCACATGTTTAAGGGAAGAATTAAAAGAAACTGTAAATATTATTTCTGATATGCTTATGAATTCTATATTTCCCAGGGAAGAAATTGAAAAAGAAAGGGAAGTTATATTATCGGAAATACGAAGCAGTAAAGATGATATAGAAGATTACAGTTTTGACAGGATAAATAAGATAGCTTTTAAAAAAAGTTCACTTAGATATAATGTAACTGGAAATGAAAAAGATATAAGCAAGTTTAAAAGAGAAGATTTAGTCGGATTTTACAGTAAATATTATGTACCCAACAATTGCCATATATCAGTAGTATCATCTTATGAACATGAAAAAGTATACCAGTTAATCCATAAGTATTTTAATAAATGGAGAAGTAAAGAGGTTAAACATAATGATATAATATTTGAATACAATACCCCCTGCAAAAAAGTTTCTTTTAAAAAGGATATAGAACAAAGTACTGTTTTATATCTGTTTACATTTAACGGATTAAGTGAAAAACAGGAGTTAGCTCTTCGAATATTAAATCATAAGTTTGGAGGTAGTAATAATTCCATATTGTTTACCAAATTAAGAGAGGAAAGAGGACTTGCCTATGATGTTTATACGGATTTGGATTTAGATGAAGGGGTGAAAACTTTGTATGTATATACTTCTGTGGGAGAGGAAAATTTAAAAGAAGCTGTAGATGTTATTGAAGATTGTATTGATAAGGTAAAAAATGGAGATATAATCTTTAAAGATGATATGCTTAGTTTAATGAAGAAGGTATTAAAAACAGCTGTGGTTTTTACTCTTGAAGATCCCACAGATATAGGAAATTATGTGCTCAATCAATCTATGAAGGGAGAAGATATATATAAACTTATTAATGATATAGAAAGAATTGAAACTATAAAAAAAGAAGATATGTATGAAGTAGCTAAAATTGTGTTTAACAATCCTACTATCCATATTCTTAAGAGAGGATAGCTGCTGGGAGGTATGTTTTTTGAGTGAATACATGGTGACTAAAATTGAGATACAAAAGAGAAATAATAAAAGGGTTAATATATATTTAAATGAAGAGTTTGCTTTTTCCTGCAGTATGGAACTTGTTTACAAATATGACATAAGTAAAGGCAAAATATTGGATATGGATTATTTGAAAAATTTAATTTATAAAGACAATTTTATAAAATGTAAGCGTAATGCCCTTTATATAATAGAAAAATCATATAAAACGGAAAAGCAAATGTATGATAAGTTAATAAAAAAATTTGATGAAGAAATAGTTAGGGAGTGCTTGAAGTTTTTAAAAGAATATAATTTTATAGATGATAATAAATTTGCAGAGATGTATGTAAAGAATAAAATTCTTTTTCAGGGAAGAAAGAAAATTAGATATTCTCTAATTAAAAAAGGAATAAAAGAAAGTATTATAGATGAAATATTATGTAGTATAGATGATTCTGTAGAAGAAAAAGCAGCTTTTAACATGGCAAAAAAGAAATATTATCTTATTATTAAAAGTGAAAATAATATAAATAAGGTATATAATAAACTTGGAAATTATATGGTAGGAAATGGATATGATTTTCCCCTGGTAAAACGTATATTAAAAAAAATATTAAAAGAATGCAATTGTATTGATAAAAAGGATATCCCTGAGAAGATAAATAGAGATGAAATATATAATATAGCAAAAAAAAGATATAATATAGTGGTAAAATCCGAAAATGATCGGGTTAAAATATATAAAAAATTGGGGTCATATCTTTTAAGAAGAGGATATCCATGGGAAAATGTAAAAAGTGTTTTAAAAGAATTAATGTAGAATTTAATAAATTATGTGTTTTGCGATGTTACAAAAACAATTTGATTTTCACGTGTGGGAATATAGTGTAAACTTGAAATTTTTGATGTCTAGGGGTGATTTTATGAACACAAGTCCCGTAACTATACTGATAGGATTGGCATTTTTATATCCTCTTATAAAAGGTTTTTTATTTAAATTTTCATCTAAGGATTTGAAACTGGATATAGATGATGTAAACAGAAATATATCTTTTATAATAGCCCTAATAGTTGGAATATATTTTTGGAGAAAAATATTCATGCAGCACAGTTATAACTTATATAATATTTTGCCTGAATACATTGGAAATTACTTCGAAAATAACAGTTTTTTGGTATATGCGATTTTAATTCCTGTATTTATATTTATAGTTTACAGAATTATAAAACTTCTGTTAGATTTAATAAGCTATTTAACTTTATATCCCTTAATCGATAGTGTAGATGGATTTTTGAAATTTAAAAGTAATATTTTTAAAAGGATATTGGGAGTGATTTTTCAACTACCAAGATCTATATGTTATATGCTTCTAATTTCCTTTATATTGAATATAGTTTCTATGTTTAATATAAATTCCAAGTTGAATACATATCTGGAAAATTCAAGACCCTATAATTCCATATGCAGGGAAATTATAATTCCAGTAACTAATTCTACTATTGCAAAACAATTGCCAAGCATAATCAACAATTCTTTTAAAATAGTCATAAAACAGTCAAATTCAAAAGATACACAGAATTCAAATGGCATAGATAGATTTAAAAATAATGAAAATAGTATAATATACTATAATGGTGTTACTATAGAAGAAGGAGTAAAATCCAATCAGGAAATCAATACTTTTGCTAAGGCACTGGGTACAGAAGGCAGCAATACCACTGACAGGTCGGAAATACTTTATAATTGGATAGGCACTAATATAAGTTATGATCATCAAAAAGCAACTAGAGTATTGAGTAATGATTTTGATGTACAGTCTGGAGCGATCCCTACCTTTTATTCCAAGAAAGGAATTTGCTTTGATTATGCTTGTCTTTATGTAGCTATGGCAAGGGCTAATAATGTGAAAGTAAGGCTCATAACAGGAGAAGGATTCAATGGTGTAAATTGGGTAAGTCATGCGTGGAATCAGGTTTATATTCCAGAAAGGCAGCAATGGATAAATGTAGATACAACTTTTTATAAGGGGGGAGACTATTTCAATAGTAAAAGATTTCAACTTGATCATAGGGATTCTCAAATAGCAGGAGAGTGGTAAAGTCAAACCACTCTTTTGAAATTAATTCTATTTAGTTTTTGTTATGTAATTTTTTAAGATGGTGTTTATGGCTTTTTCACAATCTGTGTCATCATTATTGAGACACCAGGCGTTGTTAAAGTATATAAGAGCTTTTTTGGTATTATGTAACATTATATAGCAGTATCCCAGATTAAAAAAATATTTGCTTTCTCTCCTTAGTTTTATAGCAGAATTTAATAGTTCTATTGCTTTTTCATATCTTTTTAATTTTATAAAACATACTGCAGAATTGTACAGGGAAGACGCTTCATTATCTTTTATCTGTATGGCTTTTTCGTATAGGTCAATAGCTTTTTTATAGTCTTTGGTATTATAATATTCATTGGCCTTTTGAAAGTAATTCATTTTAATCCTCCTTAAGTTTAATGAAGTAAAAGCCTCATATGGAATCACATAGTCCTTTAGTAAATTTATATCCATTTTTTAAAAAAATATACCAATAATTTAATCCTAATTCTGTTATGTATAGGAAGGTAAAACCATGGGATACATAAGTTTTAAAGAAAGCCAAAGGCTCTCTTTAAAACCTGAAAGGGCACACTAATGAAATATTAACTTTCTAAGTTTTTTTTCAGCAAAGGATATGGAAATATACATAACATAAGCTAATATTGAAAGTATAATTATGCTCACCATAACTGTATCTAACTGTGATATTTGTCCTCCATATATTATTAGAAATCCCAATCCCTCTTTTGCCACTAAAAATTCTCCCATTATTACTCCTACCCAGGAAAGTCCTACATTTATTTTCAGGGATGAAATTAGAGTAGGGACTGAAGAAGGTATTATAAGATTAGTTAGGATCTGGAGTTTTGAAGAACCAAAAGTTTTAAGAAGAGTGATTTTATCCTTATCTACTTCTTTAAAGCCATTTAATACAGTTAATATGGTTACAATTATGGAAATTAATACTGTAACTAATATAATGGCAGAAATTCCGTTACCTACCCAAAATATTATTATAGGAGCCAGAGCAACTTTTGGAAGGGCATTTAATACTACTATATAAGGGTCTAGTATATCTGAAATAAATTCAGACCACCAAAGAATTATGGCAATTAAAGTTCCAAGAGCCGTACTTAACAAAAAACCTAATATTGTTTCAAGGCAGGTTATTCCAATGTGTGTAAATAGTGTCCCTTCAAGATAAAGTGTTATAAGATTTTTATACATTCTAGAAGGAGTGCTGGTCAAAAAAGGATCTATCCATCCTAAATCTCCTGCAACTTCCCACAAAACAAAAAAAGCTATCAAAATTACTATTCTGAATAATGTAATTTTTTTCTTTCGCCTGTTTATGTTTTTTATATAAAGCTCGTGCTCTTGTTTGTAATCCATCATTAATAGTTCAACTCCTTCCATATATGGTTAAAGTAAATCCTAAACTCTGGATCTTCTCTACATTTTAAAGGGGAATCATGGTACTCTTTAAAAGTTATATTGAATATCTTCTTTATTTTAGCCGGCCTTTTAGAGAGGACTATAATTCTATTTGACATAGATACGGCCTCTGAAATATCATGAGTTACCATTATAGCAGTTTTACCTTCATTTTTTATTATTTTAAATATTTCATCACTTATGTTTAATCGAGTCTGATAATCTAAAGAGGAAAAGGGCTCGTCAAGAAGGAGTACTTCAGGGTCAAGAGCAAGGGTCCTTATGAGGGCTACTTTTTGTCTCATACCGCCGGATAATTCCTGTGGATAATGATATCTGAAGTCCCACAATCCATAATCTTTTAATAAAGTTTCCAATTTGGTTTTATAGGTATTTATAGATTTATGTTGTATTTTAATGCCAATCAATATATTATTCCATATATTTAGCCATTCAAATAATTGATCTTTTTGAAACATATAGCCCATTTTATGGGAAAATGAAGATATTTTTTCATCATCTATATATATTTCGCCGGAAGAAGGCTTTATAAGGCCGGCTATTATATTTAAAAGTGTAGTTTTACCACATCCAGAAGGGCCTACTATACTTAAAAATTCTCCTTTTTTTATAGTAAAACTTATGTCTTCCAAGGCTTTAGTAGAATTTTTCAATGAATGATAGTTCATGTATATATTGTTAAGGGTTAATTTGTCCAAAGTATCATCTCCTTACATCAGAAGTAATTACAGCTGATAGAGTTCATAATTTTAAATTTAGTTAAAAATTAATATATAATTTAGTATATGAATAGATATAGTATAGTGTTAAAGGTCTTTCAGGCATAAAGTAAACTTTATAGGCTTATTACAAGTGTGACTATAGGAGATATTGGAATTGCACATATACGCACATATGTTATAATATAAGTGAAAGTAGTTTTTATTAAATAAATCAGAGTATTAGTATTGATAATTTAACCGTATACAAGAATAGGGTTATTTTTTGTATTAGCACTATATGGTACATAATAGAAATAATAACATTTTAAAAGAGGCTATTTCAAAGTAAAACATTTTTTAAATACCTAGTATTTTAAAGTTTGTAAATTCAGTTTAAATTATTAATTTTAAAAGGTGATTAAGTATGAAAAATTTATTTCGTGTAGGTCTAGATGTAGGTTCCACCACAGTAAAGATAGTTGTTTCAGATATAAAAGACAGTATAATCTATAGTAAATATCAAAGACATTTTTCTGATATAAAAAGTACTATAGCTAAGGTTATCAAAGATGCTTATGAAAAGTTAAAAGATGCTAATATAACTGTTATGGCTACGGGTTCTGGAGGATTGTCTGTGTCCAAGTGGCTTGATATACCTTTTATTCAGGAAGTAGTAGCATGTACTAATACCATAGAAAAATTTATCCCGGATACTGATGTAGCTATAGAGCTTGGAGGGGAAGATGCCAAAATAACTTTTTTTGATGGAGGAATTGACCAGAGAATGAATGGAACTTGTGCAGGTGGTACAGGGGCATTTATTGATCAAATGGCATCTCTTCTTCAGACAGATGCAAAGGGATTAAATGAACTGGCTAAGGAATATAAAGTTATTTATCCTATAGCTGCCAGATGTGGAGTGTTTGCCAAAACTGATATTCAACCCCTTTTAAATGAAGGGGCAAAAAAAGAAGATATTGCGGTATCCATATTTCAGTCTGTAGTAAATCAAACTATAAGTGGGCTTGCTTGCGGCAAGTCTATAAAAGGTAATGTTGCTTTTTTAGGGGGACCTTTGTATTTTCTGTCAGAGCTTAGAAAGAGATTTATAGAAACTTTAAAGCTTAGCGAAAATGAAGTTATTTTTCCTGAAAATTCTCAGATTTTTGTGGCAATGGGAGCAGCATTATCTTCAAAAAATGAAGAAATTATTTCTTTTAAAAATTTAGTAGATAGATTACCACACTTAAATAATTCCTTAAATAATGAAATTCAGATATTAAGGCCTCTTTTTAAAGATAAAGAAGAATTTAACGAGTTTAAGGAAAGGCATGACAAAAGTAAAATAAAAAGAAAAGATTTAGAAAGTTTCGCAGGGGACTGCTATTTAGGAATAGACGTGGGATCAACCACTACTAAATCAGCTCTTATAGATGGGAAGGGTAATTTATTATATTCATTTTATGGAAGTAACAATGGAAATCCGCTAAAATCTGCTGTAAATATATTGAAGGATTTGTATAAAAAACTGCCTAAAGATGCCAAAATAGTAAATTCTGCAGTTACAGGTTATGGAGAAAGTCTAACTAAAGCTGCACTATCTGTAGATATAGGAGAGGTGGAAACTGTGGCCCATTATAAGGCTGCAGAATTTTTTCAACCTGGAGTGGAATTTATATTGGATATTGGTGGACAGGATATGAAATGTCTCAGGGTGAAAGATGGAATAATCGACAGTATAATGTTAAATGAAGCTTGTTCATCTGGATGTGGTTCTTTCATAGAAACTTTTGCTAAATCCTTGAATATGGATGTAAGAGATTTTGCAGCTTCTGCACAATACTCTAAAAAACCGGTGGATTTAGGTTCCAGATGTACTGTTTTTATGAATTCTAGAGTTAAACAAGCGCAGAAAGAAGGGGCCTCTGTGGGAGATATATCTGCAGGACTTTCCTATTCAGTTATAAAAAATGCTTTATTTAAAGTAATAAAGATAACAAATCCTAAGAATTTGGGAAAAAAAATAATAGTTCAAGGGGGAACTTTCTATAATGACGCCGTATTAAGGGCTTTTGAAATAATATCTGAACGGGAAGCGGTAAGACCTGATATAGCAGGTCTTATGGGAGCCTTTGGAGCCGCACTTATTGCAAAAGAAAGATATGATGGAGTTCATAAAAGCACTCTGTTAGGTGAAAAACAATTGAGTGATTTTATTACAGAAGTCAATATGAAAAGATGTGGTAAATGTTCAAATAATTGTCTTCTTACTATAAATAAATTTTCAGATGGAAAGGAATTCATATCAGGAAACAGGTGTGAAAGAGGCGCTGGCTTAGAGAAGAATAATACCTTAAAGATGCCAAATCTTTTTGATTATAGATATCATAGGACATTCGACTATGTTCCTCTTAAAAGGAGCCAGGCTAAAAGAGGACAAGTAGGCATACCCAGGGTTTTAAATTTATATGAAAACTATCCATTTTGGTTTACATTTTTTACAGAGCTTGGTTTCAGGGTGGAATTGTCTTCCCGTTCCTCAAAACACGTTTATGAAATGGGTATAGAAACAATACCTTCTGAGTCAGCTTGTTATCCTGCGAAAATAGTTCATGGGCATATAATGGATTTGATAAACAGAAATATAGATTTTATATTCTATCCTTGTATACCAAATGAGCAAAAAGAACAGCAGGGAGCAGATAATAATTATAATTGTCCTATGGTAACTTCCTACCCTGAGGTTATAAAAAATAATATGGATGTAATAACAGAAAAAAATATCAATTTTAAGAATCCTTTCTTGGCACTAGATAATAAGACGAGGCTTGTAAAAAGACTCAGGGATGAATTGAAGGAATTTAATATATCTAAGAAAGAAATATCAAATGCACTGGAAAAAGCTTTTGAAGAGCAGGAAAAGATGAAGGATGATATAAGATTAAAGGGAGAAGAAACAATAAAATATCTTAGAGATACAGGAAAAAAAGGTATAGTTCTTGCAGGAAGACCCTACCATGTGGATCCTGAGATAAACCATGGAATATCGAATATAATAACTTCCTATGATATGGCTGTATTAACAGAGGACTCTGTAGCTCATTTGGGAGTGGTGGATAGGCCACTTAGAGTAGTAGATCAATGGGTATATCATTCCAGACTTTATGCTGCAGCAAGCTTTGTAGCAACTCAGGAAAATTTGGAATTGATACAGTTAAATTCTTTTGGATGTGGCTTAGATGCAGTTACTACAGATCAGGTTAAAGAAATACTTAATAAATATGAAAAGATATATACAGTATTGAAAATTGATGAAGGCAGTAATTTAGGGGCGGTTAAAATAAGAATACGTTCTTTGAAGGCAGCCATTGAAGAAAGGGAAAAGCATGGTTTTAAACCCAATAAACTTCAGGAGAGCTATAAAAAGATAGTTTTTACAAAAGAAATGAAAAAAACCCATACTATATTGTGTCCCCAGATGTCACCTATACATTTTCAATTTTTACAGGAGGCGTTTAGAGAATCTGGATATAAGCTGGAAATATTACCTTCTGTAGATAAAAAGGCTGTAGAGGAAGGTCTAAGGTATGTAAATAATGATGCATGTTATCCGTCTATAATAGTAATAGGACAGTTGATAGAAGCTTTAAAATCGGGTAAATATGATATGGAAAACACTTCTGTTATATTATCTCAGACAGGAGGAGGATGTAGAGCTACAAATTATATAGGATTTTTAAGGAAAGCTTTGAAGGAAGCAGGTATGGAGAAAATACCAGTTATATCCCTAAATGTAGCAGGCTTAGAGAAAAATCCTGGGTTTAAAATTACAGCAGGACTTGTAAATAAGTCCATGATGGCACTTCTATATGGGGATCTTTTTATGAGAGTTTTATATAGAGTGAGGCCTTATGAAAAAATAAAAGGTTCTGCAAATCTCTTATATGAAGAATGGGTGAAAGAGTGTAAAAAGAATGTAGTAAATGGAAGCCATAGAGAATTCAAAGAAAATATTTATAATATAGTAGAGGATTTTGACAATCTGGAAATAAAATCTATAGTCAAACCACGGGTAGGGGTAGTGGGAGAAATATTGGTAAAATTTCATCCTACAGCCAATAATAATATTGTGGATATTTTAGAAAGTGAAGGAGTAGAAGTGGTAGTTCCTGATTTAATGGATTTTTTCTTGTACTGTGCCTACGATGCAGGATTTAAATATAAGTATCTGTCTGGAAGTTACTTTAATAAAATTATAAAAGATAGTGCTATAAAGTTTATTGAATATTTCAGAAGGCATATGAAAGCTGCATTAAAAAATAGTCAGCGTTTTAGTGAAACTTCTGATATTAGGAAGATGGCAGAAGATGCTTCAAAAATATTGTCTATTGGGAATCAGACAGGAGAAGGATGGTTCTTAACTGCTGAAATGATAGAACTTATAAAGAGTGGAACTAAAAATATTGTATGTATGCAGCCTTTTGCGTGTCTGCCTAATCATGTAACAGGTAAAGGCATGGTAAAAGAACTGAAAAGAATATATCCAGGCAGTAATATTGCCGCAATAGACTATGATCCAGGAGCCAGTGAAGTAAACCAGCTAAACAGGTTAAAGCTCATGTTATCCGTGGCATTTAAGTCTATGGAAAATGAAGTGGAATTAGAGAGTTGTAAAGAAAAAATTATTCCAAAAGCAGTGTTTGCGGAAAATGCCAATAAATAGAATAGCATTTTCTATATGTACTATTATAATTTTCACTAACAGATAACTACAAAAATTTTTCTTGATGACTTTATCAGCTATTTAAAAGTTTTTTCAGGATTAGCTATGTGTTATTGTAAATTATACAGCTACATTAGGGTAAGATTAACCTAATTGAAGTCAACAATATATTAAACTAATTTTTCTAAAACATTTATCGGCAGCAACTTGTATAAATAGATAAAGGCTATGAGATATCCTCTAATAGCCTTTATCTTATTCCTATAGCCTTTGAACTTTGTTTTTATCGTCCATTTATAGTATTTTTACTATGGATGTAAGCTATATGAACTTATAAAATATTTGTAAAACCAAAAATATTTTAACTTGATATAATAAATTTTTAGTTTTATAATTTATATTGTGAATATTCACTTACTTATGTTGATGATTATAAGAGATTATGGATGGAAGGGGGAATTTAGTAATTTTATATTTAAGATATAGTTACTAAATACAATATATGATCATAAAAAAAGTAAAAGGAAATACATATTGCATTGATACGGGAATGACATATATACCTTTCTATAAAATTAATGATAGAGAGATTATTATGCTGGATTCGGGACTTGCTGGGGAGGAAACTAAAGGGATAGAAAAACTTTTAGAGGTACATAGTTTAAAATTGGTTGCCATAATATGTAGTCATGCTCATGTAGATCATGTGGGTAATAATATGTATTTTAAAAAAAAATATAATTGTATTATTGCTATGCCAGAATATGAAGCGTTTATCTGTAGTTCCATAGATAATCTAAAATTTTATTATGGTTATCAGACATTATCAGATATTAAAGAAAATTTTGGTAATATGGTATGTAATACAGATATTATAATTTCGGGCAATCAAGAATATATATATATATATGGAATTAAATTTAAAATCATTCCTACACCAGGGCATAGTCCTGCACATATATGTATTGTTACTCCTGATAATGTGATATATTTAGGTGACAGTATTATAAGTTATGAAGTTATGGAAGGAGCTAAATTGCCATATACATATACTATAAGTAAGGACTTAAAAAGTAAAGGGAAAATATATAACTTTAAATATGAAAAATATATAGTGGCACATAAAGGAATCTATAATAATGTTATGAAACTTGTAGAAGATAATATAAATTTCTACAGAAACATAGCAGCTAAGATATATAATGTTATAGATGGAAGCATAACTATGGAGGATATTGTTAAAAATACCATTAAAAATTTTCATATTAGCATAAGTGGGATATGTAAATATATTATAATGGAAAGGATAGTTAGATCTTATATAGAATATTTAGACGAAATGAAGATGATAAAATTAAATATAGAAGATGGATTGATCAAATATTCTAAGATTCTCTAGTAGTAGATTAAGAACTGTATCTATATACAGTTCTTAATTTATATATTATACTTCTACAAATTTACTTGCATCCACATGACATACAGGGCAGCTTTCAGGAGGAGTATCACCTTCAGCTACAAAACCGCAGACAGTGCATTTCCATTTTTTTGTAGATTTGGTTTGTGGAGTTTCTAATGCGTCCTTTGAGTTTTCAGTAACCTTTTTTGCAAAACTTTTTCCAAATTCATATGCAGAATTTAATTCATCTTCAGATGGTTTGAAATTTACTCTAAGCCCTGGAGTTAATAAGTTCATTTTTAGCTGTTGTAACCTGGCTTCAATATTCTTTACAGCTTCACCGCTCCAACCATAAGATCCAAAGGCAGCAGCTACCTTACCACCATGTACTATAGGATTTAAAGAAATCAATATATCAAAAATTGGTTTTAAAGCATCTCCGTTAATAGTTGGAGAACCAAAGAGTATTCCGTCTGCCTTTCCGATGTTTTCAAGTATTTCATTCATATCACTATAAATTACATTATAAGTCTTGATTTCGAAATCTCCAAAGGATCTTATTCCTTCAGTTATTTTGTTTGCCAGAGATTCAGTGTATCCATAAGCAGATACATAAGGTATTACTATATATTTTTTGTTTCCTGGCTTTATAGGCGTACTCCATTCTTTATATAGGTTTACTATTTTTAAAGGATCCTTTCTTAAAACAGGACCATGACCTGGACATATAATATCAATTTTCAAATCCTTGATTTTATCTATTGCTTCAAGTACATGGGGTTTAAAAGGACCCATTATACCATCAAAATAATATTTTAAAGCATCCATATAACCTGCTTCATCTGTATTTAAATCATTAAATACCTTTGGACTGCAGTAGTGTGCTCCAAAGGAATCACAGGTAATTAGTATATTATCTTCTGGAACATAGGTATATATGGAGTCAGGCCAGTGAAGGAATGGTGCTGAAATAAATTTTAAGGTTTTATTTCCAAGATCTAGCGTGTCCCCATCCTTTACTACAATAGAGTCAAATTTTTTATTTGATATGGCCTTCATAAATCTAATGGCAGCAGTAGAGCCTACAAGCTTTGCATTAGGTGAAAGATCTAATAATTTTGCTATAGAACCTGAATGGTCCGGTTCTGTATGATCTACAACTATGTAATCTATATTTTTTACATCTACATTGGCAGAATTCAATCTTTCTATAAATTCATCAAAAAATCTTTCTTTGGCAGTTTCAAATACAGCAGTTTTTTCGCTTCCTTTTACCACATAAGAGTTATAAGTGGTTCCATAAGGAGTATTCATTATTATATCAAATATTCGGAGATCTGGATCTAATGCTCCTACCCAATAAATATCTTTTTTTATTTCTAAAGCATTCATATTATTTACCTCCTATTTATTATTAATAAATAATTATTATTTGTGTAATTCTATTATAGTATATATTTTTCCTAAAATCAACTAAAATACAATAATTGTTTATAAAAAATTATTTTAACATAATTATAATAACCTACATATTATGAACTGATATTAAAATTATTTTGGAGGATATATGATAAAGAAAAAACTGTATCTTGGTTCTATTTTATTGTTTTTTATATTTATAGCAGTTGCTTTTACCGGGTGCAGCCAAAGTAAAAGAAATAGCAATTCCAAGGTTACTATAAAATTAAATGAAGTAGCCAGATCTACTTTTTATGCACCTATGTATGTGGCCATAAATCAGGGGTTTTTTAAGGAACAGGGTATAGATATAGAGCTTACCACAGGACAGGGAGCGGATAAAACTATGCAACAGATATTAAGTGGTAGCTGTGACATAGGATTTTGTGGACCTGAACAAATCATATATATATATAATCAGAAAAGAGAGGATTTTCCGGTGATCTTTGCACAGTTAACTTCTACAGATGGATCCTTTCTGGTAGGAAGAAGTGAAGAAGAGAATTTTAAATGGGAATCTGTAAAAGGAAAAACTATAATTGGGGGGAGACCTGGGGGAGTTCCAGAGATGACACTGGAATATGTACTTAAAAATCACGGCATACAGCTAGGGAAGGATGTAAATATAATAACCAATCTGGCTTATACTGCTACAGCGGGTGCATTTAAAGCTAATACAGGAGATTATGTGGCTCTCTTTGAACCAACAGCTAGCATGCTTCAAAAAGATAACAATGGTTATATAACAGCTTCTATAGGTAAATCAGCAGGTAGAATTCCATATACCTGTTATTTTGCTACAAAATCCTATATATCAAAGAATACTGAAACCATACAAAGGTTTACTAAAGCCATTTATGAAGGGCAAATGTGGGTTAAGAAACACAGTGACCAGGAAGTAGCCCAATCTATAAAATCATTTTTCCCTGGAACCAGTGAAGACATATTGAAGTCTGTAGTGAAAAATTACAGGGATATAAATGCCTATGCAGATACACCTGTTATACAAGAAGAAGATTTAAACAGGCTTATGGATATAATACAGTCCTATAAAGCTGATTTGATACCAGAAAGACCCTCCTTTGACAAGATAGTTAACAATTCTTTTGCCAAAGAAACTGTTAAATAAAATTCCTTGAAAGTCTAAAAATTGCAGATTGCCATCCTTTATTGTTATGAAAGTCTTTTATACGCTCTATGTTTTATAAAGCTTTTAGTTCAAAAATGCACTTTGTAGGAGAGTGCATTTTTATTCTTTTAGTAAATATTGTACCATGTTTTAGTTTCTTTTCTATGTAAGAGTTTTATATATTTAATCTATTTTAAACTTTATCACAAATTTAGTTTTTCCTGGGATACTTTCTACAGATATAGTTCCATTATTTTTTTCAACTAATTTTTTAGTAATATATAGTCCGAAGCCATGAATGTCTTTTCCTTTGGTTTTTGTGGAAAGACCCCTTTGAAAATAAAATTTCTTGACAGCCTAAAAATTAAGGTTATAATAAAAATATGTAAAATTAAATTAAGTATAATTACTGTGAAAAAGAGGAGTAGAGATAATAGAGTATAAAGAGAGGAGAACTTATTAGTTGAGAGGTTTTCCATATGAATTATCTCCAAGGTAGCTTTAGAGTTTCTTTACTGAAAATCCAAGTAGGTAAAGACGGTTTCTTAATCGTTATTTTTTAAGAGTCTGTAGTTTTACAGGAAAAAAGGTGGTAACGCGGACCTCCGTCCTTTATTGGATGGAGGTTTTTTATAATGAAATTGTATTTGTAAGAGGAGGAATTTAAATGTCAGAGAAAAAAGAAATGGCAACTACTTATAATCCAAAAGCATTTGAGGAAAGGCTTTATAATACCTGGCAGGAAAAAGGATATTTTACACCTGAGGCAGATCACACAAAAAAGTCCTATACTATAGTGATCCCGCCTCCAAATATCACAGGAAAGCTGCATTTAGGTCATGCGCTGGATGATACCATTCAGGATATAATAATAAGAACAAAAAGGATGCAGGGATACACTACATTGTGGATTCCGGGAGAGGATCATGCCAGTATAGCCACAGAGGTTAAAGTAGAAAAGGAACTTTTAAAAGATGGAATAGTGAAGAAAGAAATAGGAAGGGAAGCTTTTCTTGAGAGGACATGGCAGTGGACTGATGAATATAGGGCCAGAATAAGAGAACAGATAAAAAAATTAGGATGTTCTGTAGATTTTACACGAGAAAGATTTACCATGGACGAGGGACTGAATAAAGCAGTAAGAAAGTTTTTTGTAAAATTATATGGAGAAGATCTTATATATCAGGGAAATAGAATAATAAACTGGTGTCCTAAATGCCATACTGCCATATCAGATGCAGAAATTGAGTATAGTGAGCAGCAGGGTTATTTCTGGCATATAAAATATAAAGTAGTTGATAGTGATGAATATCTTGAAATAGCAACTACAAGACCAGAGACCCTGTTTGGAGATACAGCAATTGCGGTAAATCCTAAAGATGAAAGGTATAAGCACCTAGTAGGGAAAACTGCACTTCTTCCGATTTTAAATAGAGAGATACCAATAGTTTCTGATGATTATGTAGATATGGAATTTGGTACGGGAGCTGTAAAAATAACTCCGGCTCATGATCCCAATGACTATTATGTAGGTAAGAGACATAATCTTCCTGAGATCATAGTATTAAATGAAGATGGTACTGTAAAACTTCCAGGGACCAAATATGATGAACTTGATAGGTATGAAGCTAGAAAATTATTGGTAAAGGATCTGGAGGAACAGGGATTTTTGGTAAAAGTAAAGGAACATGTACATAATGTAGGCTGTCATGACAGATGTGAAACTACTATTGAACCTATGCTTTCAAAGCAGTGGTTTGTAAAGATGGAGTCTCTTGCAAAACCTGCTTTAGATGTAGTTAAAAATAAAAAGGTTAAATTTATACCTGAAAGGTTTGAAAAAACTTATTTTAACTGGATGGAAAATATCCAGGACTGGTGTATATCAAGACAGCTGTGGTGGGGACATAGAATTCCGGTATGGTACTGCAAGGATTGCGGAGAAGTTATAGTAAGTGATAAGGATCCTTCAAAATGCAGTAAATGTGGTTCAACCAATATAGAACAGGACAAAGATGTGCTGGATACCTGGTTTAGTTCTGCCCTGTGGCCTTTTTCCACCCTTGGGTGGCCTGAAAATACAGAGGATTTAAAATGCTTTTATCCTAATAATACCTTGGTTACAGGATATGACATAATATTTTTCTGGGTAGCACGTATGATATTTTCCGGGTTATATTGTATGGATGATATCCCCTTTGAAAATGTATTAATACATGGAATTGTAAGGGACTCAGAGGGGAGAAAAATGTCTAAGTCTCTTGGAAATGGGGTTGATCCTATAGAGGTAATAAATGAATATGGGGCAGATGCACTTAGATTTGCACTTATTACAGGAAATGCACCGGGAAATGATATAAGGTATTACCCGGAAAGAGTAGAATCTGCAAGGAATTTTGCCAATAAAATATGGAATGCTTCACGATTTGTACTTATGAATTTAGATAAAGGTATAATGGATAAATACAAAGGGTGCAGGGAGTATAGTGATGCAGACAAGTGGATACTTTCAAGGTTAAATACTCTGGTAAAAGAAGTTACTGACAATATAGAAAAATTTGAACTTGGAATAGCTTCGCAGAAAATATATGATTTTATCTGGGGAGAATTCTGTGACTGGTATATAGAACTTGTAAAACCGGTTATGTACGGTGAAGATGAAAAAGAAAAAGGTATTGCATATAATGTATTGAATGATGTACTTGTTGCTTCTCTTAAGTTGCTCCATCCTATAATGCCATTTATAACAGAGGAAATATATGATCATCTTTATACAGACTGTCAATCTATAACTATTTCATCCTGGCCAGAATACGATGATAAATTTAAAGATTTAAAAGTAGAAAAGGATATGGAATACATTATAGAAGCCATTAAAGCAATCAGAAATGTAAGGGCGGAGATGAATGTACCATTTTCAAAAAAGGCAAAATTATTGGTATATATAACTGAGAAAAATGCACTGGATACTTTTAAAAATGGAGAAGAATATTTTAAGAAATTGGCTTCTGCCAGTGAAATTGAATTTTTAGATGATAAAAATAAGGTTTCAGAAAATGTGGTATCTGCAGTTACTACAGGAGCTGAATTATTTATTCCTCTTTTAGAGCTTGTGGATAAGGATAAAGAAATTGAAAGGCTGAATAAGGAAAAAGAGAAATTAGAAAAGGAAATAAAAAGAGTGGATAGTAAACTTTCAAATGAAAAATTTATTTCAAAAGCACCAAAGTCTGTTGTGGATGGAGAGAGAAAAAAAGGGGATAAATATAGGGGAATGCTTAAGACTGTAATGGAAAGATTGGAAAGTCTAAAATGAAATATGGGATGAGGCATTATGAATTATAAAGATACACTGCAGTATATAAATAATACTGCTAAATTTGGAGTAAACTTAGGTCTTGAAAGAACAGAAAAAATACTGGAACTTTTGGGGAATCCCCACAAAAAAATAAAGGCGATACATGTGGCAGGAACTAATGGAAAAGGCTCTATTACTGTAATGATAAACAGCATATTAATAGAGGCTGGATTTAAAGTAGGTATGTATACTTCTCCTTATTTAGAGGAATTTGAGGAGAGAATTCAGGTAAATGGGAAAAATGTATCTCATGACGATTTAAGCAGAGTAGTTACTAAGGTGTCAGAGGCAGTGGATAAAGTTTTACAACTGGGCTATGATAATCCCACAGAGTTTGAAATAATTACCTGTGCCATGTTTTGTTATTTTTGGGATAAAAAAGTTGATATAGCGGTAATTGAAGTGGGACTGGGAGGAAGATTTGATTCTACCAATGTTATGCCCCCTTTTTCCAAGGAATGCCAAGGGGGAGTTATAGCAAGTGTAATTGCTTCTATAAGTTATGATCATATGAATATACTAGGGGATACTTTAGAGAAAATAGCCTATGAAAAGGCAGGGATAATTAAAAAAGGCATTCCTGTGATATTTTATCCACAGGAAGAATCTGTTGAGAAGGTTATAGAAAAGATATGTGAGGAAAAGGGCAGTGAACTTATAAAGGTTCCTATAGATTCTTCAAATTTTATAAGTGAAAATAAAATTGACAGCAGAAGTGGGGAATACGTTCAGCAGATAAGAATATCTACAAAGAAATCAAGTTATGACATCAAACTATCTCTTTTAGGCAGGCATCAACTTTTAAATTGTGCAGTAGCATTATTTACCATAGAACAATTGTCAAAATACAATATTTTAGTGGATAAATACTCTATATTAGAAGCATTAGATAATGTAAGCTGGAAGGGAAGACTTGAAGTTATGAATAGAAATCCATTGGTAGTAGTGGATGGAGCTCATAATATACAGGGGATTTCAGTGCTTAAGGAGAATGTATGCAATTATTTTCAATATAATAACATGATTTTGATACTAGGCATATTGGCAGATAAAGAAGTAGAAAAAATGGTAAGTACTATTGTACCTCTTGCAAAAAAAGTTATTGCAGTTACCCCGAAAGACAAAAGAGGAGAGAATGCCGGTAAACTTAAAGCTGTAATAGAAAAATATAATTCTAATTGTGAAGATTTTCAAGATTATGACAGTGCCTATAAAAAAGCACTTTCCTATTGTGATAAAGAAGATTTAATTTTGGTATGCGGTTCTCTTTACATGGTGGGGGATATGAGAAAAGTTATAAAAAAATATAGTGATATATTTGGATAATTTAAGCTAGGCATATAAATAAAGGATTTCATAAAAAAATGAGAATATATTTTAAAATATGTTCTCATTTTTTATTTTCATGTTTTAATTTTTTACAGCAAATTCCTTAAGTGCAGTTGCCAGTTGATCTGGACAGGAGGTAGCCTTTCCATTACAGGAAATACCTTCAAGTTTTTTTATGGCTTCATTTAAATCCATACCCTCAACTAATCGGGATATTCCTTGAAGGTTACCGTTACATCCACCTATGAAACTCACATTTTTAACTTTATTATGGGATATATCAAAATTTATTTGTTTTGAACATACTCCTTTTGTTATATAACTGTACATTTCATCACCTTATTCTACAAAATAAATTTATAAAATAATTATATATAATACAAATTACTTATACAAGAAAATAATTTAGTATAGTTATTACCCATTTTAATACATACTCATATTATATTTGTAGGGGGGTGATGGTATTGGGATATCTTTATGTGTGCAGCACTTCTTCTGATTTTGTATCCAAGGTTAATTTGGATAATTTTCATGAAGAAAAGAAAATACACTTAAAATCTGATGATATAATTTATAGGGTTGGACCTCAAGGAATATGTATGGATGATAATAAGATTATAACAGCAAATAGATATAATAATGCCATAACTATAATAGATAAGAAAAATGAAGTTCAAGAAGAAAGTTATTATATAGGAGAATGCTGCAATGATGCAGTAGTTTATGGTAGTAATGTCTATATAATATGTGGAGATTTAAATAGTGTACTCATATTTGATTTAAAGTTAAAAAGGGTAGTTGAACGCATACCCTGTGGAAGTCTTCCCTACAGTATATCTTTAAATAAAGAAAGAAAGTTACTATTAGTGGCCAATATGAAAGATGACAGTATAACTTTGATAGATTGTGAAAATAGAGAATATATAAAAAATGTAAGGGTGGGTTGCTACCCTACTAAGGCTGTGTTTACGGTGGATGGAAAGCATGTTTTGATATGTGAAAGCAATATAGGATCAGAATTTAAAGGAAGTATAGCCATACTGTCTTTAAAAAACTATAAAATCATAAATAGAGTTATTGTAGGAAATTCCCCTATAGATATATATTGTAATAGCAGATATGGTTTCGTATCTAATTTTGGTGATGGAACTATAAGTATTTTAGATATAAATAACTATAAGGAGAAAAAGAGAATAATTGTAGGAGGTATGCCAAGAAATATAATAAAGTATAAGGATAACTTATATGTAGGGGATAACTATAATAATTTACTTATAAAATTGAATATAGAAAGTGAAAGTAAAGAATATATACCTATAGGAGGAGAGCCTACAGGTATGATTGTAAATTAAAATTTTTAATTTTCCATAAGAGATTCCACAATTTTCTGATAAAGTTCTGAAAAATTTTTTTCCCATTTTTCACATAGCTGTGTTGCCTTTTTATCAGAATCTACATTTAATTTTATTTCCATTAATATAGAATCATTTTCGGATATTTTTAAATCTACAATAAAATTATTTTTGTCTTTTAAAATATCAGTATTTATTGAAAGGTGTTCTTTTATGTCTTTCCTTTGTTTATTTAAGTAGTGATCTATGATGTCCAGTTTATCTTTTGCAATTCTGTTTTTAAATAAACATAATACTTTCAAACCCTTTTCGGTAATTACTAGATTGTGATTACTAGTTTTATCTATCTGGGTAATAAAATTAGAAGACAAAAGTTCGTTTAAATATTGTTTCATAGTGAAATAATTTATAAAATCATTCTCTAATATAATTTCAGTTATGGCATTATCTGAAATAGGGGACTTGATTTTTTTAAATATATAAAGTAATAATAATTTATTTTCTGCTAATTCCAAAGTATCTTCAAACATTATAAAATCCTCTCCATATAAATTCGAAATACTATAATTATATATATTATAACATAAAGTATTTCAACATAATTAATATGTTGCATAATAAATTTTTATATTCCTGTAATATTTATTAATATAGAATACTATATAAAATTATGAAAATAAATATATATGGGAGGATAAAATTGAAAATAAGATTGATAAAAAAGATATCTATGATAACTTTCTTGCTACTTGCAGCGGCATTAATATCTGTATTTACAAATTACAGATACAAGGAAACATTTATAAATACAGACAGAAGGCTTCCTATCTATTGTGTTGATACAAAAGAAAAAAAGGTTGCTATGACTTTTGATGTGAGTTTAGGAGATGAATATATTGAAGAAATACTAAATGTACTTGATAAGTATAACATTAAGGCTACATTTTTCATAGTAGGTGATTGGATAGACAGAAATCCTGATAAATTAAAACAGATACATGAAAAAGGACATGAAATAGGGAATCATTCTAACAGGCATCCCAATATGACTAAAATATCAGAAGAAAAAATTGTAGAGGATATAAATATAAATGAAGCAAAGATAAGAAATATTACTACTTCTGGAACAAAGTTGTTCAGATGTCCCGAAGGAGCATATAATGACAAGGTAATAAATACTGTAGAAAAATCGGGATATTATTGTATTCAATGGGATGTGGACAGTATTGATTGGAAAGAGCAGGGGGCGGATATTGAATATAACAGAGTAATAAAAAATATAAAGCCCGGTTCTATAATGTTATTTCACAATACAGCTAAGTATACCCCGGAAAATTTGCCTAAGATAATAAAAAAATTAAGTGAAGAAGGATATAAATTTGTGAAGGTGGGAGAGTTAATCTATAAAGAGAACTATAGATTAGATAATGAAGGGAGACAAATAAGTAAATAACTGATTTATATTATAACTGTTATTGAAAAATAGAATAAATATGTATTATAATGGCAATGAGGAAAATTAATGAATATAGAGTACTAAGTGAAGCAGGTTTCTAATGTTTATAGGGCATGTATTTTCCCATACTTGAGTATAAAAAAGTATATCCTGTTTAAAATAATTTTAAACCAGTATATATTTTGACAGGAGGCAATAAATATGAAATCTGTAAAAATTATAGGAAGTAGCTGCAAATTCACAACTTATTTAATGAACCTATTTGATAAAATTAACATAAGCTATAATATCTTTATAAATGATGAAGATGCCAAAAAGGCAGACTATATAGTTTTAAATTCTATAAATGAAGAGTTCAAGATTTTAAACAGCGAATATTGTTTTGTAAATATGGATCTGATAAATGGACAAAAAAGTAATTTGGATATATTTGGATATATTGTAACTTATGGATTGGGAAGTAAAAATACAGTTACTATATCCAGTTTGAATTATAGTAGTGGTTTTGTATATTGTCTTCAAAGGGATATTATGTGTAGAGGAAAGGTTGTAGAGGCACAGGAAATTCCAATAAATATTGTTTTAAAGGATATAGAAGAACTTTATGCTTCTATGATAGCCATAACCATGGCACTTATGGAAGGCTCTTGTGACAATGCCTTATTAAAAAATAGAATACTAAATGTTTAAATTTAAACATTTGAAGTATATTTTTGTTTTTTTATGAATACTTATATGGTAATGATATATTTAAAACTAAGGGAGAGAGGGGTTTATGATGGACAATTTAATGTTAAATAATAAGATTTATCTTGAAGGTAAGGTGATTTCGGAACTGCAGTTCAGTCATGAAATGTATGGGGAAGGTTTTTATACTTTTAATATTGAGGTTCCAAGATTAAGTGAAAGCAGGGATATATTATTTATCACTATTTCAGAGAGACTTATGGGAGGAATGGATATAAAAATAGGTACAGAAATTATAGTGGAAGGACAATTGAGATCCTACAATAAATTTGTAGATGGAGGAAATAGATTGATACTAACTGTATTTGCCAGAAATGTAGAGTTGTGTGTTGAAAAAAGTAAAAACCCAAATCAAATTTTTCTTGATGGATTCATATGTAAAGAACCGGTTTATAGGACAACTCCCTTTGGCAGGGAAATTTCAGATATGTTATTAGCCGTAAATAGAGCCTATAATAAGTCTGATTACATACCTACTATTGCCTGGGGAAGAAATTCCAGATTCTGTAAGTCCTTAAAAGTTAGTGACAATATAAGAATATGGGGAAGATTGCAAAGCAGGGAGTATCAGAAAAAGATATCCGATACAGAAACTATAAAAAAAATAGCCTATGAAGTTTCTATATCTAAAATGGAAAAGGTAAATAAGGATAAAGATCATGAAACATTAGAAGAAAAAGCAAGTTTTTCTCATGAAGATGAGGAAAGTTATGAAAAGAGTGGGGAAGGGAAAGAATGTTTAAATGAAGATATAGAAGATAAACGTATATGTTAAAATTTGCTTAAGTAGTATTTTAAGGGGATGAAGATTTCATCCCCTTAAAATATTTTATTTTCTCAGGTCTGCTAAAATTTTAGTTTTATCTTTTGTCATATCATCTACAGATTTTAATATTCTTGCAGGAGTACCTCCAGCCACAACTCCTTCTGGTACATCTTCTATTACTATTGAGCCTGCTGCAATTACGGAACCTTTTCCAATTTTTACTCCCTCTAGAATAACCGAATTGGCACCTATAAGTACATTATCGCCTATTTCGCAAGGGGACTTGCTAGGAGGTTCAAGAACTCCTGCTACCACGGCACCTGCACCTAGATGAACATTTTTCCCTAACTTTCCTCTGGCACCTACTACTGCATTCATATCTATCATGGTACCTTCGCCTATTTCTGCACCTATGTTTATTACTGCTCCCATCATAATGACCGCATTTTTGTCTATTTTTACTTTATCACGTATTATAGCACCCGGTTCTATTCTGGCATCTATGTTTATTAAATCTATGAGAGGAATAGCTGAATTTCGTCTATCCTGTTCTATTCTGAATTGTTCAATTTTATTTTTGTTTTCATCTAAAAATTTGCATATATCCGTATTTTCTCCAAAAAGAACATAAAAATTATTACTGCCGTAACATTCTATATTTTCAAGGTTACAGCTTGATATATTACCTTGGAGGTAAACTTTAAGGGGAGTGGACTTCTTTGCTTCTTTTATGTATTTAGCTATCTGGTAAGGATCTGTAAGATCATATTTTGTTTCCATAAGTTAATCATCCTTTCATTTTTTAATCTATTGAGTTTTTCCGGGGATTAGTGTATTTCTACTTTTTTAAGCAAATTATAACATATAAATATTTTTTAATCTATAAAAATATAATGGATTAGGTTTCTTTCAAAATTTTAAGAAGATTTCCTATTTCATAAGGGGTAAATTTATAGGATTTATTACAAAATCTGCATTTTAATTCTTCAGATTTATTATCTTTATAAATTTCTTCTAGGTCTTTTATACCTATACTTATAAGCGCTTTTTCCACTCTTTCTCTGGAACAATCACATTTATAAATAGGGTTCAATGTATCCAGTATTTTTAAATCAATATCTTCAAACAGGGTGTTTAATATCTCAACTATAGTTAATCCATCCCCTATCATGTGGGATATGGAAGGCAGTTCCTGTAGCCTGTAGGTCACTAAATCTGATAATAGGTTGTCAACACCTGGAAGCATTTGAATTATAAAACCTCCAGAACCCTTGATGGTTAAGTCTGTATCTACTAAGACTCCAAGAGCCACTGCAGAAGGAGTTTGTTCTGAAACTGTAAAGTAATAGGCTAGGTCATCTCCTATTTCTCCAGTTTGTATAGGAATTTGACTGGAATAAGGCTCTTTCAGTCCCATATCTCGTATTATGGTTAGATTGCCTTCTGTACCTATGATTCCCCCTACATCTAACTTACCCTTGTCATTTGGAGGTAAATCTGCAGAAGGATTTCCAATATATCCTTTTACATGGCCGTCAGCATAGGAAGTTACAAGTATACCTCCAGCTATACCATTTCCTGATATTTTTACAGTCAAACTATCTTGGGAAGATTTTAGCATTGCTCCCATAATACTGCCTGCAGTAAGCATTCTTCCAAAAGCAGCAGCTGCAGTAGGAGCACATTTGTGAATTCTAACAGCTTCATTTACTAAATTTGTGGTTGAAGCTGCTATTATCCTAATATTGTCATCCTTAGCTGTAGCTCGTATCAGCTTATCTTGTGTTTTATATTTCATTAATTTATGGCAAATATGCCTCCTCTTTCTATAGATGAAGAATAAATTGCCATTTTTCACCTCCTTAGTAATTAAAAAAGTATGGCTATATATGTTTTTTTACCACATAGACTATTCTTAAAGAAGTAGAACTAATGGGTTTATCCTGGTAATTGTCTAATTTGGCTGCAATGTGTAAATTACAATCTGTAAGAATTTTTTCTATATAATTGCAGGTATAGGCCCTTTCCCTATGGTGCTCATCAAATCGCCTGTATAATTCTCCATCCTTTATAAAAAAAGTAAGATACATGTCCACAATTTCATTTTCTAGAAAGTTATTCCATATATAAGTTATATCTTCACTATCATAAGTGTAAGTGTTGTTTCCCAATATGTTAGTAATTTTATAATGGGAATTTATATCAAATATGAATATTCCATTGGAGTCCAAATGATTGAATATATTTTTAAAGTAATTTTTAAGCTTTAATTCATCTAGTATGTAATTTGTGGAATCAAGACAGCAGGTTATAAGATTAAATTTTTTATTTAGTCTAAGCTCGCTTATGTCCTGATGTATTAAATTTACCTTCAATCCTTTGCTTCTTAATTTTTTCTCTGCTTCTGTAAGCATTTCCTGTGATAGATCCACACCCCATGCAATTTGGAAATATAATGCTAATTTTTCCGTCAAGTTACCTGTTCCACAGGCTAAATCAAGGTAACTTTTTTGGGATATATTTAATTCCCTGCATAAGCTTATAATTTTTTTACACCATAAGTCATAATTTATATCGGTATTTATTAAATCATCATATATATGGGCAAATTTTTCATAACATTTCATTTATGTTTTATGGAAAACCTGTGAGATAGGTTTTACTCCTTTCTTTTAAGGTGTTTTTTACATAAAAATTTTAACGGATTAGTTTTTTCATATGAATATTATTATAGTATATATTTTAATATAAGGTAATATTTTTTACTATAAATCTTTGAATTTATCTTTATTGTTTAACAGAATTTCATTTTTTGGTATATTGAGTTCTTTTTTCTTTTTTGTCATTATACCGCCAATTCTTCCGGTTTCTTCAGCAGTTAAGCCACTCCAGCCATAGGTGTCAATTTTTTCTTTTAAACCTAATTCTTCTGCTATTTCATATTTTAATTGCTCTCTTAACTGTTCTATTTTACTAAGCTCTTTGTTTGATTTTAGTTTAGCCTTTATAATTTTTTTAAGCGGTGTTTTTGCCATTTTTATATCCTCCCCCACTTTTACTATAAATTATTTTTACCTCAAAAGTGATATTTATACATAATAAGTGAAGAGGCCTATGAAAGATTTTAGATTATTTTCTTTCAATGGATAAACACATATGAATATTATATGACATATATTGCAGAAACTATATTGAATATGTGTTATTTTTTATTCTAAATAATATTTATTTTTATTAACATATTTCAAGAGTTTAGTGTAAAATGTTATATAGATATAAATGTTTTAAATTTGTTTTAATTATAATAACATCATATAAAGTTTTTAGGAGGAATTAACATGAGTTGCAATTTAGCAGTAGTAGGATGTACTGGAATGGTAGGGAGAAAATTTCTTGAGGTGCTGGAAGAGCGAAATTTCCCCGTAAAAAATTTATATTTATATGCATCAGCTAAATCTGACGGAAAAGTATTAAAGTTTAGTGGCAAAGATTATGTGGTAGAAGAATTAAAAGAGGATAATATTAAAAATAAGAAAATAGATATTGCTCTTTTTTCAGCAGGTGGAAGTACAAGTCTTGAATTTGCCCCTGTATTTTCAAAATATGGAGCAGTAGTGGTAGATAACAGTAGTGCATGGAGAATGGATAAGGATATACCATTGGTTGTTCCAGAGGTAAATCCAGAAGATATAAAATGGAATAATGGAATAATTGCAAATCCCAACTGTTCTACAATACAGGCTTTGGTGCCAATTAAACCCCTTCATGATAAATATGGTATAAAGAGAATTATA
The DNA here is from genome assembly GCF_036781005.1 of Clostridium sp. Lineage (GTDB taxonomy): Bacteria > Bacillota > Clostridia > Clostridiales > Clostridiaceae > Clostridium_B. The sequence continues at coordinate 7,217 of NZ_DAIQBT010000003.1, read as the reverse complement.
TATTCTACATATCAGGCTGTATCTGGTGCCGGAGTGGGAGGATATAACGATTTAATGGAAGGATACAAAGGGAATCCCCCTAAAAAATTTCCTTTCCCTATAGCAGGTAATGTAATTCCGCACATAGATACCTTTTTAGAAAATGGGTATACAAAAGAAGAGATGAAAATGATAAATGAAACCAAAAAGATATTGCACGATGATACCTTAAAAATCACTGCCACTACGGTCAGGGTACCGGTAGTGTACGGACACAGTGAGAGTATAAATATAGAACTTAAAAAAGACTTTGAACTAGAGGATATATTTAATTTATATAAGGAGTGTAAAGGAATCGTGCTGAAAGATAATGTACAAAATGGAGAGTATCCAATGCCTATAGATGCAGCAGGGAAAAATGAAGTATATGTAGGGAGAATAAGAAGAGATTTTAGCGTGGATTCTGGATTAAATTTATGGGTTGTAGCGGATAATATAAGGAAAGGTGCTGCTACTAATGCGATTCAAATAGCAGAGTGTTTAATTAAATAATACAAGGAATAAATATTTTTACAAATATTTTAAAAATAAAAAATGAGGTGTTTTTATGAGTTTATTTAAAGGTTCAGGGGTTGCCATAGTTACTCCATTTAATGATAAGGGTGTTGACCTAAAAAAACTTGAAGAACTGTTAGAGTGGCATATTGAATCAGGTACAGATGCTATAATAATTTGTGGAACTACTGGAGAAGCTTCTACAATGACAGAACAGGAGAGAAAAGATGCTATAAAGCTCACTGTAGACGTAGTGAAAAAGAGAATCCCTGTTATTGCTGGAACAGGTAATAATTGCACCCAGTCTTCTGTGGATATGAGTAAATGGGCAGAAAGTGTGGGGGTAGATGGTCTTTTGGTAATCACTCCATATTATAATAAAACTACTCAAAAAGGGCTGGTAGAACATTTCAAGGCAGTGGCTTCTGAAGTTAAAATTCCTATAGTGGTATACAATGTTCCAGGAAGGACTGGTATGAATATACAGCCTAAGACTCTTAAAGAATTATGTGAAATAGAAAATATTGTTGCTATCAAAGAAGCCAGTGGAGACATAAGTCAGATTGCTCAAATGAAAGCCTTATGCAGAGATAAAATTGATATATATTCAGGTAATGACGATCAGGTAATTCCTATACTTTCAGTAGGAGGAATAGGTGTTATATCAGTGCTTGCAAACATTATTCCAAAGGATATGCACAATATGTGTAAACTTTTTTCAGAGGGTAAGATAGAAGAAGCACTAAAGATACAATTGGATTCTTTTGCATTGACTAAAGCTATGTTTATAGAGACAAATCCTATACCTATAAAAACTGCCATGAACATTTTGGGGATGAATGCAGGAAAACTGAGACTTCCACTTTGTGATATGTCTCAGGCGAATTTAGAAATTTTGAAAACTGAACTTAAAAATTATGGTCTTTTAAAATAAAGTAAAATTTAATTTATTTAGACTATTATAAAAATAGAAGATTAATTTTTGAATTCTAATATTGAAGATTCATTTCTTTCATATTAAAGGCATAAAATCACTAAAATTTAAAATATATTGATATAATTTTTAAGGAGAGTTTATAAATGATTAGAGTCATATTAAGTGGATGTAATGGAAAAATGGGAAGGGTAGTAACCAATTTAGCAGAAGGTCATTCTAATTTAGCTATAGTGGCTGGAGTAGATAAAAATTGTATGGAATCTAAATTTCCTGTATTTTCCGACATAACTAAGTGTAATATAGAGGGAGATATAATACTGGATTTTTCAAGGCCTGAAGCTTTAGATTTTATTTTAAAATATGCAAAAGAAAGGAATATAGGAGTTATATTGTGTACTACAGGATATAGTGAAGAGCAGATTGAAAAAATTAATGAAGCTTCAAAGTACATTCCTATGTTCAGATCAGCTAATATGTCCATAGGTATAAATATGGTAAATAAAATATTGAAAAGCATGAGTGCAGCTCTATATAAAAATTTTGATATAGAGATAATAGAAAAACACCATAATCAAAAAGTGGATTCTCCAAGTGGAACAGCACTGCTTCTTGGAAATACCATAAAAGATTCTATTGAAGAAAAGTTAAATTTTGTAAATGGAAGAGAAGGCATTAAAAAGAGAACTCATAATGAAATAGGTATACATGCCATAAGAGGGGGAAGCATAGTAGGAGAACATGATGTTATATTTGCAGGACAGGGAGAAACCATAGAAATCAAGCATACTGCTATTTCAAGGGAAGTTTTTGCAGTAGGAGCCTTAAAGGCTTGTGAGTTTATGTCAAACAGAGAAAAAGGTCTTTATTCAATGGATGATGTAATAGAGGGAAAATGATAGGAGATAGTAAAGAGAGTTAAGGGAAAGTTATCCCTTAACTCTTTATCTTTAAAGAATTTACCCATTTATCTAATTTTTCCATACATAGTTTAAGTTTATCCATACTATATGCATAAGATATTCTAGCATATCCTTCTCCGCCGGCACCAAAAGCAGAGCCTGGAACAATGGCCACACCAGTTTCTTTTAAAAGTTTTTCACAAAATTCTTCACTGTTTGCAGAAAAATTTTTTATAGAAGGGAATATGTAAAAAGCTCCTTTAGGCAAGTTTGTATCAAAACCTATGGATTTTAGTTTGTGATAAATATAATCTCTTCTTTTTATGAATTCATTTTTCATGTAAATTACATCTTCCATGCAGGTTACAAGTCCTTCATAGGCACCCCATTGAGCCACAGAAGGAGCACAGGAGACGTTATACTGATGTACTTTCATTATCTCATTCATAATGAATGGATGAGCGCATACATATCCTACTCTAAGTCCTGTCATGGAAAACATCTTAGAAAAACCACCTACTAATACAATCTTATCTCTTATGTTTTCATGTTGGGCAATAGAATAGTAATTTTCCTCAAAACACAGACAGGAATACATTTCATCACTTATAATAAGTATATTTTGTTTGTGCAATAGATTAAAAAGTTTTTTATTATCCTCCTCAGATAGTACGGCACCTGTGGGATTGGAAGGATATGATAAAACTATTATTTTAGGTTTTTCATCTTCCAGTATTTTTTTCAGTTCATCAAAATTTATGGAAAAATCTTCCTTGAGATTATAGTTTATTACCATACCTCCTAAAATTTTCACACAACTTTCATAAGCAGGATAGGCAGGGGTGGGTATTAATACTTTATCTCCAGGATTTATAAGAGAGGTGAAAGTATCCATAAGGGCTTCGCTGCCTCCTACAGTAATGCAAATTTCTTCTGGAGAGTAAGATATGCCTGAATTTCCAAGATAATTGGATATTTCTGTTCTAAGTTCCAATATACCTGCATTTTGTGTATAGGTGGTTTTATTTTCTTCAATAGCTTTTATCATTGCGGCTTTAATTTTTTCAGGTACATTAAAATCAGGTTGACCCAGAGTTAGAGATATGGCGCCCGGGTAAAGGGCAACTTTGTTATAAAATTTTCTAATGCCTGATATTTCTATACCTTTAACATTTTGTGATATGAAATTTTTAAAAAACATACTCAATTCTTCACGTCCAATCCATATAATTAAATTACTTTACTATATATTATTAATTTATATTATATATTTTAATTTCTATAAAATAAACTACTAATTGTTAATTATTCGCATTAATAATAAGCAAGTTCCTAAAAATTATTTTAGGAACTTGCTTATTTAAGGAAATCTTATCCAGATTTGAACTGGAGATAAAGGTCATGCTAAAAAGGTTGGTAATATTTACTTTCAGTAATTTTGTATCATAGTATTATATTAAAATTATAACATAATTAAAAATAGGAGTAAATAAGTAACATATTCCAATAATTATTCTAAATCATATATATTTCCACAATGTTCATATGGTGGTATAATCATGTAAGACAATATCATAAAATGGGGGATAAATAACTATGATTAAAATAATTTTGCAAAAACTAAAAGAGAAGTTGTTTCTAATCATTTTACTCAAGTCAATTATTATTTTGATTTTTTCTAATGTAGTTACACATCTTGTATTTCCCATGTGGAAACAATATAATGGAATTTTTCATTCATCTATGGAACTAGTATGCATAGTTATAGCGGCTACTTCTTTTCTGGTAGTATGGTGCAGATATTATAGTAATCCTGTAAAAAACCAGATTATAGCATTGGGTTTTCTGTCAATAGCAATTTTTGATGTCTTACATGTTTTTTATTTTCCTGCTTTAGGCTTCTTTCCAAGGAATTATCTTGATCTGTCAGTTAGATTTTGGATTGTCAGTAGAATTACTGAAGCAATGTTACTTTTAATTATTACTACTAATTTGTCTAAAATCAAAATAAATAAATGGATAGGTGTATCTTGTTCTCTTGCTTATTCCCTTGGAATATCGTACTTAATACTTTTTTATAAGGATCTTTTCCCAATACTATATACTAAAGAAGGAGTAACTGGTATTAAAATATTACTTGAGTACAGCATAGTATTTATATTAGCTATTTCCTTATGGAATCTAAGGGGGAAAATAAACTGCAAGGATACATTTACATACAAATATATTGCTATGACAATACTGTTATTTATACCTGCAGAAATTTGTTTTACTACATATAAAACATTCACAGCTTTTGTAATGACCTATGGACATGTTTTAAAGGTAATATATTATATATGTTTATTCAGAGGTATAGTGGAAACAGAGATAGATTACCCTTACTTAAAGTTAGATAAGGTTAATAAAGAATTAAAAGATGCACTAAATGTTATTCCATTAGCCATCCATACCTATGATAGAGAGCTAAAACTGACTTTTGCAAATAAAAATTTGAAGAATTGCTTCAATGTAAATCAGATAGTATAGTGGGATTGACTATGGATAGGATTTTAAAGAAAATTAAAAAATTTGATAAGGAAGAAGAAAGTAAACTTCCAGATAGTTTAATAGAAAAAGACATAAGTATAAATAATATTTTGGGAACATATAAGACGTCAAAAGGTGAGTTAATTAAACTTATTGTTAATATTCATAAATTAGAAAATGGTATCATGTTTATATCTAAGGAAGCTGCTGGTGAACAAGCTATTGAAAATTTAAATCTGCAGACAGAGACTATTTTAAATTCCATGTTATATCCGGCAATGATATTAAATAATAAGGGTATTATAACTGCTTGTAATGTATCTTTTCAAAATCTCATAGGTTTAAAGAAGGAAGATATAGTAGGGGTATCTATTAGTAAAATAAATGAAATGGTTAATTTTGACAATGAAAAAATAGTAAGTAGTTTTTTTGAAGGTACTCTGGGTGATGAGCACTATGAAGCATCATTGGTATCAGTGAAAGGCGTTAAAAAAGAAATAACTGCACAGGTATCATCTATATATAATGTTGAAAATAAGAAAATTGGAATAATATCTGTAATGCAGGATGTTACTGAACTGAAAAATAATCAGGAAAAGTTAATAAACCAAGAAAAATTGGCATTGCTTGGACAAATGGGAGCTAGTATAGTTCATGATACAAGAAACTTTTTAACGACTATAAATGGTTCCTGTCAATTAATTGAGTTTTACTCAAAGGATGTAAAAATAAAGGAATGTGCTAAAAGAATTAAGATGGATACAGATGAGGTGAACAGGATTATAACTGATTTTTTAACTCTAGCAAAGCCAGCTAATATTGCAGTGGAAGAAGTGTCAGCCTATGATTTATTGGGCTCGGTGAAAAATTTACTTCAGACATCTTCGCTAATAAAAGGAATAGATGTTGAGTTTGATTTTAACCATGATGAACGATATTTAATGTGTGATCAAGTGAGAATAAGACAGGTAATTTTAAATATATGCAAGAATGCAATTGAAGCAATGGATAATGTAGAGCATCCTGTCTTAAAGATTAAAACAGGTATAGATGAATTGACTAATGAAATATATATGGAAATAACTGATAATGGCATTGGTATATCGGAAAAAACTATAAAAAAAATTGGAACTCCATTTTTTACTACAAAGAAAAATGGAATAGGGTTGGGATTGAGTTCCTGTTTTCAAATAATCAAAGAGCATAAAGGAAGAATTGAGATAAAAAGTAAATTAAATGTTGGCACAACTTTTAATATAATCTTACCTTGTATATCTGAGGAGGAAGAAGAATTAGTATAAAGAAGAGAAAATAGCTTATGTGCTTAACTTAAGAAAAGTTAAGCACATAAGCTATTTTCAAGCCATTATTATATAATTGGAGGCGCCACCCAGATTTGAACTGGGGATAAAGGTTTTGCAGACCTCTGCCTTACCACTTGGCTATAGCGCCACATTGTTGGAGCGGAAGACGGGATTCGAACCCGCGACGTTCACCTTGGCAAGGTGACGCTCTACCACTGAGCCACTCCCGCAATGTATATAAATGTATACTTTCCACACTACTTTAATTACTTATAATCAACAAATATTATCATCAATAAAATTGGTGCAGGTGAAGGGAGTCGAACCCCCACGCCAAAGGCGCTAGATCCTAAGTCTAGTGCGTCTGCCAATTCCGCCACACCTGCATATAAAACAAATATAAGGTTAAGTACTTTTAAGATACCAACTGGTGGCTTACCGGGGAATCGAACCCCGGACACCATGATTAAAAGTCATGTGCTCTACCAACTGAGCTAGTAAACCATTGGCTGGGATGGCAGGATTTGAACCTACGAATGGTGGAGTCAAAGTCCACTGCCTTACCACTTGGCTACATCCCATTAAGTTGGGGTGAGCGATGGGACTCGAACCCACGACAACCAGAACCACAATCTGGCGCTCTACCAACTGAACTACGCTCACCATATATTTTGGTACGCCATCGGGGACTCGAACCCCGGGCAACCTGATTAAGAGTCAGATGCTCTACCAACTGAGCTAATGGCGCATATCTATGGTGCGTCTTAAGGGATTCGAACCCCTGGCACACGGCTTAGAAGGCCGTTGCTCTATCCAACTGAGCTAAAGACGCACGCCTGGAGCGGGTGAAGGGAATCGAACCCTCATAACTAGCTTGGAAGGCTAGCACTCTACCATTGAGTTACACCCGCATAAACTGCTTCATAAGTAAACCAAAACTAAGTAGCCTACTTAGAATCAAATGGTCGGGGTGACAGGGATTGAACCTGCGACCTCATGGTCCCAAACCACGCG
>NZ_DAIQBT010000002.1:0-150759 GCF_036781005.1 Clostridium sp. | reverse complement strand
ATTGGTAATACAATTAATGGTATCCTTAATTATTCACAAAAGTCGTGGTTGAACCAAATTTTCATATTCAAATGTATGGAATAAAATCTCTCATATCAATCTTATTACTTCTCCTGAATTAATAACTGTCCACTATAAAATACAGAATCCCTAAAATGTCTTTCAATGTTGTCTGAGAATACTATACTTAACTCTTTTTCTTGTATTTTAGTTATTTTTCCCTCTCCAAAAAGTTTATGAACTACTAAACCTCCTACTTTAAGATTAAATAGTGAATTAACTCCATCTATTTTATCCAGATTACATTCCTTTATGAATCTAGATACTTCTACTGCCCTGCCTTTTATGGTACTTGTAGAACATAAATACAAATTATCTATGGCTCTTGTAATGCCTACATAAAAAAGTCTCCTCTCCTCCTCCATATTATTCAGGATACTGTTTGAGTGTGGAATTGACCCTTCATTACAGTTTATTATAAATACATTTTTAAACTCCATACCCTTCACCCCGTGGAGAGTACTCAATATGACCGCGTCCTCTTCTTGCAAATTTTTCTGTAAAAGTTCCTCTGTAGTTTCAATATACTTCAAAAATTCATAGATACTAGTAAATCCCTCACAGAGCTGTTTAAATTTTTCTATAATATAATAGTACTCTTCTATGTTTAAACCTAATTTTTCACAATGTTTATATAAATAATCCCTATATTCCAATTTATCTAATATAAATTCCACTCTATCTTTAGCTTTTACCTTTGGTAGTTTTTTTATCTTCCTTTGAAATTCATCTATAGCCTTAACTTGGAAAAGAGGTATTCCTCTTATGTTTTTTAAAATTTCAAAACAATTTTCCTTTACTCTATTATTTCTTACCTTTTCTATATTTACTCTTCCTATATATCTAAAAGGCTTATTTACTATACTTATAAAGCTTTCCTTGTCACAGGTATCCAGAGCTACTTTAAAATAACATATTAGATCCTTACAAATAAAATGGCTGTAAAAATTATACTTTCCATGTAGAAATTTAAATTTTATGCCCTTTTTTAATAAACTATCTATTATACTGGTACACTCTATATTAGTACGATACAAAATAGCTATGTCCTGGCTGCTGCATTTTCCATCCTTTATAATTTTTCTTATAAAATCTGCTAAATAAAAGGCTTGCTCCTTCTCCTCTTCAAAAATTTTAAAAGTAATATTTCCCCTATTCACTCTACTACTTTCAACAAATTTAAAATTTCTGTTTTTATTATTACATATTAAATTTTGAGACATTTTAACTATATTAAGTACACTTCTATAATTTTTCTTCAAAAATAGCTTTTTGCCATCTTTAAAATGTCCATTGAAATTTACCATACATAAGGGATTAGAACCTCTGAAACCATATATGGATTGATCCTCATCTCCCACTGCGAACAGTGAACTATCTTTTACCATTAACTTCAAAATATCTACTTGAAGTTTATCACAATCTTGAAATTCATCTACCAATATATGTTTAAATAGATTGTTATAATACCTTCGTATGTTTTTATCTTTTTCTAAAATATTTTTTACACCAAGCTGTAAATCGTCAAAATCCATTAAATTATTTTTGGACTTATATCTTTCGTATTCACAAATACAGTATGTGAACACAGTTTTATCAATTTTACTGTTAAAATCCTCTATGTTTTTACTGCTATTTTTAAAAAGTGATATATCATTTAAAATTTCTTTTATTTTTTCTTCTTCTACAAATCCTACATAACGCATAAGCACGGATTTAATCAAATTATAAACTTTAAAAGATTCTACTATATTTATTTTTCCTTTATATTTTTTCAATATATTATAAAACAGAGAATGAAAAGTACCAAAGAAAGGCAGGTCACTTTCATTTGCAATTGAAAGATATCTGTGCTTCATATCCAGAGCAGAAGCCCTGGTAAATGTTATTACCACTATATTTTTAGGTTTTATATTTTTTTCATTTATCAAATAATTTATTCTATTTATAATAACTGTGGTTTTACCAGAACCTGGTGGAGCACAAATTACTACATTTTTAAAACTTGTATTAACTGCCTTTATCTGATTTGCATCTAAGCTATTTACCATATTAAAATCTCCTAAACCTGCCTGGCAGGGTGTTAAACTCCAGTCTTGTAATATTTTCTTTTAAGTATTACAATATTTATATATACTTAATTTTTGTCACAATTGTGTGAATTAAAACATAAATAGAGGAGATTTTTATTATGGAGAACGCAAAGAACTTCGACGTAAGGAACGGAAGGAATCTTACTATGCTGGTGGATTTTTATGAATTTACCATGAACAATGGATATTTCGAAAATAATATAGGCACTAAAATTGCCTATTTTGACATGTTTTTCAGGAGAGTTCCAGATGGAGGAGGATACTGTATCATGGCAGGTGTCCAGCAGATAATTGAATACCTCTCCAATTTGAAGTTTACTAAAGATGATATAAATTATCTAAGAGGTAAAAAACAGTTTTCAGAAGATTTTTTGAATTATTTAGAAAATTTTGAATTTTGTTGTGATGTATGGGCAATACCAGAAGGTACTCCAGTATTTCCAAATGAACCTCTTTTAACTGTAAGAGGCCCTGCTATTCAAGCTCAATTTATCGAAACCATGATACTTTTAACTATAAACCATCAGACTCTGATTGCAACAAAGGCCAGCAGAATCTGCAAAGCAGCTTCTAATAAGCCTGTAATGGAATTTGGTTCAAGACGTGCCCAAGGTTACGATGGTGCCATATACGGTGCAAGAGCTGCCGTAATAGGGGGATGTAGTTCCACTGCTTGTACTATAGCAGAGCAGATGTTTGGTATACCTGCTGTAGGCACCATGGCTCACAGCTGGATACAGCTATTTTCTTCTGAATATGAATCATTTAAAGCCTGGGCAAAGGTATATCCTAACAACTGTATACTTTTAATAGATACATACAATGTGTTAAAATCCGGTCTGCCCAATGCTATAAAGGTTTTCAAAGAAGTTTTGATCCCAAATGGATATAAACCTAAAGGTATAAGGATAGATAGTGGAGACATAACCTATTTAACTAAGAAATGCAGAAAGATATTGGATGAAGCAGGTCTTGAAGAGGTAGATATTGTTATTTCAAATTCTCTAGATGAATTTATTATAAGAGATGTTCTAAGCCAGGGTGCTTGTATTGATTCCTTTGGAGTAGGTGAGAGATTAATAACCGCAAAATCAGAACCTGTATTTGGTGGAGTATATAAATTGGTTGCTGTGGAAAGTGATGATGGAAGTATAATACCAAAGATAAAAATAAGTGAAAATGAAGAAAAAATAACCAACCCTGGCTTTAAAAAGATATATAGAATTTTCAGTAAAAAAGAAGATAAAGCTGTAGGAGACTTAATTGCATTAAATAATGAAAATATCAATATAGGTGACCCTATAGAATTATTCGATCCTACTTTCACCTGGAAAAAGAAAAGACTAAAAAATTACTATGCAAAAGAATTATTAGTAAAAATATTTGATAAAGGAAAACTCGTATATGAAAGTCCAGATGTGATGGATATAAGAAATAAGGCACAGGAACAGATAACTAAATTCTGGCCTGAAGTATTGAGATTTGAAAACCCTCATCACTACTATGTAGATTTATCTCAGAATCTATGGAATTTAAAACAGCAATTGCTCCATAAGTATTCTGCTACTTACGAGGAATAATATTACTTAATAACTGAAGGAATTTTAAATTAAATAATTCCTTCAGTACAAATTTTAATGCTATTTTTAATATGTTAAAGTATAGTATCTAAAATAATGTTCTAAATATTATTATCATATTCCATCCTTCTTGCTGTCATATTAGCGACTTCTTCTCCTAGTAGCTTTTTTATGATGTAAATAAATTCCTACTCCCCGGATGCAATTATATCCACAAATCTTTTTATAATAAGGGCAGTAAATCCCCATATTGTATACTTTTCATAACTATAGAAATATTGTTTTACTGTTCCCCTTCTAAATTTATATTTTCTGCCATTTCTTATAAGTCTATACGGAAACCTTTTTCCAGGCTGCGAAACTAAGGGAGTTTCATAAAGTAATGGTTTATTTTCCATAAAAAATTTAAGAGGCACCTTAAAAATGTGATCTACTTCACTCTGGCTTGGAAATATGTCCTCCCTGTTTAATTTACATATAAAGGGATACATTATAAAATTATAGGGTGTCACAACATAATCCATTTGCCCTATGAGCTCTATATCATCCCTATTTAAATTCAATTCCTCCATAGTTTCTCTTATGGCTGCACACACTGGGATTTCTCCCTCTTCTAGTTTACCTCCAGGAAAACATATATCTCCTGGCTGATGCTTTAAGTTTAATGCCCTCATTTCAAAAAGTACACTTACCTCTTCTTCTGATTCACATAAAGGAATCACCACAGCATTTTTATTGAATTCTCCCATGATATGTGGTTTTCTTTCTTTAAATATATCCTCTATTTTTTTTATCACATTAATACCTCCTAAAATATAACTGTAAAATATCCTTTTTATGTGGTATACTGTAAAATGTTATAATTAATTATAATATTTTTATCCCAATACTACCAGTGCTTATGCTCTATCTTCTCCAAAATAGAAGATAAAAAAAGATAAAGTACTGGCTATAACACATACACATAAACTTTCAACAAATGAGGTGATGTTTTTTGAAAAGGAAAAATAATATTATATTATTTATACTTATGTTTATACTTTGTTTAAATTTTAATGTATCTGCCTCAGATGAGTCTTCAAACACACTTCCTGAAATATATGGTAGTTCAGCTATAACAGTGGACATGCAAACAAATGAAATAATATATGAAAAAAATCCAGATACTAAAGTATATCCTGCAAGTACCACAAAACTTTTAACAGCTATTCTCCTTGAAAAAAACAAGAAAGAAACAGACATGCTTACATATACGGCGGAATCCAAAGCTCAACCCCAATCTTCCTTAAATAGTGCAGTCCATCCCATAGAGGTAGGAGATACTATGTCTGCAAAAGATGTAATGGATTCACTTCTGATGTTTTCTGCCAACGATATGGCCTGTGTTATTGCAGAAAATATATGTACCAGTATACCCCAATTTGCAGACAAAATGAATGAAGAAGTACAAAGCTTAAATTTAAAAAACACTCATTTTGTCACTCCAAATGGCCTTCATAATCCAGAACACTATACTACTTCCTACGATATGAGTATTATTGCCAGAGAGGCTTTTAAAAATTCCTGGATAAGAGATACCATATATAAATCCAAAAGTACAGTAACCACTTCTAAAGGTGTTTCCTTTGCTATTACAAACACAAATAAGCTTCTTGGAAAAGATGGTTGTATAGGTGGAAAAACAGGTTATACAGACCCTGCTGGAAGATGTCTTGTTGCCATCTACGAAAGAGACAATAGAAAAATACTTGGAGTGGTAATGAATTCTATATATGACGCAGCTGACACCTATGTATTTAACGATATGGAAAAAATAATAAACTGGAGTTACAACGAAAAACCTTATATTCTTCATAAAAAAGATGCCATAATTGATAAAAAAGATGTGAAATTTAAATTTTTACCCTTTGCACCCTTTGAAAAAACCATAAATATTCCTATTAAAGTTGCAGATGATGTAGCCTACTATGATAATGGTATAAACCAAAAAGAACTACAGCAAAAAATGAATATTACAACTGTAAATATAAAATCCTTAAAAGGTGAAGTTCCCATTGGAATTCTCACAGTAAAACAAAGGGATTTTTCTAAAAGTTACAAAATTTATTCTGGACTTTCAGAAAAAAACTTTCTAAAACAGATACTTTCAACATACAGCGTCACATTAATACCTTTATTTATAGTTATTCTGCTCTTATTATTTATAAAAAACAAATTAAAAAAGCACAAAAGACATAAATATCATTAACTGAAAAAAGTATTTCTATACAAAAGTTATAGAAATACTTTTTTATTATAAATGAATTATACAGAATTTATCTATGCCTTATTAGCCACTACTTTGTCAGATTGCTGATGATTTTCTTTCATTTTATATGAAACATAATTTACAAGATCTACTGTTCTGCAAGAATATGCCCATTCATTATCATACCAAGATACTACTTTAACCATATTATCCCCCATTACTAAAGTTGAAAGTCCATCTACTATAGAAGATCTATTATCACCTTTATAATCTATAGATACCAGAGGTTCCTCAGAATATCCAAGTATTCCTTCCATAGGACCCTGAGCCGCTCTTTTAAAAGCCTTATTTATTTCTTCTACTGTAGCAGATTTTGAAAGTTCACAAACTAAATCTGTAATAGACACTGTAACTGTAGGTACTCTAAGTGCAAAGCCATTTAATTTTCCTTCTAAATTTGGAAGCACTTTTGCCACTGCCTTTGCTGCTCCCGTAGTAGTTGGAATTATGGATTCCCCTGCAGCTCTTGCCCTTCTTAAATCCTTATGGCTTTTGTCTACCAATCTCTGATCCCCTGTATAGGCATGAATTGTAGTCATAAGTCCTTTTACAATTCCAAAATTTTTATCTAACACCTTGGCAAATGGTGCCAGACAATTAGTTGTACAAGATGCATTTGAAATAATATTATGGGAATCCACATCAAATTTTTCTTCATTAACTCCCATAACTATAGTTATATCTTCCTCTTTAGCAGGAGCCGTAATTATAACTTTTTTTGCACCAGCCTCTATATGCTTGTATAAATTTTTTCTATCTTTGAATTTTCCTGTAGATTCCACTACAATATCTACATTTAATTCACCCCAAGGTAAATTCTCCGGTTCACTTTCCCTGAATATTTTTATCTTGGAATCATTTATGATTATTGAGTCTTCCGTAGCTTTTACAGTGCCTTGAAATCTTCCATAACAAGAATCGTATTTAAAAAGATGTGCAAGGGTTTCATTATCTGCTCTTGCATTAATTGCTACAATTTCTATGTCTTCACGCAATCTTTCCTGAGCAATTCTTAAAAATAACCTTCCTATTCTTCCAAAACCATTAATTGCAACCTTCATAGACATTATTTTTCCCCCTATAAAATATTTTATAAATTATATAAAAGCCTATCATATACATTAGCTTTATTATTCAAAGATATATGTGATATAAATAATATATATGCTATATTATTTATATCAATAGCGTATATATATGTCAAATTTATTTTTATCCCCCTATATTATGATATACTTAATTTTTCTTACGTATGTTCTTTATTACGTTTATTTAATCTATTTTTCTATTTTTTATAATTATCCATATATAAAACTTCCTTGACACAATATTTCTATTATTATATCATTTAAAGGTAATAGCAAATTAGTAACCTTTCGTCTAAAAAGGATGAGAGGTTTTTACTTTAAAATAAATGGGAGTGAGAAAAATGACTAAAGTCAGAACAAGATTTGCGCCAAGCCCAACTGGATACATGCATGTTGGAAATTTAAGAACTGCACTGTATACATATTTAATAGCCAAACACGATGGGGGAGATTTTATACTGAGAATTGAAGATACAGATCAGGAAAGATTTGTAGAAGGTGCACTGGATATAATCTACCATACACTAAAAATTACAGGACTCAAGCATGATGAAGGTCCTGATATAGGGGGACCTGTAGGTCCTTATGTACAGAGCCAGAGAACTGATATATACTTAAAATATGCCAAGGAACTTATAGAAAAAGGAGAAGCTTATTACTGTTTTTGTTCTAAAGAACGTATGGACAGTCTGAAAAGCAAGGATGATGAGGAAGATGAGGAAAAGGAATTTTATAAATATGATAAGCATTGTCTCAAACTTTCAAAGGAAGAAATAGAAGAGAAGCTTGCATCAAATATACCTTATGTTATAAGACAAAATAATCCTGAAAGTGGATTTACAACCTTTCATGATGAAATCTACGGAGATATTTCTGTGGACAATTCAGAACTAGATGATATGATACTTATAAAATCCGATGGCTATCCTACATATAACTTTGCAAATGTAGTAGATGATCACCTCATGGGAATTACCCATGTAGTAAGAGGCAGCGAATATTTATCCTCTGCTCCAAAATATAATAGACTCTATGATGCCTTTGGATGGAAAGTTCCCATATATGTTCACTGTCCTCCAATTATGAAAGATGCCCATCAAAAACTTAGCAAAAGAAACGGTGATGCCTCCTTCCAGGATTTAATGGAAAAAGGTTATCTAAAAGAAGCCGTACTTAATTATATAGCTCTCCTTGGATGGAATCCCGGAAATGAAAAAGAAATATTTACTTTAGATGAGTTAGTAGAGTTATTTAACTATAAGAATATAAACAAATCTCCTGCTATTTTTGATAGTGTAAAACTCAAATGGATGAATGGGGAATATATAAAGAAATTACCTTTAGAAGAATTTAATGAGATGGCTCTTCCATATTATAAAAAAGTAATTTCAAAAAATTTGAATTTTTTAAAGATAAGTGAATTACTCAAAATAAGAGTTGAGGTATTAAGCGAAATACCTGATATGTTGGATTTTTTCGACGAACTGCCAGAATACTCCACAGAAATATATATACACAAAAAAATGAAAACAAGCCTGGAAAATTCACTTTTAACTCTTGAAAAAATTCTTCCAAAATTCAAAGAACTTTCACCTTGGACCCTGGAAAACATAGAAAAATGTTGTATGGATTTAATATCAGAACTTCAGGTTAAAAATGGAATAGTACTCTGGCCTGTAAGAATTGCCCTGTCAGGCAAAAAATCCACCCCTGGTGGTGCTTTTGAAATTGCAGATATCATAGGAAAAGATGAGTCCTTAAAAAGATTAGAATATGGAATTAAAAAATTAAAACTTGAAAGTGAAAACAACTAAAAATTGGTTTTTAAGTTCTTCCTAAATTCATACACCGAATATAGGAAGAACTTATCCAATCATACATATTCTATAAAATCTAAGAATCACCTGATAATTTTACAATGTCATTACCTTTCAATTCCCTTATGAGTACTATACTTGAAAATGTAACTATCATGTTATCTTCTATTACCACAAACCCCACTCCCACTTCAACAACGGTTTTATTATATATATATGCAAATTTCCCCTGTCCTGAAGTTTGTATTATTACCTTTTTACCAACAAGGTCATTAAAATAGTTCTCCATACTCTTTTCAAACTTACAACATTGATCCTTTGACACTTCTTTTAAAGATTTGTCCAGAGAAGAAATCTTATTTGATTGTAGTCCAACTACATTTTTAATGGGTATTATAATCTTCTCTTCCAATTCATTGGTAAGCTTAATTAGTACCTCATCTGAATATATTAGACTTACTTCATTAAGTATGCTCATTTTATCCTCTTTAACACAAAGGTCTAATTTTTCTCCAATTAATTTGTTCATTAAATTGGATATACTCCTGTTACAAGCAACACAGACTTTGCTTCGGGATAATACATTATAACTTTTTTTTGGTTTTATCACCTGTTTTTTTTCTTCTTTACCTATGGCTTCATTTTCATCAGAAACTTTATCTTCATCAGCCTTATCTGTATCAGCTTTCTGTTTTTCGTCATTATTTCCTTTTCCATTTGCCTTAGAAATTTGTGTCTTACTTTCTTCCTCTTTTTTATCACTATCTTCAGATATTTTTTTATCCTGTATTTCCTTCTTTTTGCCAATATCTACAGAATCAGACTCTTTTTTGTCAAAGTCATCCAGCTTTTTTTCCACTTTGTCTTTCACTTTTTTAATTATACCGCTCTCTAATATATCTTCTGATTTTTCATTTTTTGTTTTTATAGATTTATCTCTATCTTTTTTTCCTGTTAAAATGCCTTCTTCTTTAAGGATATTTTTTTCTATAAATTTAATAAGTTCCTTATTGTCCATGTACTGCTCTTCATAATACTCTTTATCATGACCCAAGTCCTTATAATGTCTTCTATTATACCTGTCAATTCTTTTCATATATTTAGGTATCATATATAAAGCCAGCTGCATTAAATCATCTATATTATTTCCTGTTCTTTTCATTTAATACCTCCCTAGTTCTAACTGGATTATATTATCAGAATATGAAGGCCTTATTTTATAGTTACCAATGACTTGGCTACCAGTAACAATCACCCTTTAAATACAACCTAAACATTTATTTCAACTTCTTCTCCCAAAAATTCTTTATTTTCTTCTAATAGAGGTTTTATTTTGTGTTCTATAAAATCTACTATCTGCCCCGGTGCCCTTCCTATAAACTTTTTAGCATCTACAAGATTCATTATCTCTTCTTTAGTCATTTTGAAGAAAGAATCCTTTACAACTCTCTCCAAAAGATCATTTTCCATTCCATACTCTTTTACCATTTTAGCTGCTTCCATAGAATGCACCCTAATTCTTTCATGAAGTTCCTGTCTGTCTCCTCCCCTTTTAACTGCTTCCATTATTATGTTTTCCGTACACATAAAAGGAAGCTCTTTAGCTACATGAGATTCAATGACTTTTGGATAAACTACCATATTCTCAGATACATTCATATATAAGTTTAATATGCCATCTAATGCTAGAAAAGCCTCTGGTATAGCTATCCTCTTGTTGGCAGAATCATCTAAAGTTCTTTCAAACCACTGTGTAGCAGCAGTAATAGCTGGATTTAGAGTATTTATTATTACATATCTTGCAAGAGCTCCTATTCTCTCGCACCTCATAGGATTTCTCTTATAAGCCATAGCAGAGGAACCAATTTGATTTTTTTCGAAAGGTTCCTCCATTTCCTTCATATTTTGTAATAATCTTAAATCATTACTAAACTTATAGGCACTTTGAGAAATTTCAGAAAGAGTATTCAATATTATAGAATCTAATTTTCTGGTATACGTTTGACCTGTAACCATAAATTCTTCTTTAAAATCCATTTTTTCAGTTACCATTTTATCAAGTTTCTTTACTTTTTCTTCATCTCCATTGAAAAGCTCCATAAAACTAGCCTGAGTTCCAGTGGTACCTTTTACCCCTCTAAATCTCATCTTATCTATTACAAAGTCAATATTTTCAACGTCTAAATATAAATCCTGTATCCAAAGTGATGCCCTCTTTCCCACTGTAGTAAGCTGAGCTGGCTGTAAATGAGTAAAGCCAAGAGTGGGTAAATCCTTATATTTCAAAGCAAATTCTGTAAGATAATTTATAATATTTAAAATTTTCCTTTTTAATATGTAAAGACCCTTCCTCATAATTATTAAGTCCGTATTATCTCCTACATAACAGCTGGTTGCTCCCAGATGTATTATCCCTTTTGCTTTAGGACACTGCAACCCATAAGCATAAACATGACTCATAACATCATGACGCACTTCTTTTTCTCTTTTTTTAGCATCTTCATAATTTATATTTTCCATATTGGCTTTTAACTCATCTATTTGTTCAGAAGTTATATTAAGTCCTAATTCTTTTTCACATTCTGCAAGAACTACCCAGAGTTTTCTCCAGGTTCTAAATTTTACTTCATCTGAAAATATGTAACTCATTTCTTTAGATGCATATCTGGTATTTAAAGGTGTATTATATATATTTCTCATGTAAGAATTCCTCCATATATGTAATTAAATTTTTTCATTCACATTATAACACAATAATTAAACCCTTGTGCATATTATACATACAAATTATAAGACTTAAGTTCTATTCTTAAATATTATAAATATACTTTAATTAATAATTATTTTACAAAGGTAGGTGAATTTTTATTGAGATGGATATCAAGTGCTTCAGAGGTTCAGGTGAAGTTTGCTATAGAGAACTACTTATCTCCATCTGAGCCTTAGAAGAACTTATCCAAGCGTGTAGCAGTGCTTATCTCCAACTTTGAATAAGATGGGAGTGTTAGCAATGGTAGCGTTCGGATAAAAACTTCCTTCTTAATAAACGAAAAATATGTATAAATTTAGTATTATAGATAAAGTCTCTTTAATTTTAATGGTTTTAGGTTCATTAAATTGGGGACTTATAGGTCTTCTAAATTTTAATGTAATAAGTGTACTATTCGGAGAACCTGTAAACTTAATAGGAAGAATACTATACATACTTATAGGAGTATCAGGATTAAATATGATCATATTATTCTTTAAAACCAAAAACAGCTGTAAATAATGCCTATAAAAAATAGAAGACCTTGAAAAATTAAGATCTTCTATTTCTAAAATTCATATAATTATATTGTTTTATTCCTCTAAAGACTTTATTAATCTAACTATTTCTTCTGCTGCCAAAGATTCATCATCACCACATGCAGTAATTTTTACATTGGCTCCCTTAGTTACCCCTAAAGATAATACTCCTATCAGACTCTTTATATTGGCTTTTTTCCCTTTAAATTCTATATATAATTCTGATTTAAATGAAGAAGCTTTTTTAACTAAAAGAGTTGCGGGCCTTGCATGCAAACCTGTTGAACTTTTGACTATAACTTCCCTTGAAACCACATAATTCACCTCTACTTTTTATTTTAGATTCAATATAAATCTTTCTATCCTATCCAGTCCTTCTTTTATATTTTCCATGGATGTGGCATAGGACAATCTTATATATCCATCTATTCCAAATCCCAGTCCTGGTATCACTGCAACTTTTTCCTTTTCCAGAAGTTGTTCTGAAAAATTCAATGAATCATCTATAGTAATTCCATCTATATTTTTTCCAAAGGTTTTTGATATATTTAACATTACATAAAAAGCCCCTTTAGGATTTAAATATGTAACATCTGGTATCTTACTTATCTTATCCACCATATAATCTCTTCTTCTTTTAAATTTCTTAACCATATCCTGTACTTGAGACTCTTCCCCTTCTAGTGCCGCCACAGAAGCATATTGGGCTATAGAATTAGGATTTCCTGTAGTATGGCTTTGAATATTTGACATAAGTTTAATTATATTATTATCCGCTGCAGCATATCCTATTCTCCATCCAGTCATAGCATAGGTCTTAGAGACTCCATTTATCACAATAGTTTTCTTATAGGCATCCTGAGACAGGCTTGCTATACTAATATGCTCCACTTCATCATATATAAGCTTCTCATATATTTCATCTGATAAAATAAGAATATCCTTTTCTTTTGCAAAATCCGCAATTTTCTGAAGTTCTTCTCTTGAGTAAATAGTACCTGTAGGATTATTGGGATTGTTTATTATAATCATTTTAGTCTTTTCACTATAGGCTGCCCTTAAGTCTTCTACAGTATATTTAAAATCATTTTCCTTTTTAGTATCTACAAATACAGGAATTCCATCTGAGAGTTTAACAAGTTCTGGATAACTCACCCAATAAGGCACAGCTATAATAACTTCATCTCCAGGATTTAAAGTTGCCGCAAATACATTAGATAGACACTGTTTTGCTCCTGTAGATATTATAATTTGATTTTCATCATATTTAAGATTATTATCTTTTTTAAATTTCTTCACAATAGCTTTTTTAAGTTCTGTAATACCAGATGCAGGAGTATATTTGGTATATCCTCCTTTCATAGCATCTATTGCAGCCTGTTGAATATTTTCCGGAGTATTAAAATCCGGTTCCCCTGCTCCAAATCCTATTACATCAATTCCTTCTGACTTCATTTTTTTTGCTTTGGCAGTTATAGCCAAAGTTATAGATGGTTGAATTTTTTCAGCCTTTTTTGAAAGTATCATTTTTACTCCTCCATTACAATTTAAATATCAATATGTACAATTTCTATTTCTAACTTCTTGAAACCAATATTACCCCAAGTATTATAAAAGCTACTCCCAGTATCCTCATAGAGGATATATTTTCCTTAAATACAAAATAGGAAAATATCATGGTTATCACATACCCCAAACTTACCATTGGATAGGCATAACTTAATTCTACCTTGCTTAAAACTTTTATCCATAGGAGAAAACTACATCCATAAGATATAATACCAAGCATTACAGGTATGTTTTTCAATATGTTTAAAATGCTAGGGAGCAAATATCCTACAGTAAAATTTAGTTCTAAATTTACTGCACCGTACTTTACAAGTATCTGTCCCATCGCACCTAAAAAAACCGACATAAGTATTAATGGAATCATATTCCTATCTCCTAACTGCTTCAAATAAATTTTTGAAAAAAAAGTAGAAACAATATATCATTATAAATATTTCAGGAAAAGAATACCTTCCCTGACCTTCCATTATAAAATATACAGAAGTAAACATAAAAAATATTACCACGGAATATATAGTAAATTTATGAAGCAAGTGAGATTTCCCTTGAAATATATAAATAAGTGTTTTTAGAGAATATATCAAAATATATAAAATAGCCGGCAGAAATATAACTATCCTAATGTTGTTTGTAACTTTAAATAAAATATTATTATAATAGGCACTCACACCACTATTATATGTACTATATAAAACGTCATCACCCCAAAAATATGTATTATAGAGCCTTTTAAATCCAAGTTCTATAAATTGCATAGGATGGTTTCTTATCCACTTTTTTGCTGCATCACTTAACATTTTATTTTGCTCTGTCCTATTAGCCTTCTTATATTCTTCAGTATTTACAATGGAATTCTCAACTTTAGAAGCTGCCATCCATCTCCCTGAATGATTTTGAGAATTATTATTTATGTAAAGTACTATTCCCCCATTATTTGATACATAGGTGAATTGTCCAATTAATTTTGTATTCCTGTACACCCATGGTGAAATTACAATAATAGATATTATAATTACTGTTAATGAATTTAATACAGCCTTTAAAAATTTTTTATGTTTTATAAGATCCACTAGAAACAAAGCAAAAAAAACTATTATAAAAAATGGCTTAATAATTGTATTTAATCCAGTAAGTATTCCTATAAAAAAATACTTATACTTTATATTACTAAAATAAATATAGGTAATTATAAAAAGTATAGCCGTAAAAAGTAATTCTGTACCTAAAATATTATTATAAAATATATTGTTGGGAAATAATACAAATATTGTAAATATAATTTTCCTATCTTTTTCCTTTAAATTTATCTTGGATAAAATAGCTTTAAAACATAAATAATTTACGAGAGTTATACATATATTAAATACCTTTGCTTTAAATATGCTGGCTCCAAAGAGTTTAAATATTCCTCCTAGTATTATAGAATATCCCACAGAAGTATAAGTATTTCCCCATAACCCTCCATTAGCTATATTTACAGCTAATGTATAATAATAATCAAAATCCGAAAATGGTTTTGCATCTATAAAAACTATCCACAAAAAAGATAAAACAATTCCAATAAGTATAATTACATTATAGTAAGTATTACTTTTAGTTATTTCATATTTTTCTTCCTCATTATTCTTATGCCAAAAACTCATAATTTCCATATTTAAATTATATCCTTTCTATAGTTTTAAGTATATTATAATTATAACAGCTCCAATCCACAATAATATATTAATTAAAAAAGGTATATCTTTTTCAAATACATCCTCTGGTTTGCCACCTATATTTTTTCTGTCCATTAAATACTCATATCTAAATATGCCATATAAAACAAAAGGAATAGTAAATATCATTGTATCACTTTGTATGGAACCAAAGGTATACAAACAGTAGGCCATTAATATAGATGGATTTACTATAGTAAGCATTTTATTAATATTTTCAACAGAATATTTTGCAAGTATCACTCTTGAAGAACTACTTCTATCTTTTAGTACTATAAGTTCACTTTTTCTTTTGTTCAAAGCTAAAAATAAAGATAAAAGCACTGTACATAAAAACAGCCAGGGTGATACATTTGCTCCTGTGGCAATACTTCCACTTTCAACTCTAAGTACAAATCCAAAGGCAATAGTCATCACATCTATTATAACTACATTTTTCAATTTAAAAGTGTAGCATATATTTACTATAATGTATAATAATACTATAAATAAAATTCTTATATCCAATAAAATATATGAAAAACACAATACTAAAACAAATAACAGGCCTGCTAATATAAAAGCTGTCTTTTTAGACACACGTCCACTAGGAAGGGGTCTATTCCTCTTATCAGGATGGCATCTGTCTTTTTCAATATCCACTATGTCATTTAATATGTAAACTACAGAAGAGCCTATACAAAATAGAATATATGTAAATAAATTATCTTTTAATAATTCCATTTTCAGAAAATTCCCTGAAAATAAAATTGCTGAAAATACAAAAAAATTCTTAATCCACTGCTTAGGTCTCATTAGCTCAATTACTGCCGCCATAAACTTCCCTCCACTATATTTATACATGCTATTGCTTAACTAAACATCTTTTTACATTTTATCACAGTATATGATATAGTCAACATAACTTTGCAAATTAGTACTTCATAAAAGGACTTGAATTACCTTTCAAGTCCTTTTATAAACATTAATAATAAATTACTATCTTGGTTGTACTATCAATTTAATAGCCGTTCTTTCTTCCCCATCTATTTGAATATCCGTAAAGGCCGGAATACATATTAAATCGATTCCACTGGGTGCTACAAAGCCCCTAGCAATAGCTACAGCTTTAATAGCCTGATTCAATGCTCCTGCCCCTATGGCTTGTATCTCTGCCGCTCCTCTCTCTCTTAAAACTCCTGCTAACGCTCCTGCAACTGAATTTGGACTTGATTTTGCTGAAACCTTTAATACCTCCATAATAAACCTCCTAATAAATATTATATTAACTTTATTTGATACTACTTAATAGTATTCTACATAAAATCAAAAATTCCTTTTAGGTTTTGTAAAAGCAAAATCTAAAAGGAATACTTTTCTATGTTATATTAATTTATTTATTACTTAAATTACTTTGCATATTCAATTGCACGAGTTTCTCTAATAACATTTACCTTAATCTGGCCAGGATATTCTAGTTCTTCTTCAATTTTCTTTACTATGTTCCTTGCCATTTCAAGGGCTCCTGCATCATCAATATCTTCTGGTTTAACCATAATTCTAAGTTCTCTTCCCGCTTGAATGGCATATGACTTTTCTACGCCTTCACATGTATTTGCTATTTTTTCTAATTTTTCCAATCGCTTAATATATGCCTCTAATGTTTCTCTTCTAGCTCCAGGCCTTGCAGCCGAAATAGCATCCGCGGCCTGAACAAGTACATCTTCTAAAGATTGAAATTCCAAATCTCCATGGTGAGCTCCAATAGCATTTACAACTATAGGCGATTCTCTATACTTCTTAGCAATCTCTGCACCTATAATAGCATGTGGCCCTTCCACTTCATGATCTACTGCTTTACCTATATCATGAAGTAATCCTGCTCTTTTAGCTATAGTTGGATCTATTCCGATCTCCGATGCCATAAGTCCAGCTAGATATGCAACTTCCACCGAGTGTTTCAAAACATTCTGACCATAACTAGTTCTATATTTCAACCTTCCTAGCAACTTTATTAATTCTATATGAAGACCATGTACACCAGTTTCAAAAGTTGCCTGTTCTCCTTCTTCCCTAATATCATTTTCTAATTCTTTTTCAGCTTTTTCAACCATTTCTTCAATTCTTGCCGGGTGTATTCTTCCATCAATTATAAGCTTTTCCAGTGCTATTCTAGCAACTTCTCTTCTTATGGGATCAAAACCCGACAATATTACAGCTTCAGGTGTATCATCTATTATCAAATCAACACCTGTCAAAGTTTCAAGGGTTCTTATATTTCTACCTTCTCTACCTATTATTCTTCCCTTCATTTCATCATTAGGGAGTGTTACAACATGTACTGTAGTTTCCGCCACATGATCTGCTGCACATCTTTGAATAGCGGAAGTTATAATTTCCCTTGCCCTTTTATCCGCTTCTTCTTTAGCCTTCGTTTCAACTTCTTTAATCATCATAGCAGACTCATGCTTTATTTCTTTATTAACCTCTTCTAACAAGATATCCTTGGCTTCTTCAGAACTCAAACCTGACAATCTTTCAAGTTCTTCTCTCTGCCTTTGGTATAATTCTTCCATTTTTGCCTGCACTTTATCAATTTCTTGTTGTTTTTTATCCAGGCTACTTTCTCTTTTTTCAAGAACATCGTTTTTCTTATCTAACAACTCTTCTCTCTGCAATACTCTCTTTTCCAGCCTCTGAATTTCACTTCTTCTATCTCTAGATTCCTTTTCTAAATCATTTCTTAATTTATGAACTTCTTCTTTAGCTTCCAGTATAGCTTCTTTTTTTTGGGATTGAGCTTCTTTTTTTGCCTCTTCCTTTAATCTATTAGACTCATAAATAGTCTGTGATTTTATAGCAGCTACTTTATTTTTCATTATATTAAAATGAATTAATATAGCAACAACTATTAGTATACCAGCAATAATTTCATATATTATCATGTAATTCACATGAACACCTCCTTTGCTCTTATTATGTAAATCTATATTTCTGTTAAATATGCAAGCATAGAAAAGGTGTCATATTATTCAATTGGTAATTCCTAAATACATGATAAACCAGAATTTGTATTAATTTTATATTATATTTGAATTATTGTCAAGTTATATGATTTTATTCAACATACCAGTAATTACCTGTTATTTTCAATTATCTATTTTGATAAATTCTTAGTATCTTGTTTTTTGTTATCTTCTTTATTATTCTTTTCATTTTTATTTTCTGGTAAACTACTTTTATCTATAGTCGGAAGATTATATTTTTCTCTTATTTTACTTTCAACTTCAAATAAAATATCTGGATTTTCCCTCAAAAACTGTTTTGCATTTTCTCTACCTTGTCCAAGCCTTGTTTCCTTGTATGAAAACCATGCTCCACTTTTTTGAACAAACTCTTCTCTGACTCCCACATCCAGTACATTTCCCTCTCTTGATATGCCCTGGTTATACATTATATCAAATTCAGCTTGTTTAAAAGGAGGAGCTACCTTATTTTTAATAACTTTCACTTTTGTTCTATTTCCTACTATAGCATCTCCTTGCTTTATAGAGTCTATTCTTCTTACATCCATTCTTACAGAAGAATAAAACTTTAACGCCCTTCCTCCAGGAGTAACTTCAGGATTTCCAAACATAACTCCTACTTTTTCTCTCAATTGATTTATAAATATGGTAACACATTTAGATTTATTTATAGAAGATGTAAGCTTCCTAAGTGCCTGAGACATAAGTCTGGCCTGTAATCCCACATGGGAATCTCCCATTTCTCCTTCTATTTCTGCCTTTGGTACTAATGCAGCCACTGAATCCACTACCAATACATCTATAGCATTGGATCTCACTAAAGCCTCTGCTATTTCTAGTGCTTGCTCTCCAGTATCAGGCTGAGATACTATTAAATTTTCTATATCCACTCCCAAATTCTTTGCATAAGAGGGATCAAGTGCATGTTCTGCATCTATAAAAGCTGCTGCTCCGCCAGTTTTTTGAGCCTCTGCAATTATATGAAGTGCTACCGTAGTTTTACCTGAAGATTCAGGGCCAAATATTTCTATTACCCTTCCCCTCGGTACTCCACCTATTCCAAGAGCTATATCTAAATCAAGGCATCCTGTTGAAACAACATCCACATTTAAAATGCTGTTTTCTCCAAGCTTCATTATTGCACCTTTCCCAAACTGTTTTTCTATCTGTAACATAGCAGACTCTATAGCTTTCAATTTTTCATTATCTAGATTTGCCAAAAGAACACTTCCTTTCATTTAAGAACATATGTTCTATATAAATTATATACCACATTGCTCATACAGTCAATAATTTAATCCAATTTATATTTTAATTATAAACCTATAAATATTTTTTAATCAACATCATAGGTTATTTATCTGGATGCAATACATCTTTGTTTTTAATAAAATAATCAAATCCTGAAATTAATGTAGCTGCTACAGCCAGAAACATAGTAATGCCTGTAATCCACTTTAACAATTTCTGAGGATTATTTATAATAGTTTCCATAAACCCTAAAGATACCTGATTATAATTTAAATTCACCAAAGCAAATATTATTGCAACTATTTGAGTTACAGTTTTAACTTTTCCCCAGGGACTTGCAGCTATTACTATACCATCTGCAGCAGCTACTGCTCTGAGACCAGTTACTGCAAATTCTCTAGCTATTATTATCATAGCAACCCAAGTAGGTACTATATGGTATTCCACCAGAGATATAAGTGCAGCAGTAACCAAAAGTTTATCTGCTAGCGGATCCATAAACTTTCCAAAACGAGTTATTTGATTTCTGCTTCTGGCTATGTAGCCATCTAGTTTATCCGTTATAGATGCTAGTATAAAAATAACTATTGCAATAAACTTTCCATAAGGGAAACCCTCCAAAGTTATAAAAATCAAGAAAAATGGAATTAATAAAATTCTAATTATTGTAAGCTTATTTGCCAAATTCATCACATACAACTCCTACTAAATCATATTCAGTACTATTTATAACCTTCACATCAATCATGGTACCTATTTTTAGTTCCCTTTTACTTTTTATGTATACAACCCCATCTATATCAGGAGCCATTTCATAGTTTCTTCCATACCATATACCTTCTTTTTTTCCCTCTACAAGTACTTTATATTTACTTCCAATTTTACGTTTTTGTATGGAATGTACAATATGTTTCTGAAGTACCATAAGTTCCCCTTCTCTTGCAGTTTTTAGTTCTTCTGAAACTTGATTTTCCATTTTAAATGCTGCGGTTCCCTCCTCTCTGGAATACTTAAATACTCCTAGGTTATCGAACTCGATATTTTCTATAAAATCTTTCAATTCTTTAAAATCTTTTTCACTTTCTCCCGGAAACCCAACTATTATAGTAGTTCTAATTGAAATGTCTTTTACTCTTTCCCTAAGTTTGTTTATATTTTGTAATATATCCTTTTTCCTGCCCCGTCTGCCCATAAGCTTTAGTATATTATCACTTATATGCTGCAGAGGTATATCTATGTAATTACATACCTTATCATTTAAAGCTATTTCGTCTATAATATCTTCTGTTATTTCTTCTGGATAACAATAAAGGAGCCTGATCCACTCTATTCCCTGAATTTTTGATATACTTCTCATAAGTTCAGGAAGCATTTTTTTGTTATATATATCTACTCCATATCTTGTAGTATCCTGAGCTACAAGTATTACTTCCTTAACTCCTTTAAGAGATAACTGGCTGCACTCTTTTAATATGTTTTCCATGCTTCTACTTCTGTACTTTCCCCTTATTTTGGGAATTATGCAGTAGGTACAGTAATTATCACATCCTTCTGCAATTCTTAAATATGCAGTATGAGATTTTGTGGTAAGCACTCTTTCACCTTCATTTATGTTTAAATCACTATATATGCAATTATAAACTTTACTTTGTTTACCCTCTATAAAAGTATTTATATTTTCTACTAAATTATCATAATCATTTACTCCAAGCATTATATCTATTTCAGGTAATAGTTCCATAAGCTCCTTGCCATATCTTTGTGCAAGACACCCTGTTACCACAATACCTCTGCAGTTATATTTTTCCTTGTAATGCGACATTTCAAGTATAGTATCTATAGACTCCTGCTTTGCCGATTCTATAAAACCACAGGTATTTATAATTATAAAATCTGCTAACTTTGGATCTGAAACTATTTCATAGGCAGATTTTATATTGCCAAGCATTATTTCAGAATCTACTCTATTTTTATCACAGCCTAAACTTATTAGTCCAACTTTTAATTTATTCACTAAGTTTCCTCCCATTTAGTTACTTTAAAATAACATAGAAACACTTTATATAATATACAACTTACATAAAAATTTTTCAATATTTCATTATTGTACACACCTATTTATAAAATCTATTAAATCTCAGGAAGATTTAGGTATATCATCTTTTCCATGAATTAAAATTTGTCTCGGCTTACCGCCATCCTTTTTTGATATTATTTTCCTATTTTCCATTTCCTCCATTATTCTGGCTGCCCTATTATATCCTATTCTCAATCGTCTTTGAAGGAAAGATGTAGACACTTGTCCCTCATTTAACACAATTTCAACAGCTTTATCTAAAAGTTCATCATGATTATTATTGATATTAGAGTTAGGTACACCCTGATCTATTTGTTCTATTATTTTATCTTCATACTTGGATTCCCCTCCATTATTTTTTATATAATATACTATCTTTTCAACTTCTGCTTCTGATATAAAAGCTCCTTGTATCCTGACAGGCTTTGAAGTGCCTACAGGATAAAATAACATATCTCCCTTGCCAAGAAGTCGTTCTGCACCGCTGCTATCTAATATGGTTCTAGAATCAATCTGACTTGACACTGCAAAAGATATTCTCGATGGTATATTAGCCTTAATTACCCCTGTAATTACATCCACAGAAGGTCTCTGAGTCGCTATAACCAAATGCATTCCTGCTGCTCTAGCCATTTGTGCAAGACGTCCTATATAGTCTTCAACTTCATTTGGACAAACCATCATCAAATCCGAAAGTTCATCTATTATTATAACCACAAAAGGAATTTTCCCCTCAGTTACACCCTTATCAAATAAATCATTATAACCTTCTATATTTCTAACGCCATTATTTGCAAATAATTTATATCTTCTATTCATTTCCTGCACTGCCCAATTTAAAGCACCAGCTGCCTTTTTAGGATCTGTAACCACAGGGATTAATAAATGAGGTATACCATTATACACACTAAGTTCAACTACCTTGGGATCTATCATTAAAAATTTAACATCTCCTGGAGAATATTTATAAAGCAGACTTACTATAAGACTATTTATACATACACTTTTACCAGATCCTGTAGCTCCTGCTATAAGCATATGAGGCATTTTTGTAAGATCAGATACCACACAGTTTCCTCCTATATCTTTTCCTAAACAATAAGCCAATTTATACTGACAATTAGTAAATTCTTCCGACTCAACCACTTCCCTTAAATAAACAGACGTAAGTTCTCTATTTGGAACTTCTATTCCAATAACGGATTTTCCGGGTATTGGTGCTTCTATTCTAACTGCAGAAGCAGCAAGCCCCAGGGCAATATCATCAGATAAATTTACAATTTTACTCACTTTGATTCCAGAACCTGGCTGAAGCTCAAATCTGGTTACAGAAGGCCCTCTGCTGACTTGAAGTATTTTTACATCCACTCCAAAGCTTGCAAGGGTTTCTTCCAATTTACTGGCACTATTTATAAGTTCTTTTTTATCTTGCTTATTTAATTTTACCTGTACATTCTGATTTAACAAACTCAAAGGCGGAAAATTATATAGAAAAACTGAGTTATCCCCACTTTGTATGACTTTTTCTTCAAACTCTGTACTCATAGGCTCCTCACTTAAAGGAGTAAACTTTTTCCCATAAAAAGTATCCTCTTTGGATTCTGCAGGACACTCTAAATATTCATCATCTTTTACCTCATTTATTTCACTATTATCTGGCTGTTCTCTTTTGTTTACATTTCCATACTTCATAAAATCTAATATTTTAATTTTATTTAATCCTTTAATAAAATTCTTACCTTTAGCCTGGCTATTATCCTCACTGTTTTCATTTAAAACTTTTTGTTTTATCCTAGTATTTTCTATTTTACTTTTTTCAGCCAATACCCTTCTAAACTTGTTTAATATATCATAAATGGTGAATTTGCTCATCATTATAAAGGATATTATATAGATAGCTAAAAAAATAACATAACAGCCAATAGTTCCAAACAGCTTAAATAACGGTATATCTATTAAAATGCCTATTATACCCCCATGAAAAACATTATCAGAATTATATAATGTCTTTATATCCAGAAACAAATTGTATTCCATATTATAATCGGACATTACCGTCATATGTATAACTAATAGAGTATTAACTATAAAAAGCAAAATACCATAAAATTTATTATTAAAAGTTATTTTGTTCCTTTTTATAATAAGACAGATCCCAATAAATATTATCAACATAGGAAATATAAAGGCCCCTACTCCAAATATTATTATTAAGATCTTCTTCATAAACCTTCCAACTATGCCAGAAGAAGAAGGAGCAAATACACTTATTATCATAAGTATTCCCAATGTAGTTAACAATATACCTTTTATATCTTCATCTAATGGGTACTTTTTTTGTCTAATTCTAGACATATATGCCATCACCTCCAGTATATTATTAAGTATATCCTAATATACAAAATATTCTACACTGTTTTTCTTATTCCTTTAATATTTTATAAAAGATAATTTGAACATAAATTATCTTTTATAATTAAATTACCATAGGATTGCCCTATGGTGACTTTGAGTATTCTATTTTTTTTCTAACATAGTATCCAGCTTCTTAAGGGCATCGCTTATTCCTCCTACCTTATCTATTAATCCCTGTTCTACCGCTTGTTTTCCAATTAATATAGTGCCCATATCATTCAATAAATCATCTGATTGAAGCATTAAATCACTTAATTTCTCTCTAGTTATCCTAGATGTTCTGACTATAAACTCATTTATCCTCTCTTGCATTTTATTAAAATACTGAAAAGTCTGAGGTACCCCAATAATTAAGCCATTCATCCTTATTGGATGGACAATCATTGTAGCTGTAGGTGATATAAAAGAATAATCAGAAGCCGTAGCAAGAGGTACTCCAATAGAGTGGCCTCCCCCTATAACCAAAGATACTGTAGGCTTGCTTAAACTTCTTATCATTTCTGCTATAGCAAGCCCTGCTTCCACGTCTCCTCCTACAGTATTTAAAACTACAAGCACTCCTTCAACTCTAGGATCATTTTCCATAAGAATCAAATTAGGTATAACATGTTCATATTTAGTTGCCTTAGTTTCAGGCGGAAGAGTTACATGTCCTTCTATTTGGCCTATTATAGGAAGTATTTGAATTTTATTATTTCCTTCTGCCATACTAGACATGCCAAATTCTTTTATATTATCTAATTTTTTATCAGCACGATTTTCTGTAATTTCTTTATTCATTTTTTGTGGCATTTCAATCTCCTCCTTCAGACAGATTTATCTTATGCATTTTGGAAGATTGATATACATTTTACTTTACATACAATAAAAATTCCTTATGAAGTGCATTTATAGCTTTTCTTGTTTCACTGCCCTTAACAAGACACCATATAGTAGTATGCGAATCCGCTGTCTGAAGCACTTCTATATCCTCTTTATACAGGACCTTAAGTATTCTGGCCATAACTCCCGGTATTCCTCTCATGCCGCTTCCTATAAGAGCTATTTTACTGCAGTTTTCTATTAAAGAATACGTAATAGCTAAATTTTCAGCTATTGCCTTAAATTTTTCTATATCCTTACTATCTATAGTAAAAATCTGCTTGCTTGGAAATACATTTATTAAATCTATACTTATTGAATTATTAGCCATTTTCTCTAACAAGGTATTGTATATTTTATTATTTTCATTATGCTCTATGGTAATCTGAATTCTATTATCCATAGAAGTTATTCCGCTTATTACCTTATCTGATTCTCCCATTGCAGAATTAGTTATTATGGTACCTTTGCAATTGTTTAAGGTATTTTTTACAACAAGAGGTATATTACCACTCATAGCTACTTTTACTGCTCTTGGATGTATTACTTTAGCTCCTTGATCTGCAAATTGAAATACTTCATTATAACTTATTTGTTCTATTAAAAATGCCTCTGATACTATTCCTGGATCTGCTGTCATTATTCCATCTACATCTGTATATATTTCTATGGCTTCTGAATCTAGAGCAACTCCCAGTATTGATGCAGTAACATCACTGCCACCTCTGCCTAAAGTAGTTATATATCCATCTTCACTTATTCCCTGGAATCCAGCAACTACAGGAACTTTTCCTTCATTAATTAAATTCAGAAGTTTTTCCTTTTTTACCTTCAAAACAGAAGCATTATTGTAATTATTATCGGTAATCATACCTGCTTGTCCTCCAGTCAAAGGCACTGCTTTTACACCTTTACTTAAAAGTTCATCTGATAAAACTACTGTACTTATTATCTCCCCACAGCTTATAAGCAAATCTACTCCAAGAGGGTTTTCAACTTTAAAATTTTCCTTTACCAATGAAAGTAGTGTATCTGTAGAATAGGACTCACCCTTTCTACCCATAGCAGATACCACCACCACCGGACAAAATCCTTCATTTTTTGCTTTTAATATTTTACCTACTACCTGTTCTCTCCTCTCATGAGTGGAAACAGAAGTACCTCCAAATTTTTGAATCACTATTTTCATATTAATCCTCCATTACAAACTTATTATTAAGTAATTATTAGGCTCAAATAGGTTACTGATTACAAACACCTTTCCCATATAAGCCCAGAAAGACATATTCCTCCGGGCATACAATGTCCATCGCTACTTTAAATACTCTAATTAGTTAATTTCAACTCTTGCATAAATATACCATATAAATTAAAATAATATATGTTAACCTATAATTTACTAATACACAATATGCTAATAGCGGATAATATGTTATTTATTTAGTGTATACTATTAACGTATCTTTTTAAGAGATTTTTCATCTACATCTATTATAATAGTTTTAGTACCTATTTTTTTTACATATTCCCAAGGTACCTCTATAAATTCACCTTTTCCAAAAATGCTAAACCTTGATTTGCCATCATTTAAAATAAGCATTTTTAAAACTCCTTCTGAATCCACTATTACATCGTTATTGCCTAAAAAATTAAATTTATTGCCATCATTTACATTTATAATTTCATATCGTTCCATATCGCTATAAAATTTTATATTTTCATCCATACTTATATCCCCCTATGTTTTATCTGTTATATTATATTATGAGCAATATAATACACTTATTACAGAGTTTAACTATATGAAAATAAATCATAATTTAAAGCATATAAATAAAATTTTTTGCCACAAAACTGAAATTAGCTAATACTTTCATTTTATTCAAAGTGGAAAGTACTTATATATTTTAAATTAAATTTTTCTTTGATTTTTTAAAAGAAATACTATCCTTTTCCAATAAATCTTCTATAATGGGAATATCTATCTTCTTTCCTACAAAAGACGAATTTGCTATACCCCTATAAAATGTATTTTTCATTACCCTTTCAATACTTTCCTTATCTATATTATTTATCTTCTCTATAATGTCTTCCGGTATATTTAACCTATTTAAAAGGAGAAGAGATTTTCCATTATTAAACATCCTACTGCTTATACTCTCAAGTCCTAATATATAATTTCCTTTTAACTGTTCTTTTGATTTTTTTAATCTATCTTCTGTTATAATTGAAGATGAAAATTTCAACATTTCTTCTTTTATCCTTGCTATTACATCATAGGCATATTTGGCATTTAATCCTGCATAAACAACAACTGCTCCTACATTATTAAAAGAGGTTATATAAGAATATATTGAATAACAAAGTCCTCTTTCCTCTCTTATTTTCTGAAATAATATAGAAGAAGCCATTCCTCCATACATATTGTTTAAAATCAAAAGAGTATAAAGATCACTACTGCCATTTTCCACTCCTGGTATACCTAAACTAAGATGTAACTGTTCTATATTTTTCTTTTTGAAAAAGTGATTATTTAAAAATTCTGGTTTAGAATAATCAGTTACTTTTTCATTCAGTGTATTCCATGTGCCAAAGTATTTTTCTATTAATTTTTCCACATTATTTAAATCTACATTGCCTGCTACGGAAATTACTGAATTTTCCGGTATATAATAAGAGGATATGTATTCTATTAAATCTTCTTGTGTAAAGGATTTTACAGTATCTATACTTCCTAATATAGGAAAAGAAATAGAGTCTTTTCCCCACATAGCCCTGCTGTGAAGATCGGAAAGTACATCTTCCGGGGAGTCCTCGCTCATGTTTATTTCCTCAATTATAACTCCTTTTTCCTTTTCTATATCTTCTGGCAAAAATTTACTGTTAAATAACATATCTGATATAACATCTATAGCTAAATCCAAATGTGAATCCAATACTTTTACATAAAAACATGTGGCTTCCTTTCCAGTGAATGCATTTATCTGTCCTCCCACATCTTCTATACATTCTGCTATTTCAAGGGCAGTTCTATTAATAGTTCCTTTAAAAAACATATGTTCAATAAAATGAGATATCCCATTGTTTCTATCATTTTCATTTCTGGAACCATTTTTTACCCATAGTCCTACGCTTACAGAATTCACATAATCTATATTCTCTACAACTATCCTAAGACCATTATTAAGTTTAAATACATTATACAATAGAAATAGTCACCCCTTTTCTATATTAGTAACTCCAAAATCATAAAAATAAATTTAATTTAAAAAATAAAAAGGCACCTAAGCCCTTCTATTTTGCTACCTTTTTTGTATATCCTTCTCATTTTGTTCTTTCTTTTCTGAATCTTTTATGGCATCTTTCCTGGAAAGATTTATTCTTCCCTGACTATCTATTTCAATTACTTTAACTAATATTTCATCTCCTACAGAAACTATATCTTCCACTTTATTAACCCTGGTAAAATCTAATTTTGATATATGAACAAGTCCTTCTTTTCCCTTGTGTATTTCCACAAAAGCTCCAAAATTAGTTATTTTAGTGACCTTGCCCAAATATATCTCTCCTACCAGTATTTCTCTGGTGAGATCATCTATTATTTGCAGTGCTTTTTTAGCACCTTCACTATCTTCTGACATGACAAATATCTTTCCATCTTCTTTTATATCTATTTTAACTCCAGTTTCTGCTATTATTTTATTGATAACTTTTCCCCCAGAGCCTATTACATCTCTTATTTTATCAGGAGGTATAGACATTATATAGGTCTTTGGAGCATATTTTGATACTTCTGCTCTGTGCTCTGGAATACATTGTTTCATCTTCTCAAGTATATATAATCTAGCTGTTCTTGCTTTTTCAAGAGTTTGTTTTATACATTTATTGGATAATCCGTGAATTTTAGTGTCAAACTGGATAGCTGTGATACCTTTTTCTGTCCCTCCAACTTTAAAATCCATATCACCAAAAAAATCTTCCAATCCCTGTATATCTGTTAATATTTCTTCCTGAGATAAGTCTTCACTAGTTACAAGTCCCATAGCTATTCCAGCTGCTGGTCTTTTTATAGGAACACCTGCATCCAAAAGTGCCAACGTACTTCCACATATACTAGCTTGAGATGTAGAGCCATTAGAACTTAGAACTTCTGATACAAGTCTTATGGTATAAGGAAATTGCTCTTCCTTTGGTATAAGTGGCTCCAATGCTTTTTCAGCTAATGCGCCATGGCCTATTTCCCTTCTCCCAGGTCCTCTTAAAGGTCTAACCTCTCCTGTACTGTAAGATGGAAAATTATAGTGATGCATATATCTTTTAGAATCCTCAAGACCTACTCCGTCAAGTATTTGCACATCTCCTAGAGAGCCTAGTGTAACAACAGTCATTACCTGAGTTAATCCCCTGGTAAACAGTCCTGTACCATGGGTTCTTGGAAGAAATCCCACCTCACAACTTATAGGACGTATCTCATCAAAACCTCTTCCATCTATTCTTCTATGTTCTTTAAGTAGCATACCTCTGACTATTTCCTTTTTTGCTCTGTATACTATATCTGCTATATCACTTTTATTATCTGGGTAACTTTCAGAAAAATGCTCTTCTAATTTTTCATCAATACCTTTTAAAACTTTATTTCTCTCATCTCTATCTACTATATACATAGCATCTTTTATCATATCAAAAGCAAATTCTCTTACTTCATTTTCCAAGTTCTCTTCTACTTTATAAAGCTCAGGTTCATCTTTTTTCTTACCATACTTTCTCATAGCCTCTTCTTGAAATAATGCTATCTTCTTACATTCCTCAAAACCAAAGATTATAGCATCATACATAATATCCTCTGGCACTTCACATGCTCCAGCTTCTACCATCATAACCCTCTCTTTGGTAGCACATACAGTAAGATTCAAAGTACTTCTTTCTCTATCCTTTAAATTAGGATTTATTATAAAATTTCCATCTACTAAACCCACAGATACAGAACCTACAGGGGTTGTAAAAGGAATACTTGACATACAAAGTGCTAAAGATGCTCCATTCATAGCCACTATATTAGGTAAATTGTCCTGATCTACAGATAATACCGTACATACTACCTGAACATCATTTCTATATCCTTTTGGGAATAAAGGCCTAAGCGGTCTATCTATTGCCCTTGCATTTAATATTGCTTTTTCTGAGGGCTTACCTTCCCTTTTTATAAATCCTCCTGGAATCTTTCCAACAGAATATAGCCTTTCTTCATATTCTATACTTAAAGGAAAAAAATCTATTCCTTCTCTTGGTTTATCTGAAGCATTTGCATTGATTAAAACCACTGTATCACCATAGCTTATGAGCATACCACAATTAGATAACATACCTACCTTTTTACAGTCAACTTCTAAGGTTCTTCCTGCTACAGTGGTTTGAATAACTTCATTCATTAAAAATTTCCCTCCTCTCAATAAATTACAATTTTTTAAAACAATGGAGCGGTAAAAGCCGCTCCAAAAATTATTTTCTCAAATTTAATGCCTTAATAATAGCACGATATCTTTCAATGTCTTGCTTAATTAAATAGTTAAGAAGTCCTCTTCTCTTACCAACCATCATTAAAAGTCCTCTTCTTGAATGGTGATCTTTTTTATGAATCTTCAAATGCTCATTTAAGTGATTAATTCTTGTAGTAAGCAGTGCTATTTGAACTTCTGGAGAACCTGTATCTCCTTCATGTCTTGCATACTTTTCCATTATTTCTTGTTTAACTGCCTTTTCCATTATGTTACACCTCCAATTGTTATTCCCCTTTATCCCAAGAATGCCGTCGGCAAATCGATATTCTTAGCATAAGGATCACGCCTGTAATTATAACAAATAAACTTACTATTGTAAATTAATTTTTAAAATTAATTTGTAATTTTTTCTTACTTGCATACAATTTATCTTTTTTTAGTTGATTGGCTAATTCAGATAAACCATTAAACTTTAATTCATCTCTAATTCTCTCTATAAAATGTATCTTTGCATTTTTTCCATATGCATCCTCGTTAAAATTTAATATATGAGTTTCAATACTTAGCCTATTATCACAGGTAGTAGGATTGTACCCTACATTTGTTATGCCTTTAAATATACCATTATCCAACTGTACTATGGTATAGTAAACTCCACCTTTTGGTATTATGAATTTTTTATCATAATCTAAATTTATTGTAGGAAAACCCAATTTTCTCCCAAGGTGTTTTCCATGTATTACCTTACCCTGTATTGCAAAAGGACGTGTTAAAAGTTTATTTACCTTTTTCATGTCCCCTTCATCCGATATAAGTGTTCTTATAATTGAACTGCTGACTACTTGCCCCTTATATTTCACAGAATCTATTACATTTAGAGAAAATTTGTAATTCTTACTCATTTTTTTAAGCAAACTTACATCCCCAAGATTTTTATATCCAAATCTATAATTAAATCCTACTATAATTCCTTTTGCCCTATAATTATTTAAAAGATGAATTACAAAATCTTCAGGATGAATTTTCATAAATTCCCTATTGAAGTTTGCCATATTTATTATATCCAATCCAGCATTTCTTAATACATTTACCTTGCACTCAGTATCCATTAAAATTTTAGGTGCCAAATCTGGATTTATAGTACTTAAGGGATGATTCTTAAAAGTAAACACCATACTTTTTGCGCCATTACTTTTGGCAAGTTTGATGGTTTTATTTATTAAGCTCATATGACCCAAATGTAGCCCATCAAAACTTCCTAATGCAATATATGTACTTTTCATAAAATGCCTTTCAAAATTATCTTCTATAACTATCATATCTGATTACCTCAAACAAATAATTTTACCATTTTAAATTGAAAATTTTTATTTATTCCAATACCTATAAACTTATTCCCCTCTATATATACTCTATATAGGATATCTTCTACTGTTCTACTTAAAAAGCTTCCATCTTTTATACTTATTCCATTTAATATTTTTTTTACATACTTGTCTTCTACCACAACTTCAGGATATCTATAAAGGGCTTTGTCTATAGGTACAATATAACTTGATATATTTTCACTGTGTAAATCTGCAAGGGAAATAGACTCTGCAATATGAAAATTGCCTGTAGCTAATCTTTTTAAATTCCACATAGTACCCCCACAGTTTAAATTATTTCCAATATCATTACATAAACTTCTAATATAAGTACCTTTTGAACAGGTTACTTTAAATAAAACATAGGGTAACTCTATATTTACAATTTCTATGGAATATATGGTTATTTTTCTTTTCTTTCTCTCTATTTCTATGCCTTTTCTTGCCAATTCATAAAGCCTTTTACCATTTATTTTTAATGCAGAATACATGGGAGGCACCTGTTCTATCTCTCCCTGAAAACTTAAAATCTCTTTTACTATATCTTCCCTTTTCAGGTGAACATCTTTGGTATTTACTATGCTTCCTTCTCTATCATAAGTTTCCGTAGTAATCCCAAGTTTTAACTGGGCCAAATATATTTTTTTGCTTTCAACCATATAGTCCGCAAACTTTGTAGCCCTACCCACACAAACAGGAAGTACTCCAGACGCCATTGGATCAAGGGTGCCTATATGACCTACTTTTTTACCTTTTACCATAAATTTTACTTTTCTCACTACATCAAAAGAGGTCATACCTTCTGGCTTATTTATATTTAAAATTCCATCCATCATAACAGCTCTTTTTTTACTTCCACAAGTACCATATCTTTTACTTCTGCAATAGGTTTATCTAAAATGACAAATCCACTGGCTCTCAAGTGCCCTCCGCCGCCGAAAATCTCTGCTATCTTTCTCACATCTACCTTGGATTTAGATCTAAGACTTACCTTCACTCCTTGCTCAACCTCTTTTAACAGAACTCCCACTTCCACAGTGTCTATTTTCATCCCTATATTAATAATATCTGAAGTATCTGTATCTTTCATTATGCCTAAAGCAAAGAGCATATCCCTTGTAATTTCTATGATGCAGATCTTATCCTCAGCTGCCAATTTCATAGTTTCTATGGCTTTTCCGTATAGTTTGATTCTTCGAAATTTCTTGTTTTCAAAAATTACCCTGTGTATTTCACTAAAATTTATGCCTGTATTAATTAAATCTCCCGCTATAGTATGGGTTACAGAAGTAGTGGAAGGATATCTAAAAGAGCCACTATCTGTAATTATAGAAGTATAAAGACACTCTGCTATATCTTTATCCATATCAATTCCCATAAGCTTAATCATCTGGTATATTATCTCAGATACTGCTGCTGCATTTGAATCCACATAATTTAAATCCCCATAAAGTTCATTGGATAAATGATGATCTATATTTATTATAATATAATTTTTATCCTGAAAATTTAACTCTGCATTTATTCTTTTTACATCTCCGCAATCCAGTACTATTACACATTCAGTATCTGTGCCTGCCTTAAATTTATTGTGATCTATATTTTCACTTCCAGGTAAAAATTTAAAATCCTCCAACATTTCTTCCTTTGAAAGTATTTCAACTTCTTTTCCAATTTTCTTTAACCCTTGAAATAACGCAAGTGAACTTCCAATTGCATCTCCATCTGGAGAAGAATGAAAAGTTATTGCAATCTTAGTGCAGTGCTTTATTTTATTTATTATATCATTCATTATCATGTTTTTCATTCTCCTTTATTTTATGGAGAAGTTCATTTATATGCATGCCATATTCTATGGTATTATCCATTTCTATGATTATTTCCGGGGTGTTCCTAAGTTTTACTCTGTGCCCTACTTCCCTCCTTATAAAACTCTCTGAACTTTTAAGTGCCTGAAAAGTATCTTCTTTGGATTTATCTTCTCCATAAATACTTACAAATACTTTTGCATATTTCTGATCTTT
Organism: Clostridium sp.; assembly: GCF_036781005.1. Lineage (GTDB taxonomy): Bacteria > Bacillota > Clostridia > Clostridiales > Clostridiaceae > Clostridium_B. The sequence continues at coordinate 116,743 of NZ_DAIQBT010000002.1, read as the reverse complement.
TGTTACATCCACTTTTGTAACACTTACCATGGCACTAAGTCTTGGATCTTTCATATCATTTCTAATTATGTTACTTATCTCCCGCTTCATTTCTTCATTTATTCTTCCTATTCTGTAATTAGTCATAAATTATCACCTCTCCATTTATAACTTTATAACTCTTTTTTCTTAATCTCTTCTATATCATAAGCCTCTACAATATCGCCCTCTTTTATATCGTTAAATTTCTCAATTGAAAGGCCGCATTCATATCCTTCTGCCGCTTCTTTTACATCATCTTTAAATCTCTTTAAAGATGCCAGTTCAGATTCAAATATAACTATTCCATCTCTTATTATTCTAACCTTACAATTTCTCACCATTTTACCTTCTTGTACATAACATCCTGCAATAGTGCCTATATTGGATATTTTGTAAATCTGCCTTATTTCCGCTTTTCCAAGTATAACCTCTTTATAATCTGGCTCCAGCATTCCTACCATAGCAGCTTTTATATCCTCTATAGCATTATATATAACCCTATAAGTCTTTATATCCACAGACTCTTTTTCTGCAGCAGCTTGTGCATTGCTATCAGGTCTTACATTAAATCCTATTATTATAGCATTTGAAGCTGATGCCAAAGTTACATCTGTTTCTGTTATGGCACCCACCGCACCATGTATTACCCTAACTTTTACTTCTTCATTGGAAAGTTTTTGAAGAGATTGTTTTAATGCCTCTATAGAACCCTGAACATCTGCTTTTACTATTATATTCAGTTCTTTTACTTTTCCCTCTTTTATCTGATTATATAAGTCTTCCAGTGAAACTTTATGAGTGGACTGCAGATATTCTTCTCTTATTTTTTGTTTTCTCTTTTCTGCTACATCCCTTGCAGTTTTTTCATCTTTCACCTGATGAAATCTATCTCCTGCTGCAGGTACCTCAGATAATCCAAGTATCTCCACAGGTATGGAAGGTCCCGCCGATTTAATTTTATTTCCCTTATCATCAAACATGGCCCTGATTCTGCCATAGGTGCTTCCAACAATTATAGAATCTCCCACACTAAGAGTTCCATTTTGAATAAGAAGTGTTGCAACTGCTCCTCTTCCTTTATCCAATTTAGCTTCTACTACAGTACCTTTACCATTTCTATTTGAATTTGCCTTTAATTCCTGCATTTCTGCCGTTAAAAGAACCATTTCCAAAAGTGTGTCAATTCCCTCTTTGGTATGTGCAGATACAGGAATACATATAATATCTCCTCCCCAATCTTCTGGTACAAGTTCATATTCTGTAAGTTCCTGCTTTACTTTATCCACATTGGCACCTGGCCTATCTATTTTATTTATAGCTACAACTATAGGCACCTTTGCTGCCTTACAGTGATTTATTGCCTCTGCAGTTTGAGGCATTATTCCATCATCTGCAGCTACCACCAAAATAACTATATCCGTTATTTGAGCACCTCTAGCTCTCATTGCAGTAAAAGCTTCATGCCCTGGAGTATCTAGGAAAGTTATCTTTTCTCCATTTATTGTAACAGTATAGGCACCTATATGCTGTGTTATTCCTCCTGCTTCTGTAGCAGTTACCTTGGATTTTCTTATGGCATCTAAAAGAGATGTTTTACCATGATCTACGTGTCCCATAACTGTCACAACAGGAGGCCTTTTTTCTAAATTAATATCTTCCTCCTCATCTTCCTCTTGCTCTGCCACACCTTTATCCATATCTTCTTTCTTCTTTACTACAGTAACATCAAATTTTTCTCCCAATTTTTCTGCTGTACTAAAATCTATCTCCTGGTTTATGGCTGCCATTACCCCCATAAATATAAGCTGCTTTATAACCTCTGTAGTAGGTTTAGCTATTTTTTCAGAAAATTCTTTTACTGTTATGGTGTCTTCTATTTCCACTTCATTATTTTGTTTAGAAACTTTTTCTTCCAAATCCTTGGAAGCCTTATCCCGTTTCCCCTTATTCCCATTTACAGGTTTAACTGTATTTATCGCATTCTTTTTAAATTTTTCAGATTTCCCCTCTGGCAAACTTTCATGCTTATCTTCTAGATATTCTTCCTTGCCTTCATTTTCTTCAATAAATTCTTTTATTAAATCTGCATCCTCTTCTTCTATTACACTCATGTGATTTTTCACTTCTACTCCAAATTCCTCCAAGAGCAGTGTAATCAACCTTTTACTTGATATATTCAATTCTTTGGCTAATTCATAAATTCTTATTTTCGACAAACTATTCACCCCCGAGCTAAAGTTTTTCCTCTTCCTGCCATAAATCATATAATTTTCTTCCATATTTTTATCTGCGACCCCTATAACTTTTATCTCCTTTGCTCCTATTGCATTTCCAAGTTCTTCTTTGCTATATGGCAGCTTTGCAATTGGTATTTTATATTTATTACTGTAATTTAAAAATTTATTCCACGTATTTTCAGAAATATCATGGCACATTACAATAAAATAGACTTTATTTTTTTCACTTTTTCTTTACATATATTATATCCTTCTAAAAGCTTTCCTGCACGTTTTATTAATCCCATAAAACGCAAAAATTTATTTTTCATTTTCTACCTGTTCCTTTAAACTATCATACAATGCATCATCTATCTGTATTTCAAGATTCTTTTGAATTCTCTTATTCTTAAAAGCTTTTTCAAGACATTCGCTATTCCTGCATATATAAGCTCCTCTGCCGTTCTTCTTACCTGTTGGATCTACAAAAACCTCTCCTTCTTTATTTTTTACTATTCTTATAAGTTCTTTTTTAGGCTTCATTTCCATACATCCAGTACACATTCTCTGCGGTATCTTCTTTTTTTTCATACAAACACCACCTTAATCAATTTTTTCATCTTCTATATCACTTTGTGATTTACTTTTTATATCTATCTTCCATCCTGTAAGCTTTGCTGCCAGCCTCACATTTTGCCCCTCTTTACCTATGGCCAGTGACAGCTGACTGTCATCCACCACAATCTGGGCAAATTTAATTTCTTCATCCAAAGTAACATCTAAGACCTTAGCAGGACTAAGGGCGTTGGCTATATATTCTTCTGGGAGCTTACTCCATTTTATTATATCTATTTTTTCACTTTTTAACTCATTTACTATATTTTGAACTCTCACACCTTTAGGTCCAACACAAGCTCCCATAGGATCTACATTCTCATCATTTGAATGTACTGCAATTTTCGTTCTGGATCCTGCCTCCCTAGCTACGGATCTTATGTCAACCGTTCCGTCAAATACCTCCGGTACCTCAAGTTCAAACAATCTCTTTATAAGGCCTGGATGAGTTCTGGATATTACAATTTGAGCCCCCTTAGTTGTATTCTTAACCTCTACAATATACAATTTAAGTTTATCATTAAAATTATATTTTTCTCCAGGTATTTGTTCTGTGGGTCCAAGGACTGCTTCTGTCTTACCCAGATTTACCAGTATATTGTTTTTATCTTTTCTAATTACTGTACCTGTTATTATATCATCTTCTTTTTCAACAAAATCATTATATATGATTCTTCTTTCTTCCTCTTTTATTCTCTGTATTACCACCTGCTTTGCAGCCTGAGCAGCCACTCTTCCAAATTTTCTAGGAGTAACTTCTATATTTATTACATCTCCCATGTTATAATTTGGATCTATTGCCTTTGCATCTTCTAAACTTATTTCACTTACACTATCTGCCACATTATCTACTATGCTTTTCTGTGAATAAACATGAATTTCTCCATTTTCTCTATTCATAGTAACCTTAACATTTTGATTGCTTACTCCATGTCCTATATAATTTTTTTTATAAGCAGCAACTAACGCATCTTCTATAGTTGTAAACAATAACTCTTCACTTATACCTTTTTCTTTAACTATTTCCTTTAAGGCTTCTATAAATTCCTGATTCATTTTAAAATATACCTCCTCTTAAAGATCATCTTTTAAACTTACAGTTAAAATTTTACTTTTTGGAATAACAATCTCTTCTCCCTCACAACTAACTCTTAATGTCTCTTCATCAAAAGACAAAAGCTGTCCCTGATACCTTTTCTTTCCCTTTAAAAGCCCTTGTATATTAACTATCACATTAAATCCAATATATCTTTTGAAATGTTCTTTGGTATAAAGTGTTCTCTCTATACCAGGAGATGAAACCTCCAGATAATAAGAATCCTTTATAGGATCTTCCCTATCTAACACATCACTTACCGCCCTGCTTACAATTTCACAATCTTCAAGGGATATATTTCCTTCTTCTTTATCTATATATATTCTCAAATAATTATCGTTTCCTTCTTTTTTAAATTCTAAATGATATAGTTCAAAATTGAAATTATCCACTATGGGTTTTACAATCTTTAATACTTTTTCTACTAATATGTGATTATTCATTTTAAACCTCCTTACTTATAATAGTACAGTCACTAATAATTTAAAAACGCAACTTTCGCTGCGTTTTTAACAAATAGAAAGAGCGGGCTTAACCCACTCCTACACACTAAACAAATTGCTGTAGATTTACTACTTTCATTTTAACACACCCTACATTGTATTTCAAGAAAAATTATACAGAACTTTAAATCATTGATTGTTTACTATTTAATCATATTACATAAATAAAGATAATTGGTTGGTTTCTGGAAGATTACCTAAACACCCATGGTTATTTAAAGTATCTATTACAGTTTTAGAAACTCTGGCCCTTATTCTTAAATCTTCCTTAGATATAAATTCTCCTTCTTCCCTGGCTTTTACTATATTCTTGGCAGCATTTTCCCCAAGCCCTGCCAGAGAATTTATAGGAACCCTTATACCATTTTCTTCTATTAGAAATTTCGTAGCATGGGATCTATAAAGATCCACCTTTAAAAACTTTATTCCTCTTTTATTCATCTCATAACACAGTTCCAATATGGTGAGAAGACCTTTATCTTTCTGAGTTAAATTATTGCCCTGTGAATAAAGTTCATCCATTTTTTTCTTTATGGCACCTTCTCCTTGGACTACTATGTCTGCATCAAACTCATTTGCCCTTACAGTAAAATATGCAGCATAATATGCTTTAGGATAATATACCTTAAAATATGCTATTCTTACTGCCATCATTACATAGGCTACTGCATGACCTTTTGGAAACATGTACTTTATTTTTTTACAGGATTCAATATACCAATTAGGCACATTATGTTCTTTCATTATAGCTTCGTGTTCTTCTTTAAGCCCTTTACCTTTTCTAACCATTTCCATTATAGTAAAAGACGTTTTAGGCGTCAGCCCTTTTTGAATCAAATACATCATTATGTCATCTCTACAAGCTATACAATCCTGCAAGGTAGTATACCCTTCCTTAATATAGTACTGGGCATTGTTGAGCCACACATCTGTACCATGAGACAATCCTGAAATTCTCACTAAATCTGCAAAAGTTTTGGGGTGGGTGTCCATGAGCATCTGCCTTACAAATTTTGTTCCAAACTCCGGAAGGCCATAAGTTCCCACTGAACAATCAATTTCTTTTTCACTGACTCCCAATGCTTCCGGAGAAGTAAATAAACTCATAACCTTTGGCTCTCCAAGAGGTATAGTTTTAGGGTCAACACCTGTTAAATCCTGCAGCATTCTAAGTACGGTGGGGTCATCGTGCCCCAGTATATCAAGTTTCAATAATCTTCCGCTTATGGAATGATAATCAAAATGAGTGGTTATTATATCTGTGCTGTTATCATCTGCTGGATGCTGTACTGGTGTAAAATTGTGTATATCATTGTCCTCCGGAACTACCATAACTCCCCCGGGATGCTGTCCTGTAGTTCTCTTTATTCCGGTACAACCTTTGGTAAGTCTTTCTATTTCAGCCTGGGGCAATACCATGTTCTTTTCTGCTATGTACTTTTTAACATATCCATAGGCAGTTTTTTCTGCTATAGTACCTATAGTTCCTGCCCTGAATACATGATCTTTTCCAAATAAAACTTCTGTATACTTATGTACTACAGGCTGATATTCCCCTGAAAAATTCAGATCTATATCTGGTTCTTTATCACCTTCAAACCCCAGAAAAGTTTCAAACGGTATGTCATGGCCATCCTTCATAAGTTTCTCACCGCATTCAGGGCAACTTTTATCTGGTAAATCTGCTCCAGAACCTATGGACCCATCTGTAAAAAACTCACTGTATTTACAATTTGGGCATACATAATGAGGGGGAAGTCCATTAACTTCTGTAATATTTGACATAGTTGCTACAAAAGAGGATCCCACAGAACCTCTAGAACCTACCAGATATCCATCTTTATAAGACTTTTCCACTAATTTTTGTGCAATAAGATAGAGCACTGCATATCCATTATTTATTATGGAATTTAACTCTTTATCCAATCTTTTCTGTACAATTTCAGGCAGATTATCTCCATACATAGAATGCACCTTCTTAAGAGTCATATTTTTAATTTCTTCCTCTGCCCCTTCTATTTTGGGTGGAAAAGTTTCATCAGGTATAGGCTTTATTTCCTCTATCATATCCGCAATTTTATTGGTGTTTTCGATAACCACCTCCCTAGCCTTCTTTTCTCCTAAATATTGAAATTCAGAAAGCATCTCATCTGTAGTTCTAAAATAGAGAGGGGGTTGATTATCTGCATCTGAGTATCCTTGACCTGCCATTATTATACGCCTGAAAATTTCATCTTTGGCATCCATAAAATGCACATCTCCTGTAGCTACCACAGGAATATTATTCATAACCCCAAGGTCACATATCCTTCTATTTATATCTTTTAATTGTTCTATGTCTTTAACAAGACCATTTCTCACCATAAACAAATTATTTTCTACAGGTTGTATTTCCAAATAGTCGTAAAAGTCCAGTATATCCTTCAATTCATCATCACTTTTGCCTCCAAGCACTTCCCTATATACCTGACCTGCCTCACAAGCACCACCTATTATGAGTCCCTCTCTATGTTTTACAATAACACTTTTAGGCATTCGAGGCTTTTTAAAAAAATAGTTTAAGTTGGACTGAGACACTATTTTGTATAAATTTTTAAGTCCTATTTTGTTTTTAACCAATATTATAAGATGGTACATAGGCTGTTTCTTAACATCTACATTACTCAAAAATTCCTTATTTAAATCCCCAAGACTTAAAATATTCTTTTCTTTAAGCATTTTAAAACATCTTAAAAGTATTTCACAAGTGGCCTTTGCGTCGTCTACAGCCCTATGATGATTTTCCAGGGATATATCCAAATGTTTTGCAACTACATTTAATTTGAATTTCTTAAGTTCGGGAAATAAGAATTTACAAAGAGGTATGGTATCCATAACCGGATTTTTAAATTTAAAATTTAAATCCGTACAGTTCTTTTTTATAAATCCCACATCAAAATTGGCATTATGGGCTACCACTATAGAGCCTTCTATAAATTTTATAAATTTAGGCAGTATTAATTTTATATTCCCACAGTTTTGTACCATTTCATCTGTTATTCCAGTAAGTCGTGTAATATTAAATGGTATAGGACTTTCCGGGTTTACAAACTCACTAAATTTATCTACTATTTTCCCTTCTTTTATTTTAACTGCACCTATTTCTATTATATTATCATTTCTCATGGAGAAGCCTGTAGTTTCAATATCAAAAATCACAAAAATATCATCTAATTTTTTTTCATCTCCATTCACGGCAATAGGAATGCCATCATCTACCATATAAGCTTCTATACCATATATAACTTTGATGTTATTCTTTTTGCCAGCTTCCATAGCCTCCGGAAATGCCTGAACCACGCCATGATCTGTTATTGCTATGGCCTTATGTCCCCAAAGGGCTGCTCTTTTAATAAGATCCGATGCAGAACTAACTGCATCCATGGCACTCATCTGAGTATGAAGATGAAGTTCTACTCTTTTTTCTTCTGCGGTATCCATTTTTTCTTCTTTGTGTATCTTTACTATATCCTTAGCCATTATAACTAATTCTCTTGCATAAATATCATTTACAGCTTCCCCTTTTACCATGCAATAAAGTCCTTCTTTTACTTCCTCTATTATTCTTTCTACATCTTTAGGCTTTGGAAAAAATTTTACTGTAATAGAACTCATATAGTCGGTTATATAAAAAGTAACTATTTTTCTTCCAGTTTTAGTTTCTATAATTTCCCTTTTAAATATCTGCCCTTTTATTATAACTGTCTTAGATATATCAGTTATACTTGCAATTTCTACAGGAACCCCACTTATGGATTTTCCTATTATAACCGGTCCTTTTTCCAAACAATTTTCTTTTCTGTCTAATCCTTTATATCCTTTAACTTTTTGTACTGTAGAAGAGGTGTTACCATATTTTTTAAAATTTCCATTTCTACATTTAAAAATACTTTCTATATATTTTTCTTCTTCTTTTTCACTCTTCTCCAGATAATCTTTAACATTCAATGCCTCATCATAATTTATAACTACAAAACATTTAACCCCAAACAAATCTCCTATGGTTCTACACAAAAGTTTCTCTATATTTTTATTTTTAAGTACATTACATATGAATTCATTTCCTGTGGAAATTTTAAGCAAATTTCCTTCTACCTCTCTAGAACACTTTTCCAGAAATTCCCTGGACACAGGAATATACGAGGCCATTATACCTGTAAGTTCAATCCAGTAAATCTTACTTATGTCTTCCAGGCATACATTGGATATATCCTTATAACATATAAGCTCAATACTGCAAAATCCCTGTAACTTTTTATTAATTATATCTCGTATTTTACCTTTTATATGAGAATCTAATTTTTCCTGGGATTTTAATATTACCTTTAATTTATTACTCTTTTTAAGATACTGTATTTTTAAAAGTTTTATATTTTCTGTCAAAGTATTACTGTCTAAATCCAAATCTTCTTGCAGCATCTTCACAATATCCACACTCATTTTGCACCTCATACTATCTAAAAAATTAAATATTTTTCACTTCTTCTATAAGTGCATCTACTAAATTCTCCTCTTTCACCTTTCTCAATACTTTTCCTTTTTTAAATATAAGTCCTTCTCCAATACCTCCTGCTATTCCAATATCTGCCTCTTTTGCTTCTCCCGGTCCATTTACCACACATCCCATAACAGCCACTTTTATATTTTTATCTACATTAGAAAGTCTTTTTTCTACCTCTTCAGCTATCTTAATCAAATCAATCTTTGTCCTTCCACAAGTAGGACAGGATATAAACTCTATTCCTTCTTTTAAATATCCACATGCTTTTAATATTTCTCTGCCCACTCTAATCTCTTCCAAAGGATTTCCTGTAAGAGAAACTCTTATAGTATCCCCTATTCCCTCCATTAAAAGAGTTCCTATGCCTATACTGGATTTTATAGTACCTCTCCACAAAGTTCCCGCCTCTGTTACCCCAAGATGAAGAGGATAATTTACCAATTTAGATATTTGTCTGTAACTTTCTACCATATCATTTACATTTGAAGACTTTATGGATATCACTATATTATAAAACCCCATATTCTCTAATATACTTACATGTTCTAAGACACTTTCTACCAGTGCTTCAGGACACACCCTGCCATATTTATTTAAAATATCTTTTTTCAACGAACCTGAATTAACCCCTATTCTAATGGGAATATTCCTCTCTTTAGCTGATTTTACTACCATCTCTACTTTATCTATACTCCCAATATTTCCAGGATTTATTCTAAGAGCTGATACTCCATTTTCTATGGATTTAAGAGCCAGCCTATAATCAAAATGTATATCCGCTACCAGCGGTATAGACACTTCTTTTGAAATAGTTTTTAAAGATTCACAAGCTTCCATATCCGGCACTGCACATCTTACTATATCACAGCCTGCTTTCTCCAGTTTATGTATTTGTTCTATGGTAGACTTTGCATCTTTTGTATCCGTGTTAGTCATAGACTGCAGGGCTATAGGAGCATTTCTTCCTATAGCCACCTTCCCTACTTTTATTTCCACAGTATTTAACCTTTTCACTTTTTCACCTTCTTTAAAATAGACAAAAGTTAAAATTTTATAGGATAAAATATATCTTTTACAGTAACTAGTACCATAAGAGCCATGAGTATAGCAAAGCCCACATAATTTATTATGCCTACCTTATTGTCATCTACTTTCCTGCCCGTTGCTATTTCAAACAGAAATAACAATATATACCCTCCATCCAAAGCTGGAAATGGTATTATATTAAATATGGCAAGCTGTATGCTTATATATGCCGAAAAAGCTAACAGACTCAATATACCTGCTTTTGCTGCTGCACCAGAGATTTTTATTATGGTTAAAGGTCCTCCTACATCATTCATGGATGCCTTTCCTTTAAATAATGTCTTGAAAAAGCTGAAGGTCTGTTTTATAAGGGACTTGGTTTCTATGAATCCATAGGATATGGATTGAGCCAAGGTAGGATTAGTTACCTGTGTACCTTCAATTCCTACAATATACCTATTTTCTTTTTCATCTTTTATAGGAGTCACATTTACCTGATTTGTTACTCCTCTACGTTCATAACTTATATTAATTGGATTTCCTGCGGTAGTATATATTTCCGTTACAAAGTCCTCCCAGGTGGATATTTTTGAATTATTAACTTTAGTTATTCTGTCTCCCGATTTAATACCCGCTATAGCTGCAGGCCCGCTGGATATAGTTTTACTTACCACAGGGGAGAGATATCCTCTTGCAGAAGCTATAATGGAGAACAATATTATACCAAGTATAAAGTTCATTATAGGCCCTGCTGCCACAATACTAAGCTTTCTAACGGGACTCTTGTTATTAAAGGCTCTTGGATCATCACTTTTCCCTTCATCACCAAGCATTTTAACATAACCCCCAATAGGAAGAAGTTTTATAAGATATTCCGTCTCTTTTCCCTTTATTCCAAAAAGCTTGGGTCCCATGCCTATGGAAAATTCCTCTACCTTCACACCATTTAATTTTGCTAACATAAAGTGTCCCAGTTCATGAATTATAATTAACACACCAAAAGCTATTATAGCCAATATTATATACAAGTGGTATTCCTCCTAATCATCTTTCTTTTATTTACTAAATCTATCTTTTACATATTTCTTCACTTTTATTTCTATATGTAGTAAATCTTCTACAGTGTATATGTTAGAATAAGTAAATTTATTCATACACTCTTCTAATATACAGCTTATATCTAAAAACTTAATCTTATTAAGAAGAAAAAGTTCCACCGCTGCCTCATTAGCACAATTTAATATAGCAGGCATTGTGCCTCCAACTTTTCCTGCTTCATATGCTAATTTAAGCGGTTTAAAAGTGTCCATATCAGGTTTTTCAAAACTTAGATTTTTCATATTATAAAAGTCCAGCCTACTTACTAGAGCTTTCTTTTTCTTAGCATAATTCAGAGCATACTGTATAGGAAGTCTCATATCCGCACTGGCAAGCTGTGCCATAACACTTCCATCCTTATATTCTACCATAGAGTGAACTATACTTTCAGGATGAACTACTACTTTTATTTTTTCATAAGGCATATCAAAAAGAAAATGAGCTTCTATAACTTCCAGCCCTTTATTCATAAGAGTAGCAGAATCTATAGTAAGTTTTTTTCCCATTTTCCAGCTGGGATGATTCAATGCTTCCTCTACAGTAACATTCAAAAGCTGTTCTCTGGTCTTGCCTCTAAAAGGTCCCCCAGAAGCTGTAAGATATAATCTTTCTATATCCTTAAATTCATTTCCTTTAATACATTGATAAATGGCACTATGCTCAGAATCAACAGGAAATATTTTCACATTATTTTTTTTTGATAGTTTTGTAACTAAATCTCCTGCTACTACCAGTGTTTCCTTGTTAGCCAGTGCTATATCTTTGCCTGATTCTATTGCCTTTATAGTAGGAACCAACCCTACCATTCCAACTACAGAAGTAAGCACCATGTCAATATCCGGCAAAGATGCTATAATATTTAATCCTTCTATTCCAAATAATATTTTTATATTTAAATTTTTATTACTACAATAATCCTTAAATTTAAAATAAGCATTTTTTTCAGTTACCACTGCATAGGAAGGATTAAATTCATCCACTATATCTAAAAGTTTGTTTATGCTACTGTGGGAAGATACTGCTACAAGCTTAAAGTTTTTCCCATCCTTTCTCAATATATCTAAAGCCTGAGTGCCTATGGAACCAGTAGCCCCCAATATAGAAATTTTTTTCATTGTAACAACTCCTTACTCTAAATACAACTACAAACTAAACATAATTTTAATATGTTTAACTATACCATATTTATGTTATAAAATAAATAACCTTATCATTTACATATAATTTACAATATTTTATTTTTCAAATAAATTTAAAAAATAAAAATGGAGATCTCTCATCCAGATGAAAAATCCCCATACATAACAAGTTTCAATAAACATAAATAGCCGCAACAAACACTAAATAATAGTATACTACAACTCCAGAAAAGAGTATGCTGTCAAATCTATCTAAAATTCCTCCATGCCCCGGTATCAAATTACCATAATCTTTTATTTTCACATATCTTTTGATTGAAGAAGCAGCCAAATCTCCAAATTGACAAAATACTCCACTTAGTAATCCTAGTATTATATAATGGTATAAAGGCATAGGTATACCCATTATAATAGCAAAACCTCCAAATAGACTACAGCCTATAGTACTTCCAATAACTCCTCCAATAGCTCCTTCTACAGTTTTTTTAGGACTGACTCTAGGAGAAAGCTTTTTTTTCCCAAAAAACTTACCTGTATAATAGGCACAAGTATCACAACACCAGGCAGATATAACTATAATCCACACCATATAATTTCCATATAGTCCTTTATTAACCAAAATTATTGTACTAAAAAATAATGCTATATATAAAAACCCAAATAAAGTTATAACTATATCTAAAATATTATATTCTATATCTAAAGCCAGAATACATAACAGCATAAAAATAGATACTATAATAGTAAAAAATAAAAACTTATAATTCACCTCTGTCTTCAAGCTCATAAAATAAATTATACATAGTAAATATCCTATTATATTTATTGGATTTAAATTTTTAGTTTTTATTACCTTATAAAATTCATACATTGCAACAAGAGAAAGTATCATAATACCATATTTTAAATAAACCCCTCCTAAAAACAATATGACAACAAAAGGGATTAACGTAACAGCCCCTAAATATCTATTATTCACTACTTCACCTCCATCATTAAGGCCTATAACATATTAGCAGTTAAAAACTACAAATATATTTTACCCATTTACACAGTTCCAAATCTTCTATCCCTATTCTGATAATCCAAAATAGCTTTATGAAGGTGCCAAATTTTAAAATCCGGCCAATTTATATCAGAATACCAAAATTCAGAATATGCACACTGCCATAAGAGAAAATTACTTAAACGTTGTTCTCCACTAGGTCTTATTATTAAGTCAGGATCAGGCATGTTTTTTGTATATAAATATCCAGATAATATATGTTCAGTTATATCTTCCTCACTGATTTTTCCTGATTTTATATCCTTATACATAAGTTTAAATGCTCTAACTATTTCATCTCTTCCCCCATAGTTTAATGCTAGGTTTAAATTTAATCCTGTATTGTTTTTTGTATTTTTATTAGAGGTAATTAATTCCTCCTGACACAAATAAGGTAACTTATGTATATTGCCTATATAATTTATTATCACATTATTATCATGTAACTCTTTAAATTCTTTTCTTAAGTACTCCACCAAAAGATTCATAAGAGAATTAACTTCATCTTTTGGCCTTTTCCAATTTTCTGTGGAAAAAGCATAAAGAGTCAAATACTTCACCTTTAGATTACTGCACTCTTTCACAATTTCCCTTATGGCCTCCACTCCCGCTTTATGTCCCATAATCCTTGGCAGATTTCTTTCCTTAGCCCATCTTCCATTTCCATCCATTATAATAGCTATGTGGCACGGAATATTGTTTAAATCAATATGTATTTTCTCATATTTTTTATTCTTATGAGAATTAAAGAACTTTAACATGAATATATCTCCATTCATTAAATTTTATATTATTGCATTGATATACGAAAAACTCCAATGTTGGATATGTAATAAAAACCTGCAAATAGGCAGGTTTTAAAATTTAATTATAATGACATGATCTCCTTTTCCTTCTTTTCAAGTATTGAATCTATATTTTTTATAAAAGTATCAGTTTTTTTCTGTATTTGTTCCTCACCTTTTTTAATTTCATCTTCTGAAATATCATTTTTCTTTTTCAAGGCTTTAAATTTATCATTGCATTCTCTTCTTATTCCCCTTATAACTACTTTTGAATCTTCACCGGTTTTTTTTATGTTCTTAACTATATTTTTTCTTGTTTCCTCTGTAAGCTCAGGTATTATAAGTCTTATCATCTCACCATCATTTGATGGATTTATACCAAGGTCAGATTTTAATATTGCTTTCTCTATGGATTTTAGTGCACTTTTATCCCAAGGTTGTATGGCAAGTATTCTAGCTTCTGGAACAGATATACCTGCTAACTGACTTATAGGAGTCATTGTACCATAATATTCCACTTCTATTTTATCTAATATGGCAGGATTAGCTCTTCCTGCTTTCATAGAAGCTAACTCCTTCACTAAAATATCCACGGTTTTATTCATTTTTTCATCTGCCTTATTTAAAATATCCTTAATCATAAAAAATACCTCCTTATTTCTATTCTTTACAAACAAGTGTCCCAATTTTTTCGCCAAGAACACTTTTACTTATGTTCTCCGGCTTATCAAGCCCAAATACTAAAATAGGTATGTCATTATCCATACAAAGGGATGTGGCTGTGGAATCCATAACTTGAAGTCCTTTCTCAAGTACTTCAATATAAGTTAACTTGTCAAACTTTTTGGCATCACTATATTTATGAGGATCTTTATCATAGACCCCATCTACTTTTTTGGCAAGTAATATAATTTCTGCCTCTATTTCCGCCGCCCTGAGAGATGCAGTGGTATCCGTAGAAAAATAAGGATTTCCAGTACCTGCTGCAAATATTACTACTCTATTTTTTTCCAAATGCCTCATGGCCCTTCTTCTTATAAAAGGCTCTGCTACTTCTTTCATTTCAATTGCAGTCTGTACTCTTGTATTTATACCTAAATTTTCAAGTGAATCCTGAAGTGCCAAAGCATTTATACAGGTAGCAAGCATTCCCATATAATCTGCTGTAGTTCTATCCATTCCCTTTCCACTTCTTCCTCTCCATATATTTCCTCCGCCAACTACAATTCCTACTGATACCCCCATTGATACCAGCTTTTTTATTTCAGTGGCTATATTTTTTGCTATATCAAAATCTATTCCATATCCAATATCTCCTGAAAGAGCTTCCCCTGAAAGTTTCAGCATTACTCTCTTATATATAGGATTACACATTATATTATACCTCCAAACTATAGTAAAGTGAAACCACAATAAAAAATTTTTTTAACACCCCAAAAAAGAGAACACGCAGTGTCCTCTTTTAAGTTACTATTTACCCTCTATCTGCTTTCTAACCTCTTCAGCAAAATCTTCCTCTTTTTTCTCTATACCTTCACCTTTTTCAAACCTAATAAAATCAGATATCTTTATTGGTGCTCCAACCTCTTTGGACTTACTCTTTAAATATTTATCAATAGTTAAATCAGAATCTTTTACCCATAACTGTTCAATTAAACAATTCTCTTTGTAGTATTTTTGAATTCTTCCCATAACTATTTTTTCCGCAATTTTTTCAGGTTTGCCTTCATTTAACGCTTGAACCTTGAATATTTCTTTTTCCTTATCCAAAGTAGCACTATCCACTGTATCCTTACTTAAAAATAATGGATTAGTTGCAGCAACCTGCATAGCTACATCTTTTGCAACTTCCTTTAAAATTTCACTTTCTTTTTCACATTCAAGCTTAACAAGAACTCCTATTCTTCCGCCGCCATGTATATAACTTTCAATTAACCCCTTTGAAACAGTCAATCTTTCAAATCTTCTTACTGCCATGTTTTCTCCAAGTTTTGAAATTAAGTTAACTAACGTTTCGCTTACAGTTTTACTATCATCTAATATATATTTTTCCTCATTTAATTCCTCTACTGTAGCAAATTTAGATGAAGAAATCTGTTTTGCTAAACCATCTACAAAATTAACGAAATCGGCATTTACTGCCACAAAATCTGTTTCACAATTTACCTCCACTATAGAAGCGGATTTCCCATCTTCTGAAACGTAGGTCTTAACCAGTCCTTCAGAAGCTATTCTGCCAGATTTTTTAGCTGCAGCTGCTAATCCTTTTTCTCTTAATAACTCAATAGCTTTCTCTGAGTCTCCGCCTGCTTCATTTAAAGCTTTCTTGCAGTCCATCATTCCTGCTCCAGTTCTTTCTCTAAGTTCTTTTACCATCTGTGCAGTTATCATAAATATATCCGTTATGTAATATAAGCTTTCTAAAAGACTTATATTTACTTCCCTGTTCATAGTATTTTAAAGCTGTGCTTTCTATATGGTCCCGTACTCCCAGGGCTTAAATTCGGATGCATAACACCCTACCTGGTAATATAAAAATTACCAATAACGGCCTTTTCAACTCCTCTCCTAAACTTGTATTTGACCCTAATATATAATACTTCTATAAGTAAAATTACTCCTCAACTAATTGTTCTCCTTGTCTTCCTTCAATCACTGCATCTGCCACTTTAGATGTAATTAATTTTACTGCTCTTATTGCATCATCATTACCAGGTATAACATAATCCACTTCATCTGGATCACAATTTGTATCTACTATGGCAACTACCGGAATGCCTAAAATTTTAGCTTCTGAAATAGCATTTTTTTCTTTTCTTGGATCAACCACAAACAAAGCACCTACATTTTCTGCATTCATTGCCTTGATGCCACCTAAATTTCTCTCCAATTTTTGCTTTTCATTTCTTAGTTTTATAACTTCTTTTTTAGAGAGAACTTCAAACGTTCCATCTTCTTCCATTTTTTCTAATTCCTCTAATTTTCTAATTCTATTTTTTATAGTTGAGAAATTAGTAAGCATGCCTCCGAGCCACCTATTATTTACATAATGCATATTGCTTCTTTTGGCCTCTTCTCTAATAGCTTCCTGTGCTTGTTTTTTAGTACCTATAAACAATATGTCTTTTCCCTCAGATGCAATTTTCTTTACAAATTCATAGGCTTCTTCAATTTTTCTTACTGTTTTCTGCAAATCTATTATATAGATTCCATTTCTTTCAGTAAAAATATATGAAGCCATTTTAGGATTCCATCTTCTAGTCTGATGGCCAAAATGAACACCAGATTCTAATAATTGTTTCATTGAAATAATTGACATTATATTTCCCTCCTAGGTTTTTCCTCCATTATCTTCATATTTATAAATCAAACCATAAGGCACCTACTTATAAATTAGATAATGTGTGTATTTTAATACCTTATGTAGTATACCACATGACGTACATCTATTCAATAAAAACTACAATATTTAACCACCATAAAATTATTTCATCCAATGAGGCAATTAATTACTGCTCCATCCATTCAAAGTTTTACATAACGAGTTATGTATATGCACACAATATATCTTAAGGTCCAGATGGAGATAATTATTTTCCATACTCTCCTCTGAACCTTAAAATCACTTAATCTTTTTTAATTCATCTAATAACTTATCATTCAATATTTTTATATGAGTTCCCTTCATTCCAAGAGATCTTGACTCTATTACTCCTGCACTTTCAAATTTTCTAAGTGCATTAACTATTACAGATCTGGTTATTCCAACCTTATCTGCTATTTTAGATGCTACAAGCAATCCTTCTTTTCCATCTAACTCGTTAAATATATGTTCTACAGCTTCCAGTTCCGAATAGGATAAAGTACCAATGGCTAATTGAACTACCGCTTTTTTTCTAGCTTCCTCTTCAATTTCATCATTTTTAGACTTTAGTATTTCAAGGCCTACTATAGTTGCACTGTATTCTCCTAAAACCAAGTCTTCATCTGTAAACTTTTCTCCAAAACTAGCCAACAATAAAGTTCCCAGTCTTTCTCTATTTCCTATTATTGGAACTATAGTTGTAATTTTGTCATCCAAATCACAGGAAGTTCCATCTTCAAAAACACAAATTCCGTGATTTGACAAGTTTGAAAGGGTTTCATGTGCATTCAATAATTTATTATTATACTCTTCTGGAAACCTCATTTCACTTATTATCTTATTCTTTACTGTATCACATTCAAAACCATCTGGAAAATTATATCCTAATACCTTTCCTTTTCTGCTTATAACATAGACATTACAGCCTAAAACTTCACTCAATATTTTACATATATCATTAAAAACCACCGGTTCTACTCCCGATTTTTGTAATATCTTATTGAGTTTTCTTGTTTTATCTAATAATGTTGACATTTATATCCTCCTTATTGCCAGTAGAATTTATTTAATATACCTAAAGTGAATAATCAATTAAAATCCCACTTAAAATATTTTAAAATGTATTTTAGGGTGCTTCTGATAAAAAGAATTTTTTAAGCCATAGTGCTAATAATTTTGACTTTTTAAAATATTTAGAATTATATTTTATCCATTAATTATGATAACATAATAGCCGTTATAATTCAACCATGATTTATTGACATATACCGGTTAGAAGTTAAAAACCCTGGAAAAACATTTAAATATTTACCAGGGTTTTACATAATATTATTATATTATTTATTCTCTTCCAGCTCTTTATATTCTTTATGTTTACATTCTGAATTAGAACACTCTAAATAATTTCCTTTTGATTTACTGTATTTTTTAACCATATAACTTTGACACACAGGACACTTTTCATTTGTGGGCTCCAGCCAGCTTACAAAATCACAATCAGGATAAGCACTGCATCCGTAAAATCTTCTGCCCTTTCTACTCTTTTTCACTAAAATTTTCTCTCCGCATTTAGGGCACTTAACATCTAGTTCTTCTACTATAGGTTTAGTATTTTTACACTCCGGATAACCTGGGCATGCCAAAAAATCTCCAAACCTTCCATGTTTTATAACCATATTTCTTCCACATTTGTCACACTTCACATCTGTAACCTTATCTTCTATAGTAATTCTGGCAACTTCCTTTTCTGCTATCTCAATAGATTTCTTTAAAGGTTCATAAAATTTTCCTACTACTTTAGTCCAATTATCTTTTCCCTCTTCAATGTTATCCAGCTTGGATTCTATTTCAGCAGTAAATTCCACATCCACCACTTGTTTAAAATATTCACTGACTATATTATTTACTATATCTCCAAGTTCAGTTGGAATCAAAGTCTTCTTTTCCCTTTGTACATATTTTCTATCTAAAAGGGTAGATAAAATAGGAGCATAAGTACTAGGTCTTCCTATACCATTTTCTTCAAGAGTTTTTACTAGAGAAGCCTCTGAAAATCTAGCTGGCGGCTGTGTAAAATGTTGCTTTCCATCTATAGATTTTTTGAATAAAAGTTCTCCTTCTTCTAATTCAGGCAGTATTATATCCAGCTTATCTTCTTCTGATGCATATTTATAAACTTTCATAAAGCCATAAAAGTTTATCTTAGAACCCCCAACTTTTAACCCATAATTATTATTAACTATATCCACAGATTTAACATCAATTTTTGCAGAAGCCATTTGGCTAGCCACAAATCTATCCCATATAAGTTTATACACCTTATACTGATCTAGTTTTAAATCACCCTTAGCTTTATCTGGTGTTATATCTATGTTAGTTGGTCTAATGGCTTCATGGGCATCTTGTATATTTTTTTTACTTTTAAAAATTCTAGGTTGGGATTCAATATATTTTTCTCCAAATTGATTTACTATAAAGTCTCTACAGACTTGTTGAGCTTCTTTGGAAATTCTTATAGAATCAGTTCTCATATAGGTTATAAGTCCTATGGTACCATAGCCTTTTATATCTATCCCTTCATAAAGTTGCTGTGCTATGGACATAGTCCTCTTTGTTGAAAAATTCAACTTTTTATATGCATCCTGCTGAAGAGTACTTGTAATAAATGGTGGAAGTGGATTTTTATTTTTACAAGTATTTTTAATAGATTTTACAATAAAATCTCCCTCTTCCAATTCCTTAATGATTCTATCTGCTTCATCCTTATTTGAAATTTCGATCTTCTTTTTATTTAAAGTGGCAAGTCTTACATTAAAACATTTTGTTTTATCTTCCTTATGAAGCATACATTCTATAGTCCAATATTCTTCTGGTGTAAAACTCAGTATTTTCTTTTCTCTCTCACAGATCATTTTAAGAGCTACAGATTGCACTCTACCTGCACTTAATCCCCATTTAACCTTTCTCCAAAGTATAGGACTTATTTTATACCCTACTAATCTATCTAGTATCCTTCTGGCCTGTTGTGCATTAACCAAATTTACATTTATTTCTCTTGCAGATTTTATAGAATTTTTCACAGCATTTTTAGTAATTTCATGGAATTCTATTCTGCACTTTTCATTTTTATCTAACTTTAAAACATGAGATAAATGCCACGAGATAGCCTCCCCTTCTCTATCTGGGTCTGTAGCCAAATATATTTTTTCACTTTTTTTCGCCTGTTTTCTCAGTTTGTCTAAAATCTCCCCCTTTCCTCTTATGGTTATATATTTAGGATTGTAATCATTATCTATATCAACTCCCAATTGACTCTTTGGAAGATCTCTAACATGCCCCATTGAAGCCTCTACTACATAATTCTTGCCTAAATACTTTCCTATGGTCTTAGCCTTTGCCGGTGATTCAACTATAACTAATTTTTGTCCCATTTTATGCTCTGGTTATCGTAAACGTCCACTCCAGAGTACTTCACCCCCTTATTTACCCATTGATATTTATCTTAAAACTTTTAATTGGACGGCACTCTATTATTTAATGTTAGTACTGTCTTATTTAAAACAAGTGCTTCTAAAAGCCAGATGAAAGTATCTCTAAAATACATATTTTCCATCTAAAGCTATGAATTACTTTATAGTCTCTTTAATTAATTAAATATTATTCTTTATTTAAACAAATAATATACCTTAATCCATAATACTTCTACTGCTTTCAATTTTTACATAATAATTACCTGAAACACACTTTATTTTATTTTTTAACTGCAATTCAAATAATAACTCATATAATTGTTTTATGTCAATATTAGTAATCCTACATATTTCATCTATATTCCTAGGAATTTGTCCTATAATTTTAAGTATTTTTTCCTGTTTGCCATTTAATACATTCTCTTTTTCACAATCTTTATTTATATAAGGCAAGGATAATAATTGAAATAAGTCCTTTATACATGTAAATACATAAGCTCCATCTCTTATAAGCCTGTTGGTTCCCTTGCTTTTAGATGAAAACACAGATCCTGGTATAGCCATCACATCCTTACCCTGCTCCAATGCACAGCTAGCCGTTATTAAAGCTCCACTTCTCTCTCCTGCTTCTACAATAATCACAACATCACTAAGTCCACTTATAATTCTATTTCTCAAAGGGAAATTATAAGCATAAGGTTTTGTTTTGGGAATAAATTCAGATAATATGCATCCTTTTTGCAGGATATCTTCATATAGTTTCTTATTTTCAGGAGGATATATTACATCTATTCCTGAGCCAAGTACCCCACAGGTGTATCCTCCACTCTTTATAGAAGCTCTATGGGCAAAACTATCAATTCCTCTTGCCATGCCACTTATTACATTAATGTTATTTATAGATACTTCTTTACTTATTAACGATGCTATATTTTCCCCATAAAAACTACAATTTCTAGCACCTACCAGTGCAACATTTAAGTTGTCATTTAACCTCCTTATATTCCCTTTATAGAATAGAACTGCTGGAGAATCCTCATAGTTTTTTAATCTTTTAGGATAATCTTCTTCATAAAAGTTTATACTTTTAATATCTTTTTTAAAACAATATTCCATAATATTTAGCAGCCGCTCCCTATTCCATGACCTTTTTAATTCCACATATATTTTTTCATACCCTTTAATAAAATATAAATTATTGGCACAAATATTTGTCTCATATATTTCCTCTATACTAGAAAATCTCTTTATAATATTCATTTTTATTTTATTGGACATCCGTATAGATGCAAACCACAAATCATATATATTCATATATTATTCACATCCTTTATGCATAATTATGTAAAAATTATGCTCACAATTTAAATATTTTATTCCTAATTCAAATAAAATATCAGCTTAAGTTTACATAGGAAGTTCTTATATGTTATATTAACTATTAAACAAAAGATTTTATCCCAATGCTACCAGTACTGACACTCCTTCTCTTCTTCAAAATGGAAGATAAGTACCGCTGCATCTGGATAAGTTATTACCCTAAAGGAGATTAAATATGAATAAGTTATTATTTGGTATATCAGGACTTCCTCTTGGAGATGGCAGTATTAAATTCAATTATTCCTCTGCCATAGATTATCTGGCTTCCCTGCACCTAGATGCCATGGAACTGCCTTTTGTCCGTTCTGTAAATGTAACAGATAAAAATAAAGAATCCATACTAAGTAAAAAAATAGAACACGACTTTTATCTTTCAGCTCATGGATCATATTTCATAAATTTAAATGCAGATGAGGAAGAGAAGCAACTGAAATCAATAGAGCGAATTATAAAAGGTGCTTCTGCATTATCTAAAGTTCAAGGAAGAAGCCTTATATTTCACCCTGGATTTTATTTAAAAGATTCTAAAGAAGAAACTTACAATACTATAAAAGAAAATTTACTTAAACTTCCCCTGGAAAGTGTAGACTATCGTTTGGAAACTACAGGTAAAGGGAGTCAATTTGGGAGCTTAAAAGAATTAGTTTCTCTATGCCAAGAAGTACCTTCCTGTAAACTTTGTGTAGATTTTGCCCATATTCACGCCAGATACAATGGTGCATTAAAAAATTATGATGATTTCAAGCAAATTCTTCAATATGTGGAAGAAAAACTAGGTCGGGATGCCTTAGATGATATGCATATACATATGTCCGGTATTCATTACAGCCAAAAAGGGGAAAGAAAACACCTTCCCTTCCTCGAAAGTGACTTCAATTACATAGATTGTCTAAGGAGTCTGAAAAATTTCAATGTAAAAGGATGTATTATCTGTGAAAGTCCCTTACTTGAAAAGGACAGTTTAATGTTAAAAAACACCTATGAAAAATTATAATATTTTCCTATCCATAAGATTAAAAGGTTTAGTTATTGTCAAGAATTAGCCAGAGGTGATAATAAAATGGCTATCAAAATAAATACAGCTTCTTTTTTGGGCATAGAAGGAAATATTATATCAGTTGAAGTAGATGTAAAAAGGGGATTCCCATCCTTTAATATAGTGGGTCTTGCAGATACTTCAGTAAAAGAATCTAAAGAAAGGGTTAGAGCCTCTATTGTAAATTCAGGATTTGAATTTCCAATAAAGAAAATAACAGTTAACCTGGCTCCGGCAGATATAAAAAAAGTAGGATCTTTGTTCGATTTACCCATAGCTATTGGAATATTAATTGCCACAAACCAAATAGATTTTTGTGACTCACAAGAATTCTTAATAATGGGTGAACTTTCGCTATGTGGAGATTTAAATAAAATAAGAGGGGTATTCCCAATAACAATGGAAGGTATAAAAAATAACATAATAAACTTTATAGTTCCTATAAATAACGCAGAAGAATGTTCTTCAATAAAGGGAAGTAACTGTTATGCCTTTAAGAATTTAAAAGAAGTAGTCTATTTTATAAGATATAGGGATCTACTCCCCTATAACTATAGAAAAGTACATACCCAAAAACAGTTTTTACCTGATTTCTCAGACGTATTGGGACAGGAAAGTTGTAAACGAGCTATGGAAATTGCTGCTGCTGGGAATCACAACATACTTATTTCAGGGGCTCCTGGATCCGGGAAGACCATGCTAGCCAAGAGAATGCCTTCTATATTACCTGATCTAAACTATAATGAAGCTTTAGAGGTTACTAAAATATATAGTGTAAGTGGAAATTTACCACAAAAAGAAGGATTGCTTACAACTCCTCCCTTTAGAAATCCCCATCACACGAGTACTCCTATTTCCCTAGTAGGAGGGGGGAAAAGACTAATGCCTGGAGAAATATCTTTAGCTCATAAAGGAATACTATTTTTAGATGAAATACTGGAGTTCAAAAAGAATGTATTAGAAGCTTTAAGACAGCCCTTAGAAGATAAAAAAATAACTATAACCCGCTCTTCTGGCACTGTTACTTTTCCCTGTAATTTTATGACTATTCTAGCTACTAATTTGTGCCCTTGTGGTAATTTTTCTTCTAACAGGCCTTGTACTTGTACTGAATATGAAAGGAAAAGGTATATATCAAAATTATCCAGACCCTTTTTAGATAGAATAGATCTATTTACATACATAAATCCCATTGATTTTAAGTATATTGAAAACTATTCTAAAGGGGAAAGTTCCAAAAACATAAAAAAGAGGGTAACAAGTGCCCGAAATATTCAAAAAGAAAGATTTAAAGATGAAAATATATATTATAATTCAGATATGGACATATCACTTATAAGAAAATACTGCAAACTAAATAAAAAATCCATAGAATTAATAAAAAAAATCTATGTAAACTATAATCTAACTACTAGAGCTTACGGTAAAATACTGAAAATATCCAGAACTATAGCTGATTTAAATCACTGTGAACAAATAAAAGAAGTTCATATAAAAGAAGCCCTCTACTATAGAAAATTTATAAGCAATGATTTTATATAAGTAAAATTCACTGCCCCTTATATAAAGTTTATAAAAATTCTTTATTTTATTTTACAATAATTGTATAATATATGTAATAAAAGCTATATAATACAAATTTTATGAAGATAGGGTGGTTTTATGTGTTTTATATTTGTTATGCTGGGACTAATGCTTGGAATTGTATTGTTTTTAACTGGAATAAAAACTAATAATATCGATATTATTAGCATTGGAAGCGTAATTTCTATATTTTTTTTATTGATTTGTATAAATATATACATACCCAATCTAATAAATAATTTTAACTCCAGTACAATTAAATTCAAATAATTCAGTAATTTAAATAATATATACTATTAATGGTGAATAACGGATTATATAAATAAAGAGAATTACTTAATAAAAAATAATAGGGGAATAATGCAAATTTTTATTACAAATGGTATAATAATAAAAAAGTTTGGAAATGAAAGGGGAAAATTTATGCATTCTTTTAACAAGGATATAGGTTCCCTGGGCGAAGATATTGCTAAAAATTATTTAAATCAGCTTGGATATACTATACTTGAAAAAAACTTCCGATGCAAATTAGGTGAAATAGACATTATAGGAAAAGATGGTGATTATATTTGCTTTATAGAAGTTAAGTCCCGCTACGGAAAATTATATGGAAATCCTTGTGAATCTGTAAATTATTCTAAACGCCTTAGAATCTATAAAGCAGCCAATATGTATATGCTTAAAAAGAAATTATTTAAATTTAATTTTAGATTTGATGTAATAGAAATTATATTTAATACTTATAATGATGTTCCATCTATAAAACTTATTAAAGATGCTTTTCAAATATAACCTTATATATTTTGTCTCACACTATATTTTCAAAAAACTTAATCTATGTATTTTACAGGTGCCGTGCTTTTTTATGGCACCAATATGTTCTTTGGTTCCATACCCAGAATTATTTTGAAAATTATATTCAGTATAAACTTTTGAATACTCCTTCATAAGTTCATCTCTATAGACTTTAGCTATAATGGAAGCTGCTGCTATACTTACACTTTTCGAATCACCTTTTATTATAAATTCGTTTCTCATAGGTAAATTTCTAACAGCATATCCATCAGATAAAACCATCTCTACAGGTAATTTTAAACCTAATACAGCTTTTTTAAGCACTTCATTATTACACCAAGAAATTCCTCTCTTATCTATTTCTCTGTTATTTATAGCCGCAATATTATAGCTTAAAGCCTTCTCTTTTATAATCTTAGACAACCCTTGTCTAGCCTTTTCAGTCAGTTTTTTAGAATCTTTTACCCCCAAAATCAACTTTTTATCTTCTACATAATTTAAATCAAGTATAACTGCAGCTGCAACTATAGGACCTGCTAAAGGACCTCTTCCTACTTCATCTGTTCCAGCTAAATATATATAATTTCCAAAATGCTTATCAAAATTATACATTTCTTTTACTCTTTCAATTTCTTTTTTTTGATTTAAAAGAAATTTATAAAAATTAGAATATAATCCATTCACATTTTTTCTTTTATCTGCCTTTAGCTTTTTTAATATATCTACAAACATATTATGATCTTTAAAACAAAAATACTGTTTTTTTAAGTGGGTAACTTCTCTTTTTATCTTTTCAAAATTAAACTTTTCTAGATTATCCCAAAATATATCTTCTACTTCCTTATCAGATTTATTTATATATTCATTACTTTCATACATTATGCTTACTCCTCAATAATTATGGTTTTTCTAAAGAAATAGGTCCTAATTTTCCGCCCCTAAATTCATCTAAAAGCATAATAGATACTCTATTATAGTTTATTTCTTTTCCAGGTAATATCGCCCCCCTCTTTATGGCTATATTATTCATATTCTCCAAAGGCTCCTCACTCAACCCATTTAATTTATACCTACTTATTACTCTATCAGGATAATCCCTACATAACACTTTAAGAAGCATAAGTGCCAGATTTTCTATATCCATAATTTCATCTTTTATGGCACCGGTAAAAGCCAAATTTAACTGCGTCTCCTCACTTTCCAATTTAGGCCACAATATACCTGGTGTATCCATGAGTTCTACCCCTAATTTCGTTTTAATCCACTGCTTACTTTTTGTGATTCCCGGTCTATCTCCTATTTTAGCTATGCTACTCTTTGCCATTTTATTGATAAAGGAAGACTTTCCTACATTTGGTATCCCTACCACCATAGCTCTATCAATTATTTTTGAAACACCTTTGTTTTTCATTTTGTTATGTTTTTCTTTTAATAGTTCATTTAACATAGGCCTTATACTTTTAAGTCCCTGACCTGTATTACAATTTACTGATAAAATTCTCACATTGTCTTCAGAAAGGTAACTTATCCACTGCCTTGTTATACTTTCTTCACTTAAATCACTTTTATTTAACAATATTATTCTAGGCTTGTTGCCACAGATATTTTCTATATCAGGATTTTTACTAGCCCTTATGATTCTAGCATCCCTTATTTCTATAACAGCATCTACTAACTTTAAATTCTCTTTAATTTCTCTTTTAGTCCTGGCCATATGTCCAGGAAACCAATTTATAGCCATATATCTTCTCCTCTAATTTACAACTGAACTTAAACTCCCCATCCTATTAAAAGGATATATTCTAAGAGCTGCCCTTCCTACTACCATTTTATAATCTACAAATCCTACATCAGAAAACCTGCTGTCCCTACTATTATTTCTATTATCCCCCATTACAAACACAGTATTTTCAGGCACCGTAACTTCATCAAAATCCCCTATCATAGGTTCTAATATATAAGTCTCTTTCTTAAGCACATCATTTACATAAAGATTTCCATTTTCAACTTTTATCCTATCCCCGCCTACTCCAATCACTCTTTTAATAAACTTTTCTTTAGGGTTTGCAGGATATTTTATTACTACTATATCTCCTGCCTTTGGCGCTCTAAAATAGTAGCTTACTTTTTCTACAATTAAACGATCTTTGTTATTCAAAGTAGGATCCATAGAACGCCCATCTACACTTACAGTTTCAAACACAAAAGTTATAATTAAAAATGCAGCTATAATAGCTATTATTACAGATTTACCAAGTTCTACCAATTCCTTCAACAAAACTTTCACACCACCTTAATATACAAAAGAGGGACTTTATAAAGCCCCTCTTTTTTATTTTAATATTTCTTTTACCTTAGCCGCTTTACCTACTCTATCTCTTAAATAATATAATTTGGCTCTTCTTACTTTACCTCTTCTTACTACTTGTATTTTTTCTATTATAGGTGCATTAACAGGAAATGTTCTTTCAACACCCACACCATAGGCTACTCTTCTAACAGTGAAAGTTTCCCTAACACCACCATTTTGCCTTTTTAAAACTATACCTTCAAAAACCTGTACTCTCTGCCTATTTCCTTCTTTAATCCTTACATGAACCTTTACTGTATCCCCTATGTTAAACTTAGGCAGATCAGTTCTTATATATTCTGATTCTATTTGTTTTATTATATCTAACATTGTGCATAACCTCCTAAACAATTATTAAACGTTCTTATCTTGTAACATTTATAGACAGAGGAACGCCCGTATGACACAACAAGAATTTTATCACAACCATATTTTTTTTTCAACATATAATTTAAATCTGCATTTGTGCCTATATACTTATATACTTAATTTATAATTTTGGAAACTATTTAATCAGTATATCCATTTTCATATAATTCTATTAACTGCTTATCTTCCTTTGATAATTTTATATTTTTAAATAAATCCGGCCGTTTAGATTTAGTTAATATAAGTGACTTTGCCCTTCTCCATTTTCTTATATTTTCATGATGGCCAGAGGTCAGAACCTCAGGTACTCTGTCTCCCCTAAAAATCTCTGGCCTTGTATACTGGGGATACTCAAGTACCCCATTATAAAAAGATTCTTCAGTATAACTTTCAGTACCTGAAAGTACACCAGGTATCATTCTACATATGCTATCCACAATAGGAATACAAGCCATTTCACCACCAGTTACTATAAAATCTCCAATGGATATTTCCAAGTCTATATACCTATAAACCCTTTCATCTATACCCTCATAATGTCCACATAAAAATATTAGTTCTTTTTCTTTTGAAAGCTCTTTTGCCATGGACTGATCAAAAATTTTACCTTTAGGTCCTAAATACACTACAGGTCCTTTATTTTCACTTTTTACAACATTTATGCAATCCACAATAGGCTGGACAGTCATTATCATTCCAGAGCCTCCCCCATAGGGATAATCATCTACTTTTCTATGTTTATTTTCAGTAAAATCTCTTATATTAAAAGTGTTTATGCTTAAAATATTCTTTTCAATGGCTCTTCCAATTATACTGCAATTAAATACATGAAACATTTCTGGGAAAAGAGTTACTATGTCTATTTTTACATCCATGTTTCCACCGGCTTTATAATTATTTCCTTTTTTTCTATATCCACCTTTAAAACTATGTCTCCTATGGCTGGAATTAAAAGTTCATTATCCCCTTTTATCCAGTAAACATCATTATGATGTGTATGTATTACTTCTGATATTTCTCCATAAAAAACTCCTTCTTCATCTATTACCCTGCATCCTACTATATCAACAATAAAATATCTGCCTTCTTCTAATTTAACTGCATTTTCTCTGGATACTTCTAAATATTTACCTTTATACTCCAATGCTTTTTCTATGGAATCTATACCTTCGATTTTAAGAATTACTTTTTTAGACTGCAACTTACATCCTGTTATATTTTTCAATATACCATCCACATACACAGATTTCAATTCCTTAAATCTGTTACTATCGTCAGTTAAAGGGTATACTTTCAATTCTCCTTTTAATCCATGGGTATTTATTATTCGTCCCACTGTTATAAAATCTTTCATAGAAAATACCATCCTGTTTTATTTGTGATTACCACCAATATAAGCAGTAGTGGCTTTATTAGAGATTCCATATCAGATAATATAAGAGTTAGATAATCTAACTCTTATATTATCTCTACAACCACTCTTTTATTCTCTTTTATAGCTGCAGCTTTTACTACAGTTCTTATAGCTTTAGCTATTCTTCCCTGTTTTCCTATTACTTTTCCCATATCCTCTGGTGCAACTTTTAATTCAAGAATTATAGATTGCTCACCTGAAATTTCATTTACTTGAACCATATCCGGGTTATCCACTAGTGATTTAGCAATAATCTCAACTAATTCTTTCATTTAATACACCCCCAGTTAATTACTTACCAAGTTTATCCTTTAAGCCTGCCTTATCGAAAAGCTTCTTTACAACATCTGTTGGCTGAGCACCATTTTTTACCCACTTTACAGCTTTTTCTTCATCAAGTTTAATAATAGTAGGCTCAGTCAAAGGATTGTAATATCCTATTTCCTCTATAAATCTACCATCTCTTGGAGATCTTGAATCCGCCACAATAATTCTATAAAATGGAGCCTTCTTAGCACCCATTCTTCTCAATCTTATTTTTACTGCCATTAATATCACCTCCTTAGTAGTATCAAATAATTCTCAGGTCTAGACAAAACTTACCAAAAAAAGATAATCTTATTCTAAACCTTGATTATATTTTAAAAAGGAAACTTACCAAATAATCCCTTCTTAAAGCTTTTTTTCATGCCATTAAACTGTTTCATTGTTTTTTTGATCTTCTCAAAATCTTTAAGTAGTTTATTCACTGTCTGTATACTAGTGCCAGAACCTAAAGCTATTCTTTTCTTTCGTGAAGAAGATCCACTCACAATAGCGGGTTTCCTTCTTTCTTTTAATGTCATGGAATTTATTATGGCTTCAACCTTTACCATCTCTTTTTCTCCTCGGGAAAGATCTAGTCCTTTTAAATCCTTGGTATTTACT
Source organism: Clostridium sp. (assembly GCF_036781005.1). Lineage (GTDB taxonomy): Bacteria > Bacillota > Clostridia > Clostridiales > Clostridiaceae > Clostridium_B. Next base: position 85,970 of record NZ_DAIQBT010000002.1, on the reverse strand, counting down.
CCCGGTACCATTTCTATAAGCTTGCTTATAGGCCCCAATTTTTTAGTTTGATTCATTACAGCTAAAAAGTCTTCAAAATTAAACTCCTTATTTAGCATTCTATCCCCTAGCTTCTTTGCCTCTTCCTCATCAATTGACTGTTGTGCTTTTTCTATAAGTGACAGCACATCTCCCATACCCAATATTCTGGAAGCCATTCTATCTGGATAAAATACTTCAAGGTCATTCATTTTCTCTCCCATACCTATAAACTTTATAGGTTTCCCCGTAATGGCCCTTATAGACAGAGCTGCTCCTCCTCTTGTATCTCCATCTAACTTTGTAAGTACAACTCCATTTATATCAAGCTGTTCATTAAAACTAGATGCCACATTAACTGCATCCTGTCCAGTCATAGAATCCACTACCAAAAGTATTTCCTGGGGATTTATATTTTCTTTTATCTGTTTCAATTCATCCATTAATTCTTCATCTATTTGAAGTCTGCCTGCAGTATCTATTATAATTACATTTAAATTATTATCTTTAGCATAAGCCACTGCACCTTTACATATATCCACAGCCCCTACTTTATCTCCCAATGAAAACACAGGTATGTCGATTTGTTTTCCAACTATCTGCAGTTGTTTTATTGCTGCAGGCCTATATATATCACAGGCTGCAAGGAGAGGCCTCTTGTTCTTTTTTCTAAGTTGCAGCGCTAATTTTCCACACATGGTAGTTTTTCCTGACCCTTGAAGTCCAACCAGCATTATTATAGTTAATCCATCAGGAGAATATTCAATGGAACTCTCATTTTTACCCATAAGAGATGTAAGTTCTTCATTTACTATTTTTATAACCTGCTGTGCCGGAGTAAGACTTTTCAGCACTTCTTCTCCCAAACACTTTTCACTAACACTTTTAACAAAATTTCTTACTACTTTATAGTTAACATCCGCCTCTAAAAGTGCTAGTTTTACTTCCCTCATAGCATCTTTTATATCTTTTTCAGAAAGTTTTCCCTTACCTCTAAGCTTTTTTAAAGTTTCCTGAAGCTTAGATGCTAATCCTTCAAAAGCCATGCTAATCCTCCCAAACTCAAATATTATTTATTACATAATTTTTTATCTTATCTAATACTTCAGCATTTTTATCAGAGTATAGTGAATCTATAAAGTCAATAATGCCTTTCTTACTCTTTTCTATATTTTTTCTTTCTTCTGTCAAATTCAATTTATCTTCATAGTGTATCAAAAGACTATGGCACCTTTTTATAATATCGTATACCGCCTGCCTGCTGGTATTTGTATGTTCTGCTATTTCTGCCAGAGACAAATCCTGATTATAGTAAAGATCCAAAACATTTCTCTGTTTTTCCGTTAAGAGCTCTCCATATATATCAAGTAATATGGAAAGCTGTACTCTTTCTTCCATAATACCCTCTCAATTTAAAAATACTTTAAAACTTCTTAACGAGCTTTATAATACCAAAACTCTGAGGTGATGTCAAGTATTTTCACTTAACACTTAAAATAATGCCTCTATAAATTCTCTGCTTTTAAATTCCTGTAAATCATATATACCTTCTCCCACTCCTATTAGCTTTACCGGTATATTCAGCATATGTTTTATTGATATTACTATGCCTCCTTTAGCAGTTCCATCTAGCTTGGTAAGTATTATCCCATCTATGGGGCAAATTTCCATGAACTGTTTGGCCTGCTGCAGAGCATTCTGACCCGTTGTAGCATCCAATACAAGGAATGTCTGCCTGTATGCTTCTTTATACTCTCTGTCTATTACTCTATTTATTTTTGCAAGTTCTTCCATTAAATTTTTCTTATTATGTAGTCTGCCTGCAGTATCACAAACCAAAATATCTGCCTTTCTTGCCTTGGACGCCTGAATAGCATCAAAAATAACTGCAGCAGGGTCTGAACCTGCCTGATGCTTTATTATATCCACTCCTGCTCTCTCACTCCATATTTCCAGTTGTTCTATAGCCGCTGCCCTGAAGGTATCTGCTGCCGCCATAATCACCTTGTATCCTTCATCTTTTAATCTATAACATATTTTTCCTATAGATGTGGTCTTTCCTACTCCATTTACACCTATTACAAGAATTATTTCAGGAGTATTACTAGGTTTTATGCTGTTTTCTTCATCACCCAGTATATCCATTATTACCTCCTTTAAACAATTGTTCAAAAGAGAAGGATCTTTTATCTTTTCCTCTTTTATTTTTTTCTTTAAATTTTCTATAATATATAGTGTAGTTTCTATTCCTATGTCACAAGTTATAAGTATTTCTTCTAACTCTTCATAAAGTTCTTCATCTATATTAACTGCCTTACTTAAAAGGTCTGTTATCTTTTCCGTGAAATTATTTTTGGTTTTTTCAAGTCCATTTTTTAATTTATCAATAAATCCTTTAAACATAATATATCTATTCCTTCCTTATATTATAATTTTAGTGAGATTATTTTTGAAACTCCTTTTTCCTCCATGGTAACTCCATATAAAATATCACTGACCTCCATGGTCCCTTTTCTATGAGTTATTACAATAAATTGTGTATCTTTTGAAAACTTCCTGAGAAATTCTGCATATCTCAATACATTGGCATCATCTAAAGATGCTTCTATCTCATCTAATATACAAAAAGGAGTAGGCTTAATCTTCAGCATAGCAAACAAAAGAGCTATGGCAGATAATCCCTTTTCTCCTCCAGACATAAGATTTATATTTTGAAGTTTTTTACCTGGAGGCTGCACTGTTATATCTATGTTTCCAGTGAGTTCATCTCCTTTAGTGAGAACCAAATCTGCAGCTCCTCCTTTAAATAATTCTCTAAAGGTATGGTTGAAACTTTCCCTTAACTTAATAAAATTTTCTTTAAATATGTCTTTCATTTTGCCTGTCATTGCATCTATTACTCTTTTCAATTCCTCCTTTGATTTTATTAAATCTTCTTTTTGGGAACTTAAAAAATTTATTCTTTCCTGTAAATTCTTATATTCTTCTATTGCTCCTAGATTTACCATTCCAAGGTTAGAAATATTATTTTTCAAATGAACTATTTCACTTTTATATTCCTCTAAGTTTTCTATTTGGACATCATAATTTATATCCTCATCACCTATAGTATCCATATCTTCTTTCAATCTTGAGTATATATTATCTTTTTCAGAGTTCAATCTTGCAAGTTCAATCTGCATTTTATGAAGAGAGGTTTCTTTTTTGTTTATTACAAGTGTTAAAGTATTCATTTTATCACTGCTGCTGCTTATTTTTTGCTTTAATTCCACAGTTTTTACATGACTTTCTTCCATTCTCTCCTGTAATTTCAGCATATACTGCTTCAGATCTTTTACCTCTCCTTCATTTGAATATATACAAGTCTTATTTTTACCTATAGCTTCTTTAGATAGATTGATTTCTTCTCCTATAGACTGATTTTTAATATCTATAAATTTTATTTCCTGTTCCAATCTTGATAATTCTCTTTCACCGTTTAAGATATTTTCACTAATTTTAGCTTTTTTAACTTTTAAACTGGTAAGACTTTCTTTTAAATTTGCAATATACTTTCTATCCTGCTCCAACTTCTCTTCCATTTTTAATATATAATCATCATTTTTAATTTCTTCTTTAGAATATTCTTTTAAGTTTTTCTCTTCCTGCTGCAACTTGTTTAAGTTAATGTCCTTATTTTTATAAAGTACTTTTATTTCTTCATTAGCTGCTTCTTTGCTTGATTCTAACTTTTCAATTTCTCTCTCCAAAACATGAACTTGTTGATGTAATTTAGTAATTTCTATATTCTCTAAATGTACCCTTTCCTTGAAATCTTCATTTTCACTATAACATCTTTCCTTATCAATTTTAAATTCTTTTATACTTTCATTTAAAATTTTTAAATCTTTTTTTGTATTTTCTATTTTAACCAGGGTTTCCTCTAACTCCCTTTTTCTACCTATTATGTTATTGTTTCTCTTTTGAAAACTTCCTCCAGTAATTGCCCCTCCCAAATTCACTATATCACCGAATAAAGTAACTATTTTAAAACTATAGTCTGATAATTTGGCTATTTTAAAAGCATCCTCTATAGTTTCACTAATTATTGTCCTTCCCAATATATAATCCAAAACATCTTTAAATTGCTTATCATAGCTTACTAATTCACTGGCAATTCCAATAAAGCCTTTTATATTCTTAAATCTATGTAAATCTGAAATTTTTCTCCCTTTAATTATGGAAATAGGTAAAAAGGTAGCTCTACCTAATCTATTGTCTTTAAGATATTTTATAATAGTTTTAGCTATAATTTCATCTTTGGTTATTATACTGGATATACTATTTCCAAGTGAAATCTCTATACAAGTCTCAAATTTTTTTTCCAGACTTATTACTTCCCCCACCAAAAAACAACTTTGTTTTGGTACATTAAGCCTTTGTTTGCTTATATCTTCCATAAGCATTTTTACAGTTTTATTATACCCTTCATAATGCTTATTAAAATTCACAAGCATTTTATAATTTGCTTCTAATGTATTGTGCAGAGCATTTAATTTCTGCAAGGCATTCTCCTTAACCTCCAACATATTATTCAATTTTGAAATTGTCCCCTTGTTTTCATCAATCTTATTTTCATAAAGGGATATATTTTCGTTAATACTACATATTCTATCAAGTACCCTGTTTTTTTCCTCGGATTTTATGGTAATATCACCACCATAACTTTCATAAGAATTTTTTAATTTAATGATATTTTCTATAATATTTTCCCCATCTTTTTTAATTGAAATAATAGAATTCTTAATTGCAGAAATATTAGTAAAATACTGTATTTTATCTTCTTTTAATTTCTTACATATGCCTTCTCTGTGATAAATATCTTTCTCAATTTTTTTTATATTATTTTCATAATCTAATATGCTACCTGTCAGTTCTCTTTCCTGATTTTTTAATTCCAATATATTTTGATTCTGATATGTCATCTCTCCTGATTTTTTATTCTTATCATTTTCTATTTGTTTTAATTCCAAACAATTTCTTTTTATATCATTTTCTAAATTTTCCGTTTTTTGTTTTAAAAGTTTTATCTTACTTTCTCCCTGATTGACTAACTCTCTTTTATCATAATAGGCCTTTTCATATTTTATGCCTTCATCCATAATATTTGTCATTTCTATATTATATTCATCTATCTCTTGTTTCAATTTTGTAAGTTCTAAATATAATTTTCTATTATTACTTTCTATGTCACTTATAGAACTTTCCAATTTATCTGTTTTATGATGGACTTTTTTTAGAGAATACATGAGCACTGTTTTCTCCTTATATTTCAACTCTTCAGATAACCTTAAAAATTCATCAGCTTTCTTATTTTCTAGTTCAAGAGGCTTCAGCCTTTCCTCATAAGTCTGTAAGATATCCTCTATTCTTACTAAATTTGCTTCTGTATTCTCCAGCTTTTTTTCTGCCTCTGATCTCCTCCACCTAAATTTCACAATGCCTGCAGCTTCCTCCAGAAGAAGTCTTCTGTCCTCCTGTTTTCCACTTAGCAGAGCATCTATTCTTCCCTGACCTATTATGGAATATCCTTCTCTTCCTATGCCTGTATCCATAAAAAGTTCGTGGATATCTCTAAGTCTGCATTGCACATTATTTATGTAATATTCACTTTCTCCAGACCTATACAATCTCCTGGAAACAGTTATATTAGAATATTCAAGGGGAACCTTTCTATCTTCATTGTCAAGAGTGAGAGAAACCTGGCATAAACCTAATGGTTTTCTAAATTGTGTACCTGAAAAGATAACATCTTCCATTTTCCCTCCTCTTAAAGTTTTTACACTCTGTTCTCCAAGTACCCATCTGACTGCATCTGAGATATTGCTTTTTCCACTACCATTTGGACCTACTATAGCTGTAATTCCTCCTGTAAATATTAACTCAGTTCTATCTGCAAAAGACTTGAATCCTTTTATCTCAATAGTTTTCAAAAACATAGAAGAGTCACTCCTTATCTGTTAAAAAAACGCTGGAAGTAATCCAATTACAAACATAAATACCACTAAAACTATTATTACCTTTAACATCCTATCTCTAGTATTTTTTTTCATGATACTTATCTCCTTTTAAAAATTTTTATAATTACTCATTATATAATCATCCAGTTGCACATATTTATTAAAATTCTCCCCCACTATATTCAAAGCTTCCCTACCTATAGAAGAATCTTGTACAACTTTTATAGGACAATAAAAAAAACTTTCTTTCACAAGATTAAAATATTCCTTTTTATTTGCATAAAGTTTTGAAAGGTCTTTTTCATTTATGTTGACAGTTATTTCTCCTTTATAAGATAAAGGTATATTTTTTTTTAAGATATGGTTATAAATTCTGCCTTCTACAAGTTCTCTAAAGGCAGGATGAAAAGGACCTGCTACTACATCCTTACCTGGAGTTATATTTTCTGTAGGCTGGAGCCCCATTCTTATTACCTTTACTTTATTTGCCCTTAAAATACAATATAAGATTTTGCATATCTCCACCGCTGCCGAAAGTTCATAAGGTTTATATTCTTTCTTTTTATACATATTTTCCATGACAGTTCCCTTTATCACCAAAGCAGGGTATATCCTGTATATGTCTGGCTTCATACTTATTGAATTTCTCACTGTTTCCATGTCTTTTTCAAAAGTATCACAGGGTAATCCTACCATAATTTGATGTCCAAGTACAAACCCATATTTTTTTACAAGGTAAGATGCATATTTTACCTCTTCACTAGAATGTCCTCTTCCAGATTTAAGAAGTACCTCTCTATCTAATGATTGCACACCAAGTTCTATTATATCTACAGAATATTCTCTTAAGTTGTTAAGTATATAACTATCAATATAATCTGGTCTTGTAGACAGCCGAATATAATCTATATACCCTCTATCTTTATAATCTTTAGCTACCCTTAATAATTCTCTCTGTTTGTCTATTGGTATGGCAGTAAAAGTTCCTCCAAAAAAAGATACTTCCACCCCAGAAGTACTCCTTTTTATGGTTTTTAGATGATCTTCTATAGTTCTCTTTACAAAATCGACATCCACTTTTTCTTCATTGCCAGTAATTACCTTTTGATCACAAAAAATACAATTATGAGGGCACCCTTCATGAGGAACAAATATAGGTATTATATAATGTTTATTTCCCATTTGTATTTATTCCTCCTTTATTATAACTCCTTTTGCTATTCAACTTTTTTAAAGCATCCTGGGCCGCATTTTGTTCAGATTCCTTTTTAGTATATCCTACACCGCTTCCCATTTCATTGTTGTCTACATAAACTTTAGTGTAAAATTTTCGCCTATGGGGAGGGCCTTCATATTTTATAAGTATATACTCTATGGTTATATCTCCATCCTGCTGTACAACTTCCTGAAGATTAGTCTTATAATCCAATACTATCTCATTTTTTATAGCTTTTTCTATAATATCTTTAAAATTATCTATTATAAAATGTTTTGCTTTCTCATATCCACAATCTATATAAATAGCTGCAATAATAGCCTCAACACAATTTGCAAGTATTGAAGTTCTTTCTCTTCCTCCTGTAATTTCTTCTCCTTTACTCATCTTTATGTATCTACCTATACCCCATTTTTTAGCTACTTCATATAGAGAATTTTCACAAACTATCAGTGCCCTCTTTTTGGTAAGTTCCCCTTCTGATTTACTCTTATAAATTAAAAATAAATATTCAGATATACAAAGTTGAAGTACAGAATCCCCCAGAAATTCTAGCCTCTCATTGAATTTCACTCCTTTTTTTCCATTGGCATAGGAACTATGTGTCAATGCAATATCTATTAACTCTTTATCATTAAAGTAAATATTCAATGTATTTTCTACTTCTTTAAAAAAATTTGCTTTTTCCATTTTATATTTCTCCCTCGAAATATATTCTTCAGTTTGTTGAAAACCCTCATAACAGATTAATAAACAAATTCAAGAATAAATTTACTTTTATTTTTAATAAATCATACCTTCACTTTAGAAAATTTTAAATTTAAAGTCCCGTCTGAAACGGGACTCTTTTTTCTGATGCTACTCTTCAGTATGAGCTTTTATGTAATCAACTACATCTCCTACTACCTTTACCTTTTCCGCCTCTTCATCAGGTATTTCCAAATCAAACTCTGTTTCTACAGCCATTATCAATTCAACTATATCAAGTGAATCGGCACCTAAATCGTCAATAAAAGATGATTCTAACTTTATTTCCTCTGAATCTATACCCAACTGCTCGGATATTATTTTCTGTATTTTTTCAAAAATCATAATTTTACCTCCAAAAAATTTTTATACATAAATAATATTATATAACTTATATACCGTCAACAATAACCATTACCAAATAACTGTACTAATTATTCTATTCCAATATATTTTATTATATTTATATTTATAATTATTTTTATTATAATACTATTTTTCTGCAATACACATTTTTTCTATCTGAAACTTTATTTCATCTATAACCTTATTATTATAACATATTGCCGCCTGTTTTATTGCATTTTTAAAGGCCTTTCCATTAGAGTTTCCATGTGCCTTTACACATATTCCACTGCAGCCTAAAAAAGCAGATCCTCCATATTCTGAATAATCTAACTTTCTCTTTATCTTCTTAAAAACAGGTTTTAAAAAAATACCTGCCAACTTGCTTGTAGTTGATTTCATAATTTCTTCTTTTATCATATTAATTAAATTTAAAGATACTCCCTCATAGGTTTTTAAAATTGTATTTCCCACAAATCCATCACAAACTAATATGTTTACATCTCCATTGGTAGCCTCTCTAGGTTCCACATTCCCTACAAAATTAAAATCCATATCCTTTAAAATCTTGTAGGTATTCTTGGTTAATTCATTACCCTTTTCTTCTTCTGTTCCTATATTCACAAGGCCTATTGAAGGGTTTTTTATCTTAAGTACATTTTCAAAATATACTTTTCCCATAAGTGAAAATTGCATGAGATAATGAGGTTTGCAATCCACATTAGCTCCTGTATCTATAATCATAAATGCTCCATTTTTCCCTGGTACCATAGGTGCCAGTGCAATTCTTTCTATTCCTTTAATTCTTCCCACAATTAAAGTTGCACCAGCCATAAGAGCTCCAGTACTTCCTGCAGATATTGCTGCATCTGCCTTTCCCTCTTTTACAAGTTGAAGAGCCTTTACCAAACTAGAATCTTTCTTTCTCCTGACTGCCATTACTGGAGATTCTAAAGTATTTATAACTTCCCTACTATCTAAAATACGTATTTTTTCTTTATCATATTCATATTTTTTTAATTCTGATTCAATAAGTTCTTTTTTTCCCGTTATAATTACATTTATATCCTGTTCCTTAACTGCCTCAACTGTACCTTCTATTATTGCATAAGGTGCAAAATCTCCTCCCATGCCATCCACAGCAATTATCATAATCTTATTTCACATCCTTAAATATTAGTGATATACACAATTTAATTTTCACATATTACTTGGGACTAAAATTAAATATTAACATTATACCATAAGATACTTTTACTTGAAACAAGTTAAACCATAAAAAACCCATCAAATTGTTTTATCACAATAAATTATAAATAAAATAAAACAACAGGATGGGATTCTTATGTAAGATTTATTAGCAGTTTTACTAATTTTCAGTCAAAACAACTTCTTTACCTTTATAATATCCACAAATCTTGCACACTCTATGGGCAAGTTTCATTTCATGACACTGAGGACACTCAACTAACTGCGGTGCACTTAACTTAAAAGTTTGTGCCCTTCTTGAGTCTCTTCTTGCTCTTGAGAATTTTCTGGCTGGATTTCCCACAGTAAACACCTCCTTAATCAGTGAAGAACATATCCTTTAGCTTTGCTAATCTTAGATCAATATCATGGCTTTTACACTGGCATTTGAACTTATTTAAATTAGTGCCGCATTGCTGACATAACCCTTTACAATCATGTTTACAAAGCCTTTTTATAGGAAGACTCAATATAATATTATTTTGTATTATTTCGGAGATATCTATAACATTATCCTCTATAAATATAGTTTCATCATCTTCCTTTTCTTTATAGACAGTTGTAAATTTTTCAACAATGGTAGTATCCAATCCATAGGAAAATTTTTCAATACATCTTGAACAAATAAGTTCCAATACGCCTTGAATTTTCCCCTTTAATGTAAAATCATTTTCTACCTTACTTAAAATCCCAACAAATCTTATGGGCTGTAATAATTTAATATATTCCATTCCATCATAAAGCCCATCTTCTTGTATTATAAGATCGAGTTTTTTTTCAGCTTTTTTTTCTTTTAATAATTCTGATATATTTAACTCCATAATACTCACCTCTATACATTAGCCACAACCTATTATATAAAGGTAACCCTAAAAAGTCAAGTTATTATTATAATATGGATAATAACAGAATAAATGAATATTCACTCTGTTATTACCTTTAAATGGCCTTAAAAACTTATTATATTTATTATTTGGATTTTGAAGAAATTTTCTTTTCAACCAAGAATTTTGTATCTCTAGCTATTACAAGCTCCTCATTAGTAGGAATTACAAATACCTTTGTCTTTGAATTTGCAGTGGTTATTTCCGTAGCCTTTCCTCTTATATTATTTTTCTCCTCATCTATTTTAATTCCAAGATAGGTAAGTCCTGAACATATTTCAGCTCTGCCAATAGATGAATTTTCACCCACACCTGCTGTAAATACTATAGCATCTACTCCATCTAAAACAGCTACATAAGAGCCTATAAAAGATTTTACCCTATAATAGAATACATCTAACGCAAGTTGTGCTCTTCTATCATGCTTAAAACTTGCAATTTCTTCTACATCTCTAAAATCACTGCTTATTCCTGACATTCCAAGTATACCTGATTCATTGTTCATTATATTGCTTATCTCATCTATAGACATACCTATTTCATTTATTAGAAATGGTATTATAGCTGGATCTATGTCACCACACCTAGTACCCATAGCTAAACCTGCAAGTGGGGTAAATCCCATATTTGTATCTATTGACTTTCCTTTATCTACAGCACAAATACTAGCTCCATTTCCTAAGTGACAAGTTATTATTTTCAATTCTGATATGTCCTTTCCCATAAGTCTGGCTGCTTCTTCTGATACAAACCTATGGGAAGTTCCATGAAATCCATATTTTCTGATTCCATATCTTTCATACAACTCATAAGGTAGTGGATAAATATATGCATATTTTGGCATAGTATGATGAAAAGCTGTATCAAATACTGCTGCCATAGGAGCATCAGGCATTATTGCCTTACAAGCATTTATTCCTATTATATTAGGTGGATTGTGAAGTGGTGCTAATTTAACACAATCTTTTAAAGATTCCATAACCTTGTCATCGATTATAACTGCATCTGAATATTGTTCGCCTCCATGAACAACCCTATGACCTACAGCAGATATCTCAGACATATCCTTTATTACACCGTGCTTTTTGTCTACAAGAGCATCCAATACCAACTTCACGGCTACCTTATGATCTTTTATAGGTTCACTTACCACATGTTTTTCTCCATTTACTTTATGAGTCAAAACAGACCCCTCTATTCCTATCCTCTCTACAAGGCCCTTTGCTAAAACTTTTTCATCTTCCATATCTATTAATTGATATTTTAAAGATGAGCTTCCACAATTTACTACCAATATTTTCATATACATTTTCCTCCTAATAAAATTAATCTTTATATTTTGTTATAATACCTCTATATTAAAGTTTATAGTTATTTAAAAATCCTTGTTCTCACATTAGGTTTAAATCTATTAAAACACTTCAATAATGCTTGTTTAAAAACTCAAGTTTATTCAAAATTTTATCATGCATAAGTTTTTACCAAGTTACTTAAAGACTCGGTTAAAATTTCACTATAAAAAAATATTTTTCTCCATCTGACTTTTGAAGAACTTTATCCAGGAATATCTCTATTTTTGAAAAAATAGGAGTACTACCTAATTGCAGCCTTCTAAATAAAACATAACTAAAACAACTGTTTTTCACACCAATAAATAAATATATTAATAATATCCATCTATCAGTCATATAATAATACCAGAACAAAGTTTTATTTATTAAATAAACTTATAATATTACTAATCTACTTTATATAGACATAGAGTTTATAACATTTATTACTATAAAATTATAACTTACCTATATACATAACTCTTAATTTTTTCTGTGTATTTTAACCTAATAAAAATCCCTGCAACATCATTAAAACATTACTTACTTGTAAAAGTTTAAGTAAAGTGAAAGCGATATCTACGTCAAAAATTTAATACCACAATTGATTTATTTTCTGTAATATAAAATTACAAATAATTTAAAAATACTAAATGCTAATATGTAAAATATATACTAATATTATTTTAACCATAAATGATAAATTATACAACTATTTATTATTTATATAACTTTAGCATATAAAACTTGCTTTCATTATCTAATATTGTAACAAAATTTATAGAATCTATACAATATATAAACGCAAACTATTTAAAAGTTCCAGCTTTAAATACTCTGCATTTCCATTTTAACAAAATATGTAATTTATTTTTTTCATATACCTATGTCTTGTCTTTACAATTTTTTTTATATAAGCTATCCTTTGTCGAATTTTATTATACCACAAAGTGACAGCTTATTCTTCTTAAAATAATTAATTTTTCACAATAATTCTATATATAAATTCTAGCCCTGTGCCTGTGCTTGAACTGCAGTTACAGCAACTACTTTTACTATATCATCAACACTGCAACCTCTTGATAAATCATTTATAGGTTTTGCAAATCCCTGGCATATAGGTCCTATAGCTTCAGCTTTTGCAAATCTTTGAACTAATTTGTATCCTATATTTCCTGCTTGTATATCAGGGAATATGAGTACATTGGCCTTTCCTGCAACTTTACTATTAGGTGCTTTTAAATCAGCAACTTTTTTTACTATAGATGCATCTAATTGAAGTTCTCCATCTATGTCCAAATCAGGTCTAGCTTCTTTAGCAAGTTTTGTTGCTTTTGTAACTTTGTCTACCAATTCATGGCTAGCACTTCCCATAGTGGAGAATGAAAGCATGGCAACTCTTGGTTCCATTTTACATAAGCTTTTTGCAGTTTCTGCTGTAGTTATTGCAATTGAAGATAATTCTTCAGCAGTAGGACATACATTTACAGCACAATCAGCAAATAACAAGAATCCATCTTCTCCATATTCACAATCTGGTACACTCATCAAAAATACACTGGAAACTACGGAAGCACCTGGAACTGTCTTTACTATCTGAAGGCCAGGCCTTAAAAGATCTCCTGTTGTATGTATAGCACCTGAAACTAAGCCATCTGCATCTTCCAGTTTCACCATCATTGTTGCAAAATATATAGGATCTCTTACTATTTTATCTGCTTTTTCCGGTGTAACCCCTTTATTCTTTCTCATTTCATAAAAGGCATTGGCATAAACTGCTGTTTTACTTGAAGTTTCAGGATCTACTATTTCTGCTCCAGCCAAGTTAACTCCAAATTTAGCTGCATTTCCCTTTATTACACTTTCACTTCCTACTAAAATTATGTCTGCAATACCACTTTTTATTATTTCCTCGCAAGCTCTGATGTTTCTTTCTTCTTCTCCCTCTGCCAAAACAATTTTTTTCTTGTTTGCCTTGGCTAAATCGAAGATTTTTTCCATTAATTTCATATTTTATTCTCCTTTCAAATTTAAAATTAATATAATTAAAACCATACACTTATACTATAATCCTTTTTACCTATATTTTTCAATGGAAAATCATTTAATTTTAATATTTTATAATTATTTTTTTAATATTTCACAGGAAATATTTATAATAAACATACTTTTATTGATATAATATTAGTACAACTACCAGAGAAAGGAACTTTAATAAATGAAAATAACCGCTATAATAGCAGAATATAATCCTTTTCACAATGGACATAAATACCATATTGAAAAGACAAAATCTATAACAGAATGTGAGGGCATTGTTGCCATAATAAGTGGAAATTTTGTGCAAAGAGGAACCCCTTCTATAATAGATAAATGGAATAAAACCAAGATGGCCCTTTCAAATGGAGTGGATTTAGTGCTGGAACTCCCAGCTTTATACAGCTTATCCTCTGCAGAATTTTTTGCTCACGGAGCTGTAAGCCTTTTAGAAAATCTGGGGGTAGTAAAAAATTTATGCTTTGGCAGTGAATGTGAAGATATTAAACTGCTGAATTTTATAGGCGAAATTTTATGTGAAGAACCAGAAGAATTAAAATCAAGGCTAAAAGAAAAATTGCACAGGGGCATGTCTTATGCTTCTGCCCGTGGGAATGCCCTGGAAGAATTTCTTTATAACAAACATGCCCTTAAAAATAACAGCATAGCAAAACTACTTCATTCGCCCAACAACATACTAGCAATAGAATACTGCAAAAGCCTTGCAAAACTTAAAAGTACAATTACTCCTATAGCTATAAAGAGAATAGGAAATTCCCATAATAGTATATATGTAAATCATAATTTCTCAAGTGCTGCCTCTATCCGTCATTTTTTAAAAGAAGGTAATTCTGTGGAAGAACTAGAGAAAGTGTTGCCCTATAATATACTATGTATGTTAAAGGATTTAAGTAACTCCAATTATAAATTTACTTTTGAAGATTCCCTATTACCCTATTTAAAATATAAAAATTTATTCTACGGAAAAAATATAAAATATTTACCTGATGTATCTGAGGGACTGGAAAACAGAATAGAAAATGCTCTAAAAAATTCTTTCTCCTATGAGGAAGTTATAAATAGTATTAAAACTAAAAGATATGCCTATAGTCGTATAAGCAGGATTCTATGTCAATTCTTCTTGGGATTTGAGAACTTAAATACAAAAATTTTGAGAAAAAATAGCTGTCCTTATGCAAGAGTTCTAGGATTTAATACTATTGGTATGAAAATATTAAGAGAAATAAAAGAAAATTCCTCCATTCCCGTATATACAAAGCTTCCAAAAAACACAGATGAACTATTAAAATTAGATCTCATGGCTACAAAAGGGTATAGTCTTTTGAATAAAAACATAGCTTTTAATCAGGATTATATTTCAAGTCCACTTATAATAGCTAAATTTTAGAATAAGTAGCCTATTTTATAAATATAATTTACTAGATCATATATTACCTATTAAATTTTTTATATTTAGAAGGCAGGCGATAGACTTTGGAATTTTTACTTTATTTTTTAATGTGTACAATAATAGTTCTTTTATATATTTTATTTAAAAATACAAATTTAATTATAACTATAATTTGTTCAATCCTGATAGTACAAATTATAATGGCTCCAAAAATATGTATAGATGGTGTACTCATGGGAAGTTCCTTATTTTTTTACAAGGTATTTCCGTCTTTGTTTTCCTTTTTGGTTGTTTGTAATATAATCCTGTATTACGATGGAATAAACATATATTCCAAATTAATAGGAAAAATCTTGTGCAAACCACTTAAACTCCCTGTAAGCTGCAGTTTTGTGGTAATAATAAGCATACTCTGTGGTTATCCTTTAGGTGCTAAATACTCCTGTGAACTATATGAAAAGAAGATAATAGATTCTTTTACCTGTGAAAGGCTTTTAAATATAGCCTCTAATGCAAGCCCTATATTTATATTAGGTTCTGTTGGAATATCAATGCTTAAGAATTCCTTTATAGGCTACATATTACTATTATCTAATTTTCTGTCCTGTATTGTCATGGGGCTTTTACTACCTGCAGGAAAAATCTACAAAAACCAAAATATAAATAAAGCTCATAACTATATTCATAAAAACATAGGAACATCTCTCAAAAAAAGCATAGAAAATTCTATAACAACTTGTATATCCATAGGCGGATTTGTAATTATATTTTCTGTAATTGATAATATCTTAAAACATAACTTGATATTTCATTCCCTGGTATATGAAATATCAAACATACTAGGACTTTCTAGAGATATAGTAGAAGGTACCCTACTTGGTATAATAGAAATGACAAATGGGTGCAATCTTATATCATCTTCCACTGCTTCTACTACTTTAAAACTTATAATTATAAGTTTTTTGTTTACCTTCAGCGGTATTTGTATTATATTTCAAGTTTATTCTTTTACCTATAAATTTAAAATATCTATAAAAAAATACATAATTGGTAAAATAGTTCAGGGAACTATTTGCTCTACTTTAAGTTTTCTACTTTATAATTTATCCTTTCGCAAATTGTCTACACAAACTTTTTTACCTAATTATAAAATTGCAGAAAACTTAAGTAATGTACTCATACTTACGTTACTTTTACTAATAGTACCCTGGTTGTTATTTAAGTTAAAGCAATTATTTCATGTCTCTTAACTGTTTTATATTATCTTTTATAGATTCAGTGTTCAAATTTATACTACCTTCTAAGCCATCTAAAAATTCTTGAAGTTCTAACTTTAAGCTTGTCACCATTTCACTGCCCTGACGTGATATTTCACTATCTAACTGGTTCAGCATTTCATCTGCATAATCCCTCGCACCTATTCTTATTGCCCTAGCATTTTTCTGTGCAGATGAAATAATCTCCTCAGCTCTTATGTTAGCCTCTTTTGTAATATCATGATTTTCTATTTGACGTCTCAATAAACTTAAATTTTGTTTCTTTATATCATCTGCTTCTTGTACAGCTTCAGTTAAAATCCTTTCTTTTTCTTCTATTATCCACTGTGCTTTTTTTAATTCACTTGGAATACAGTTGATTATTCGATCTAATATTTCCAGTATTTCACTTTTATTTACCATAACTTTTTTACTTAAAGGAACTTTAGCAGAAGTATCTATAATTTCTTGAAGATATTCCAATAATTTGATGACATCCATATTCTTTCCCCCTAAGGCATATCAACATTTTTTATAAGCTCTATCAAATTTTTTAATAATATCACTAATTACTTTCTGGGGAACCAATCCTTCTATACATCCCCCAAACATAGCCACCTGTTTTACAGAAGATGAACTCAAAAAGGAATTCATAGCACTAGCCATCATGAAAACCGTATCTATATTAGGATCAAGTTTTTTATTCATAAGAGACATCTGACATTCATATTCAAAATCTGATACGGCCCTCAATCCTTTTATTATAACTTGAATTTGTTTCTCTTTCATGAAATCTATCAAAAGTCCACTAAAACTCTCAACCTTTACATTGGGTATTTCTTTCACCACTCTTTTTATAAGTTCTACCCTTTCTTCAACGGTAAACAATCCTTTTTTATCAGGGTTTACAAGCACTCCTACTATTAATTCATCAAATACTTTAGATGCCCTATCTATTATATCTAAATGGCCATTGGTTATAGGATCAAAACTTCCAGGATATATTGCCTTAATCATAATAATTAGTCCTCCTTGTATTTATAAAAACACACTGTTGTATTTCCATACTTTCTATGATCCGTTAAAATTATATTACTGCTCCCCTCATATATATCCTCGCCGGTATCAATCTTAGTAATTATAATTCCATCTTCACACAGTAATTTTTTACTGTCTATTATTTCTATAACCGGCGGAATCATATTTTTCTTATAGGGTGGATCAACAAATATTATATTGAACATATATGTTTGTTCTTCAATTTGTTTAAGAAATTCATAAGAATCCTTATTTAGAGCATTACAAACTTTATTAAAACCTAAATTTTCCACATTTTGTTTTAAAAAGGAAAACGTATCTTTATCCTTATCAACCAATAGACATTTTTTAGCTCCTCTGCTTGCAGCTTCAAGTCCCAAACTCCCAGTACCAGCAAATACATCCAACACACAGGAACCATAAGTTTTATCTTGTATTATGTTAAACATAGCTTCCTTTACCCTGTCTAAAGTAGGTCTTGTAGTATTATATCCTTTAGGCGACATTAGTTTTCTTCCTCTTGCAAGACCTCCAATTATTCTCATAATTCTCTTTCTTACCTCCTATATTTTTCTATAATATTTTAACATATATATTTTCATTATTCAAAATCATTTCAAGAATTATACTTACCCTTCTACACTAAACTGCCACTACTTGTGGAAGTGGACAATTTAATGGTAAATGTTCCTATTAAATTCTAAAACTAATTAAAACTTATAATTTTAAAGGTTTTCTGTAACTTATCCATAACCTCCTTTGTGATTTTTTCATTTTCACTTCCCTTGCTTTCAAGAAACCTTTTTGCCTCTAGATTGGCCAGTTTAAATATATGTATATCTTGTGACAAATTTGAAAAAATCAATTCACTTTCTCCATGCTGCTTAAAGCCAAATATTTCTCCTGAGCCTCTTATTTTTAAATCTTCCTCTGCAATGAAAAATCCATCACTGCTGCTTTTCATTATTTCCATTCTTCTCCTTATAAAATCATTTTTAATATCTGCAATTAAAATACAATAGGATTTATATTCTCCCCTTCCAACTCTTCCTCTCAGCTGATGAAGCTGTGCCAATCCAAACCTCTCTGCATTTTCTATTACCATAACTGCAGCATTTGGTACATTAACGCCCACTTCTATAACGGTTGTAGATATGATAGCCTTTATTTTCCCTTCCTTAAACTTATTCATAGTCTCTTCTTTGTCTCTAGAGGACATCTTTCCATATAGTATACCTATCTCTAGATCTTTAAAATATTTTTCTTTTAATTCATCATAAATTTCTTTTACAGAACTTAGATTCAAATTGCTATTTTCCTCTACTAAAGGGCATACTATATATACTTGTCTGCCTTTTTTTATCTCTTCCAATGCAAATTTATACACCCTATCCCTTGAATTTTTATCTGTATAATAAGTATGTATTTTTTTTCTTCCAGGAGGGAGCTCATCTATGGTAGATATATTTAAATCTCCATACAAACATAAACTTAAAGTTCTCGGAATAGGTGTTGCAGTCATGACTAATGTATCCACACGCTTACCTTTATTTATAAGTTTGCTTCTTTGGGCCACTCCAAATCTATGTTGTTCATCCGTAACCACCATCCCTATATTTTTAAATTCTACATCATCTTCTATAAGTGCATGAGTTCCTATTATAATATCTATTTTCCCACATTTTAAATCTTCTTTTAATATCTTCTTATTTTTTTCAGTAACACTGCCGCAAAGTAACTGTATATTTACTCCCCAATCCTGTAAAAGCATTTTGCACTCCCCATAATGCTGATTCGCCAGTATTTCCGTGGGTGCCATAAAAACTGCCTGATATCCATTTTTCACTACATTAAAAATAGCTATAATAGCTACTATTGTTTTTCCACTACCCACATCTCCCTGCAGCAGACGGTTCATAGGCAACTCTCTCTTTTCATCTAATAATATCTCTCTTATAACCTTATTCTGAGATTTAGTAAGTTCATAGGGTATTTTTCTTTTTAACTCTTTTAATTCTGCAGCTATTTTAAAGGCTATACCCTTTTTATTCTTACTATGATAATTTTTTAACATTAAAATTTTCAAGGAATAGGAAAACAACTCTTGAAATTTAAGTCTTCTCCTTGCTTCCTCCAATTCTTCTATATTGCCTGGCATATGTATTTTTCTTATAGCCTTATTTAAATCACAAAATTTATATTTTTTGATCATGGAAAGAGGTAGATTTTCTTCTATGTCCACCTGACAAATTACTTTAGATATAATCTTTATAAGAGTATTATTTGTAATACCCGCTTTCAAGGGATATATTGGTATTATCTTATCTTCCTTTTTACCCTTTGTTCCGTTATTTGCCAAGGTGGGATTCATAATAGAAATACTCCCATTGAATCTTTCAACCTTTCCCATTATCCTATAAACTTCATTTATTTTAAATTTGTTTTTCATGTAAGGCTGATTAAACCACTTGCCTTGAAAAATTCCACTTTCATTTTCAAATACAACCGTAGAAAGTATCTTTTTATTCTTAGTCCTTATATCTTTTCCTATAGATTTTACTCTGCAGTCCATTATAACTTTTCCAGTTCCAGCTTTATTTAAATTGCCACAGCTTGAGATAATTTCATAATCCCTTGGAAAATATAATAGCAGGTCCAATATGTTGAATATACAACAATTATTTAAATTTCGGGCAGTTACAGCTCCCACTCCTTTTATAGATTTAATATCATCATATATATCCATATAATTTACCCACCTCTAATATATTCTATAATAAAATTCTTTTCTTTTTCAACTAAAAGCAAAAATAATTTACAAAAATAAAAAAAGCCCCCGCTGGCTTTTTTTATTCAACAGAAAGTATAAAATAATATAATGGCTGCCCTCCACTATAACATTGTATATCTATATCACCATATCTATCTTCAAGTTTTTCTAAAAGAGAATTTACATCATCTCCATTACAATCATTGCCATAATATATACTTATAAGTTCACTATTTTCTTTTATCATATGACTTATAACTTCATCACATACTTCAAATATATCTTTTCCAACCTTCTCTATCCTGCCTTCTATAAGCCCCAGTATATCCCCTTCTCTTACATCTTTTCCATCTATTTCAGTATCTCTTACTGCATAAGTTACAGAGCCTGTAGTTACAGTACTTATAGCCCTTTCCATAGCATTTATATTTTTCTCTAGTTTCTCTTCAGCATTAAAAACTGTTACTGCAGTTATTCCCTGTGGTATGGTTTTAGTAGGTATTACTTTTACTACTTTATCTGAAAATTCTGCAGCCTGATTTGCAGCCATAATTATATTTTTATTATTAGGAAGTACAAATATATTTTCTGCATTCAATTTATTTATACAATTCAATATATCCTCTGTACTTGGATTCATAGTCTGACCACCCTCTATAACATAGTCCACCCCTAAATCCTGAAATATTCTTTTAATACCTTCTCCTGCTGCTACTGTAACAAAAGCATATTCTTTTTTTTCGCTATCCTCTTTTGCAACATATCCTTCCCCCTGAGTCCCATTATCCACATACTGAAGCAAAGCCTCTTCATCCTTTACGCTTAAAATATTCCTATGCTGCTGTCTCATATTATCAACTTTTATCTTTGATAGCTCTCCAAGCCTAACTGCTTCAGATAATATTGCACCAGGATCATTGCTGTGAACATGAACTTTTAAAACGTCTCCATCCTCTACCACTACTATGGAATCTCCTAAAATTTGCAGTTTGTTTTTAAAATCATCTATATTTGGATTTTTAAGATGAATAAGAAATTCTGTACAATATCCATATTTTATTTCTTCTGATTCCACACTTTTGGCTGAAGATTTAGTTGCTATATCTTCAGCCTCCTTTAAATATACTTCCTTTATATCTTCTTTTAAGGCTTCGTACATTCCCTGAAATATAATCAAAAGTCCCATGCCCCCGGCAT
This sequence comes from Clostridium sp., assembly GCF_036781005.1. Lineage (GTDB taxonomy): Bacteria > Bacillota > Clostridia > Clostridiales > Clostridiaceae > Clostridium_B. The sequence goes on along the minus strand of NZ_DAIQBT010000002.1, from coordinate 64,473 downwards.
CTACCACTCCCGCCTTTTTAAGTACAGGAAGCATATCAGGAGTTCTATCCAATATCCTCTTACTATAACCACATACTTCCTGCAAGAGTTCAGTTATATCTTCCTTTTTAGATTTTATAGCGCTTTCCCCTGCTCCTCTTATAATGGTCAGTATAGTTCCTTCTGTTGGACGCATAACGGCCTTATAGGCAGCTTTTGCACCTTCTTCTAAAGCTAATGCAAATTCTGATGAATTCACCTGACTTTTTCCCTGAAGTCCCTTGGATATACCTCTAAATATCTGTGAAAGTATTACTCCTGAGTTTCCTCTTGCTCCCATAAGAGCTCCTTTAGCCAAATCTATAGATACAGTATCTATAGATTTAACTTTTATATTTGATATTTCTATTACAGCATTTTTAAGGGTCATAGCCATATTAGTTCCCGTATCTCCATCTGGTACAGGAAATACATTTAGGGAATTCACAAAATCTTTTTGCTCTTCTAGTTTGTTACTGGCGTTTACAATCATATTGTAAAAACACTGTCCATCTATACTTAAGTATTCCATTTTTACGAATTACCTCCCTAGACTCTAACACCCTGAACATTTACAGTAATAGTTGAAACCTTCAGTCCCGTGTAGTTTTCTACATTATATTTTACCCTCTGTATTATATTATTTGCAATTACAGATATTTTTGTTCCATATTCTAATATTATATAAAGTTCTATCATTAATTCATTATTCTTAGAACGAATTTTTACTCCTCTGCTTAAATTTTCGCCCTTTATTAGTTCCCAAAGACCATCTTTTGCATTCTTGGAAGCCATACCTACTACTCCATAACATTCCATAGTTGACAATCCTACTATGTTGGCAACTACCTCTTCTGAATAATCAGTATAGCCATTTTCTCCAACAATACTACCTATCATATAAAAACCTCCTTACATTCCTATAATACCATAAACATATTTTATATTAAACAATGTATTTATTCAACCTCAATAGTTTTAAGTAAAATTTAGGAAAGCTGCTAATTAGTATATATTACTAACTAGCAGCTAGAATGAATTAAATATTGAAATGCGCTATAGTCTTTTTTAACACTTCTGCAGAATTTTTTAGAGCTTCAGATTCATCTTTGTCTAAAGGAATTTGTAGTACTTTTTCTACCCCGGAAGCACCAATAATACATGAAACTCCCATAAACACTCCTTCAATCCCATATTCTCCATCTAAGAGAGTAGATACTGTCAATATGGAATTTTCATCTCTAAACAGTGATTTTACAATTCTCTTTACAGAAAGTGCAATAGCATAATAAGTAGCTCCCTTTTTATTTATTACATCATAGGCAGCATTTCTCACCGAGTTTAGTATTTTTTCTTCACACTCTTTAGTAAAATCCTTCTTGTTAAGTCGGTAATATTCCTTTAAAAGTATACCACTAACTGAAGCCAAACTCCATGCAGCTATTTCTGAATCTCCATGTTCACCCATTACATAACCATGCACATCTCTAATATCTACCTGAAGTTCATTACTTATTATATATTTTAACCGTGAGGTATCAAGAACCGTTCCCGAACCTATTATTCTATTTAGAGGAAATCCTGAAAGTTTATAAGTTATATATGTGAGTATATCTACAGGGTTCCACACAATTAAAAGTATAGAATTGGGACTATATTTTACAATCTCAAATATTATGGATTTAAATATAACATAATTCTTATCAATTAGTTCAAGTCTGTTTTGCCCTTTACTTTGTGCAGCTCTTGCTGTTATTATTACTATATTGGAATTTTTGGTATCTTGGTAACCCCCCTGCCTTTATTGAAGAAAATTATATATTTACTTGCATATATTATACATTGTGTGGTAAAATGATTTGTGTTTAAATTAAGAGACTGTTAAGGAGGTGTTTTCAAATGTCCAAGAAATGTGAGATATGCGGAAAAGGTGTTGTATTTGGTGTGCAATACAGCCATTCACATCGTCAATCTAAAAGAACCTGGTCTCCAAATATAAGAAAGATCAAAGCTATAGTTAAGGGAACACCAAAAACTATACATGTTTGTGCAAGATGCCTTCGTTCTGGAAAGGTTCAGCGTGCTATATAAAAAACAAAAATGCAGTTGTTATAAACAATTGCATTTTTGTTTTATTCCATATTATTTTTTTTTTTGGTAAAGAATCTTATAATTGCAGATAGAGCACCGGGAAGCTTAAATGCAATAATTTTCATTAAACTACCTCCTTATTTATGACATTCTATCAAGTACCATCCACAATAAATTAATCCGGCTCCTGCAGCTATTATCCAGCCCCATATAGGGATAATAACTGTCATTAAAAACCCAGCACCTATACATACAGCTACCAATCCTACTTTTTTCTTAATTCTTCTTTTCACGTTATTATCCCCACAAATTGCTTTATAATATTATATGCAGTTCACCTTTATATGTTACCAATAATTTAAAATTGTATATTTTATTTTATTTAAAATTAATCTCTAGCTCTCACTAAGAGTAATTTTCCTGTATCAAATGTTATATTTACATCATTATCTAAAAACTCATTGGACACTGTCCTGCCATCCCCCATATATAAATTATAATTGTCTAGTTTATATTTTGCTCCTATTATACTTAAATTTCTAACACAATCACAATATGCATGAAGAGAAAAAGTCTCCCTTTTATGTCCTTTTATTCTTTTGGAGCCATAAAGTAATTCAATAACATTATTTTCGTCTTTTATATACCCTTTAACATTTAAATAATTACATTTTAGAAGTAATCCTAAATTAGCAAAAACATGATCTAATCTGCTTCCCGTACAGCCAGTAAATACTATTTCATCTGCTTTTAAATCTACAGCCTTATTTAAAGCAATTTCAGTATCTGTAAAATTTTTATCCTTGGGATATTTTTCTATTTTACAGTTTTTATTTCTAAAAAACATTAATGCTTCCCTATCTATAGAGTCAAAATCTCCTACAAGATATTGTGGTATAATTTTATAATTATAAAGACAATTCCCTCCACCATCTGCACAAACTATCAGTGAATTATCTTTGATTTGCTCCTGAATAAGTTCTCTTGAAGGTGCTGTCCCTCCAGATACTATAAGCACTTTCATACTAAAATTCCTCTCTTAATAGCCTTATATTATCTTCTATATTCCCTCCTTTAAATACAGATGAACCTGCTACTATCACATTGGCCCCCTTATGTACCACTCTTGCTATATTATCCTTTGTAATGCCTCCGTCCACTTCTATCATCAAATTTTCATTATATTTATCTGACAATTCTTTTACATAGCTAATTTTACTGTCACAATATTCTATGTACTTTTGTCCTCCAAACCCAGGATTTACAGACATTATAAGTATCATATCCAGTTTAGGTATCAAATACTTTATATTATCTACCAAAGTAGCGGGATTCAATGCGACTGCCGCCTTAACTCCCAAACTTTTTATATAATCCACAGTTCTGTCCAAATGTCTGTCTGCTTCAAAATGTACCGTTATAATATCCGCTCCTGCATCCGCAAAATCCTTTACATACCTTGCCGGTTCTTCTATCATTAAATGTACATCAAAAGGTATTTCTGTAAAATGCTTTATACTCTTTATAACAGGTATTCCAAAACTTATATTTGGCACAAAACTTCCATCCATTACATCTATGTGTACCAAATCCACCTTACATTTATCTAATAATTTTATTTCTTCTCCCAATCTTGAAAAATCTGCAGATAATATTGAAGGTGCTATTTTTATCATAGGTAACCTCTCCCTTTTTACACTAATTAAGTTTTAATAATCTAGTATTTCTTTTTATTACTTATGTCATTTAAAGTTTTAATATAAAGATCATATCTTCCCTTGTTTATTTTATTATCATAAAGTGCTGACTTAACAGCACAGTCAGGCTCTTTGTAATGAATGCACCCTGTAAACTTACACATACCTATAAATTCTATAAATTCCGGAAAGCAATATTGAAGTTTATCTTTAGTTATATGTCCTATATCTAATGAAGAGAAGCCCGGTGTATCTACCATAAAACCCTCTTCCAATTCTATTATTTCACTATGCCTTGTAGTGTGTTTTCCTCTATTGAGTTTATGGCTTATTTGTCCCGTCTCCATAAGTTCCCTTCCACAAATTGCATTTAAAATAGTAGATTTCCCTACCCCGGAAGGTCCACATAAAACAGTAATATTATCTTTTAACTTTCCTCTTACTTTGTCAATTCCATGTCCCTCTTTTGCTTTTAAAAATATTACTTCATATCCTATATTTCTTAACACATCTATAATATCCAATCTTTTTTCTCTATCGGCTAAATCCAATTTATTAAAACATACTATTGGTTTTAATAAATTGAATTCACAGCTTATAAGAAATTTATTCAATAAATCCTCATTTACCTCTGGATGATTAAAAGCAAACACCACTAGTGCCTGAGTTACATTAGCTACAGCAGGTCTTTTCAGCTCACTTATCCTGGCATAAATTTCATCAATAACGCCCTGCTCCTTTTCCCATTTAATTTCTACTTTATCTCCTACCATAGGGGATAATCCATTATATCTGAATTTTCCCCTTGCCCTGCATTCAATTATGCCTCTATCAGTTCTTACATAATAGAATCCTCCTATTCCTTTCATTATAGTTCCCCGCATAATGCCTCCTAAATTTAATATATTATTCTATTCCTTTTGTGTACCAGAGTTATTTCCATTATTGGAACTTCCGCCATTATTTGAAGTATCTCCATTGTTTGAATCCTTTCCATTGTTTGAATCTCCTGAATCTGAGCTGCTGCCATTATTTGAATCTCCCGCGTTCGAGTTATCTCCATTATTTGAATCTTTTCCATCATTTGAATCTTTTCCGCCGTTTGAACTATCACCTTCAGTATTTTTTGGTTCAGTATATTTATAATAATTTAAAGTTATTGTAGTACCCTCTTTAACCTGCTGCGATGCGCCTACACTTTGACTAGTTACAATTCCATCTTGAGACTTATCTGAAGTATTCACAGGATTTCTTGCAACTTTGAGACCTGCATTTCCCATTATAGATACTGCATCCTCTATATTTTTACCATAAACACCAGGAACTGTTACATACTTAACTTCAGGTCCTTTACTTATTACAAGATTTACTTTTGCATTATTTTCCGCCTTGGAATCAGGTTCAGGATCCTGACTTATAACTTGATTCCATGCTACTGTGTTGCTATATTTAGAAGATATGCTTCCCACACTAAGTCCACTATTTGTTATAAGATCCTTTGCTGTATCAAGATCTAATCCAATTACACTTGGAACCACTAAAGCAGCGGGACCTTCACTTACAACCACCCTTACTTCAGAATTTGCCTTTACCTTTGTTCCCGATTTAGGAAAACAGCTAATTACTGTACCTTGGGCTTTGTCACTTTTTTCAGTTGCACTTATCACAAAGGTTAACTTTTTACTCTGTATAAGCTTCTTAGCCTCATCCTGTTTCATCCCCACTATATTGGGCACCGTAACTTCACTTGAACTTCCTGATATTTTATTATAAAAATACCCTGAAACCCCACCTATAACTATTACAAGCATAAATAAAGCCACTATAAGTATAACTTTCTTTTTCTTAGGATCTAGGGCTATCTTATTCTTGAACTTATCTCTTACTCCCTCTCCATCACTATAATAGCCATCTTCATCCTTATAATCATCCTTATAATCATCGCTTATATCCACAGGATCCATTATACGGGTCATATCCTTATTAAAATCATCATTTAACAAGTTCAATTTTTGATTGTTTTCTATTTTTTGCAGATCTACAAGCATCTCTTCCATGCTTTGATATCTTCTTATAGGTTCTTTCTCTACAGCTTTTAAAATCAATTTATTTAAACTTTCAGGAATATTTTCATCTAACTGATTAGGAGGAACTACAGGTTCCTGTATGTGCTTTAAAGCTATGGATACCGGACTTTCAGCATCATAGGGTACCCTGCCTGTAACCATCTCATACATAACTATACCAAGAGAATATATGTCTGTTCTAAAATCTAAGAAACTTCCTTTAGCCTGTTCAGGAGAAAAATAATGCGCAGAACCCATTATCTTATTGGAATTAGTTATAGTAACGGAATTTGAAGCCTTGGCAATTCCAAAATCTGTTACTTTCACTATTCCATCTTCTGTTACAAGAATATTATGAGGTTTTATATCTCTATGTATAATGTTGTTTTTGTGGGCACATTTTAAAGCTTTAGTTATCTGAATCGCTATTTCCACTGCCCTATCTGGAGGTATTTTCCCTTCTTCCCTTATTATCTGCTTTAAAGTTTTTCCCGTAACACATTCCATAACAATATAGTTTATATCCTCCTGAGATCCTACATCATATATATTCACTATATTATTATTTGAAAGACTGGCAGCGGCTGTAGCTTCCCTTTTAAATTTTTCCACAAATTCTCCGTCAGTTGAAAACTGCTCCTTAAGAATCTTTACTGCTACGTTTCTATTGAGAAGGTTATCCTTGGCCTTATATACAACAGCCATACCTCCTTCTCCTATTTTCTTTAATAGTTCATATCTATTTCCCAGCACAGTCCCTATCATCTTTACACTCTCCTTCAAATACAATAACTGATATATTATCTCTTCCGCCCCTAAGATTACTTAATTCTATCAGCTGCCTGCAGCTATTTTTATTATCATTTTTTATTATTATATCATACATCTCATTCATACTTACCCCATTGGTTAACCCGTCAGTACACAATATCACCTTTTTTACTTCATGAAGGTTTACCCTAAAAATATCAACTTCTACAGATATGTTAGTTCCAATGGCTCTTGTTATTATATTTTTATTGGGATGTATAGCTGCTTCTTCTTCAGTTATACTACCTTCATCCACCAGTTGTTGTACAAGGGAGTGATCCTTGGTTATCTTTGTAATTCCACTATAGCCCAACGTGTAACATCCACTGTCACCTACATTAGCTACTATCATTTCACCATTTTTAACCAGACAGGCTGTGATAGTTGTCCCCATTCCACCAAATTTTTTATTGGTTCTAGATAATTTGTAAATTTTATCATTGGCCACAGTTATAGCTTCTAATAACTCATCTTCCATGTGTATTTCAACTTTAGACTTTATATAGGAGATAACTGTCTCTACTGCAATTTTACTTGCCACTTCCCCTGCATTATGACCTCCCATCCCATCTGCTATTACATATATTCCTAAATCCTTATTTTTATAGAAATCTGCAAAATCTTCATTCAATTTTCTTACTCTACCTACGTCTGACAAGAGCCCCACCATTTTCTACACCCTTTCTATAACTTTTTGATTCTAAATATCTTCTCCTTAACTGTCCACAAGCGGCATCTATGTCTGAACCCATTTCTCTTCTTATAGTAGTTTCTATTTTATTTTGAATTAATTTGTTATAAAACCTCATTACATTCCCTTGAGAAGATTTTTTAAAATCATTTTCCCTAACTTGGTTTACAGGTATCAAGTTAACATGACATAACAGTCCTTTTAATAATCCAGACAACCTTCCGGCGAATTCCACACTGTCATTTACACCTTCCACCAGAGCATATTCAAAAGAAATCCTTCTCCCCGTTCTATTTATGTAATATTTACAGCTCTCTATTATCTCTTCTATAGAATACTTATTTGCAATAGGCATTATGTTCCTTCTACTAAAGTCATCAGGGGAATGAAGTGATATAGCAAGTGTTATTTGCAAATTTTCATCTGCCAGCTTAATTATTTTAGGTACTATACCGCAAGTGGAAAGAGTTATATGTCTCTGTCCTATATTCAAGCCGTATTTGGAACTTACCACACTTAAAAATTTAAAAACATTATCATAGTTATCCAGCGGTTCTCCACTGCCCATTAAGACTATATTGGAAATTCTCTCATTCATCTCAGTTTGAGATTTTAAAACCTGTGCCAGTATTTCCCCACTGGTTAAATTTCTTACCATACCATTTACTGTGGAAGCACAAAATTTACATCCCATCCTGCATCCCACTTGAGTAGAAACACATATGGAATCTCCATGTTTGTATTTCATAACTACTGTTTCTATAATATTTCCATCTTGAAATCTATATAAAAATTTAAAGGTATTCTGTGATTTCGATTTTTGCTTTTTTATTAATTCCGGTATACCAATATAAAAATTTTCTTTTAATTTTTCTATTATATTCTTAGATATATTAGTCATACAATTAAAATCATACTGATTTTTTTTATATATCCAATCCATTATCTGTGATGCTCTAAATTTATTTTCATTGTTTGCTTTCATCCAGTTCTCTAACTCTTCTATATTAAAATCCAGAATGTTATACATAGTACCTACCTCTGTTTTATTAATCTTGCAATAAAAAACCCATCCATGTGGTTATCAGGCAATATAGTCATATACCCTTCTTTATGATAGATTATATTGGGAAATTCCCCACAATATAATTTATCCAATTTATACTGGGAATTTTGGGAGACAAACCAGTTTATATTCTCCTCATTTTCCTCTTTATTTAAAGTACAGGTAGAATACACAAGCTTACCACCTGTTTTTACATACTTTGCAGCATTTAAAATAATTTTTCTCTGTATCTCTATTAAATTCTTCATTGAATTTTCTTTTTTATTCCACTTGATTTCAGGTTTTTTTCTTATTATTCCAAGCCCCGAACAGGGGACATCAACAAGAACCCTATCTGCTGTATTTTCAAGCTTTTCTAAATATTCTGTAGCATTAAGTTTTTTACAAATTATATTTTTAACACCCAATCTTTCTGCATTGTTCCTAACCAGTGACAATTTACTTTCATACAGATCATAGCAATATACATTTCCCGTATTTTTCATCAATTCTCCTATATGACAGGATTTTCCCCCCGGGGCACTACACAAATCTAAAACTGTTATATTTTCTTTAACATCCATAAAATAAGATGCAAGCATTGCACTCTCATCCTGTACTGTAATATGACCTTTTTTAAAAAGGGGATTCATCTCTATATTACTGCCTTTGTTTATTATGATAGCATTCTTATACACATTACCCTTTTTCACATCATATCCATTAATACATAGTTCATCCCATGCACATTTATAATCGGTCTTTAAAGTATTTATTCTCACTGTAACCTTTGGTACAATATTTAATGAGTTCATAATGCACTTTCCTAAATCTTCTCCATACTGATTAATAAAAAGTTCAGCCATCCACCCTGGAAAAGAATATTCAAAACATATCCTATCTATTTTATCCCCTTTGTCTGTAAAACATAAATTGTCTTTATTTCTTAAATAATTTCTAAGTACCCCATTTACAAGCTTAGAGAGCTTCATAGAAATATTTTTAGAAAATTCTACAGCTTCATTTACTACTGCAAACTCAGGAATCTTATCCAGATACTTCAACTGATATATCGATATTCTAAGCATATTTAATATATCTTTATTCATTTTTTCTAAATTGCTTTTTATAAAGTTCTTCAATATACAATCAATAGTATATTTATACTTCAGGGTACCATATACCAATTCTGTAATTAACGCCCTATCCTTTTTATTCAAATCAGATTTATTTAAATATTTATTTAAAACTATACTGGAATATGCATTATCACAGAATACTTTTTTAACAACTTCCACAGCTACACTTCTAGCACTATTCATATTATACCTCTATTTAAAAATATATATTTATTTAAGAAAGTAAATTCCATTAAAATTTTAGAATATCCCTATCCGAAGGCTACCATTGCTAATACCCCATATAAGCACTGCTACGTCCCTGGATAAATTCTTCCCCTAACGGATAACGTATTCTAAGTTCTAAAGACACTAAGAATCACTTGATCAATTTCTATCCCTACTTATATATATAAGTCTAAGCAGATTAGCCACCGCAGTTAACACTGCCGCCACATAGGTCATAGCTGCAGCCCTTAAAACAGATCTTGCACCACTTAATTCATTTGAGTAGAGTATTGACTTTCCTTCCAATATCTTAAGTGCCCTGCTTGAAGCATTTAATTCTACTGGAAGAGTTATTATCTGAAATAAAACAACCAATGTAAATAAAAATATTCCTATGGTAACAAGACTTCTGATTCCCAAAATAAATCCTGCTATAAGTAATATCCAGGAAGTATTAGAACCAAAATTAACTGCCGGTACAATAGAATTTCTAATAATAAGAGGTAAATATCCATTTTTATGTTGAATGGCATGACCTGTTTCATGAGCTGCCACACCTATTGATGCCACGGAATTTCCATGATATACTTCCTGAGACAATCTCATAACCCTTTTTCCAGGATCATAATGATCACTCAACTTTCCCGGTATCAATTCCACAGGAACATCATAAAGGCCACTGCTATCTAACAACATTCTAGCCACTTGTGCCCCTGTATAGCCATTAAGACTTTTATATTTAGAATATTTATTAAAAGTAGAGGATACCCTGTATTGAGCCCATGCCGCCACTAAAAGTGCAGGTATCAGTATGATAAAACTACTGTCCCAATAAATCATAGCTTACACCTCCCATAACTATTTTTAAAGTACAATGTCCTTTTCTATAGAATGACCCTTTATATATTCTTTAACTTCCATAGGTTTTCCACCTGGAAATTGTATCTTTTTTATTAATATAACTCCTTCTCCACAGACAACTTTTATTCCTTCATCACTTACATCTAACACATACCCGGATTCCCTTTCCGATACTTCATCTAATACAGCAACTTCATATACTTTCATATTTTTTTGTTTATATTGAGTATATGCAATAGGCCATGGATTTAAACCTCTTACAAAACATTTTATTTTTTTGCTACTTAAATTCCAATTTATCCTTGCCACATCTTTGCTTAGCATTTTTGCATATTCTGTAGGAGATTCTCCCTGTTTTTTTCTCTCAACTTTTCCTTCTTTTAATCCTTTTAATGTGTTTACCAAAAGTTCTGCCCCATCTTCCATTAATATATCATGCAACTCTCCAGCAGTCATATTTTCCTCTATTCGGAAGTTACTGTTAAGAAGAATGTCCCCAGTATCCAGTCCTGTATCCATAAACATAGTAGTATTTCCCGTTTCTACTTCCCCCTCTATAATACACCAGTTTATAGGGGCTGCCCCTCTATACTTGGGAAGCAGTGAAGCATGTAAATTTATACATCCCAATTTAGGTATATCTAATATTTCTTTCGTAAGTAGTTGTCCATAGGCAATAACAACTATAAATTCTGGTTTTATTTTTTTTATGTTCTCTATTACTTCTCTATCATCTTTTAATTTTATAGGTTGATAAACTGGTATATTATATTTCAGGGCCTCTTCCTTAACTGGAGAAAAAGTTATTTTCTTTCCTCTTCCTTTCGGTCTATCCGGTTGTGTAACTACAGCTCTAACCTGAAATTCCTTTACTAATTTCCTTAAAGAGGGTACCGAAAAATCAGGAGTACCCATAAAAACAATATCCATACACTAAATTCCTTTCTATTTTTTTATCATTTTGTCTATAAATAATATGCCATTCAAATGGTCTATTTCATGACAAAATGCTCTGGCCAGCAAATCTTCACCTTCTATTATTACCTCTTCTCCTTTTTCATTTAAAGCCTTAACTTTCACCTTTTTAGGTCTTTTTACCTCTCCCTGAACTCCCGGTACGCTAAGACACCCTTCCACATCCAAATAACTTCCCTCTGAATGTATAATTTCAGGATTTATAAGTTTAAGTATGCCCTCGCCTATATCTATTACTATAGCTCTTTTCAAGACCCCTACTTGTGGTGCTGCAAGCCCCACTCCACACTCCTTGTACAAAGTTTCTTCCATATCATCCAGCAGGGTAAGTATTCTATCATTTATAACATCTACTTTTTTGCTTTTTTTCCTAAGAAGTTCATCCCCATATTTTATAACATTTCTTAAAGCCATATATTCTACCACACAAAAATATTCATAAAATTTAAAAACTCCATAAACATGTGTGATTCATTCAACTCCTTTCTCCAATATAAATTCAACTAAATTTAATGAATCCATACCTACAACATATTATTTGGGTTCATATCTATACTAACTCTTATATCATTATAAACATGTTTCAACAAATGATAAACTATTTTTCTAACATTTTTTGCATCTTCTATCCCTATCTGTCCCTTCAATATTATCTGCCATCTATATAAATCCTTTATCTTGGATATTTGACAGGGGCAAGGTCCTAGTAGTGTAATTCTATCATTTTTTTTCCACATATTTTTTAAAAATATGCCAACATTTTGTATATTTTTTATTAATAAATTTTCATTTTTGCTGCTCATATTTATAAGAAGCAACTCTACAAAAGGAGGATATTCCATATTTTTTCTTATATTTATTTCCTCCTGATAAAAATTCTTGTAATCATTACTAGCTGCACATTTTATACTGTAATTTTCAGGATTATAGGTTTGAATAATTACTTTTCCAGATTTTTCTCCTCTTCCTGCTCTTCCTGAAACCTGAGTTATAAGTTCGTAAGTCCTCTCTGCTGCTCTAAAATCTGGTAAATTAATAGACACATCTGCTGCTATAACTCCCACAAGAGTTACATCTTTAAAATCCAGTCCTTTTGCTACCATTTGAGTACCTATTAATATATCTGCTTGTTTATTTTTAAATTTGTTATAAATATCCTCATAAGAATTTTTACTTCTTGTGGTATCAAAGTCCATTCTCAGTATATCTGCTTCTGGAAACAGCCTTTTTATCTCCTGTTCTACTTTCTCTGTTCCAAGCCCAAAATATTTCACATATTTACTAAAACATTTAGGACACATCTTTGGTATGTCACTGACACTTCCACAGTAGTGACATATGAGTTTCTTTTTATCATAATGATAGGTAAAGGATATATCACACTTATTACATTTAAAAACATAGCCACATTTTCTGCAGGATACAAAAGTGGAATATCCCCTTCTATTCAAAAATAATATTATCTGTTCTTTTTTTGCCAATCTATCACAAATGGCCTCATATAAAGCTCTGCTGAACATAGATTTATTATTATTTAAAAGTTCTTTTCTCATATCCACAATTTCCACTTCAGGCATTTTTATTCCATTTACTCTATTTTCTATGGTTATAAGTTCAATCTCTCCTGTCTTACATCTATAATAAGTTTCTATAGAAGGGGTAGCTGAACCCAATATCATTTTGCACCCATACTGGCTGCATTTCATTTCTCCTATTTCTCTTACATTATATTTGGGGTTGATATCTGATTTATAACTTCCTTCATGTTCCTCATCTATTATTATAAAGCCTAAATTTTCAAAGGGAAGAAATATTGCAGATCTCGCACCTATTGCAACCTTTACCTTTCCCCGTTTTATCCTCACCCACTCATCATATCTTTCACCATCTGAAAGTTTACTGTGAACTACACTTATATTACTTCCAAATCTACCTTTAAATCTTTCAACCATTTGAGGTGTGAGTACAATTTCAGGTACTAATATTAAAGATTCTTTATTCTCCTTTAAAGCTTTTTCCACTATATGCATATAAATTTCGGTTTTACCGCTTCCCGTAACTCCATGAATTAAAAATATTTTTTTATGGGAATTTATTATTTTATCCACTGCATTTTGCTGTTCTGTATTTAGTTTTTTCTTTGAATATTTTTCATATTCAACTGTATTATATCTATTTATAATTTTCTCATCTGATAAAATGAATCCATGTTTTATCATAGTATTTAAAGATGATAGAGAAATATTATAATTTTTACTTATAAAATTTTTAGTATGTATGCCATTATTATTCTTGATGAATTCATAAATACTTTTATAAGGTTCTTTATTAAATTTTCCTTCTGGTTTCTTTCCTACAAAAATCAAGTTTTTTTTCTTGTTTGTTATGCCTTTAAATATTCCAGTTGGTATAAATACTTTTATACATTCAAGATAAGTACATAAATATTTTTCTCTCATATTTTCTATAAGTTCTAAGTCTTTTCCAGTAAAGAGTGAAAAGTCGTCACAGACATCAATAATCTCTTTCACATCTATTACTTCTTTCTCTTCACTATAGAGTCTAACTATAAACCCATCCAATTTTTTATTTCCCCTACCAAAAGGAACCTTTACTCTAAAACCTATTTTAATTTTGTCCTTTAATTTTTCTGGTATTTTATAGGTAAAAATTTTATCCAGCTCTATAAAATTATTATTTACAATTACACCTGCATATCTATACACCTAATCACCCTTAAATAAACATCAAATAAGAGAGGTATGTTAATGCCCTTCCCTCTCAAACCATAAATTTTATATTTTAAAATACCTAAAAATTAAATTATTTAGCCATTATTATATCAAATATTCTTCTGGCAACTTGTCTTTTATTCATTTTATCTAAGCTGATTTTATCACCATTATTAAATAATATGGTTACTTTATTATCATCTGAGGAAAATCCAATATCAGAACCTGTTATATCATTTGCAACTATGTAATCTAGATTTTTAGATTTCAATTTTTTCTCGGCATTTTCAATCAAATCATTACTTTCAGCTGCAAATCCAACTAAGATCTGTTTATCTTTTAATTGTCCAAGCCTTTTCAATATATCTATATCCTTAACTAAAGGCAATAAGAACTCATCTTCACTTTTTTTTATCTTTTTTCCTGAATAACTTTTAGGTTTAAAATCACACACTGCAGCAGCTTTCACTATTATATTTTGTTCCTCAAAGTCTTTAAGTACTGCATTTAACATTTCCTCATTTGTACTTACATCTATAAAGTTAATTCCATAGGGAACTTTTATATTTGTGGGACCTGAAATAAGAGTTACCTCTGCCCCTCTATCTCTGGCTTCCTCTGCTATAGCATATCCCATTTTCCCAGAGGACTTATTAGTTATATACCTTACAGGATCTAAGTCTTCTCTTGTAGGTCCTGCAGTTACCAAAACCTTTTTTCCCTTTAAATCCTTTATATCATAGAGCATACTTTCAATTACCTGTACTATGGAATCTGTATCTTCAAGTTTACCTGTACCTATATCTCCACAGGCAAGTTTTCCTGAAGATGGTTCTATGAACTCATATCCCAATTTTCTAAGCTTATTTATATTTTCCTGTACAATAGGATTGTTGTACATATTGGTATTCATTGCAGGAGCAAAGACTACAGGAGCTTTAGTAGCCATAATAGTCGTAGTAAGAAGATCATCTGCTATACCATTTGAAACTTTACCTATTACATTTGCAGTAGCTGGAATTATTGCCATCAAATCTGCCTCTTTAGCTAGGGATATATGCTGAATATCCCATGCTTCTGGTTCACAAAACATATCAACACTCACTATATTTTGACTTAGAGTTTGAAAACTTAAAGGAGTCACAAACTCCGAAGCAGCTTTTGTCATTATTACCTTTATATTAAAGTCCTTCTTCTTTAACTTACTGATAACATCCAAAGATTTATATACTGCAATTCCACCTGTTACACCTATAACTATAGTTTTTTTATCGTCTTTCATCATTTAATACCTTCTTTTACAGTTTCATAAGTAATTGCTCCTTCACTTATTTCATTAATAGCTATGGTTACAGGTTTAGTTGAATCTATATCCAATAAGGCTTCAGAACCTTCAATTAACTGTCTTGCCCTTTTAGCAGTCATGGTAACTAAAGTATATCTATTTTCTACTTTTTTTAATAAATCCACAACAGATGGATTTATCATCGAGTTGTTCATAAGTAATCCCCTCCCTAGAGCTTAATATTTCATCCTTAATTCTATCTACTCTGCATCTTTCAGCAGTAATTATACTTTCTATATTTTTTACAGCACACTCAATAGTATCATTTATAACTGCATAATTATATTTTGATACATAATTGATTTCCTTATACGCTGATTTAAATCTAGTCATAAGAGACTCTGGAGTTTCACTGCCCCTTTTTATAATCCTATTTTTAAGTTCTTCCATTGAAGGTGGAAGTATAAATATAAATACTCCTTTAGGATAGGCCTCCTTCACTTTTAAAGCTCCTTGAATATCTATTTCAAGTACCACATCTTTTCCTCCATCTATGGCCTTTAAAACCTCGGACTTAGGAGTTCCATAGTAATTTCCATATACCTTTGCATATTCTAAAAAATCCTTATTCTCTATTTTGGTTTTAAAAACTTCCTCAGTAAAAAAATAGTAGTTTACCCCATCTACCTCTCCCTTTCTAGGAGATCTTGTGGTGGCTGAGACAGACATCCAAAAATCATTTTTACTAATTAATTCTTTGCATATTGTCCCTTTACCAGTTCCAGAAGGTCCTGATATAACAATTAAAAGCCCTTTTTTCATTACACTTCAACCTCGCTAATTTCATCTTCTTCACCTTTAGTGGACAATCTATGTGCCACTGTTTCAGGCTGAACTGCCGAAAGTATTACATGATCACTATCTGTTATTATAACAGCTCTTGTTCTTCTGCCATAAGTAGCATCTATAAGCATACCCCTATCTCGCGCTTCTTGAATTATTCTCTTTATAGGCGCAGATTCCGGACTAACTATAGCTATTAATCTATTAGCTGAGACAATATTCCCAAAGCCTATATTTATTAACTTTATACCCATACATTTCCTCCTAGTTTATTCCACATTTTGTATTTGTTCTCTTATTTTTTCTATTTCATTTTTTATTTCTAATATGCTCTTAGTTATATTTAAATTTGTAGATTTTGAAGCAATAGTATTTGCTTCTCTATTCATTTCCTGTAATATAAAATCAAGCTTTCTTCCTACAGGTTCCTCTGCAGTTAAAGTCTTCTGAAATTGAATTATATGACTATTTAATCTTACAATTTCTTCATCAATACTAGATTTATCTGCAAATAAGGTCACTTCCATTTCAATTCTACCTTCATCCACCGGATACTCTTCTAATAAATTCTTTAGCCTCTGGGAAAGTTTATTCCTATAATCTTTTACCACTTCCTGAGAATTATTTTCCACTTCAATCAATAAATTTAAAATATAATTACATTTTTTAGATAGATCTTTTTCAATCTTTTCTCCTTCTTTTTCTCTCATATCCAAAAGCATGGAAAGCGCATCATCTAAAGCCTGTGATAGATATTCCCAAACATATTCCACATCTTCTTCTTCCTTTTTTAGTGTTATTACTTCGGGAAACTCGGCCACAAGACTTAGGGGTATATTTTCTTTTATGTTATATTTTTCCTTAATCCTATTAAAACATTCCACATAGCTATCAGCCAGTTTTTCATCCAATACAGCCTTTGTACCAAAATTATTAGAACTCCTTTGAGTTACAATTATATCCACCTTACCCCTATTTATTCTTTGTAATATAACTTTTCTAATTTTATCTTCCAAAATCATGAGACTTTTAGGCATTCTAACATTTAAATCACAGTACCTGTGATTTACACTTTTCATCTCCACTATAAAACTTTGATTTTCATCTTCTAAGGTACCTCTTCCAAATCCAGTCATACTTTTAATCATTATAATTTCATCCTTCCACATACATAACCTTATGAATCCATATTAATTATACATAAATACCAATAATAATTTCAAGGTAATTCATAGTGGAAGATTTAAAAATCCCTAAATTCCTATATAAATTATAACTTTAAAACGATTATAACATAAAATATCCATAATGAAAGAATAAATCAAAAATTTATTTCTATCTTTAAAAAAGCCTGGAATATAAGAAATATCAGCCTTAAGATAAACATATTATACTCTATAAAAAATTTAGAACTTCAGATAATTAAACTCAAACCTATCTAAAGTTCCCAATTAAACATATATGATTATTGTTCTCCTTGAATATATTACCGACATATCTTAAAAAATTATAGTATAATACATATTAAACCTCCATTACCCTCATTTATAATCTTTTGAAGGGTTTTTTGTATTTTTATCTGGATGTCTTCTGGCATTTTATATAATTTATTTTGAAGTCCTTCCTTAACTAAAATTTCTAAAGACTTTCCAAACATATTACTTTGCCATATTTTGGAAGGATCGCTTTCAAATTGCTCCAGCAGGGATTTTACCATCTCCTCACTTTCTCTTTCTGTACCCATAATAGGAGAAACTTCTGTTTGAATATCCGCTCTTATAAAATGAAGAGAAGGCGCACTTGCTTTTAATTTTACCCCAAACCTATTCCCTTGTTTCACTATTTCAGGTTCTTCCAGCTTCATTTCAGAGAGCTGTGGTGCCACAAGTCCATATCCTGTTTCTTTAACCTCCTTTAAAGCTCCTGATATTTTATCATATTCAACCTTAGCTTTATGCATCTTTTCAACTATACTTATTAAATCACTTTCCCCTTGAATTTCTTCTTCACAAACTTCACTAAGCACCTTATAATAGAGGCTTTTTTTAGGATTTAAATCAATTCTTGCCGTTCCTTCCCCCATGTTGATTTCCTTTATCACAGGTTCATCTATAAATTCTATGTCACGCACTCCTTGAAGTGATCTATCTATATCTCTAACTTTGTATATAGTATCACACATTTCTTTCACCAAATTTATAAAGTTCACCTTCAGCCAATGCTGCGTATCCATTTTTTCTATCCATTCTGGCATATCAATATTTATTTCTTTAACCGGGAACTCTTTAAGCACTCTCTTGAATACACTTGTTACATCTTCTTCTTTCATATTTAACACATCCATGGTCTGCACAGGTACATCATATTTGCTTTCCAACTCTTTTTTCAAAGCCACGGTATCGGGATCATAGGGGTGCTGTGAATTGAGAACTGTTATAAAAGGTTTATTTATGGACTTCAATTCATTTACTACTCTTTCTTCTGCTTCTACATAATCTTCCCTATTTATATCCGTTATGGAACCATCTGTAGTAATTAAGAGTCCTATGGTAGAATGCTCGTTTATTACCTTTTTTGTTCCGATTTCTGCCGCTTCCTCAAAAGGTATCTCATAATCATACCATGGGGTGGATACCATTTTTGCTTCTTCCCCTTCCATATATCCCGAAGCACTTTTAACTATATATCCAACACAGTCTACCATCCTTATTTTGAATTTTGCACCTCCCTCTAAATTTATCTCTATAGCCTCATTAGGCACAAATTTAGGTTCTGTGGTATGGATAGATTTCCCTGAAGAACTTTGGGGCAATTCATCTTTAGCCCTCTGTTTTTTATAAGCGTTGTTTATGTTTGGCAATACCATTATTTCCATGAATCTTTTTATAAAAGTTGACTTTCCCGTTCTAACAGGTCCTACTACACCCACATATATATCTCCTTGAGTTCTCTCCGCAATATCTTTGTATATATCAAAATTTTCCAAAATATGTCCTCCAATAATCTAATATTAACAGTATATATATATTTTTATATGTAACATTTTATTACTAGATCTTTTGCGGAGAATATGTATAATTAAAAATAAAAAAGCTTGAGAAAAGTCAATCTCAAAGCCCTTCATTTTAAAATTAAATACCACTTTCTAATTTACAAATTCATGGATGCCTCTAAAAAAGTTTCATACGATCCTATAGGCGTAATTTTGCTAAACACATCATTTCCAACAACCCGTTTTGCCTGAAGACTAGTAACAATACTTTTAAGTACAATATTTAAAGGGCGTACTTACCAATAGTTCTATAGCCTATGCTATCCACACAATCTTGTTTTGAAGCTTTAAGTTCACCTGTATCCACCACCAGATTATATTTAGATGTATCAAAAGTTTTTAGTCTGCCTGTTAAATCTTCAAAGATTTTATAACTTTCCTCTAGTGATATCAACCTCTTGAGAGTAATCAAAACTACCTTGTCCTTGGATTTAATTTCAAATTTATACATAATGTACTCCTCCTATTCAAATAAAATTATTTATACTTTTAATGTGGTTTACAAAGTCTATCTGCCATAAGATTGAACCTTTGAATCTATATTTTTATAGCTTACAATATTATCTATTATATATATTGGTCTATCTTTTACTTCATCAAATATCCTTCCAATGTACTGTCCCATTATCCCCAAGGCTATAAAAAGCAGACTTATCATAAATGAATTAATTGAGAGCACTAACCCCATACTTAAAACATCAACTCTATTAACTATATTTTTAGTGATTATAATAATTGCTGACACCATACTTGCTATTAATAAAAAGATCCCTATATGATTTATAAAGAACAAAGGCCTATAGGACAATGATGTTATTCCATCTAAAGCCAGCTTTACCATCTTGCTTAATGGATATTTTGTTTCTCCTGCAATCCTTTTTTGCCGTACAAATTCCACATAGGTTTGTTTGAATCCTACCCAACTGACCAGTCCCCTAACATATCTATTCTTCTCCGGCAGTGAGGATAATGCATCACATACTTTTTTGTCAATAAGCCTAAAATCTCCCACATCCCTTGGTACATCTACACTGGTCATGGATTTTAATAATTTATAGTACATAGAGGCTGTAAATTTTTTTAAAAAAGTCTCTCCTTCTCTTTTAACCCTCTTCCCATAAACTACTTCATAGCCTTCTTTCCATTTTTCTATCATTTTCAGGATAACTTCCGGTGGATCCTGAAGATCTGCATCAATTACCACAACGGCATCTCCCATAGCTATATTCATTCCTGCAGTTATTGCTGCCTGATGGCCAAAATTCCTAGAAAAATTAACTAATTTTATTCTACTATCCTTTTTACAAATTAGTTGTGCTTTATTTTTCGTACCATCTTTACTTCCGTCATTTACAAATATAATTTCATATTCTTGCCCTGTGGAGTCCATAACTTTTTTAAGTCTTTTATAACTTTCTGAAATTACAAGTTCTTCATTATATAAAGGTACTACAACACTATAAACAACTTTATCTTTAAACATTTTTTACACCTCACTTAGCTTCATCTTTATAGAAATTATAAATAATAATTATAGTTATAATATGTAATAGTTATGTGAATTTTATGTGATTATAAAAAGCAATCATCTTTATTGATGATTGCTTTTTATAGGATATCTAACTATAAAACTTACCCCCTTTTGTCTATTTACAGCCTTTACATCTCCCCCATAAAAATCTATTATTTTTTTGGAGATAGCAAGACCCAATCCAAAATTACCTGTTTTGTCTTTATACATATTGTCAAATATATGTTCCATATGTTCCTCCTTTATGGCACTTCCATCATTATAAATCTCAAGTACTGAAAAACCATCTTTATCTTTCAAACTTATTTTTATAGTGGTTTTAGCATATCTTAATGCATTGTCCATTATATTTTCTATAGAAACTTGTATCTTTTCCCTATCTCCAAAAATTGTGCTTTTATGAATATCCAATTCCCATTTGATATCATTTTTGAATACCTTGAATCTGTCTGTCATATTAGTTACAATATTCCCCAAATCAACATTTTCATTTTCTATATTATTACAAAGACTATACTCTAGTGTATTAAAATATAATATTTCTTTAATCCTTTTTTCTAGATTAATGGCTTCATCTCTTATTATTTCTGCAGTTTTTTCCACAGAATCTATATATATTCCATCTATAATTGCCTCGGCATGACCCATAATAACCATAACCGGTGTTTTTAAATCATGGGATATACTTTGAAGAAACAATTTTTCATTTTCTTCAGCATATTTTAATTTTTTTTGCATAATATTCATAGAAGTCGCAAGACTGCCAATTTCATCCTCATTTTTAAGTTCAATAGGCTCTCCCCATTGTCTATTAGCTATTTTTTTTGTGTAATTTTCTAATTTTTTAAGCGGCTTTGAAATATATGATGCTACAAGTTTTGAAGTAAAAAAAGCTATAATAATAAACACAATCCCTATAATAACTACATTATACAATATACTATTATCTGTAAAATAGGGCATATATGTAATTAAATATGATTTTCCAGAACTGTCACCTTTTATTAAACTTATAATAAAAAAGAACTTTTTATTATTATAGTATTCTTTAAATTGTTTTTGTTCGTCCCCTGTATATTTTATAAAACCAACCATCCATTCTCTTTCATCCTTTTCTCTCGATCTGGGTTCTATGTGATTTTCGGGTGGTTTATTTATATCCATTATTTCAGTTTTGCTTCCATTTATATTAACAATTAAATTTTGTATTTCTCTAAGATTTCTTAATTTATCAAAACTTAAAGGATTATTGAAATTATCACTTTTTAATAACATGTTATGTGCAGCTTTTAAATCCTCAATTTTAGCTTTTTCATCAAAGGTTCTAAATACAAACACATATAAAAGTGAAATACAAAATATTATTATAAGAATCATCACTGTAAAAGTAGCCCATATTCTTAGCATTAATGATTTTATTTTTAATTTTTTCATACTCTCACAACCAATTTATATCCATATCCATATACTGTTTCTATAGTTAACTTATCTGCTTTTTTTCTTAACCTTCTTATGGTGTCGTCTACTACCCTGTCTGATCCAAAATAGTCATTTCCCCATACATTCATCAAAATTTGTTCCCTTGATATCAAATTATTTTTGTTTTCCACAAGATAACTCAATAATTCAAACTCCTTATTAGTAAGTTGTAACTCTTCTCCCTTAAAAAAAACCATTCTTTGATTTTTACTGATTAAATATTCACCAATATTTACATTTGTACTTTTATTATCTTCATTGCCATATATTCTTTCCATAAGCTTATTAGTCCTTATAACCAATTCTCTAGGCAAAAATGGTTTAGATAGATAATCATCACTGCCAAGTTCTAATCCAACAACCCTGTCCAATTCTTCATTTCTGGCAGACATAAATATAACAGGAGTATTTTTGTTATTTTGTTTTATATATTTAATTAATTCATACCCATCTATATCTGGAAGCATTATATCCAGTATCCAAAGATCTGGCATATCCTTTATTCTTTTTTTTGCACAACTGCCATCAAAAAAAGTAGTAACGTCATACCCTTCATTCCTAAGATACTTCTCAAGCAAAACATTTAAGCTTTGTTCATCTTCTACTAAATATATCCTTTTAGCCAATATTACCACCTCAATTTAAATTAGCTACCAAAACATTTTAACGCCCCCATTTTACCATATCTTTAAAAAGCTGTCCATAAACCCTAGTGATTTCAAGCAAATAAGGCAAAAATATTCAAGGGGAAATTCATTGCCATGATTTTCTCCCCTTGAATTTACACATCTATATTTAAATTTTTTTCCTTATAAGCTGTTTCTATATTCTTTTAAATCATATAGCTGCTTTTGAGAATCTCTTCCTCCCATTCCCTGTGAATTTTTTAAGTTTGTACTGCTTTGCGTATTTGATGATTCAGTAGTAGACTGCACTGAATCACTATATTCACTTGAAGAGACTACTTTTCCATTTTGTTGAACCCAGCTCATAATTTCACTGCTAGAGGAATTGCCTCCTTTTGAATCTCCTACCATTACATACCTTATATCTCCGTTTTTTACTAATTTTTTAAACTCATCTAGGGTAATTGCCTTATTATTTCCCATAAATCCTCCAAGAGACATGACAGCTTCTCCTGTATTTAATATTATATCTGAGGCATCAGTGGAGGATGAAACCACAAGCAAATATTTTTCATTTGTCTTGTTTTTAAGCAGAAATTCTATAAGTTTTGAATCACTGCCACTTATATTATCCTGTGGATTACCTTTAGAATCTCCCTGTTGTCCAGGACCTGATTGTTGTTTTGAAGATAGAAGTTGCAATCCTGCTTCTGGGAAAGAGCCGTTCAATTTATTAAATAGTACCTGAGAAGATCCTGTAAGGGGTGTTATCAAAAGTCCTACAATTGATATTCCTACAAGAATTCTTTTCATCCTCATTATTTCATTTTGTCTAATGGTTTTTATAGATTTTAACACATTCAATGCACCTAATATTATTGAAGGTATTATACATAGAACTGCTATGCATATCATAAGCACCTTAACAATACTTGAATAACTTGTAAAATAACTGGCTACCAATAATTGAATACCTCCATTAACTAATAGTGCTGCAGGTAAAAGCCAGCTTTTCCAGCCTCCTTCTCTGTAAAATCCCCACATTGAAGTAATTCCTATTCCTGCAAGTGCTGCAGTTGGAGGTGCTAGCATAGTCAAATAATAGGAATGAAATGTGCCTGTATTAAAACTGAAATATACAAAAACAGGTAAGAACCACATAAACCATAGAGCCAATGCTTGTTTTCTACTATTATCCAATTTCAGTCTTAACTTTTCTTTCATAGCTGCAGCTATAAATCCAAATACGGCAAGAGGTATAAACCAGCATATCTGATCTGAAAGTGTATTTTTTGAAAATAGCCTGGTAACTCCTTGAGTAGCCTGGCCTCCAAAGGTACTAGACTGCACTCCTTCTTGAGTATTTCCACCTCCAAAACCTTGTCCTCCTGCATCGCCATCCATATTCCTATCTCCATTATTGGAATTAGGAGGTTCCCCATTTCCCCCATCCTTACCGCCTGAATTTCCAGAAAATTGCCCAAAAGATCCTGTAGAATTATAATCATTGGATGTTTTAGAACTTGAACCTTCCTTAAACTGTGGAGGAGTTTGTCCCTTTTCTCCTGGTGCTCCTCCACCCATGCCCTTACTAGATGAACTAAGGGATAGTCTCTCTGTTCCATTATGGCCTACTATAAGTTCCATAACAGTATTATTAGTACTGCTGTCTACATAAGGTCTATTCGCAGCAGGCACAGAATCTACAATTAATGCCCAGGATAATGATACTGCTACAAGCACAAAAGTACTAACTACAAGATGGACTATCCTCTTTTTAACAGAAACATTTGTAGCAAGAAGATATGTTATGTACAATGCAGGAACTACCATATAAGCCTGAAGCATTTTCACATTAAATCCTACCCCTACAAGTACCATACTTATTATAAGATATTTAAATTTTCCTCTTTCCGCAGCCACAGAAAGTGCAAGACATGCCAATAATAAAACCATCACAAGCATATTATCTATTGTATTATTTCTGCTTGCAGCTACAAATATTGGAGTTATTGCAAGACATAATGCGGAAATGAGTCCAGCTATGCCTCCAAAGGCTCTCTTTACAATAAAATAAATTAATATGACGGAAACTACTCCTGCTAAAGCCTGAGGCAAAATTATACTAACACCGCTAAATCCAAATACTTTAGCAAATATAGCTTGAATCCAAAAACCCAGAGGCGGTTTATCAATAGATACAAAACCTGCCGGATCAAAAGATACAAAGAAAAAATTTTTTAAATTCATTGTCATACTTTTTACAGCCGCAGCATAATAGGAATTTCCATAGCCTTCTATACTTAAATTCACAAAATTCAATACAGAAGAAAGTAGTACAATTAATATCAGTGCCACATTTTCTTTTGTAAACTTTATCTTATCCGCCAACTTCATTCTATTCATTAAAATTCACTCCTTTTTTACCTACATTCACAATGCAAGTTATACTATGTAGAAAATTATAACTTTTGTTTGTTGTATAAATATCAAAAATCTATGTGAAATTTATGTGATTGCAGATAATCAGGGACATCATATATTAATATATCTCACTTTTCTTGTCTCTACTCATCAATTCATATACAATATACTTAGGTTCTTTTTCCTGAAATAATATTTTATAAAGTGAATCTGTTATGGGCATTTGTACTCCCAATTTTTCTTTTAGCATATAAAAGGCATTACAGGCCTTTATTCCCTCCACCACCATTCCTATTTGCTCTACTGCCTCTTTTACAGGTATACCCTTTCCTATAAGCATACCCGCTTTTCTATTTCTACTGTGAATACTTGTACAGGTAACTATAAGATCACCTATACCTGTGAGTCCCGTAAAAGTCTCCCTTTTTCCACCCAATTTTTCTCCAATTCTCATTATTTCCGCAATACCCCTTGTCATAAGTGCAGCTTTAGAATTATCTCCATATCCTATTCCATCGGAAATTCCTGCAGCTAGGGCAATTATATTTTTAACTGCGCCTCCAATTTCCACTCCCACAATATCTTCATTTGTATACACTCTGAATTTTTTTGTCATAAATAAATCTTGAATTTTTTCAGCATATTCCATATACTTTGAAGATACCACTACTGTGGTGGGTATATCCTTTGCTACTTCTTCTGCATGACTTGGTCCTGAAAGTACTACTATCTTATTTTTAGGCAATTCTTCCTCAATAACCCTTGAAAGTCTCTTTGTGCTTTCTTCTTCTATTCCCTTTGCTATATTTACTATTATTTGATCTTCTTTTATGAATTTTTTGAAATTTCTGCAAACCTCTCTCACCGCTTGAGAAGGTACTGACAAAACTAAAACATCTCCTGCTTTTATAACTTCTTCTGCATCACAGGAAGCCTTCACCCTCTCTGGAATTACTACTCCGTGAAGATACTGTATATTTTCTCTTTTTACATTTATATCTTCTACTATGTTTGATTTTCTATCCCACAAATTTACTTTTATCCCTTTTTTGCCAAGCATCACTGAAAGAGCCGTTCCAAAACTTCCCCCTCCCAAAAAAGATACCGATAAACACATAAGCTATTCCTTCCTTTCCCTAAATTCTAATTTTATGCCAGTTCCAGTAAAATCAAAACTATCTCTCAATTGATTTTCAATATACCTTCTGTAGGAAAAATGAATACACTTAGGATCATTTACAAAAAACACAAAAGTAGGAGGTTTTGTTCCTATTTGTGTCACATAATAAATCTTCAATCTTTTATTACCTATCACAGGAGGCTCTTTCATCATTACTATCTTACCTATTATGTCGTTTAAAATTCCTGTTTTTATCTGCTTGCAATAATTATCATAACACTGTCTTACCATTTTAAAAATTCTATTTACCCTTTGACCTGTTTTAGCAGAAATAAATAGATACGGTGCATATGACATAAATGAAAGACTATTGCCTATACTGGTCTTGTATTTATTTACAGTTTTAGTGTCCTTATCTATTAAATCCCATTTATTAATTACAATCATTATGGCCTTATTTAACTCATGGGCATACCCTATTATTTTTTCATCCTGTTCACTTATATCATGAGTAGCATCTAATATAAGCATACATACATCGGCTCTTTCCACTGCGGTGTATGTCCTTATAACACTATACTTTTCTATTTCTTCTTTAACTTTGCTTTTTCTTCTAACACCAGCAGTATCTATCAATAAAAATTTCCCTTCTTCTGTTTCTAAATAACTGTCTATAGCATCTCTAGTAGTACCTGGAATTTCACTTACTATTACCCTTTCTTCTCCTAAAAGTTTATTTATAATAGAAGACTTTCCTACATTAGGCTTCCCTATAAATGCTATTTTTATATATTCGCTGTCTTCATCTTCATTACCTTGATTTTTAAAATTTTCCACTAATTTATCCAGCATATCTCCAAGTCCCAGTCCTTGTGATGCAGAAATGGATATAGGTTCCCCTATTCCAAGGTTGTAAAACTCATATATGTAATTTTCCTGCTTTATATTATCTATTTTATTTACTACAAGCACCACAGGTTTTTTACTCTTCCTAAGCATTTGAGCCACTTCTTTATCCGCTGCAGTAAGCCCCTCTCTTCCATCTACTATAAATATTATTACATTTGCAGTTTCTATAGCCACCTGTGCCTGTCTTCGCATTTTTGCAATTATTACATCATTATTTTCAGGTTCAATTCCCCCTGTATCAATTATGGTAAAATTATAGTTGAGCCACTCTGCCTGAGCATATACCCTGTCTCTTGTGACTCCCGGGGTATCCTCCACTATAGATATTCTTTTTCCTGCAAGCTTATTAAATAATGTAGACTTTCCTACATTAGGTCTTCCTACTATAGCCACTATTGGTTTTCCCATTAATTATTCCACCTCACTGTTTTCATTTATAGTCTGTATTAAATCTTTTCCTGTATAATCGCATACAAGTATTTTTCTATTTAAAGAATTTTCTAATTCTTCTAAAGTTACATCATCTAAAAATACTCTTTTATTTGACTCCGAAAGTTCATAGCCCTTTCTCAGCATGCACTCTGGTATAATCAAATAATTACCTAAATCTTCACACTGAAGTTGTTCTAATATATCCTCTGAAGTAACAAGTCCTGCTATAGTTATAGTGTTACCAAAGAAATTGTTTATTATCTTTTTTACATGGATTATTATATTAGGATTTGTTTTCATTATTTTTTTTGCTGCATTTTTTATTTCCTCATAGGCTAGATCTCCTGTTATAAAAGTAAAGGACCCCTTAGCTCCTAAATTTAAATTTTTAAGTCCATTTTTTATATTGTCCCTAAAAATCCTTACCATTCCAACTCCATCTTCTAACTGCTTGTAATTTTCATAAAATTGAGCAGAGGGAATTTCTTTATGTGAAACAATGTAAAACTCATCTGAAAATCTTACAAAGGGAACTCCTATTTCTTTTATATATTTTTTCTGAAGTTCTTCTGCAATCTCTAATTGTTCTTTAGCCGAATTTTCATCATATTGTTTTAAATGAAAAAGTCCCTGTCTATATTTTGTAATTCCTACAGGTACTACTGCCACATTTTCCACTTGGGGATATAATTTATAGAGATCCTCTATGGTTTTTCTAAGTTCCACCCCGTCATTTATACTAGGGCACAATACTATTTGACAATTTATTTTTATATGATTTTCTGTAAGCTTCTTTAGCAGTTTATATATTTTTCCAGCAAATCTGTTGTTTATCATTTTAACTCTCAATTTGGGATTGGTAGTATGTACTGATACATTTATAGGACTTATTTTATATTTAATTATCCTGTCTATATCCTCTTTCTTCATATTAGTTAAAGTGACAAAATTACCTTGTAAAAATGCCAGCCTTGAGTCATCATCTTTAAAATAAAGAGTCTCTCTCATCCCCTTTGGCATTTGATCTATAAAGCAAAAAATGCACTTATTATGGCAACTTTTAGGTTTATCCAAAATTGCATCTTCAAATTCTACCCCCAAATCTTCATCATATTCTTTTTCTATTTCCAGAGTCCATATTTCTCCATCTTCCTTTTGAATTTCCACTTCCACATAGTCATCACTTATGAGAAATTTATAATCTATAATATCTTTAACTTTTACATTATTAATGGATAGGAGATAATCTCCCACTTCTATTTCCATTTCTTCAGCAATACTTCCACATTTAATTGCCTTGATTTTATTTTTCATGCATACAACTCCCAGTTAAAATTTTTATCTAAAGAGTAAAAGTAGTCAGTACCCCTATTTTAAAAAGAGAAAGATACGATATTACATATCCAAATAAGTTTTTCTAAGGTTCAGATTGCACACTTAGAATATACTCTAATATACCTATTTAGTCAATTATTAAAGTTCCAGACCTATAAAGCAAAAAAAAATAAAAAATCTCTCTAAAATTTATTTATAGAAGAGATTTTTAAAAATTAAATTAATTCTATTAAAAATACTAAAACTCCTGAAATAAGTGCACAGCCAGGTATGGTGACTATCCACGCAAGAACTATATCTTTCACTACAGCCCACCTTACTGCTGACAATCTCTTAGATGCGCCAACTCCCATTATTGCTGTAGTTATTATGTGAGTTGTACTAACTGGTGCATTAAACATAGTGGCAGTAAATATTACTGTAGAAGCTCCCATTTCTGCTGAAAATCCATTTACAGGTGCCATCTTTGCCATTTTGCATCCCATAGTTTTTATTATCTTCTTTCCGCCAAGGCTTGTACCTAAGGCCATAGCCAGTGCACAGCAAATTTTTACCCATAACGGAACAGCAAATACCTGAAGAAAGCCTGTGCTAACCAAAGTCATGGTTATAATTCCCATAGTTTTTTGTGCATCATTTCCCCCATGATTAAAAGCTATTAGCATGGCAGAAAATATCTGGGCTTTTGAAAAAATCTTAGTTACTGTACTGGGCCTTGTATTTTTTAAAATCATATTCATAATAGTCATAAATACAAATCCTATTATAAATCCCATTATAGGTGATAGTATAAGCCAAAGTATAACTTCAAAAAAGAGACTCCACCAATTAATTATTAGAAAAGAACTTTTATATATAATGGCAGAACCAACCAAGCCCCCTATTAATGCATGAGAAGAACTGCTTGGTATTCCAAAATACCAGGTTATTAAATTCCAGATTATAGCACCTAAAAGTGCTGCTATAATTACACTTTGAGTAATATCATTGGGATCTACTATACCTTTTCCCACAGTTTGTGCTACCTTTACACTCATAAATGCTCCTATAAAATTAAAAAAAGCTGACATTACTACTGCATTTTTGAGTGTCATAACTCTAGTAGATACACAACAAGCTATGGCATTTGCACTGTCATGAAAACCATTTATTACATCAAATACCAATGCAATTATTACTATTACTATCGTTAAAATTAAAGTACTGCTAAGCATTTTTCATTACTACCCCTTCGATAACATTAGCTAAATCCTCACAAGCATCCAGAGTATCTTCTAAATATTGATATATTTCTCTCCATTTTATAACATCTATAACTTCCATATCCCTTCTAAATATATCTCCGATAGCTTTTCTTGAAAGAATATCTCCCTGTTCCTCTATCCTATTTACTTCTATTATCCTTTTAGCTAGATGTTTGCTTGTTTTCATATTTTTTAACTCTTCCATTATAGAAATAAGTTCCTTACAGCAATCAACTATCATCTTACTTAAACTACGTGCCTCATCAGTACATTCATTTACATTGAACATAACAAATCTACTAGCTGTAGACTCTATAAGGTCAATGATATCATCTGTATCCTTTGCTATGATATATATATCCTCTCTATCAAATGGAGTAATGAATGTGCTGTTTAACTGTTCTAATAGTTCATGTTGTTTTTTGTCTCCTTGATGTTCCACCTCTTTTAATTTTTTTAAATTTTCTTCTGAATTTTCAAGATCATCCAAAAAATCTAATAACATTTTTGAAGCTTTATAGGCAATATTGGCAGTTTGCACAAAAAACTCATAAAACTTGTCTTCTTTTGGAGTAAAAGTAAACATTATATCCCTCCCGGCATTGAAAGTATACATTTTCGACCTTATAAAGTATACCATAAATTTAATAAAAATTAAATAAAAAAAAGACTTTAACCCTGTCACAGTTTAAAGCCTAAACCCCATATAAACTATTCATTTAAATCTTTTTGTTCCCCTGTAACCAGATATATGGTTCCCTCACATATATTAGTTACATGATCCGCTATTCTCTCTAAATATTTACAAACAAATAAAAGCTGGGTGACTTGATTTATTTTATCACTATCTTCACTCATAATCTCTATTAATTCTTTAAATACATGTTTATACAATCTATCTATTTCATCATCCATTTCACAGGCTCCATAAGCCTCATCAACACTTCTGTCTACATAGGCATCCAATGCCCTTTTTATCATATCATTGACTATTTTAGACATTTTCCCTATATCTATCAATTTTTTGACATATTTTTCGCCTTTAAGTTTTATAGCTATTTTAGATATATCTACAGCGTGATCTGCCATTCTTTCAAGATCTGTTATTATCCTGGCTGTTGTAAATATTGTCCTTAGATCTATGGCCAGAGGCTGTTCTTTTGCAGTGAGTTTTATACATTTATCTTCTATTTCCCTATATAGACTATCCACCAAATCATCATTTTTTATGGTCTCCTTTGCCAATTTCTCATCTTGTTTGGCCAGTGCCTCTATACACTGATGAATTTGTTTTTCCACCATACTTCCCATTCTCAATACATCATTATGCATTTCTTCCAATGCATAATCAAATGCCTTTCTGGTCATAATAACCACCTCTTTTCAATTATTAATTATATTATTACATATATTAAAATATTCAAAAAGTACTTTCAGTAAAATTATCCAAATCTTCCTGTAATGTAATCCTCTGTCCTTTTATCTTTGGGTTTATAAAAGATATCTTCTGTTTTTTCCGCTTCAATAATCTCCCCATTTAAGAAAAAGGCGGTATAATCCGATATTCTCCCTGCCTGCTGCATATTATGAGTTACTATTATTATGGTATACTTCTTTTTCAACACATCCATAAGCTCTTCTATCCTCAATGTAGATATAGGATCCAGTGCGGAGGTAGGTTCATCCATTAAGAGCACATCTGGCTGTACCGCAAGAGTTCTTGCTATACACAACCTTTGCTGCTGTCCTCCAGACAGACCAAGGGCATTCCTATCTAATCTATCCTTTACTTCATCCCAAATTGCAGCATCCCTCAAGCTATTTTCTACCAATTCATCCAATATGCTTTTTTTCTTTATGCCATGTATTCTTGGACCATAGGATACATTATCATATATGGACATGGGAAAAGGATTAGGGCTTTGAAACACCATTCCTACTCTTTTCCTTAAATCTATAATATCATAATCTCTATATATATTTTTCCCTTCAAAAAATACTTCTCCTTCAATTTTAACTGAATCTATTAAATCATTCATTCTGTTTAAAGTTCTTAAAAAAGTTGATTTTCCACATCCTGAAGGTCCTATTAAAGCCGTAACAGAATTTTTTTCCACGCCTAAATTTATCTTTTTAAGAGCTTGATTAGAACCATAATATAAATCAAGGTTTTCTGTCTCTATTATATTCATCAATTCTCCCCTCATTTCTTTCCTGTATATGATTCGTATATCTTTCTACTTAATAACCTTGCTACAAGATTAAAAAGCAATACCATAACTACTAAAACTGCAGAAGCCTTATTTGCTATCTGTACCGCATCAGGTACCATTCCTTCCGAATTCAACTTCCATATATATACTGCCAAGGTTTCTGCAGGCCTCATTATACTTAAAGCAGATCCTTTATCAATTAGGCTTATATAAGAAAAATTTAATTTAGGTGCACTCATACCTGCAGTATATAAAAGAGCTGCAGCCTCTCCAAATATCCTGCCTGCGGCAAGTATTATACCAGTGGATATCTGTGGTATAGCCGATGGAAGAATTACTTTGCTTATGGTTTGCCATTTAGTGGCACCAAGGCCTAAACTAGCTTCTTTTACAGAGGCTGCTGCCGCAGTTATGGCATTTTCACTTACCCTGGTTAATGCGGGCAAATTAAGTACAGATATGGCAAAGGCTCCTGATAAAAGAGTAAAACCCCAATTTGTCATATTTACAAATATTAGAAGTCCAAATAATCCAACCACAATAGAAGGCAATGATGCCATAGTTTCTATACACAATCTTACTATATTTAAAAATATCCCTTTCTTTGCATATTGGGATAAATATATTCCTGCTCCTATCCCAATAGGAACACTTATAATAAGTGCCACTATTAACATATAAAAAGAATTAAAAAGCTGTGGTCCTATACCCCCTCCAGATTCCCCAAATTTAGCTTCTCCAAACAGAAAAGAGGGTTTTAAAAATCCCATGCCTTTAACTAATATATATCCTATAAGAAGTATTAAAATAAGTACTACAAAAAAAGTCAATCCATAAAGAACCCCAGTCCATACCTTATCTCTGATTTTAGCATTCATCTTTTAACTTCACTCCTTTTTCCGATAGCCTTTATTATTAAAATAAATACAAAAGAAATTATTAAAAGAAATAATGCCAGAGACCACAATGCATCATTCCATGCCGTTCCAGACACTGTATTTCCCATATCCATGGTTAAAATACTGGTCATTGTGGATGTAGGACTTAAAAGACTCTTTGGAAACCTTATGGTATTTCCTATTACCATTTGTACTGCTAAAGCTTCTCCAAAAGCTCTGGCAAGTCCTAATACCACTCCTGTAAGTATGCCATTTTTAGCAGAGGGAACTATTACCTTACTTATGGTCTGCCATCTGGTTGCCCCCAATCCATAAGATGCCTCCATGTAACTTCTTGGAATAGTTTTTACCGCATCTGCAGATATGCTGGATATGGTAGGTAATATCATTATACTTAAAACCAATATACCTGCTATTAAACTAAATCCTATTCCATGAAAACTGTTTTTTAAAAATGGGATAAGCACGCTAAATCCTATCCATCCATATACTACAGAGGGTATACCTACAAACAATTCCAGTGAAGGTTGCAGTACTTTAGAACCTATCTTGGGAGATATGTAATGCATAAATACAGCAAGAGCTATACTTATGGGAGCACTTATTATAACTGCCCCTAATGAAACAAAAGTAGATCCTGCAAAAAATATAAGTGCTCCAAGTTTTGGATCACTTCCATCTGGTGCCCATTTAGAACTAAATAGAAATTCCCACAGCGGATACCCTCTTTTCACAAAAGTAGCCATACCCTTTGAAGCTATAAAAAATATTATACTTAAAGTAAGAACTATAATCATAACTCCACAAAATGTAGCAAAACCTCTGCCTATATATTCTGTTCTCAGCTTATGCCACAAAGACCTTTTTTCTATCTTTACCATTTTTGATAACCACAATGATTTTTTTTCCATATTTACCGACCTCAAAATTTTATTTTATAACAAACTGGCTGCCTAAACAGCCAGCTAAAATAATTTCTACTTCATATCATTCATAGGAATATATCCTAGTTTTTTTATGGTTTCTTTATTTTCATCACTTAATACATAATCTATATATTCCTTTGCCACATCTTTAGCTTCCCCTTTTGTATACATATGTTCATAAGACCAGAAAGGATATTTGCCTGAAATTATATTTTCTGAAGAAGCTTCAACATTTTCTATTTTTAAAGCTTTAACATTATTCTTAACTGAATCTGTTAAATAAGATAGTGCCAGATAACTTATAGCTCCATCTGTGCTTTTAATGGCATTTTCAACATTTCCATTGGAATCCTGTGTTGTTCCAAGTCCTTCTTTTTCTTCTTTTCCACCCATTACAGTATCTTTAAATGTAGCTCTAGTACCTGATGACTTAGTTCTGTTTATAACATTTATTTTCATATCGCTACCGCCTACATCTTTCCAATTTGTAATCTCTCCTGTAAATATTTTCTGTATTTGTTCTTTAGTTAGAGAATCAACTCCTACATTAGGATTTGCTACTACGGCAAAACCTATGGCACAAACTTTATGATCCACTAATTGTTTTGCTTTGTCTGCATCCAACTTTGATTCTGCTGTTACATCGGAATTTCCTATATTGGAAGTACCCTGCAATACCAGATTAAGTCCAGTACCACTTCCTCCTCCTTGAACATTAACTGTTACCTTGGGATTTTTTTCTGAAAATGTCTTACCTATTTGCTCTGCCAGGGGCTGAAGAGCAGTAGAACCTGCCAACGTTATTGATCCAGAAATTTCCTTACTACTCTTATCTCCTTCTTCCTTACTATTGTTTCCCCCGCAGCCTGTAAATATTCCCACAGTCAGCACAACAGCCATAGTGGCTAAAAAACCTCTTCTTATTCTTATATTCATAATAATATAGACCTCCTTAAGATTTAACCTTATGTAAAAAGCAAACTTCAATTTCCACAGTACTTATAATATTCCACCAAAGTTAATCCTTTATTATAGCTATGTTAATTAAAATTAACATCCAATATTTTAAAATATATCAGATGTTAAACTAAATTTATATAATTATTCAATTATAGGGTCTTTGCTTATTATTAAGATCTATAGGAATTTTAACTATAAATTTACTACCCTTGCCAATTTCACTATCTAATTCTATAGTGCCACTAAATTTTAAAACTATATGTTTTACTATGGCAAGGCCAAGCCCTGTCCCCCCCTGGCTTCTGGATCTTGCTTTATCAACTCTATAAAATCTCTCAAACAATCTTTCCTGATGTTTCTTTGAAATGCCTACCCCATTATCCTCTACCCGTATTAAACAGTTATTGTTCTCAAATGCCGTACCTACTTTCACCTGTCCTTCATTATTAGTATATTTTATTGCATTATCTACTAAATTTATAACCATCTGCTTAAATCTATCTGAATCCCCCCATATATCTGGCATATCACATTCTATTTTCTTAATTGTTATATGCTTCTTATCTGCAGAAGGTTTCATCATATAACACACATTATCTATTATTCCATTTATATCTATAAGCTCTGTCTTATCCATTTCGTTACTTTCTATATGTGAAAGGGTAAGTATATCATTTATAAGTCTTGTAAGACGATCCGCTTCATCATCTATTATATTTAAAAACTTATTTCTATTTTCTAAATCCTCCACATATTTTAAAGTTTCTGCAAATCCCTTTATAGATGTAAGAGGAGTTTTTAGTTCATGAGAAACGTTAGCTACAAATTGTGATCTCATATTTTCTAATCTTCTTATATCTGTTATATCTTGAACTACTGCCACTATACCTATTTTTTCACTGCCATTTATAATGTAATCTGTTTTTATTCTAAGTTCCCTCTCTTTAGGCCTTAATATTTTAATCTCTTTATATTCCTTTTTTACACTTTTAAATACATCCTCTAATTCAAAATCCCTTATACTATCCATTAAATTTTCTCCTATAACATCTTTTGAGATTCCAAATATTTTTTTTGCATAGGGATTTATCATTATAATTTTACAACTGATGTCTACTGCTATAACTCCATTATCCATGCTCTTTAGTATAGCCTCTAGTCTATTTGTTTTATCTATGGAATCCTTTAAGGTACTTTCCAGCTTATCTGCCATATGATTGAAGGTCTTGCTAAGATTTCCTATTTCATCTTTAGAATTAATTTTTACCCTTTTATCTAAGTTGCCACTAGCTATACTAAAGGTAGTGTATTGAAGTTTTTTCAAAGGTTTTACTATTGATTTTGAAAGTCTTGAAGCAAAAAGTAAGGCTATAAGTATGGAAAAAAACATTATAAATATGTAACATTTCAAATAATTATTCTCAAATCCTTTAATTGTCTGCATAGTTAATGAACTCCGCATTACATATCCATTTTCAAAGAGAGTAGCAAAATATAATGTTTTTTTATGAGTGGTATCACTTGTTCTTATATCATACCCTATCCCATTCTTTCTGGCTTCCATTACTTCTTTTCTTAAGTTATGATTACTCATGGTATATTCCTCTGCCATAGAATCTCCAAGAACCTTTCCATCCTTATCTATGAGAGTTACCCTCATAACTTTATCTAAAAAAATTTTCTTAAAGAAGCCTCCTTTATCCTCTATTTTTTCATTTTTTATTATATTTATTAAAATTTCATTATTTAACTTTAAAGTATCTTTCATATTTTTTATATATTCACGATTTTCGATGACTATAAACAGCAAAGTAGCTATTATCATACTAACTATGAGGGTGGATACCATGGACAACATTAACTTTTTTTTCATTTTATATCATTACTCTTTCCAGTTAAATCTATAACCGATTCCACGTATGGTTTCAATATATTTAGGTTTTTTGTCACAGCTCTCTATTTTTTGTCTTATATGCCTTATATGAACATCTACCGTTCTAGTTTCTCCTACATATTCATACCCCCATATCTTATCAAGTAAAAAATCTCTAGTCATAACTCTTCCTTTATTTTTTATAAGCATCTGCAGAAGTTCAAATTCCTTAAGTGTCAATTCTACCTTTTCCCCGTTTTTTAACACTTCATGTCTGTCAAAATCTATACTTATATCTCCAAACACATAATACTTATCTAAGGTTTTTATGGTAGTTCTTCTAAGTATAGCTTTCACTCTAGCCAATAATTCTCTTACAGAAAAAGGTTTTGTAATATAGTCATCCGCTCCAAGTTCTAATCCAAGAACCTTATCAAGTTCTTCTCCCCTTGCAGTTATCATCATTATGGGAGTGGTACCTATTAATTCATCTTTTCTTATTTCTTTACATACATCATATCCATCTATTCCAGGAAGCATAACGTCAAGCAAAATAAGTTTGGGTCTTTCCTCCTTTGCTATTTTTAAGGCTTCCATTCCCTCTAAAGCTACAACAGTTTTATAGCCATTATTTTCAAGATTGAATTTTATAAGTTCACATATATGTTCTTCATCATCTACTATTAATATTTTTTCCTTTGACATAACTACACCCCTTTGTCAATTCACAGTTCACAATTCTCAGTTCACAGTTCTTAATTCATAAGTTTGTTATTTTACATCAGAGTTAAGATAAATAAAAGAAAAAAGCCTTCCCTGATATCTATTTTTTCTATAAGAATATAATTCATATTCTCTACTGCAGGAAGTACAAATATCCAAAGAATTTACATTTTTCTCTGGCACTCCACTATCTTTTAGCTGATGCAAAATACATTCTTTTAAACTCAGATTTCTCCCTTTAAATACCTGCTTATCTTTATAAAAAGCTGAATTTTTAAATTCAACTATTAGCTCTTCCCCCACCTCATAACAAGAACTGCAAATATGCGGTCCTATACAGGCTGCTATATTACAGGGATCACTTTTAAAATCTTTTTTAAGTTTTTCTATAGTTTTTAAAACAATACAAGATAGTGTTCCTCTCCATCCGCTGTGGACTGCTGCTACAACTTTTTCCTTTCTGTCATACAAAAGTATGGGAACACAATCTGCATTGAATATTCCCACAGCCTCCTGGGGCACATTTGTAATTATTCCATCTGCATCCTCCAAATTACCTCTATAAATTATACTGTTGCATCCATGAACCTGATTTAAATATCCTATATTTTTTAGATTGAACCAACCTTTCAAATTATTAATATTTTTTCTTCCTATGTCTTCTGACTTATTAAAATTCAAATTATTCTTAGCCGTTGAAAATACTGCCGATGCTCCTGGAAAATTTATCTTTATAAACTCATATCCTTCAATTAAAACTCTTTTCATATTATCCTCCATATTTTTAGCTTTATAATGAACTTTATTTAAATATATTTTAACATTCTTTATAAAATAATAGCGGTATATATATTTTTTTAACTTTGATTTAACAAATCAGGGTAAAAAAAATAAGTGGTAAATATGTATTGACCACTTTATCTGTTAGAAATCAAATTTTTTATCTCTTCCATAAAAGTATTTATATCTTTGAATTGTCTGTATACAGATGCAAATCTCACATAAGATACTTCATCTACCTTTTTTAAACTTTCCATAATCATTTCCCCTATATCAGAAGAATTTATTTCCGTCAGCACACTGCTGCTTATTTTCTTCTCCACCTCATCTGCTATCTCTTCAATCTGTTTTCGTGAAACAGGTCTCTTTTGACATGCCTTCATAAGACCATTTAATATTTTTGTCCTGTCAAAATATTCCCTACTCATATTCTTCTTTATAACAAGCAACGGAACATTTTCAATTTTTTCATAGGTTGTATATCTTTTATTACATTTTAAACACTCTCTTCTTCTTCTTATAGCCATTTTATCCTCTGTAGCTCTTGAATCTACCACCCTACTTTCTCCATATCCACAATAAGGGCATTTCAATTTTATTCACGTCCTTTTTAATATAGTATATAAATAATTATACACTTTTCAGACGAAAATTCTACTAAATTATTACTTTTTATTCGATATATTTTCTCCATCTATTAAAATCACATCTACCCCTATCTTTTT
The DNA here is from genome assembly GCF_036781005.1 of Clostridium sp. Lineage (GTDB taxonomy): Bacteria > Bacillota > Clostridia > Clostridiales > Clostridiaceae > Clostridium_B. Next base: position 24,762 of record NZ_DAIQBT010000002.1, on the reverse strand, counting down.
TACATTATCCCAAGGCACCTCCAAATCTTCATTCTTGCCAAAAAAAGATACTTTACCTGTTTGAGAAGGTAAAATAATGGATATTATCCTATGTTCCTTGCAGTTTACTTTTAAATCCCTTATAAATCCTAACTTTATTCCCGTATTTATATCTATTACTTCCATATCCTTTAAATTAGCTAAAGAAAATAAATCTTTTTGTAACTCCATATATGTAATCCCTCCATCTTTTTATTAATATAAACAAGATATTAAATTAAAAACATTATACATACTTTCTCATATGCCTCAATGCGGTTTTTTCCAATCTTGAAACCTGTGCCTGCGATATTCCTATTTCGTGTGCTACCTCCATTTGAGTTCTGCCGTCAAAAAATCTTAGGTTAAGTATTAATTTTTCTCTGGCATTTAACTTTTTCATGGCTTCTTTTATGGATATATTTTCAAGCCAATTTTCATCAACATTTTTTGTATCACTTATTTGATCCATCACATAAATTGCATCCCCTCCATCATGATATATGGGTTCAAATAAAGATACTGGATCCTGAATTGCATCCAGTGCAAATACCACTTCCTCTCTGGGTAATTCCAATTCTTTGGCTATTTGCGATATAGTAGGTTCTTTATTATTTTCTCTTATTAATTTATCTCTAACCTGCAGTGCTTTGTATGCAATATCCCTAAGAGAACGACTCACTCTTATTGAATTGTTATCTCTCAAATACCTTCTTATCTCTCCTATAATCATAGGCACCGCATAAGTGGAAAATTTAACATTTTGACTTAAATCAAAATTGTCAATAGCCTTTATGAGCCCTATACATCCTACTTGAAATAGATCATCTACATTTTCTCCTCTGTTATTAAATCTCTGTATTACACTTAACACCAACCTTAAATTGCCTTTTATAAATTTTTCTCTGGCATCATTATCTCCCTGCTGCATTTTTATTAATAGTTCCTTCATTTCCTTTTCTTTCAGAACTGGCAATTTTGATGTATTTACGCCACAAATTTCAACCTTATTAATTATCATGTAATCAGCCCCTTTAGAATATATAGCATTTTAAGTATTTACTAAGACGCTGAATTTTATACTAAAGACAAACTTATAACATTTTATTTATTTCTTTTCTCAGTCTTCTTATTATCCTCTTTTCAAGTCTGGAAATATAAGATTGAGATATTCCAAGTAAGTCTGCTACTTCCTTTTGAGTCTTCTCCTTTTTGCCATTTAGACCAAATCTTAAATTAACTATTTCTTTTTCTCTATGACTTAATTTTTTCATGGCAATAACTAAAAGCTGTTTATCCACTTCATCTTCTATAAAACTGTACACCACATCATTATCTGTCCCTAAAATGTCTGACAATAATAATTCATTTCCATCCCAATCTACATTTAGAGGTTCATAAAAAGAAATTTCTGCTTTTACTTTACTATTTCTTCTCAAATACATAAGTATTTCATTTTCTATACATCTTGAAGCATATGTAGCCAATTTTATCTTTTTCTCAGGATTGAAGGTATTTACTGCTTTTATAAGCCCTATGGTTCCTACAGATACCAAATCTTCTACATTCACTCCTGTGTTTTCAAATTTTCTGGCTATATAAACTACCAGTCTTAAATTTCTTTCTATGAGAGTTGATCTTACCTTTTCATTTCCCGAGACCAATCTGGATACTAACTCTTCCTCCTCCTTTTTGCTAAGAGGAGGAGGTAGTACATCATTTCCCCCTATATAGTATATATTTTTTATGACAAACTTAAATTTTGTCAGTATTCTGTTTAACAATATTTTTAACTTAAACATGGTCATCCCCCACTATCAATTGTTTTTAATTATATTACCCCTCTGGATAAAAGAGCATGATAATCATCGAGCTGACTTAATTTATCCTGACAAAGAGCAACTATAACTTCTCTATATTTTACCTCCTTTCCAAAATTTATTTTTATTATATCTGGTTTAAAACCCAAAAGCTTCCCACTGGAGCCATTTATAACTCTATAGGGTATATAGAATTTTCCAAATTGTTCTAAATCCACACTATCAAATATAGCTTTTTCAACTATCACTACAGGTAAATTGGTAGCCGGTTCTCTTAATTCATTCCCTGTATCTAAAAAAGCCTTTACCTTTTTTTCTCCATCTTTAAATATAATATCTATTTCATAAACCAATGAAGCCAAATCTCTTCTATCTTTAATGTAAATTACTAATCTGTCTATGGTTATATAACATATCATAAGTGCAATAAAAAGCCATTGGTATGGAAAATTAATTATCATAGCACTATCTGCATAGGAATACCTATTATATTGAATAAACATACATGTTCCTGCCAAAAGCATAGAGTATAACATAAATATACATAAAATTTTGAAGTCAGTTATAATGCCTTTGTTGCCAAAAGAAATGTATACCAATGCCATTGCCACTATCAATTTAAAATACAGGGTAGAAAAAACACTCAAACAAGGATAAATCAATGTAATTGTATATATACTTCCTATAAAGGCCCCTAAAAATATTCGTTTGAAATTTATCCTTAATTTTAAAGTTCTTCCAGTAATATATAACAGAAAAAAATTTACTATTAAATTTATCAAAATTAATAAATCTAAAAATACAACCAATTATTCTTCACCTCCAGCTATAATTTATCCTATAGATCACCTACCTAATATCTATTTATATTATATACTTATTAATTTGAAAATTTTGTCATTTTACATTTGTATATAATATTTTTATTTTCTATATTATGCCAATAATTTTCCTTTTATTCTAAACAATTTTTCTACTCTCAATGATTTCTTTAGTAATGAATTGCTTTATTAAGAAAATAAAAAAATCCACATAAGGCATAATTGCCTTATGTGGATTTTTTTCATTTTTTCTGCCTTCTTAAAAAAGCAGGTATTTCTAAATCATTTTCATTAAACTTTTCATATTCCAAGGAAGCAGCAGCTTCATTTTTACTATTGATTATATTATTAGATTGGGATTTTTTAATTTCCTTTTTTACAGTTAAGTCTTCCTTAATTTCATCTTTCTCAGCTTCAAAACCTGTAGCTATAACTGTAATCCTTATTTCATCTTTTATATTTTCATCTATAACAGCTCCAAATATTATATTCGCATCAGGATCTGCAGCTTCTTGAACTATTTCTGCTGCTTCATTTATTTCCAACAGTCCAAGATCTTGTCCACCAGTTATATTAAGAAGAACCCCTGTAGCTCCTACTATGGAAGTTTCAAGAAGAGGACTTGATATAGCTTGTTTAGCAGCATCTTGTGCTCTGTTATCTCCATTTCCTTTACCTACTCCCATGTGAGCAAGTCCTTTATCTATCATAATCGTCCTTACATCCGCAAAATCTAAATTTACAAGACCAGGTATGGTTATTAAATCTGATATACCTTGTACACCCTGTCTTAATATATCATCTGCAAATCTAAAGGACTCCATTAAAGTTGTCTTCTTATCTACTACAGAAAGAAGTCTTTCATTTGGAATTGTAACCAGTGTATCTACCTTGTCCTTTAAGTTTTTTATTCCCATTTCTGCATGCAGCATCCTCTTCCTTCCTTCAAAAGGGAAAGGCTTGGTAACTACTCCTACTGTGAGTATTCCCATAGATTTGGCAATTTCGGCAATTATAGGTGCCGCCCCAGTTCCAGTTCCACCTCCCATTCCTGCTGTAATGAATACCATATCTGCACCTTTTATGGCCTGTGTTATCTCATCTTTATTTTCTTCTGCAGCTTTTTGTCCTATTTCAGGATTTGCTCCTGCTCCAAGTCCTTTAGTAAGTTTATCTCCTATCTGTATTTTCTGTGATGCTTGTGAAAGCATTAATGCCTGTTTATCTGTATTTATAGCTATAAATTCCACATTTTTTAATCCTTCTTTTATCATCCTATTTACTGCGTTATTTCCCCCGCCGCCACATCCTATTACTTTTATCTGTGCAAATTGCTGAACATCTACATCAAAATCTAACACAATACCTAAACCTCCCTTATTAAAAAAAGTCCGTAAAAAATTCTTTTATTTTTGTTACAAACCCCATATGTTTATCCTTATCATTCTTCTTTCCTAATCCCACAGCTATTTCTTCATAACTAGCTGTACTTTCACTTTTATTTACTGTAGTATCTATATTTTTATATTTTATTGAATTAGAAACATCCTTTACTATGCCAACTGCTGTAACGTACAGCGGACTTGAGGCCCCTATATATCTTGTAGTTCCAATTCTCATGAATTTTTCCAGAAAATTTTTACTAAAATCTTCTATACCCTTTATTGTAGCTATACCTCCCCCTACTAAAACTATCCCTGAGAGCTTGTCATAGTACTCAGAAACTCTTATTTCTTTATCTATTATAGAGAGTAATTCTTCAACTCTGGCCTCCATAATCTGTACTAAAACATCATACTCCACTTTAACCTTGTTATAATCTGCATTAACTTCTATTTTTAAGCTTTTCTTCCCTGGATCAGCACTTACACTGCCATATTTTATTTTAAGCTTTTCTGCCTCTGAAAAAGGGAGTTTAAGACATACTGAAATATCATTTGTTATAATGTTTCCACCTAAAGCTATGGTACTTATACTCCTTAGAATTCCTCCTTCATATATGTAAATATTTATAGACTCCGAACCCACGTCTACAAGAGCCACTCCCCTTTGAATTTCCTCTTCTTTTAATACTACCTGGGATATAGCTATAGGTTGAAATACTATTCCAAGCACCTTTATTCCTGCTTTATTTACACTTTTAAAAATATTATTTATTATAGTTGAACGAGCCAATATTATCTGGGCATCTACTTCCAATCTAAGTCCATTCATACCAATAGGGTCTTTTATATTATCATAGCCGTCAATTATGTACTGCTCGGGTATTACTCCTATAACTTCTTTATCATTTGGAATAGTAATAATTTTAGCTGCTTTTAAAACTCTCTTCACATCATTATACCTTATTTCACGATCTTCTGATGATACAGCAATTACCCCTTTATTCCACATAAGTTCACTTATTCCTCCAGGTAGAGATATATATGCCTCATTTATTTTAATATCTATCATTCTCTCTAATGAATTTATGCAATTTTTTATAGATTCAGAGGTTTTATCTATATCCACAACTATTCCTTTTTTTACACCATTGCAGTCCGAAGAAGTTATCCCTAGTATCTGCATTTTTCCAACCCTATCCACTTTTCCAGCTGCAGCACAAATATTGGATGAACCTATATCTATTCCAATTATATATCCACTCATAAAGTATGTCCCCCCTTTTTTCATAAACAGACTTTTGGGATTTAAGTGGATTTTTACCACTTATCATCAATCTATCAAGAAACATTTTTTATCTATTTCAATATCCGCATATTTAAATTGCTAAAATTAATTAGAGTATTAAATTATCAATCATAGAATAAAATAAACCGTCAAAATATATATTCAACAAAAAATATAAATTTCCTCTTATATTTTATCACATTTTAATAAAATCTCAAATACAGTTAAATAATATCATTTGGAATTAAATTCCTAATATGCATCTTAAATTGTTTAAAATGCATATTAAGGGAAAAAACCTACTGTTTTTTCCCTTAAATCAAAATTACATTTTAATTTTAATTAGCTTTTTCTAATTCTTTTATTTTTATACTTCGGCTGTGGGTGGTATGACTCCATTCCTTATCATTTTTATTTACAATACCCTGCACTGAAATAGGAAACCAAGTAATTGCATAAAAAGGATAGATTATATAATAAAAAAATATTTTCAAATCTAATTTTTTTTCTAAAATCAACATAAACGGAGTGTATATAAATTGCAATATAGAAAGTAATATCGCTGATATCGTAAGTAAATTAAAATTTACCGAATATACCACTGTATTAAAATTGGATATTAAATGATATGTTTTCATAAAATATTGAATTCCTCCACTTATAACAGATAATCCTATAAGCACAGTTATTATAGGCTGAATACTGTATAGAGCACAGTCAAAAAGAACAAAATTAAAAGTTTTTATTGATTTTTTTACAAGCTTAAAAAAATATCTGCTGGATACATCTGCAAATCCTTGCATCCACCTTTTACGCTGTTTCCAAGATTGAAAAAGTGTAAGAGGTTTTTCATCATATATTATAGCATTATGAGCCCATCCTATCTTATATCCATATAAAACTAACTTACAGGTAAATTCCAAATCTTCTGTAAGACAAGTTGCTCCCCATCCAAGCTTCTGTAAAATATCTGTATTTATACAGAAACCCGTTCCACCTAGCTGGGTTGACAATCCCAAATTACTTCTAGCTAGTTGAAACATTCTATTACAGGTCCAAAATGCTATGGAGTAACTTCCCGTTATCCAGGTATCATAAGGATTTTTACTATCTAAATATCCCTGAACAACTTTATACCCCTTAGAAAGCTGTTTATTCATTTCTTTTAAAAAATTCTTATGTACCAAATTATCCGCATCAAATATAGCAATTGCATCATACTTTTTTCTCATATTAAAGATTTTTCGAAACATCCATTCCAGTGCATATCCTTTACCTCTTTTATTTGCATCAACTCTTTCATATACAATGGCACCTTTTTCTCTGGCTTTCAACGCGGTATTATCTGTACAATTATCTGCAATAACAAAAACATCATATAGTTCTCTAGGATATTCCAGTCCATTTAGACTTTCTAAAATGTCCATAATTACAGCTTCTTCATTATGGGCCGCTATAATCAATGCAAAACTATTCTTAGGGCCTACCTCTTGTTCATCCTTTCTCTTCCATATTCCAAAAAATGATATACATAGGTAATATATTGATATTATATAGACCATGTAAGTCAAAACACGAGAGGCATTAAGAATTATTTCTTTAAATATGCTCAATTCAATCCCCCCTAATTCAAGGTTATTTTAGCATAAATAAGAACTAATTACTATAGTAATTCTCTTAATTATGTTAAAATAATTTACATAATTAAGAGAACTATAAAATAACTTCTAAAAACAAACTTTTTAAATTTTATTATGTACCTTTATAAAGACATCATTCTAGTAAGTATATTATGATCAATAGAATAGGCAAGGGCAGATTCATAGGTTACTTGTCCTTTTCTATAAAGTTCAGCCAAAGACATATCCATTGTTCTCATTCCATATTTTATACCCGTTTGCATAGAAGATTCTATTTGGTGGGTCTTTCCTTCCCTTATCATATTTTTAATGGCCTCTGTAGCAATCATAACTTCTAGTGCAGCTATTCTTCCAGTTCCATTTGACTTTGACAAAAGTTGCTGAGATATTATTCCCTTTATAACTGCAGATAATTGTATTTTTATTTGCTGCTGTTGATGAGGTGGAAATACATCTATAATTCTATCTATGGTTTGAGCTGCTCCTACAGTATGTAAAGTGGAAAATACCAAATGGCCAGTTTCAGCAGCGGTAAGTGCAATAGATATTGTCTCTAAATCTCTCATTTCTCCAACTAAAATCACATCGGGATCTTCTCTTAACACTGCTTTTAATGCATTAGCATAACTTAAAGAATCCTTACCTATTTCCCTTTGACTTATTAAAGATTTGTTATGTTTATGTAAATATTCTATAGGATCTTCAAGAGTTATTATATGAGCTGACCTGTTAGAATTTATTTCATTTATCATGGCTGCTAAAGTTGTACTTTTCCCACAGCCAGTGGGTCCTGTTACTAAAATTAGCCCTCTTTTATGGTTTAATAATTCTTTTATCACCGGAGGAAAATTAAGTTCATTTAAAGTAGGTACCTTTAGTCCCACAACCCTTACTGCAATAGCACTACTTCCCCTCTGTTTAAATACATTTACTCTAAATCTCCCAAGTCCTCCTATAGAAAATGATATATCAATTTCGCCAATCTTCAGATACTTTTCATAATCTTCCTCTAATATTTCTCTACTAAATTTATCCGTATCTAGCGGTTGTAATTTTTCCTTTCCCAATTTTTTGAGTTTCCCATTTATTCTCATGACAGGAGGTGCTCCCACTGTGAGATGTAAATCAGATGCATTTTCTTCTACGGTTTTTTCCAATAAATTTTTTAGTGATACCACTTTAGGTTCCCCTTTCACACATATTTACTATTTTTGCTATCGATGTATAAAACAAGATTTATACTCGATATTTTTATATTTTGGAATTGACTAAAAATAAATTTACTAATCATTAGGCAAACCTTCCCTTATCTATATTCGTTCTTTGCTTCTAAAATTTTATATGTTTTTTAGATTTAAATGGTATTATTTTTTACACTTCTCCAAAGTACAGATAATATTGTAAATTCCATGTATATGTTTTATTATAATTTAGAAATATATAATCTAACACATACGATGGAATTCATTAAAAATATCAATCCTACTTTTTTCATTATTGCTCCTAATATTATCTAGTGGTTCAAGACTTAATTCCGTACACACTTAAAATACACATTTTTAGTGCAAGAAGGTTAGATTTATCTCAGAAATAAGTGTCCACTTAATTACGTCCTGAGCCACTAGTGCCATAATTTAGTTCTTTATATAACTTTTTTAAAGCTTTTTTTTCAATTCTGGACACATAAGATCTGGATATTCCTAGAATTTTAGCTATTTCCCTCTGAGTTTTTGGTTTACTTTCTAAAAGCCCATACCTCATTTCCACCACACTTTTTTCTCTTTGGGATAAACAGGTATTTATTTTAGAATATAATTTTTTTACTTGTATTTTTTGTTCTACTATTTCAATTATAGAATCTTCATCACTACTTAGTACATCCATAAGAGATATTTCATTACCTTCTTTATCCACACCTATGGGATCCTGAAGATACACTTCGTTTTTAATTTTTTTATTATTCCTTATAAGCATTAATATTTCATTTTCTATACATTTTGCTGCATATGTTGCAAGCCTAGTACCCTTACATGAATCAAAGGAATCTATTGCTTTAATTAACCCCACAGTTCCAATAGAAATCAAATCATCTACATCTTTACCAGGATATGAATATTTTTTTACAATATGTGCTACCAGCCTTAAATTTCTCTCTACTAAAATACTTTTAGCAAGCAAATCTCCTTCTTTCAATTTCTTTAAATAATACTTTTCTTCTTCATCATTTAGAGGTTGAGGAAATGAACTATTATTAGTAACATAAGCTGTCATAAACACTACATTTCCTAGAATGTCCAATAAGCAATTTGTTAAAAACACTGGCTGCTCCTCCTAATAGTGCTTATTAATATACTATGAACAGCCTTTTTAAAAAGTGCATATATAAAAAAAATTATTTAACTTTTTATAACTTTATCTTAAATAAGATTTTGTTTTTAAAACTATATTCTTAAAAATTGGAGCTGCTGTATTTCCTCCACTTTCACTATCTTTATCTATATCTTGAACAAACACAACCATAGAATAGTATTTTCCAGAAACCTTAAAAAACCCCACAAACCATCCATCAGAATGTTCCTCTGCATTTTTATTTTGTCCTGTTAATTCTATTCTTTGGGTGCTTCCAGTCTTTCCTCCTATCTCCATACCATCTATATAAGCTGATCTTCCTGTTCCATTTTTAACCACATTTATCATTTGATTTTTCATCTCCTCTGCAGTAGATTTTTTTATTACAGAACTACTGACAGTATTTAAAGATTCTATAGTATTATTTTGGTTATCCACATAGGCATCTAGTAGATATGGCTTTACATATACTCCATCATTTATAACTGTATTTGGTATACTTATAGCTTCTATTGGAGTTATTCTTATATTTTGTCCTATGGCAGCAAGCCCCACACTACCATCACTGACATTAGGATTTTTGACCTCAAATATTCCTTCCTTCTCCCCATCTAAATTCAAAACTTTGTCAAATAACCCTTGAGATTTTGCATTATCATAAAAATTATTAAAGCCAACCTTATTTCCTATTTGTGCAAATACATCATTGGAAGACAGGGTCAACGCCTCTCCTGGTGTTAAAACATTATATTTTTCACTGTCTTCCCCATATAGTCCTTTGCTGGTAAACTTATCCCTAGATTTTATTATACCTTTATCAAGTCCAGCTTCTTCTACAATAACTTTAAATGTGGAACCTGGGAAAAATCCATGATTAGTGGCAATTCCTAAATTCACATTAGGTTTTATATCATCTTTTTGTACCAGGGCTTTTATTTTACCGGTACTGACCTCCATCATAACAACCCCAATTTGACCAAAATTTTTATTTTCACTACTATTTAATATTTCTTTTATACCATTTTGTATATTTTTATCTAAAGTTAATCTTACATTTACATTATTTTCAGGCAAAATAGTTTTTTCATTTATTATTTTTCCATTTGCATCTCTTTCAAATACAATTTGTGGCTTTTCATTATTTTTACTCTTGTCATATATCTGCATTTCTAAAGAATCTTTAGATTTCACCTTATTATCCGAAGTTCTTCTGGGATTTAAAAGTAAATTTTCTATACTCCATACTCCAGTTTTACTTAGAGGTGAATACTCATATATATAAAATCCATTTACATCATGTATATTTTTTAACTTGTTATAAGTACTTAAATCAATCTTATAGTACAATTTTTCACTGGTATTTAATGTTCTCACCTTGGCCAAGTCATATTTTTCATTATAATTCCTGAGAGTATATATTAATGTCAACATACTTTCAGAATTTGCATCTGGATTATCCTTTAAAAATATATCTGGTGATATTACAACATAATACTCTTTATTATAATTCATAAGTTTTTCACCATTACAATCGTATAATATATAATTGGTATCTGTTAAAGATTCCTTATAGGAATATTGAGAATTAGCCATCACACTGAGTTCATCTTCTTTTAAATATTGAAGGCTTATTATTTTAAAATATAGTATTAAGAATATAACATTAAAAATCAAAAATAAAATACACTGTCTATTTTTTATTAAATTTCTATTTATTTTTAACATAAAAAACACCTCATCTAGACTAAATTTTTGTCCAAAACAAGGTATTTTATTCACTGCTATCCAATTGTTAAAATGAGTTTACAATTTTTTTAATTTTATAAGCATATCTCCCTGTTGAAGGGTTTTATCTACCTTAGCTGTAAATATCATTTGAGCCATCGGTGCAGCTTCTATTTTTTTACCTTCTTCATCTTTCATATCATCCAAATTTATACAAAAACTTTCTCCTTCAGGCCTCAATACCTCTACACTATCTCCATCCAAAACTTTGTTTCTCTGTTCTATAACTGCTGTACCATCACAAGTATTGTAACTTTTAACTATACCTACTATGTCATAATTTCTTATGTAGGAAGAAGTCTCATGATTCTGACTGGAAGTATCTCCAAAATAAAATCCTGTAAAATAAATTCTATGACTGGCTTTATTCAAATCATCCATCCATTTATTTTGAAACATATAATTTTCTGGATCTTTAAAATAAGTATCAATAGCTCCTCTATAAGCTTTCACCACAGTAGCCACATAGTAGGAACTTTTCATTCTTCCCTCTATTTTAAATGAGTTTATACCAGACTCTACAAGTTCAGGAATATACTCTATCATGCATAAATCCTTTGAGTTTAATATATAGGCACCTCTATCATCTTCAAATACAGGGAAATATTCTCCAGGTCTTTTTTCTTCCATTAAGTAATACTTATATCTACAGGGCTGAGCACATTGACCTCTATTTGAATCCCTTCCTGTCATATAATTTGAAAGTACACACCTGCCTGAATAGGATATACACATGGAACCATGGACAAAAGCCTCTATTTCACAATCCTCCGGTAAATGTTCTCTTATCTCTTTTATTTCCTGAAAAGATAATTCCCTTGCAAGTACTATTCTTTTCATTCCTTGTCTATACCAAAAATCAGCAGACTTCCAATTTACATTATTTGCCTGAGTGCTCAAATGCATTTCTAAATTAGGTACAACTTCCTTTGCAGTTACTATTATAGCTGGATCTGACACAATTATTGCATCTGCTTTCACCTCATATAAATTTTTTAAATAATCTTCCAATCCCTTTAAATCTTCATTGTGAGGAAATACATTTACAGTTATAAATACCTTCTTACCTCTGCTGTGGGCATATTCTATGCCTTCTTTTAATTCTTCATCTGTAAAGTTATCTGCAAAAGCTCTTAAGTTCAGCCTGCTTCCTCCAAGATAAACTGCATCAGCTCCAAAATTTATGGCTGTTTTTAATTTTTCCAGGTTTCCAGCTGGAGCTAGAAGTTCTGGTTTTTTCATATTAATCCCTCCTTACTGTGACAGCTATGCCGTCTCCCATAGGTATAACGGATGTAATAAATTTATTATTATCAGATATGGCGCTTAAATATTCTCTCATTCTTTTAACTATGGTTATCTTCCTCTTTTCCACCAACTCATCCCAGGCAACCATTCCTCTGAAAAGCACATTATCTGCTACTATTATTCCATCTTTATTTAATAATTTAAGGCAATAAGGCAAAAACTGATTATAATGTCCTTTACCTGCATCTATAAATATGAAATCATACTTCTCTTTTATGGTTTTAAGTACTTCTAAACAGTCTCCTTCCATAACCTGAATACAATCCATAAATTTATATTTTTCTATATTTTCTTTTGCAATCCTTACCATGTCCCTATTTCTTTCCACAGTGGTTATTAAACTTTTTCTTCCAGAACTTATACTCATTAGAATTGCAGAATAGCCAATGGCTGTTCCAAGCTCCAAAATTTTTAAAGGTTTTTTTATACTTATCATAAGTTCTAAAAATTTTGCTACTTCCCTTTGAACTATGGGCACTGAATTTTCTTTTGCATAATCCTCTAGTTCCTTTAATATATCCTTATGTTCTTCTATCAATGATCTTATATAACACTCTATATAATCATGTGCAATATTACTCATTTTTCCCTCCAAAAATCAATCTGCCTGGTTAGCTTTTTTTACCTGTAAAAATTTCTCACTATTATCTGTAAAAAAATGCGTGCCGTCATTATTGGAAACAAAATAAAGATAGTTTGTATTAGAAGGGTTTAGAGCTGCCAGAATACATCCTTTTCCGGGGTTACATATAGGTCCCTCTGGAAGTCCGCTCACTTTATAAGTGTTATATACAGAGTCAACCTGAAGATCTTTATAATATAATTTTTCTTTATACACCCCTAAAGCATATAATACTGTAGCACAGGATTGAAGTTTCATTCCTTTTTGTAATCGGTTATAAAACACCGACGCTGCTTTTCCTCTTTCTTGTGGAATTTCCACTTCTTTTTCCACTATGGAAGCCATGGTTATTATATCATCCAGGTTATTACCTTCTAATTGCACATGGGTGCTCTTCTCTATTTGTTCTATAACCAGAGTAAATCTATCCAGCATAACACCAATTATAGTTTTTCCACTACTTCCTTTCAAAAATTCATAAGTATCTGGAAAAAGATATCCCTCTAAGTTATACCTTCTTTTAGAATTTGCTTTTATAAAATCAGGTAATTCATAATTTTTACAGCTCTCTAAAAAATCTGCACTGGATATTATTCCTTTTTTCTCTAAAGTAGTTCCTATATGTTCTATATCATATCCTTCAGGTATTAAAACTTTTACAGGCTCATCATCTCTGATTCCCGTCTTTAAGTAAGTTTCAAAATTATCTAAAGTTATATTACTAGAAAAAGAATACACTCCTTTTTTTACTTCAATATCTCCAAAATGTCTATTTATATACCATTTTAGTATAAATGCATTTTTCACCAATTTTTCTTTTTCTAGTTTATCTACTACCTGTGATAAATTCTTTTCATTATTTATACTGATATTTACTTTACTTTTATTATTCCTGAGAGGGTATTTTATGTTTGTTACCACAAAATATAAAATACCCACTATTATAATTAAAGCCAAACTACAGAGCAAAAAAATACTTTTTAGGTTTTTTTTCACTATTAACAATCCTTCCTATTTTTTTCTCATGGCTTTCCTTCTCTGTTCTGAATTCAATATTTTCTTTCTCATCCTTATGCTTTTTGGGGTTACTTCCACCAACTCATCTGATGCTATAAATTCTAATGATTTTTCCAAAGTCATTTCATTTAAAGGTACCAATTTTAAAGCCTCATCAGCTCCTGAAGATCTAGTATTTGAAAGGTGTTTCTTCTTACATACATTTACCTCTATATCTTCTGCTCTGGAACACTCTCCAGCTATCATTCCCTCATATACATCCAGTCCCGGTCCTATAAATAAATTTCCCCTTTCCTGGGCATTATAGAGTCCATAGGTTATAGATGTTCCCGTTTCAAACACTACAAGTGATCCTCTAGTTCTTTCAGGTATGTCCCCTTTATATTCTTCATAATCATCAAGCACATGGTTCATTATACCATTTCCTTTAGTATCTGTCATAAATTCATTTCTAAACCCTATAAGTCCCCTGGCAGGTATTTTAAATTCTAGTCTCACATAACCATTTACTGCCGAGGTCATATTTACCATATTAGCCTTTCTAGGCCCTAATTTCTCCATAACCACCCCCATGAACTCTTCCGGTACGTCTATAATGAGATGTTCAATAGGCTCGAGTTTTTTGCCATCTTTTTCTTTAAATATAACTGTAGGTTTTGAAACTTGAAATTCATAGCCCTCTCTTCTCATAGTCTCTATTAAAATTGAAAGATGGAGTTCTCCCCTTCCACTTACCTTGAAGCAGTCAGGAGAATCAGTCTCTTCTACTCTGAGAGATACATTCGTTTCCAGCTCCTTCATAAGTCTGTCTCTCAAATGTCTGGAGGTTACAAAATTTCCTTCTTTTCCTGCAAAAGGGGAATCATTTACCATAAAGTTCATACTAAGCGTAGGTTCATCTATATCTACAAAAGCAATAGCCTCAGGATTTGAAATATCTGCAATGGTTTCTCCTATATTTATATCCTGTATGCCTGAAACTGCCACTATATCTCCAAGTTTAGCTTCATTTACCTCTTCCTTCTTAAGTCCGTTATATGTGTACAGATTAGACACCTTTACATTTTCTACTTTATTTCCTCTTCTTATTAGGGCAACCTGCTGATTTTTCTTTATGATCCCTCTGGTTATCTTTCCCACACCAATTCTGCCCACATATTCATTATGATCTATAGTAGTTACCAACATTTGAAGAGGCATATCTATATATCCTTTAGGTGCAGGTACATTTTTTATTATAGTATCAAACAAAGGTTCCATATTAGTGGAATCATCTTCTATTTCATACTTTGCAAAACCTGCCTTTGCAGAACAATATACCACCTGAAAATCAAGCTGTGAATCGCTGGCACCTAATTCCACAAATAAATCAAATATTTCGTCCAAAACTTCAGAAGCTCTTTCATCTGGCCTATCTATCTTGTTTATCACAACTATAGGCTCAAGCTTTAACTCCAGTGCTTTCTTCAAAACAAATTTTGTCTGGGGCATAGGTCCTTCATATGCATCCACCACTAATAAAACACTGTCTACCATTTCAAGGACACGCTCAACTTCTCCTCCAAAATCTGCGTGTCCTGGGGTATCTACAATATTTATTTTAACTCCTTTATGTACTACAGAAGTATTTTTTGAAAGTATAGTAATTCCTCTTTCTTTTTCCAGGGCATTAGAATCCATAACCCTTTCTTCTATTTTTTCATTTACTCTAAATATATTGCTTTGTTTCAAAAGTGCATCTACCAATGTGGTTTTACCATGATCAACATGGGCGATTATAGCCACATTCCTTATGTCGTTTCTTGTAAATAATTCCATTATTACTCCTCCAATTTGAAATTAGGTATATACATATATATGTCAAAATTTATACATATACTGAAAAAATTGGATACTCTTTTGTATCCAATTAAAATTATAATATTTATTTTAATATTATAGTATTAAAATGTCAACTTTACAAATATTCCTTATAAAGAAGCACTATACTTCCATAATTATAGGTAATATCATCGGTTTTCTCTTTGTCTTTTCATACAAAAACAGCCTAAGTACCTCTTTCACATTAGACTTTATATTTGCCCACTCAGTGATATGCTTTTTTTCACACTCATTTAACGCATTTCTCACCAATTCTTTTGCCTCTTCCATTAAGTCTTCAGACTCTCTGACATAGACGAAACCTCTAGATATTATATCAGGCCCTGCAACAACAGTTCCACTTTCTTTCTCCATGGTAATTACTACTGTAAGTATTCCATCTTGAGAAAGATGCCTTCTATCCCTTAAAACTATATTTCCTACATCACCTACTCCAAGGCCATCCACAAATACCTGTCCCGATACAACTGTACCACTTTTTCTTATGGAATCTCTGGAAACTTCTATAACATCACCATTATCTGCTATGACTACATTGTTAGCAGGAAGTCCAAGACTTATAGCTAAATCCGCATGCTGTTTCAAATGCCTGTATTCTCCATGTACCGGTATAAAAAACTTGGGTTTTACAATAGTGTGTATCAGTTTCAGCTCCTCCTGACAAGCATGGCCAGACACATGTACATCTGCCAGAGCCTCATATATTACATCTGCCCCTTTTTTAAACAACTGATTTATTACTCTAGAGATCAACTTCTCATTTCCAGGTATGGAATTAGCTGAAATTATTATAGTATCTCCCGGAATAATATTCACTTTCTTGTGTTCGGAAGCTGCCATTCTTGAAAGGGCTGACATAGGTTCCCCCTGGCTTCCAGTGGTTATTATAGCTATTTTATTACCATTATACTTATTTATATTATCTATATTTATAATTGTATTTTTTTTAATATCTAAATATCCAAGTTCCGTAGCTACTTCCACTATATTTTCCATGCTTCTTCCAGAAACTGCTACCTTTCTATCATACTTTTCTGCTGCAGTAATAACCTGCTGTATTCTGTGAATATTTGAAGCAAAAGTTGCTACTATTATTCTACTTTTTGCAGAAGCGAAAAATTTTTCAAAGGCCTCTCCCACAGTTCTTTCAGACATAGTATACCCTGGTCTTTCCACATTAGTACTGTCACACAGCATTACAGTGACACCTTTTTTGCTAAGCTCTGCAAATCTGGCTAAATCAATTACACTTCCATCAATAGGTGTATAATCAACTTTAAAATCTCCCGTATGGAGTATAATACCTGCTGAAGTGTGTATTGCAATAGCCATGGAATCTGCTATACTATGGCTGGTTCTTATAAATTCTATAGACATACTTTCCAATTTAATTACATCTCTAGCCTTTACATATTTTAGATCCACCGAATTAATTAAATTATGTTCCCTAAGCTTAGTTTGAACAATGCCAAGAGTTAACTTACTGCCGTACACTGGCACATTAATTTCTTTAAGAACATAAGGTAATGCTCCTATGTGATCTTCATGTCCATGGGTTAAAAATATTCCCCTTACCCTGTCAATGTTTTTTTTCAGGTAAGTGATATCAGGAATAACCACATCTATACCCAGCATCTCTTCATCGGGAAATTTCAAACCACAATCAATTACTATTACATCATTTTTAAATTCTATTACAGTAAGATTTTTCCCGATCTCACCTAATCCACCTAGTGGAATAATTTTTATTTTTTCTTTTTCTTTACGCAAAAAAATCTTCCCTCCTTCTCTTCATAATTTATTTATATTTATTTTGATTTTTTTGTACATTCACTGCATATACCATAAAATTTCAAACTATGATTTAGTATTTTAAAATTATATTTTTCTTCTATTTTTTTCTCTAAAGATTCTAGAAGATCATCAGTTACTTCAATTATTTTAGAACATTTAGTACATATTAAATGATGATGATGATGATTTTCTTCCTTATGAACTATTTCATATCTATTACATCCATCATTCAAATCCAATTTGCATATGACTCCTATATCTTCTAAGAGCTGTACAGTTCTGTAAACCGTAGCCAAACCAATTTCAGGACAAGCAATTTTAACCTGATCATATATCTGCTCTGTAGTAAGATGTTTTCCCTCATTCTTTATTATAATATCTACTACAGCTCGTCTTTGTGGTGTAAGTTTATATCCTTTTTCTTTCAAACTATTTTTTAATCTATCTATTTCTGAAGCAGAAAGCCTTGACATCACTATACCCCGTTTCACCTTAAAATTTAAAAATATTTCTAAAACAACCTATCACAGTATAAGTCTAATATAGCATAATATAGTTGTCAATTGAAAATCAGTTAATATCAAAACTAAAAGCTATAGGACTTCTTTATAGCCTTTAGTTTTAACATTAATAAACTATTTTAATCATTAAACAGTGCTTCATAAACTTCTGAAACCTGATTGAATTCATCCTCATCTTCCACCGTTATAAGTACTTCCTTTCCATCTTCTCCTTTAATTATCTTTAGTACTATAGCCTCTTCCGAATCTTTATTTTCATCAGGTACTGCAATTATATACTCTTTATCTTCTATATCAAATTTGGTGACTACATTAAATTTAACTCTATCTCCTTTTTCATCTTCCAGCATCAAACTACTAACATCATTTTCCATATCAAAATTACCTCTCTTATAAAAATTAATAGCAAAAACAATTTTTTGTCTAAAGAATCAATCAGCCAATACCCTCTCATCTTAAAGTAGAACATAATCACAGACTGTGCCTGGATAAGTTCTTCCCCTGAAGGATATAACGTATTCTAAGTGCTAAAGACACTAAGAATACCATTAATAAGATTCAGATGGAGATAAGTACTTTCCTCTGAACCTAAGAATCACTTGATTTTGAGATTCTATCTAAATATCCCTGTAATATATAAGTAGCTGCCATTTTATCTACTATTTTTTTTCTTTTTGCCCTAGATAAATCTGCCTCCAGCATAGCTCTGTTAGCTGCTACTGTAGTAAGTCTCTCATCCCACATTTTTATGGGCAAATTTATAACTTGCTCTATACTATGGCAAAACTTTAATACCTTTTCACTTTGAGGGCCTAAAGTTCCATTCATATTTTTAGGAAGTCCACAAACAATTATTTCCACTTTATATTCATCACATAGGGATTTCAGCTCCTCAATATCCCTGTCTTCCCCTTTTCTCCTTATGGTAGTAATTCCCTGTGCAGTTATTCCTAGTGGATCACTTAAAGCTACTCCTATGGTTTTATTTCCTACGTCTAATCCAAGTATTCTCAAATTCTTACTACTCCTAATCTTTATTATTATCATAATTTAAAATAAAAATGTCCTAAAAGGACATTTTTATTTTATACCCAAATATGCTTTTAACACTTCTTCAAGTATTTCATCTCTCTCAAGCTTCCTAACCAATGACCTTGCTCCATTATAATTTGTTATATAAGTAGGATCCCCTGAAATCAAATATCCTACCAATTGATTTACAGGATTATATCCTTTTTTAATTAGCGAATCATAAACTTCAGTCAATATCTCTCTAGTCAAAGCCTTTTTGCTTTCGGAAATATCAAACTGAATGGTATTATCCTTGCTCATACATATTCACCCCGCTAACAATTCTAATTAAATATATTATAAAGCATATTTTATAAAATGTATACTACTTAACTATTTTTTCCATGATCATACTGCATTTTCCTATTGCCTCTTCCAATTTATCTGGAAACCTCCCGCCAGCTTGAGCCATATCGGGTCTGCCGCCGCCTCCTCCTCCAGTGATAGCTGCCACTTCTTTTATAATTTTGCCACAATGAACTCCTCTTTCCACTGCATCCTTAGTTGCCATGGCTACCAAATTTACCTTTCCCTCTACATCACTTCCAAGTAGAACTACTGAGTTCTGTGATTTGCTTCTGATTTTATCTGCCAACTCTCTAAGTGCATTTCCATCTACATCCTTTAATACTCCTGTAAATAAGTTTATTCCTTTAACAATTTTAACACTATCTAAAATACTATCCTCTTTACTACCTGCCAATTTCATTTTAAGTTCTTCCAGTTCTTTTCTTACTTCCCTTAATTCATTAAATTGCAAATCCAATTTATGAATAATTTCCTTTTCAGAGCACTTAAATTTATTTGCTATTTCCTTTAGCATATCACTTTTTGAATATAAATATTCAATTGCTTCTCTTCCTGTAACAGCTTCTATTCTCCTTATACCAGCTGCTATTCCCGATTCTGAAACTATTTTAAATAAACCTATCTCTCCAGAATTACTCACATGAGTACCTCCACAAAGTTCTTTGCTGAAATCTCCTATGGAAACAACTCTCACTTCATCTGAGTATTTACTGTCAAAAATTGCTACTGCCCCGCTTTTCTTTGCTTCTTCTAAAGACATCACTGTGGTATTTACTGTTTTTGCTTCCCTTATATTTCCGTTTACCAAATCTTCAACTTCTCTTAATTGTTTATCAGTTAAAGCTTCAAAATGGTTAAAATCAAATCTCAATCTATGTTCATCCACATAAGAACCAGATTGATGTACATGTTCCCCTAACACTCTCCTCAAAGCTTCTCCTAGAATATGGGTGGAAGTATGATTTCTTCTTATATCATCTCTTCTGTTTTTATCAGCTTTTAATAAAACAGTATCTTCCAAATTCACACTTCCTGAAATTATTTCCACAAAATGGAGTATCTTTCCTGCCACATTATTTTTACAATCTACTACTCTACCTTTGAAATTTTCATTATATATAACACCATTATCTCCTACCTGTCCTCCCATTTCTGCATAAAATGGCGTGTTATCTACTAATATAATACCTTTTTCTCCCTGACTTAAAAGAGAAACAAACTCTCCTTCTTTTATCAAGAGCTTAACCTTTGAAGTAGACTCCAATCTATCATAGCCTTCAAATACAGTATCTATATAAAGGGGAATTTTATTTAACACAGTATCTTCTGCTCCCATATAATTAGTTTCTGCTCTGGCAGATCGTGCCATTTCTTTTTGATTCTGCATTTTTTTATTGAATGCTTCCAAATCTACTCCCATATTTTTTTCCTGTAATATTTCTTCAGTAAGTTCTATAGGAAAACCATAGGTATCATATAATTTAAATGCCTTTTCTCCTTCAAGGAGGATACTATTATTATTTTCCAATTCCTCTATAAATTCATTTAAAATCCTCATTCCGCTGTCTATAGTTTCATCAAATCTCTCTTCTTCAAGCCTTATAACCTTTTTTATGTACTCTTCTCTATCTTTAAGCTTAGGATAACTGTCACAGGAATTTTCTATAACTACGCCAGAAAGTTCATATAAAAATCTGCCATTTATACCAAGGGATTTACCGTGTTTTGCAGCTCTTCTCAAAAGTCTTCTAAGCACATATCCCCGTCCTTCATTAGACGGAAGTATACCATCACTTATCATAAAAGTGATACTCCTTATATGATCCGTTATTATCCTTATAGATATATCATTATTTTTATCTTCATTGTATTTTGCTCCAGATATATTACATACTTCTTTCAATATGGCATTTATAGTGTTCACTTCAAATATACTATTTGCTCCCTGCATTATGGTAGCCATTCTTTCAAGACCCATACCTGTATCTATATTAGGGTTTGAAAGTTTATTATAATTCCCATTTTCATCTTTGTCAAATTGAGTAAAAACCAGATTCCAAAACTCTACTATTTCATCATTATCTGCTGCTTTTATAAATTCTTCCACACTATTTATTTTTTTCTGTGCTCTATCATAACTATTTATTTTTTTCTGTGCTCTATCATAATAAATCTCAGAACAAGGGCCACAGGGTCCTACACCATGTTCCCAAAAATTATCCTCTTTTCCTAATCTAAAAATTTTGGAAGGATCCACATCTGTACTTTTTACCCATATATCATAAGCCTCATCATCATCTAAATATATTGTAACATATAATCTATCCTTTGGAAGCTTCAAACTTTCTGTAATAAATTCCCATGCCCATGGAATTGCTTCTTTTTTAAAATAGTCTCCAAAAGAGAAGTTTCCAAGCATCTCAAAAAAAGTACCATGCCTTGAAGTCTTTCCCACATTTTCAATATCTCCTGTTCTTATACATTTTTGACAGGTAGCCACTCTTTTACTAGGCGGAACCTTAAGACCTGTAAAATAAGGCTTAAGTGGAGTCATACCTGCATTTATCAAAAGCAAGCTTTTATCATTTTGAGGTACTAGAGAAAAGCTGGGTAATCTTAAATGTGCTTTTTTTTCAAAAAAACTTAAATACATTTCTCTAATTTGATTTAATCCTAATTTTTCCATATACATCTCTCCTTCTTATTGATATTATAAATAATTTAAAAAATAAAAAGCTTTCATCCACAAAAGGGACGAAAACTTTTCGCGGTACCACCCTAATTATACAGATTTTAAAATATAAAATCCATACCTCTCAAACACCATGATAGGCTCCTAGACAGCCTTCAATAAATCCTATATGAGAAGCTTTACACCCTCTACTTCCTCTCTTTACATATAAGAACATATTTACTTCTTCTATTCACTGCCACATATCCATTTATTTATGATACAAATTATAATTTAAATATGCTTTTATGTCAACTTAACTTATTGGAGTATATTGTCCCTGAATACATTGTGTAACTTGTCCTGTGGATATATTCACCAGGTACTCACAAAGTTCAGTCCTATATCTGGATCTCCTGTTTCGTTATAATCTTTAACTATACAATAACATTTATCCCCATTATAGGTAGTTATCCACCTAGACTCTTCAAAAGGAATATGAATGGACTCATTAGCTTCCAATTCTATTTGTGACTTAACCAAATCCAGTGCCTGTTCAATGTTTACTATGCTGTTTAAATTATCCTCTGATATACTTCCTTCCAATCCTAATGCATATATATTTTGTATGCCTTCATTTCCTATTAAAGTTTCAATAAAATTATCATTTGCACTTTCTTTACCTCCAGAATAGGAACATTCTCCTGTTAAAATTATAGGGTTTCCTTTTAATGCTACTAAGGCTGTCCCACTTAATGTATCTGGAAAATCTGCCCCAGAGGTCAATATAACTTTAGTAAAATCAATATAACCGAAAAAAGTATTTATTATAACCTGAGTTCGAAAAAAAATAAAATACAATTTTGTATAAATATAGATATAGAAAATCCAAAAAATAATTTATATAATTTGAACTAACAAATAGCTATAATTAAAATCTCTAAAAGGGAAATACTAAAATAAAGTATTGGAGATGATATTTGTGGAAGAAAGATTAAAAGTTAATTGTAAACATAGTTCTTATGATATGTTAAAACAGCTGTATCAAACAGAAAAAGATGTAAGGATGAAAATAAGGTTACTCGTAATACTATATTTTGGGGAAGGTTATTCAAGTCTTAAAATTGCAAAACTTGTTCACCAATCAGATTCCACAGTGAGGCGATATCTGCATAGATATAATAAATTTGGATTGCCAAGTTTAAAAGATATACCCCATCCCCCTAAAAATACTATATTAAGTGATGAAGAACTTAAAGAAATTGATAAGAATTCATCTCAAAGTCCCCGTGATAGTGGCCTGGAATACAGCTTTTATTTTCGAACTCACGTTAAATTTATTACTGATCAACTATAGTTTCATAAGCAATTACTACGAATCTAAGGCACGAAATTTTATTCATATAGTAAATATTTATTTAACCTATATAAAATAATATTGTAACAATTAGGGAATATAATATACCTACAGTAAAATTATATATTGGTTAACTTTATTATTCATTGTAAATATGTAAGAAGATGATTACCAGTTATTGTGTCTAAGGTTGCAGGGCACGTTAAAATGGTTGCAACCACCATAACTCTATATAAATTACTGCACTCTTAAAATAATATTAAAAATAGGTACTTAGCATTGTTAGGTGCTTATTTTTATATTTAAGTATTTAAAATATAACTGTTATATGTTTGGTTTTTAGCCAGATATCTTTTATCACAAATAAACACCCGTTATTTAGGGTGTCTATTTTATTTACAAATATTTGTTATATAGAACGTTGGATTGTAACAAATATGCATTTATTTTAACAATTTATTTTCATAATCTTCGACCATTTTTTTAACCATATTACCACCTGTTGGACCAGCTAGAGCTCCAATTTCTTTTGAGGGTAAATCTGCAACATACTTTTTATTTAAATCTATACCTAATTCATTTGCTGTTTCTGTTTTAAGCTTATCTAATTTTTTTTGTGCACCTGGAACTAATGGCTTTTTTGACATAATTAATTTCCTCCTCTATTGATTTATGATATTATAATTTATGTAGTTTCCTAGGAATTAACCTAGAAAATTAGAGGTAATATTTAAATTAATTATTAAAAATAGAATTAATTTAACCTGAGTTCGAAAAAATAAAATACAATTTTGTATAAATATAGATATAGAAAATCCAAAAAATAATTTAGCTACAAATGAAGAAATAATTTAACACTTATTTACATTTAAAGTAATATTGTGATTAAGCTAAATAAGAATGTTTGTCCAATTTCAAAGAAGGCTTTTTAGGAAGAAAACTATATGCTGCCAGTCCTGAAACTATATTTACCATAAAATTGGTAAAGCTTCTATGGCGGCTATGCTCTATTTGACATATATTCTTTTTTAGTTGGTTCAACCACGACTTTTATGAATAATTAAGGATACCATTAATTGTATTACCAATATGATGGCAAAAAGGTTGA
>NZ_DAIQBT010000001.1:0-178752 GCF_036781005.1 Clostridium sp. | reverse complement strand
TACAACAAAAATATCCCGCATTTATGCGGGTTGTAGCGTTTTGCAAACACCTAAATTAAATAATAAATAAAAGGATGTGGTTCGGTGGAAAAAAAAGGTCGCAAAATATTCAAAGTATTTGTTAAATTCTTGTTTATGCTTATCGGAGCTGCCATGGCAGCTGTAGCCCTGGAAATATTTTTAATTCCTAATAGCGTAATAGATGGAGGTGTTACCGGTATATCTATTATGTCTAGTTATCTCACGGGTTTACCACTAGGGTTATTTATCTTTATTTTGAATATACCTTTTCTAATAATCGGATATAAGCACATAGGAAAAACTTTTACAATCTCTACTCTATTTTCTGTAACTGCTTTATCAATTATTGTTTCTTTTCTAGAACCTATTAACAGTATAACAAATGATACTCTTTTAGCCTCAGTTTTCGGAGGAATACTACTTGGAATTGGTATTGGATTAATTATGCGAAATGGTGGTTGTTCTGATGGCACAGAAATTATAGCTATAATTTTGGACAAGCGTACTGGATTTTCTATAGGTGAAGTTGTAATGATTATCAATATATTTATATTAAGCAGTGCAGGAATACTATTTGGCTGGGATAGAGCCATGTATTCCATGGTAACTTACTTTATAGCTTTTAAATTAATTGATATAACGGTGGAAGGATTGGATGAATCAAAGGCTGTATTAATAATTACCAACAGATCACAGGATATAACAGATGCTCTTCTTGCAAGGCTTGGAAGAGGTGTTACTCTACTAGATGGAAAAGGAGGATATACTAATACTCCTACTAATGTATTATATGTGATAGTATCCAGATTAGAAATATCCAAATTGAAATCTATAGTTAGTGATTTTGATAAAAATGCTCTTATAACCATAGGACACGTAGAAGTTTCTGGAAAAAGTTATAAGAAAAAGTCAATTCACTAAAGCCAGGAGTATTTTAACAGTATGTTAAAATACTCCTGGCTTTATAATTAGTTAATTCCACATATTTTTAGTTAATGATTCAATATGTTTTTTTCTTCTTTCCGTTTCACCTACATCCATGATTATCTTATCACCTTCAATAATAAGAACACAACCCTCTTTTGCATTACTAGGTAATTTTATTCGTTTTATGTCTATCATGGTTCTATCCTCTTTTTCACAAACAGCATAAGGACCCTCAAATCTATCTATTACTACTTTTATTCCATCCATCACTAACCCCCCCCCTTTGTATATAATATATCAAATGATAAAAAACATATATACTTGTATTTTTTATATATTATACCATATATTTCTATATCATTCTACTTTTTTATTAATAAATATATAAACTCCCTTTTTATCCTCTAAAAAATTTATATTAATAAATAATTCCAATAATACACCTATAAATATCCAAACTATAGAATTAATTAATATATAATTTGTAAACTGCTCTACATAATTTAAAGTAAATGTAAGGTTTTTTAATATATATGAACTAGGCGTTATCATAAATATAGAATAAAAAATTCCTAAAGGAATCCATAAATTTAAAAGTCCTATAAGTAATTCATTTAATTTTACGATAACATTGGACTTTCTTTTTGCATTTTCTTCAGAAAACTCAGAAAACCTAGTATATAAATTCCATCTTATACTTTGAGCTAATACTAAAAGAATAGAAAAACTTATAATCATATATATCATATAAAATAAGAATTCTTTTAATAAATAGCCCTGTTTGAAAGTTACACTTTTTACAACTAAAAATATTAATATAAACATAATTATAATCATAAGATTTTCAAGATCAAATATAAATTTTACTTTTCCTTTAATTCTCATCCTCTCCCATTCATTATAATTATATTTCATATCTCCCTCCTATAATTATTGTTTATACTTATTATATAATATATGCTAATTTTTGTTAAGTATGGTTTTTGGTTTACTTTTTGTTTTATAAACATAATATTTAATATGTTTATAAAACAAAAATCCATAATTAAGGTAATTATGGATTTTTGTTTTTATTATTTTTAATTCTTATTATATTGAGGTTCCTGTTGTTGTATAAATTGCTGCCTTCCTTTAAGTACTTGTAATGCTTCATCTAAATTTTGTGCTATATTTTCAAAATCACCTTTGGCACCTTCGTCCTGAGTCTCCAGCGCAAATGTTTTCATAGTCGCACAAGCACTTTGAATTCCAGCTATAGCCTGCTGCATCTGAGTTCCAACTGTCATACCTTATCACCCCCTTTCTAGATATAACTTAATTATCCTTTGGGTTTAAAAATTAATGCACCTATAAAACCAAATATTATAGCTGCTGAAATACCTGCACTAGTAACTTCAAAAATTCCTGTTAAAACTCCTATTAATCCGTATTCTTTAGCCTCCATAAGAGCTCCTTTTACAAGAGAATTTCCAAAACTGCTTATAGGTACAGAAGCACCTGCACCTGCAAATTTTATTAAAGGTTCATATAAGCCAAATCCACCTAATATAGCTCCTATTACTACAAGAGTAGTTGTAGTATGTGCTGGAGTAAGCTTAAATACATCCATCATTATTTGCCCTATTACGCATATTATTCCTCCAACTAAAAATGCCCAAAAAAATTTTTCCATATAAATAAAATTCACCCCTTCTCTACATTTCTATGGACACTGCATGTGCAACTCCGGGTATACTTTCTTTCTGCTGATAAGACATAGGAGACATTAATGCACCTGTTGCAACTATTAATATCTTCCCTAATTTTTTTCGTTTCATTTCCTTTAAAAAATGCCCATAAGTTACTATAGCAGAACAGGCACACCCACTGGCACCTGAAAATACAGGTTGATCTTTTTTATAAATTAAAGTACCACAATCTTTAAACACACCCTTTGAAAATTCAAATCCATCTCTTTTTAACATATCTTCAGCTATTTCGTGACCGATTTTGCCTAAATCTCCAGTAGCTATAATATCGTAATCAGAAGGTGTTCTTTTCAAATCTCTAAAATGTGCCTCAATGGTATCTACAGCAGCTGCTGCCATAGCAGCTCCCATATTAAATGGATCTGATATTCCCATATCAATTACTTTTCCTATAGTAGCTGTAGTAACCTTTGGTTTATCATTAGCCTTTCCTATGACTGCGGCACCAGCTCCAGTTACAGTCCATTGTGCTGTTGGCGGCTTTTGGCCTCCATATTCCGTAGGATATCTAAATTGCTTTTCAGCCGCAGCATTGTGACTTGAAGTCCCACAGAGCACATATTCCGCTCCATTATTGTCAACAATAAAAGAAGCCAATGCCAGGCCTTCCATAGAACTTGAACAAGCACCAAACACTCCTAAATAGGGTATTTTCAAAGTTCTGGCTGCAAAACTGCTGGTAATTATTTGGTTCATAAGATCTCCACTTAAAAAGAAATTTATATTTCCATTTTTTAATTTTGAATTTTTTACAGCCAAGTCACAGGCTTCCTCCAATAATTTCTTTTCAGCTTTCTCGAAACTGTCCTGACCAATCCAAATATCTTCATGAAGCAAATCAAATTCCCCTGCTAAGGCACCCTTGGCCTCAAAAGGTCCTCCTACAGCAGAACACCCAAGTATTGCAGGCCTAGATTCAAATATCCAAGATTGATGTCCCTTAATCATTTAAATCCCACCTAACCATTTGATGATTACCTGTAATGTAGCAACTATAAATGCAGCAAAAACGCCAAAAGTTATTACTGAACCGGCCAATTTAAACATATTTCCCCCTACTCCAAGTACATATCCCTCTGTTCTATGTTCTATAGCACAAGAAGCAATAGAATTGGCAAAACCAGTAACTGGTATGGCAGTTCCTGCACCAGACCACTGTGCTATATGATCAAATACTCCGAATCCTGTAAGTATTACAGATACTATTATTAAAACTGCAGAAGTTGGATTACCTGCAGTTGTCTCTGTAAAGTTAAAATATTTTATAAACATAAATTGCAGTCCCTGACCTATAGTACATATGCTTCCGCCTACAAGAAAAGCTTTAAGACAATTTCTAACCACTTTTCTTTTAGGTTCCTTACCTTTTGCAAGATTTTGATACTCTCTTTGAAAAGGTGTTAATTTTTTATTTTTCTTATTTGACATATTATCACCTTCTATCTTAATAAATAAGGTTTCAATTCTTCTATTACTTTTTTTAATATAACAGAATCTTTTTCATAGCTGCTCTTTAACTTTTCATCTTCAGTTTCAAGAGCAAAAGACATTAAATCTGACTGGACCTTTTCAAGATTTGCATATAATATCTCCCTTACATTGCACTTTGGAACTTCAATAATATCATCAAACAAATCCACATAAAGTTCTCCCTTAGAATTTACCTGACCTATAAACACATTATCCAAATATATCCCCAGCAACTCCAGTTGAGTATTCAGCCACCCTTGATTTAACCCCAAATTACTTAAGGATTCATTTATTACATTTCCATCTAAAATTACAGTTTGAGGTGCTCCTTCCGGTGATGTCTGTATTCCTAAATCTTTTGCGGTAACTGGTTTTTTATCCGACTTCAACACAACATTCATATCTCCAGTTGATTCCATTACTGCAAATTCAACGTCAGCTAAATTGAATATATTTTTATAACGAAGTTCCCTCAATAAATCTTCTGCACTATATCTTATTTTCCCTAGATTTTCTTCCATGACTTTTCCTTCTTTTATTACTACAAGTTCCCTGCCATTTATTAAATTATATATAAGTTTACTTTTCATACACAAATAATCCAAAACTATCGGTAATAAAAACCATACCGCCAAAGCCAATATTCCAAATACCCAATTATTTATAACATTTACAGAAATTAATGCTGCAAGAATTGCTATGACACTATAATTTATAAAATTAAAAGCATTTATCGTGGATGAATGTTTCTTTCCCATTATTCTTATAAAAGCTAAAGATATAAAAAATAATACTGTAGATTTAATTAAAATTACAATCCATGGTTTCATATTATGACTCCTCCAAATCAATTGCCTTTATATTGTGGTTCTTCACATTCTAGAAATTTTAATCTTTTGTCTAATTTTTGAGTTACGCCGCCCACATCCTCCAGAGCTTTTCTATATACAGCCTTGGCTTTTTTATTCTGTTCTTGAAGAGAATATATTCTCAAAGTACTTTCAATACTCTTAAGTGTAACTAATGTACTTTTTACCCTTGAACCAACAGTCAATGCCAACACGCCTCCCTGTAATTTCATACTTTTATTAATTTTTCATAAATAGTTTTACCATATTTAAAATAATTATTACATGTAATAAAATCTATGGGTACTTTTTTTGAAATATGTAGTTATTTTTAAGTATAAAAAAGAGCTTTAGGTTCCTCTAAAACTCTTATAATTAATTCATAAAATTATTCACCTGTAAGTTCTATATGTTCTTTTTCAACCTTAGAAAGCACCTGAAATACCTTTACAATGTTTTCTTCATGAATTTCCTTTTCATATTTTCTATAATACTCCACGGCATGTTTCTCTCTTTGACAGGCTGCAGCAATCAAAAGTTTATCGGTATTATATTTTGAATAATCCATGTCCCTAAGTACTGGAATTTCTTTAATGTCAGCTATTTTCTTATGAATTCTAGCATGCATATATTCTATGTTTGATAAAGCCTTAAACATATCTTTTACATTTTCGTCTTTTGCCATATGTGAAGCTTTTTTATAAAAATCTCCATTAAAAACTTCCAATTTAACTGCATGATCTATTATTTTCAAATCATTTTGCTTCAATTTATTTCTATCATATTTTATTTGTTGTCCATCTTCTATTAAATATTCAATTGGTGCCCCACAAAATGGGCAATACATTATTTTTTCTTTACTATTTGAATTTATAAATGCTTCTTTATTAAAATTATAATTCTTTTCATTTATTCTCATGCCACAAACAATACAAGTCATTTTTTTAGCCATATAAATACTCCTTTCTAAATAGCTTTTGATTTTAGTATAACATAAAATAAGTAATTTTCTATGAAAATAAGACTAATGCAAACTCTACACTAGTCTATTTTAAATTAATTCATTTTTAAAATACATGGTATAATTTTTTATTTAATTACATAATCCCTTATATAATTTTGAAAATCCCATAGATGCAGGAAACGCTCTGCACTATTATAACCTGATTTAAATAATTTTAATCTCATTTCTTTAGAAATGTTAAACTCAGTGGCTTTAACTCCAAGAGTTGGAATAAAAACAGTTCTTACTGCATACTTATCTTTTACATATATTTCTTCATTTTTATCCAGCATAGTTTCCATTATATCAAACAGATATGAAATAAAATCAGTTTTTTTAGATTCCTTATAATTCACACTGTTTTCTACCAATTTAAATCCTATAGTAGGCCAGGCTGGAACCTTTTCCGTATCGAATATCCAAATAGGGAAATTGCTAAGTATCCCTCCATCAACTATATAACTGCAGCCTTCTTTATAATAAAATTTTACCGGTTTAAAATACAAAGGTATACTTATACTCATTCTTACTGCTTCGGATATTTCAAACTTCATGGGGTCTATTCCATAGTTTTTTAAATCATCTGGCAATATCAACATGGTTTTTTTTGTTATATCCGAAGCTATTATTTTAAGAGGGGATTTTCCATCTACACTTATATCGCCAAAAGTTATCTTGCCTTTTTTAATCAGTAATTGTCTTATATACTTTTCTACAGCATCTGAAGAATATATACCTTTATCTTTAAAAAATGAGATGGATTTTTTTATCAAAGAAAGTTTCCATATTTTTTTCCTTTTAAAAAACATTTTTTCATCCAAATTCATCATTATATCCTTTAATTCTTCTCCTGTATATCCTACTGCCAAGAGAGCAGCTATTACTGCTCCTGCAGAAGTTCCTGCAAACCTGTTCCATTTATATCCCATTTTTTCAAAATAACATACCGCCCCTATAAGCCCTATTCCTTTCATTCCTCCACCTTCAAATACAGCATCTACTATCAATAAAATCACCTCCATATATAACTATGTAAGTGATCAAAAATAGGCTACTTTAAAAAATTGAATATTATTTAAAATAAGTGGAAAAATAGATTATATATTTTACAAGGAGGATGGTAGAAATGAGAATTGAAATTGATTATAGGGGAACAAAAAATGCAAATATTGCAGTGGAAGAACTCAGTTTAAATGGATTTAGCACAGCTCTCGATTTAAATGATAATTATATAGACATAAACACTATGACCTCAGATTCAGAAATGAACTTTTTAAACATAATAAATTATAGAAATTCCCTATACAGTTCTCCTCCTGGAAGTCCTATAATGGGAGGCTTTGGTAGTTTTAGAGAAATAGAAAATACCTGTTATAAAGTAATAGTAAACTTAGATTTCATTACAGATGATGATATAAATAAATTAAATAAAATTATAAAAGAAACTGGTGGAGAAATTAGAACACCTCTTCCCTCAGTTTCAGATATATATGATACAGATGAAAATCATATTATTTCTTAAATTTTAATATTTTTCTTCTTCCGCCATAAATGCAAGTGCTGCAGCCCCTATGACGCCTGCATCTGCTTTTAAAAGTGCCGGGAGTATCTTTGTGTTTTTACTCACTACATCAAAGCATCTTTTTTTTACTACTTCATTTATTTTATCAAAGATTATTTTTCCTCCTCTTGAAACTCCCCCGCCTATAATTACAACTTCAGGATCTAAGCAAGTAATTATATTAGCTACACATATACCCAGATAATCTAAAGCCGTATTCAATATATTTTGTGATACATTATCTCCTAATTGAGCTTCTTTAAAGACCTCTTTTGAGGTTATATTTTCATACATTGTAAGAGTGGTATTACACCCCATATCCACCGCTTTTTTTGCCTCTCTTGCTATAGCTGTTCCAGAAGCCATTACTTCCGCACAGCCAAGATTGCCACAATTACAGAGAGGACCTTGTGGTTCTAAAGTCATATGGCCTATTTCCAGGGCATTTTTTGTATTACCCCTATATATGTGTCCATTCAATATGGCTCCTCCTCCTATCCCTGTAGAAACAGTTATAAACACCATATTCTCAGTTCCCTTTCCTGCTCCAAACATATATTCTCCCATGGTTGCAGCATTACCATCATTATCTAGAAACACAGGCATTTTAAAATGTTTTTTTAAAGGAGCTACAATATTAAAATTTTTAAAAGGTAAATTTGGAGTACATATAATCTCTCCCTTATCAATATCAAGAGGACCTGGAGCTCCTACTCCAATACACTTTATTTCTTTACTGTCTATTTCCTGGAACTCAATTACTTTTTCTGTGATTTTTATTATATTCTCTAATATATATTTTTCCCCTTTATCTGCTTCAGTAGGCAAAGTACATTTATTTATTATTGCTCCTTTAAAGTTCACTAAAGCAGCAGCTATTTTAGTACCTCCTAAATCCACTCCTATTACATATTTTTCTTCCACTCCAAATTTTCCTCCAAACAATTAATTTAATTTATAAATCCTAGTTTCGTAAGGCCTTAATGTACATTCTGTAATACCTTCATCCTTCTCTATAGGATAATTACCTAATAGAAAATTTGAATACTTCAATTCTATTGTGTCATATCTATATAATACATTACTTGAACTAAAATTACATATAACAATAGCCTTTTTATCCTTAAAGTTTCTAACATATGCAAATATACTGCTATGTTCTTTTAAAATCATCTCATAATTTCCATAAATAAAAACTTTATTTTTTTTTCTGATACCAATTAGTTTCTTATAAAAATTAAGTACGGACTTGGAATCCTTTAATTGATTTTCCACATTAACTTTCTTATAATTTTTATTTATATAAAACCAGGGAATACCCTCAGTGAAACCTGCATTTCTTTTATCATTCCATTGCATAGGACTTCTTGCATTATCTCTTGAAGATAGCTTTAATATTTTTATTATTTCCTCTTTAGACATTCCATCCTCTATCTTATTATAATAAAATTCCTTGCTTTTTATATCCTTATATTCTTCAATATTTTTTAACTCTATGTTGGTCATACCAATTTCCTGACCCTGATATATAAAAGGAGTACCTTGCATCATAAAATACATAGCTGCAATACAGGTAGCACTTTCCCTTAAATAATTATAGTCTCCAAAAACAGAAACAATACGAGGCACATCATGATTTTCTACAAATAGTGCATTCCATCCTTTATTATCCAACCCATTCTGCCATTTTGAAAGGATTTCTTTTACATCCAATATATTTATATTACTGTATAATTTTGATTCGAACAATCTTAAAAGTTCAAACTGAAATATCATATTAAGTATACCGTATTTTTCATTTATCCAAAGAGGTGCCTCCTCCACAGTAACCCCATTTGCCTCTCCTACAGTGACAATATTGCCTTTATTAAGTGCTTTTTCTTTAAGTTCCTTTAAATAATTAAAAATCCCACAGACATTAGTATATCTTTCAAATGCATCTGCATACTTTTCTCCTTTTATAGATGGCATTTTTTTATCCAGTACATCCTTTTTTATATGACTTATGGCATCTATTCTAAATCCATCTACACCTTTTTCAAGACACCAATTTATCATAGCATATATTTCCTCACGCATTTTTATGTTTTCCCAGTTTAAGTCCGGCTGATTTTTAGAAAATAAATGAAAATAATATTCTTTAGTATTTATATCATACTCCCAGACAGACCCTCCAAATATACCCCTCCAGTTATTAGGTTCATTCTCTTTACTCCCCTGCTTCCATATATAAAAATTCCTCTTTGAATTGTATTTACTGCTTTTGGATTCAATAAACCAGGGATGTAAATCACTGGTGTGATTTATAACTAAATCAATCATAAGTTTCATATCACGCATATGGACTTGTTTTAAGAGCTCATAAAAATCATCTAAGGTTCCAAAATCTGGTGAAATATCTCTATAATCACTAATATCATATCCATTATCACAATTAGGGGATTTATAGATAGGAGAAATCCATATTGCATCTATACCTAAATCCTTCAAATAATCCAACTTTGTAATTATACCTCTTAAATCACCTATACCATCTCCTGTAGAATCCATAAAACTTTTTACATATATCTCGTAGAATATTGCTTCTTTCCACCAAAATTGTTTCATTCCAGACACCTCACGTACATTATATTACTTAAATTATATTACAATTCCTCCTTTAGTATATACAAATTAACTTTAAAAAATAATAGCATTACAAAATGATATTGAATTTGATTATCATTAATATATTTATAAAAAAGTGCGTTTATTAAATAACTATTCTATACTTCCTTAACTATGACTTTTTGAGCCATTCCTCTTCCCAGTGCAAGTCTGGTTTCTCCTATTTTTATAATTAAAGGCCCTTCATCATTTCTAACCATTTGTATAACCATTCCTTTATTCAGCCCCATTTCCATTATTTTCTTACATATACGCTCACTGCCTTGTATATCATTAACCTCAGCATACCTTCCTATTGATACCCCATTTAATGGCATCATATATAACACCTCCTCCTTATTTACATTTAAACATCTATCTTATGTACTCAGTAATTCAGAAGTTCAGGTGGAATTTGTCTATGATAAGTGCTTGTCCCTCTGATATGCCATTTTTATTTATAATCTAAATTACAATCTTAAAATATAAAAAAGATTGGAAAGAAAATTCCAGTCTTTTTTATATTTTAATGTTCACGCTTTTCAGATTTACTACAGCCAGAGCAACCGCAGCCACAGCTGCCACCTTTGTGGGATTTATAAGTCTTATATCCCGCAAAAGCTATTATGCCAAGTAGAACTACTCCAACTATTACAGTAGACATATTATACCACCACTTTCTCTTTTTCAGACTCACTAACTTTATTATTAATCTTAACAGGTTTTCTAAACAAGAGATAAATGAATACACAAACTAAAGCAATAGCTACAATTGTACCTATACCAAAACTTCCACCTGTAAATAATGTGCCCAATTGATACACAATAAGTGCAATAACATATGCAAATCCAGTCTGATAACCTATGGTAGCCCATGTCCATTTTGCTGAAGCCATTTCATTACGAACTGCACCAATAGCTGCAAAACAAGGAGCACATAAAAGATTAAATATAAGGAATGTATATGCTGAAAGAGGAGTAAATGCAGCCTGGAGACTTCCCCAAACCTGTGCACCATCTTCAGCTACTTCAGCAAAGCCATAGAGAATACCAAAAGTTCCTACAACATTCTCCTTAGCTATTAATCCAGTTATTGAAGCTACAGAAGCTTTCCAGTCACCCCATCCAAGTGGAGCAAATAGTGGTGCAATTACATGTCCAATACTAGCAAGTATGGACTGTTCTATATCTACCATTTTAAAAGTCCAACTAAATGAACTTAACAGCCAAACACCTATGGTAGCAAGAAGTATTACGGTTCCTGCCTTTTTAATAAATGATTTTGAACGCTCCCATGTATGAATAAGAACACCTTTAACACCTGGTACATGATAAACCGGAAGTTCCATTACAAAGGGAGCCGGATCTCCTGCAAAAACCTTTGTTTTCTTTAAAATAATACCTGAAACTATAATAGCAGCAATTCCCAAGAAATATGCAGAAGGTGCAATCCAAATAGATCCCGGAAACAAAGCCCCTGCAATTAAAGCAATAATAGGAAGCTTAGCTCCACAAGGTATAAAGGTGGTAACCATAATTGTCATTCTTCTATCAAGCTCATTTTCAATAGTTCTACTTGCCATGATGCCAGGAACACCACAACCTGTTCCCACAAGAATTGGGATAAAAGACTTACCTGACAGCCCAAATTTTCTGAACAATCTATCCATAATAAATGCAATACGTGCCATATAGCCACAATCCTCAAGTAAAGCAAGACATAAAAATAATACCATCATTTGAGGCACAAAACCAAGTACAGCACCTACACCAGCAACAATACCATCTAAAATAAGAGAATTTAGCCAATGAGCAGTACCTATAGCTGTTAGAAAACCTTCTACTGCATTAGGTACAATATCAGTAAATAAAACATCATTTACCCAATCCGTTATCCATACTCCTATTGTTGAAATAGAAAGATAATATACAAGGAACATAACAACTGCAAAAATAGGTATTGCTAAAATACGATTGGTTACAATCTTGTCAATCCTATCAGAAACTGTTAACTTATTTCTATTTTTCTTATGAACAGCTTGTTTTACAACTTTGCTTATATAAGAATATCTCTCATCTGTAATGATACTTTCACTATCATCATCAAATTTTGTCTCACATTCATCTATAATGTCCTCTATACGTTCTTTTATATCATTTGGTAAAGTTATCTGTTCTTCAACTTTTTCATCCCGTTCAAATAATTTTATAGAAAGCCAACGAGAATTTAGTCCATTTAAATTATATTTAATGACATCTTCAATCTGTGAAAGAGCACTTTCCACTCCCTTTGAAAAAGTATGCTTTGGAGAAGAACTACCCTTCATTTTAGCAAGTTCTATTGCTTTTTCAGCTATTTCCTTAGAGCCAATGCCTTTTAATGCAGATGTCTCAAAAACTTCACAGCCAATAGCTTCTCCCAATTTCTTTGTATCTATGGTATCTCCATTTTTACGAACCATATCAATCATATTTACAGCCATAACCACAGGTACGCCAATTTCCATAAGTTGTGTGGTAAGATATAAATTTCTTTCAATATTGGTACCATCCACAATATTAATAATACAGTCTGGCTTTTCATTAATTAAATAATTCCTTGAGACAACTTCCTCCAGTGTATATGGAGAAAGAGAATAGATTCCAGGTAAATCTTGGATAATAACATCCTTATGGCCTTTAAGTTTACCTTCTTTCTTTTCAACAGTAACACCAGGCCAGTTGCCCACATACTGGGAACTGCCTGTTAAATTATTGAACATAGTTGTCTTACCGCTATTTGGATTACCAGCAAGAGCAATTTTAATTGACATTTGCATCCCTCCTAATTAGTATCAATTATTAAAATTTTATAACTTTTAATGAAGTATTAATTTAACTTACCTCTACTATTAAAGCTTCTTCTTTCCTGAGACTAAGTTCATAGCCTTTTACATTGATTTCTACAGGATCTCCAAAAGGAGCTACTTTACGGACATAAACTTCGGTTCCTTTAGTTAATCCCATATCCATAAACCGTCTTTTTATGGCTCCTTTTCCATGTACCTTAACAATAGTAACTGTTTCACCACATTTGATGTCTTTTAATGTTTTCATATAATTAATCTCCTTCCTGTTATAAATTTACTGTACCATAATTCTCTTTGCCATAGATTTATTTAAAGCAATCCGGGCATCTTTCACATGCAAAATCAAATCTCCAGATATCTCAGCTACCACAGTTATGTCCTGTCCAAGAACAAATCCAAGATGC
Organism: Clostridium sp.; assembly: GCF_036781005.1. Classification (GTDB taxonomy): domain Bacteria; phylum Bacillota; class Clostridia; order Clostridiales; family Clostridiaceae; genus Clostridium_B. The sequence continues at coordinate 165,275 of NZ_DAIQBT010000001.1, read as the reverse complement.
TCCAAATGACGGCGAACCTCATCGTTACCTAAAATATTCTTAACACTACCTGTCTCTCCTACCTTTACCATTGTAATTGGTATCATAATACTTCCTCCTCTTCTACAAATTCTATAAAGACCGTGATATAAATTTATTTCAAAACATTACTTAATTTTAAAAAACATTATGTATATAATAATTAATTATATTCTAATTAAATTTGCGATAATGAAATTCAATATCATTCACTGCATATTATTTATTATAATACACTAATTTTTTTTTGTAAACAGAGTATGCAAAATTGTTGTATTTTTTGCAAAAAAATAAAATCAGGACTTTAATTCGTCAAGCCCTGATAGAACTTTTTATATTTTTATTAGACCTACTACTTTTTAGGAGCTAAAATCATAAACATATTATTCCCTTCTAATCTAGGAGCTCTCTCTACAGATGCTTCCTCTCCAACTTTACCTAAAAATACATTTAAAACATTTCTGCCTAAATTGGTATAATTATTTTGTCTCCCTCTAAACCTTATAGACACTTTGACCTTATTACCTTTAGCTAAAAACTTTCTTGCATTATTAGCTTTAATCTCTATATCATTTTGCTCAATAGTAGCACTCAGTCTAATCTCTTTCAACTCAACAATTTTTTGATTTTTTTTAGCAAGCTTTGCCTTTTTGGACTGTTCATAGACAAATTTACTATAATTCATTATTTTACATACCGGCGGTTTAGCCTGTGGTGAAACCATCACCAAATCCATACCCTTTTCTTTTGCCATATCTAGAGCCTCTTTGGTATTTATAATAACACTATCTTTTTCTCCTACCAATCTAACTTTCTCTACTCTAATTTCTTCATTTAAGTTATTAACTTTATTAATAATATACACCTCCGCAATTTTAAATTTACCTATTTATTATTATATATAAGGATTTACCCTTCTGCAACTATAAATATACTTATTTATTGTATTATTCCAATATTCACTCACCTAAAACAAAAATTTAAACTCTAAGCTTTTTGCAATTCATGAATTTCCTTTTTGAAATGTTTCTTGTAAAAATACCTAAACATAAAGTAATTGTAGGTAGAATATAATACAATAGTGCATCATGATATAATTCTTTCCAATGAACTTCTGGAAATTACCTAGTGCATATTCTGCTATAATATAATTTCTACCCATATATAAATAAACTATATAAACAATCCATAAAATAAACATATATTAAAAACTAAACACATTATAATACATACAAGTGTAAAAGTTAAAATAAATGTTCTATAAAAAGCAGAAATATTATAATTTTTCACCCTGAAACCTTCTTCCTGAATTTAAACATGCCAAATAAATATAATCCTTTATATTAAATAGGTTATTTCATACTGTACCATGGTATCATGAAAACTTTTAAGGTACAAGTATTTACTTTTATAATTTAATTATAAAAGACTCCATAAAAAAAGCATACTTGTTCCTATAAAAACCGCTGCAATCATATACGCTCTTATATTTAAAAATAAGCTGTTTTTGTATTTGCCCATAACCTCTTTCTTATTTGAAAGCAATATAATAAAAATTATAATAGGAATCATTATAATTCCACTTATTATCTGAGTAATAAGTGCCATAAAATTCAAGGAAAGATTAGGTATTAAAATAATCAGTGCTGCTATAACTACACTTCCTACATATACGGTATAAAATTTACGGGCTTCTTTTATCTTATTATTTAAACTATGGGGCCAATTAAAAGCATCTGCTACACACCAGGAAGAAGATAGTGATATTGTAATTGATGCTAACAGACCTGCATTGAATATGCCAAGGGCAAATAATATACCTATGCTTTTTCCAAAATAATTGGTAAAACCAAGTATCAATTCAGCAGGTCCTGCATTTTCTATATTCTGTACATGGCCAAATAATGCAGCTCCAAAAATAAGTATGGAAATAGCTATTATTACCTGGACTATACAGCCTATACGAATATCCATACGTCTTGCTAGAATATGACTTTCCCCTATACCTCCTTTATCCATATAGGCACTGCTTTGGAAAAATACCATCCAGGGTGCTATTGAATTGCCGCAAACAGCTGCAATATACCACAATAAATCATTATTACCATGAATCAAATTGAAAGATATAAAGTTATGTGGAATAAATACTGCACTTGGATGAACAATAAAAGCAATAATAATAAATAACACATTAGAACTGCCTATTAAAAGTGCCATTTTTTCCTTCTTTTTATATCCTGCAAATATAATGATTGATAGTACAAGTATTAAACTTATAGCCGTACCTATCAAAATAGGTATACCAATAACAATTAATCCTGCGGTCATACCTATAAATTCCGTAGAAAGCATTAAAATATTTTCTACAATTAAAACAGCCACATTATACTTCATCCAATACTTCCCATAATATTTTTCAATAAGCTTTATAAGACTTTTCCCACTCATAGTTCCAACTCGCATTGACATTTCTTGAACTGTATAGGGTATTATAACAAGGAAAATACAAAAAGGTATGAATAGACTTATACCAAATTTCATACCTGTTATACAGTAAGATATCACTCCTCCAGCATCATTGTCTCCCATGGCAGCCAAAAGTCCCGGTCCTATAACTGTCCAAAATAACGCACTGCGGGTTAAATATTTTTTTTCTTTTTTATCTATAATATTATAAAATTTTGATTTACCTATATTAAATCCTTCTAATCTATTCTCATTTAAACCATTCATTTTATTGTTACCTCCAAAACAGATTACATATCCAACTGAATCTAATATCATAGTATACTTATATGTAAAAATTGTTTCTTATTTTTCAAATTAACATTGAAATAAATTCAACATAACAAAATTATAAAAGTCTATTATACTAACATACACCCCACTGCATATACTTTAATATAACTAATTATATTGATTTTTAAATACCTTTAATTGATTGAGGAGTGAGATAAGTGTGTATGAAAACAAAAAAAAATCCCAATTAGGCTCTATGATTAGAACTTTGCTAAAAGAGAATTCTCTTTCTATGCGCAAATTAAGTTCTATAAGTGGAATAGACACCGCTACTATTTCAAGAATTGTAAATGGAAAACAAAATGCAAATATGAACCATCTTCGGATTCTTTCTAAATATTTAAATGTACCCATAAAAAAATTATTAATAGCGGACGGATATGATATGGCCTCTTTAGATGAGGATTCCATGGATTCACCTTCTCTTATAAAAAATATCCATGAACTATTAAAATTGCCCGACTTACTAAATTACAAATGTGATTTATCCAAAATAGAAGAAGAACTATCAAAATATAAAATATATGCCCTTACAGAAGAAGGGCAAAATATTATATATAAAGATTTCAATAAAAAAATAGAAGCTGTAAACGGAGATGGTTTTTTTATTGAGGAATTAAAAGAAATGTACAAAAAATTCTGCGACCAAAGTATTCCAGAGGAAATTCATGCCCTACTTGGAAGTGGATTGCTCTACTTTATACTTTCTGTGGATATTATACCTGATTATATATTTCCAATAGGATATCTAGATGATATTATAGCTATAAAATTAGTACTCCACAATATACTAGAGGTAAAACAAAAAAATGAAAAAGACATGTATAAGATACTTTAAATATTTATTTCTATCAAAACTATAAAGTAAGGCACCAAACCTTTAGATTTAGTGCCTTACTTTATAGTTCCTTTAATATTTCTCTCAAAAGTAATTTGAAATTTTCAGATACCTCAGATGAGGTTTTTATAACCTCTTCGTGATTTAGAGGCTGCCTTAGTATTCCAGCTGCCATATTAGTTATACAGGATATTCCCATAACTTTAATACCACTATGGTTTGCTGCAATCACCTCTGGAACTGTGGACATACCTACTGCATCTCCTCCCATTATACTTAGCATATTTATCTCTGCAGGTGTTTCGTAACTTGGTCCACTCATGTATACATATACTCCCTGCTGCAGTGGTATATTTAATTGAAGGGCTGCATTTTTAGCTATTTTCATAAGATCCCTGTTATAAGCTTCAGACATATCTGGAAATCTGGTTCCAAAGTCCTCTAGGTTTTGTCCTCTAAGAGGATTTTGTCCAGATAAATTTATATGGTCGTTTATAAGCATAAGTTCACCGCTTTTATAATTTTTATTTACTCCCCCTGCGGCATTAGTAACTATAAGTATTTCCACTCCCAATCTTTTCATTACCCTTATTGGAAAAGTTACCTCTTCCATAGAATATCCTTCATAATAATGAAACCTTCCCTGCATAACAATTACACATTTACCTTCAAGATTTCCTATAACAAATCTATTTTTATGTCCTTCCACTGTGGAAACAGGAAAATGTGGTATTTCATTGTAATTATAAATCTTAGCTTCTTCAATTTCCTCTGCCATATCTCCTAATCCTGAACCCAGTATAATTCCTATTTTAGGTATGTTTTTTATATTATAATTTATATATTCCACTGTTTCTCTTATCTTCATACCAAAATCCATAATCAATCTCCTTTCTAATATGTAAAAATATCTATTATAAATAAGAAGGTATTTTAGTTAAATCATAAGGTGTTTCCTGATAAACATAATAATTAAGCCAATTTGAAAATAACAAATCCGCATGGCTTCTCCACTTAACTATAGGTTTCCTATCTGGATTATCATCAGGAAAATAATTTATAGGTATTTTTATATTTTTACCCTTTGAAATATCTCTCATATATTCTTCTTTCAATGTAAGAGGATCATACTCTGAATGTCCTGTTACAAAAATTCTTCTTCCCTTGTCATCCAAAATTAAATAAACTCCGGCTTCTTTAGATTGTGCCAGTATAGTCAATTCCTTGACTTTTTCAATGTCAGCCCTTTTCACTTCTGTATACCTAGAATGAGGCACATAAAATTCATCATCAAATCCTCGTACAAGTTTTTCTTTTTCTTCTAAAACTTCATGTTTAAATACTCCAAATAACTTTTCCTTTAACATATATTTGGGTATACCATAATGATAGTATAATCCCGCTTGTGCACCCCAACATATATGTAATGTAGAATATACGTTATATTTGCTCCACTCCATTATTTCCTTCAACTCTTCCCAATAATTCACCTTAGAAAATTCTAAATGTTCTATGGGAGCTCCAGTAATAATTAGCCCATCAAATTTTTCATTTTTTATGTCATCAAAAGTCTTGTAAAAATTAGTTAAATACTCTTCTGAAGTATTTTTACACACATGGGTTTTTAAATGGAGTAATTCAATCTCAATCTGAAGCGCAGTATTGCCTATAAGTCTAAGCAATTGAACCTCCGTAGTGATTTTAACAGGCATAAGATTTAAAATAGCAATTTTAAGCGGTCTTATATCTTGATGAAAGGCCACATTTTCAGACATTATAAATATATTTTCACTATTTAAAATTTCAGCAGCAGGTAAATCATCTCTTATTTTTATTGGCATAGCATCACCTCTAAATAACTTAATTGTATTAAATTTCGTTAAATTTCATTATATCACAATATTACAGCCAATTATATTTGAAAATTAAAATTTTACAGAAAAAAACCTCACTATAATTTTTACATACTATAGTAAGGTTTAAATCTATTTTATTTGGTCTATATATTATAGAAGAAGTATATTTGTATATAAAGATATAAAGAACACAAGAATTTACCTTACACCAGTATAAATAGTTTAATATCCAATTATAATCCTTTATTATATTGCTATAAATTAAAAACTATAATTAAACAGTTCGCCACTTATATTGATGATTCGTTCAACCATATAACATACCTACACAGCCACATACAACCCTTTAGCTGTATATAACCATCTCAACACCCTATATGACCTTCGCTGAACCTTATACAACAATTTGGGATCCTATTATAATCAATATACTCAACTATAATAAAACCTTTCACCGACATATAAAATCCACCCTTAATTGTATATATTGCGTTCTTTAACTTTTAGCGTGAACATTACAAAAACTTACTAAGAAGTATTTTTAAAAGTATCTACTAAATTTCTAAAAAGCTATATACAATTTCCGGCTAGCTTATATATATTCTTAAATATAAGAACATATATAAGCTTCGGCTCAATTCTCATGCTCTTTACACTATTTAATATACCCTGATATAAAAAAATAATTCACTTTTTCTTTATGTAAATTTTAGTTATTCTATTTTGTTACACACATTTTAAAAAATTTTTAAAAATGTGTTGACCCTAACATTGTGTCATAGTGTAATATAAAGTCCTGTATAAAAAGTTTCTATCTGATTTAAGTAAAAATCCTTCTTCCAAGGACATTCAACAAATTGTTGAAAAATTTGAACCTTTAAAAGTATTCTTTAGAGTAAAGACCTTATGCGAGAGCACAGCAGTGCTTGTCCCCTACTGTGAAAAAGATGTGGGATTAGCAATTGCAGCCTTTGGATAAAATCATTGACAAATGCTTATTACAGATGTAATATATAAATATATTACATCTGTAATAGAAGGAGGTTAAATTATGAGTACATCTAAAATATCTGATTCTGAGTGGCAGGTTATGAAAATAATCTGGTCACATAAACATTGTACGGCAAAAGAAATAGTAGATAAACTATCAAAAATTACAAATTGGCAGCCTAATACCATAAGAACATTAATAAATAGGCTTCTAAAAAAGAAAATTATAGATTATACAATTGATGAGAAAGACAATAAAACATATCACTATTTTGCCCTTGTTTCCGAAAGTAAGTGTATAAAAATAGAAAGTGAATCCTTCCTGAAGCGGGTATTCAATGGTTCTTTAAATGTAATGCTGGAAAACTTTATAAATGAAAATAAATTATCAGAAGATGAAATTGACAAATTAAAACAAATTCTGGATAAGAAAAAGAAAGGTTAAATGGTAAATACTAATGCTACTTTTATCTTCGTTTCAATTTACAATACACTCTACAATTATGGGCAGTATATTTGCTCTTTTAATACTTATTTTAAAAGCTTTATTTAAAAATAATCTAAAATTAAAACTATTAAATTGTCTGTGGATTTTTTTTATAATCAGACTTTTAATACCCTATGCCCCTGAAACCAGTTTTAGCATATATAATTTAAATCCTTTAAGTAAAGCTAAAATTATACAGAAAAATAATATAACCAAGTATTTCCAAGATACATTTTCCACAAATAATACAGCTGATCATTTAACAGAGAGTTCAATAAATTATGACTCCTTAAAAAATAAAAATATTAATACAGCCAGTTCTTATGAAAATAAACTATCTTGCCTTGAAGTGCTTGCTGTCCTTTGGATATCAGTATGCATTATTTTAATTATTGCTACTTTTACAACTATCACCGCATTTTATCTTAAATTACGAAAAGAAAAAACAACTGGTGATTATAACCTTATTAAAATATTAAACAGCTGCAGACAAAAAATGCATATAACTAAGTATATAGAAATCATAAATACCCCTATTATAAAAAGCCCTGCAATTTTTGGATTTATCCATCCTAAAATACTGTTCCCTTTAAATATCAACAAAGTAGTTGACTCTGAACAATTATCCTGTATTATCTTTCACGAATTAGCCCATCTAAAAAGAAAAGACATAATTATAGATTTTATAGTTTCCATGTTAAAGATAATGCATTGGTTTAATCCCATAATACTATATGCCTTTATAAAAATGAATCAGGACAAGGAACTTCTTTGTGATGAAATGGCATTAAATTATTGCAACTGCAATAAATATGGCCATACTATCATAAAGCTCTTAGAAGTGTATAAATACTCTAATTATATCTATGGATTGGATTGCATAATAAATAACAAACGAGAAGTTGAAAGGAGAATAACCATGATTTCATTATTTAAAAAAACTTCCCCAAAGTGGACTATACTATCTATTGTATTGTTACTTTTAATTGGAGGTATAACCTTAACCAATCCCAAAAATATAACAGCAGCTTACAAAAACAATACTGAAAAATCATCCTTAAATACCATAGAGGAATTAAGTATATCCACCAGAACCTTTAAAGGGAAAATACTTGTAGTAAAAAATCCGTCCAAGGTTGAAGTAGGTTACACTGAAAAACTTTTAAAGAAGAATAAGACTACAGGTGAACTTGCAAAAGAAAACAAAGCCCTCTGTGCCATAAATGCAAATTATATTCCAACTAAAGTCGATATTAATAATAAATACTCACTTCCTGAAACTGAAGGCATAATAATTCATAATGGCAATGTGATATACAAAAGTTCTGAAGATACAAAATATAATATAGCAGGATTTACTGATAAAAATGTATTGATCTCGGGACAGTATTCCATTGAGGAGCTGAAAAAAATGAACGTGACTGAAGTTGTAAATTCCCAAATACCACTTATTAAAAATGGAAAGCCATTATTAGAAAGTAAACAACCAACTGGAATAAATCCAAGAACTGCCATAGCCCAGAGAAAGGATGGCACTGTTTTAATGGTTGTAATTGACGGAAGAAGTGTTGATTCTATAGGTGCTTCCATGTATGACCTGCAGCAAATTTTACTTGAAAATGGAGCTTATACTGCAGCAGCCTTAGATGGAGGAATTTCTTCCACAATGTACTATAAAGGCAATATTATAAATAAACCAGCATCTGGAGTACAGTGGCCTATATCTTCTATATTTATGATTAAAAGTAATTAATAAAGTAAAAAGAGAAGTATTATTGGCTTCTCTTTTTACTTTATGGGAACTGTTAAATTATGCTTTACATCCTCTTTGAAGGGCTGTAAGTCCGGTACGTATAATTTCCTTTATTCCATAAGGTTTCATGATTTCAATAAAAGCAGATATTTTATCTTCATCCCCCGTTATTTCAATCATCATACTCTTTTCATTCATATCAACTATATTAGCCCTAAAGGTGTTTACAGTCTCCATAATTATCAATTTATTACTTGGTTCTGCAGTGACCTTTACTAGCGAAAGTTCCCTATACACTGAAGGAATATCTGTTAAATCTATTACTTTTATAACCTCAATTAATTTATTCAGTTGTTTGCTAATCTGTTCAACCGCATAGTCATCTCCGATAGATACAATAGTTATCCTGGATATTTCAGGATCTTCTGTAATTCCTACTGTAAGACTGTGAATATTATATCCTCTTCTACTAAACAGGCCAGCCACTTTACTTAAAACACCTGAATGATTTTCTACCAATACTGATAATATATGATTTTTTATGGTACTCACCTCTTCCTAAAAAGTTCTTTCATGTGGATCAACAATACATTCTATTAAAAACGCTTTGTCTGAATTCAAAGCTTCTTTAAAAACTTCCTCAAATTCATTATCATTTGATACTCTTTTTGCCAGTAATCCATAGGCTTCTGCCAGTTTGATGAAGTCTGGATTGGTTCTAAAGTTAACCCCAAATTCCCCAAGGGATCTGTTATTTTGAATTTCTCTAACCATTCCAAGTCCTGAATTATTAAAAACTATTATAATTAGATTTACATTTTCTTCAGTAACAGTACCTAGTTCAAATACACTCATCTGAAATCCGCCATCCCCTGCAAAGGATACAACTCTTTTATTTGGACAAGCGAGCTTGGCTCCAATAGCTGCGGGAAGAGAATATCCCATAGTGCCAAGTCCCCCGGAAGTCAAAAGTTTTCTATCTCCTGTCATTTTAAAATTACGTGCACACCAAAGTTGATTTTGACCTACATCTGCAGTTAAAATAGCATCTTCTTCTACCATATCAGATACAACTTCTAATACATATTTAGGATTTACCTTATCTGTAGGTTTTCTAACTACTTTTAGTTTCTCTTTCCATTCTCTAATCTCCTCCAGCCAAAGGCCAGTTTCTATAGGTGCTACTTCTCTTGCTAACTCAGCTAGAATATTTGCACAATCTCCAACTATAGGAATATACGTATCCAGATTTTTACCAATTTCCGCAGGATCAATATCTATATGAATTATATCTGCATTTTGGGCAAAAGTTTTTACACCAAAGGTAGTTCTATCTGAAGCCCTAGCTCCAACAATTATTAAAACATCCGAGTTTTCAGAGGCCTTATTGGCATAGGCAAAACCATGAGTTCCTATTAGACCCACATAATACTCACTATTTTCATCCATACTACCTTTTCCCATAAGAGTGTGGATAACAGGTATGTGTGATTTTTCCACAAATTGTTTCAGTTCTTTTTCAGCTTTTCCCAGTATAACTCCTCCACCCACACAGATAACAGGCCTCTTACTGGTTTTAAGTCTGTCTACTACTTTCTTTATTTGTCTAAAGTGTCCCTTAGTAGTAGGTTTATATCCTCTTATATTGACACTTTCAGGATATTCAAAGTCAATATCTTCTTCCATTATATCTGTAGGTATATCTATAAGCACAGGCCCTTTTCTACCAGTATTTGCTATATAAAAGGCTTCTTTTATAGTCTTAGGTACGTATTTTGCATCTTTTACAAGAAAATTATACTTTGTAAAAGATTCTGTAGAACCTGTAATATCTACTTCCTGAAATACATCTTTTCCAATTAATACGGACTTAACCTGACCTGTAATAATAACAAGAGGAATAGAATCCATATATGCCGCAGCAATGGCTGTAATAACATTTGTTGCACCAGGACCTGAGGTAACTATGCAAACTCCAACTTCTCCTGTAGCCCTAGCATATCCACTAGCACAATGTCCCGCACCTTGTTCTTGTCTTACAAGTACATGTTCAATATCTGATTGTCTAAAAGCTTCATATATAGGAACCACTGTAGCACCAGGATACCCAAATACCATTTTTACATTTTCTTGTTTTAAACATTGGATAACTGCTTCAGCAACTTTCATGGTCATCTCTCCTTGTAAATTTAATTTGATATTTTAGTAAATTCTATGTAGTGAAAAATTATAGCAGATTATAGTTGGCATACTTTTTAAGTACAAAAAAACAGACCTCTTCATGGGGCGAGAAGTCTGTCCGCGGTACCACCCAAATTTTACTCAATTAAATAACGACATATGCCGGCACAACTTACTAAATTTCAGTCTACAGCTTAAGGGTGAGCTTCAGCATAAAGTATATATGGCTTTTTCACCAGCTGCCACTCTCTTTAAAATACTTATAAACCTACTTATCCCTATCATAGCTTTTATAAAATTAATATTAAAATATAATATTTCATTATGATAAATCATTTTCTATTATTAAATAAACATAAAAAAACAGGCTTCCTTATGAGGCGAGAAGTCTGTTCGCGGTACCACCCAAATTTATTACTTAATTTAATAACGATCTACATCGGCACAGCCTACTATCATTTCAGCCTGCAACTCAAAGGCGAGTTCAACACAACGTGCCTATGGGTTCCCACCAAATCCCATTCTCTTTGAGACACTCTCTATATCTACTGTTCCCTATCATAGTTTTTACTATTTAAATATAAACTAAGTATAATATAAATTAATTTACATGTCAATAGATTTTTTAAATTTTTATATAATTCTATACATTAAAATATTATTAAGGAGAAAACAGCAAACTCACTTCATATAGTATTTAACTTATATAAAGTGAGTTCCTTGAAACAACTGTATAAACCCACAAAACACTACACTTTAAAATCAATTATACATTGTGAATTGTGCATTCTGAATCGTGAATCGTGAATTATATATTGTGAATTAATTCACTATCCCCTTAAAGATGTTTCTCCCATTAAATATTCGTCCACACTTTTTGCTACTTTTCTTCCATCATTTAATGCCCATACTACAAGAGACTGTCCCCGTCTCATATCACCTGCTACAAATATGCCCTCTTTTTCAGTCATATAATTTTCATCAGCTATTACATTTCCCCGGGCATCAAATTTAACTCCAAGCTCCTCCAATAAACCTTCATGCTGAGGATGCAAAAATCCCATAGCCAAAAGAACCATATCCACTGACTGTTGAAACTCTGTACCAGGAACTTCTTCCATTATCATCCTTCCATTGTCATTTTTCCATTGAACCTTTACCCCTTCAAGGGATTTTAATACTCCCTTTTCTCCTTTAAACTTTTTAGTGCTTACACACCATTTCCTAATACATCCTTCCTCATGAGAAGTTGTTATTTTAAGAGTTTTAGGAAATATAGGCCAAGGCATTTTCTCGTTTCTCTCCACTGGAGGCTTTGGCATAACTTCATATTGATAAACAGCTTTGGCTCCTTGTCTTACGGAAGTACCTATACAATCCGAGCCTGTATCTCCTCCACCAATAACCACCACTACTTTCCCTTCTGCAGTTACACTTTTCCCCTTAATGGATTTCTTTGATACTCTTTTATTCTGCTGCTTTAAAAAATCCACTGCAAAATATACTCCTTCAAGTTCTCTGCCTTCAATATTAAGATTCCTTGGAATAGTGGAACCTCCTGTTAAAACCACTGCATCAAAACTTTTCACAAGTTCACAGGCAGGGTAATCTACTCCCACATTAGTATTAGTTTTAAAAACTATTCCCTCTTCTTTCATTATGTTTATTCTTCTAGCTACCACATGCTTTTCCAGTTTGAAATCAGGAATACCATACCTCAGTAATCCTCCTGGTTCATCATCTCTTTCAAATACAGTGACTCTATGGCCTACAGAGTTAAGTTCTGCAGCTGCAGCAAGCCCTGAAGGTCCTGAACCTATTACAGCTATATTTTTCCCTGTTCTTACCTTGGGAAGGACAGGTTGTACCCAACCTTTTTCAAAAGCTTTTTCTATTATATTAAGCTCTATTTCTCTTACTGATACAGCTTCTCTATTTACTCCCAAGGTACAGGAACCTTCACAAAGTGCAGGACATATTCTTCCTGTAAATTCCGGAAAAGTATTTGTAAGGGATAGTCTTTCAAAAGCCTTTTTCCATTCACCTTTGTATATAAAATCATTCCAATCTGGAATTAAATTTTGAATAGGACATGCCCAATTGCAAAACGGAGTACCACAATCCATACATCTTGCTGCCTGTAATTTCAATTTATCCTCTGTAAATTTACAATATACTTCTTTATAATCTTTAATTCTCTCTTCTACCGACCTTTTTTTAGGATTTTCTCTTTTATATTCTTTAAAACCAGTTAATTTTCCCATAACGCACCTCCTACATATTAGAAGCAGCAGCTGCTTCTGATTTTTGTTGTTCCAGTATGAGTTTATATGCAGTAGGTATTACTTTCTTAAATTTGGTTTTATAAGTATTCCACTGATTGAGAATTTTTTCAGCCTTTGTACTATCTGTATATTTATAATGCTCCTTAAGCAGACCCTCTATCATTTCCATATCGTCCCCATCTAAATCTTCTTGAATTTCTACCATTTCCATGTTGCATTTATCATTGAAAGAATTATCTTCATCCAGTACGTAAGCTATGCCGCCGCTCATACCAGCTGCAAAATTTCTACCCATTTTACCTATAATAACTACTACTCCTCCGGTCATATATTCACAACCGTGCTCTCCAACACCTTCCACTACTGACAAAGCTCCACTATTTCTTACAGCAAATCTTTCCCCTACACTTCCATTTAAGAACAGCTTTCCAGATGTAGCTCCGTATAAAATAGTGTTTCCCGCTATGATATTATTTTCCTCTACAAAGGTTGACCCTTCTGGAGTTTTTATAATGACTTTACCTCCTGACAGTCCTTTGCCCACATAATCATTGGCATCACCTTCCAGTATTAATGTAAGTCCACGAACTCCAAAAGCACCGAAACTTTGTCCTGCAGAACCTTTAAAATTTATTGTAATTGTATCCTCTGGTAATCCTACGCTTCCATACTTTTTGGCAATTGTACCGCTTAACATTATGCCTACTGAACGATTTACATTTTTTATCTCCATATTAATATTAACTTTAGATTTATCTGCTATTGCCTTCTTTGACATTTCAATAAGTTTGTAGTCCAGTGCTTCACTGAGCCCATGATCCTGTGGCATTACACAGTAAGATTTAATTCTCTTTGGCATATATGGTTTATATAAAATTGAAGACAAATCCAATCCTTTGGCTTTCCAATGGCTGATGGCATCCTTTGTTTCCACCATATCTACTCTTCCAACCATTTCATTTACTGTTCTAAATCCAAGTTTAGCCATATATTCTCTTACTTCTTGTGCAATGAAAGTAAGGAAATTTATTATATATTCAGGTTTACCCTTAAAATTCTTTCTAAGTTCGGGATCCTGGGTAGCTATACCCATGTCACAGGTATTTTTATGACATTTTCTAAGCATAGTACATCCCATTACCACAAGGGCTGTAGTTGCAAATCCAAATTCTTCGGCTCCAAGGAGAGCTGCAATAATAACATCTCTTCCTGTCTTTAGCTGTCCATCAGTTTGAATTCTTACCCTGCTTCTTAAGTTGTTTAGTAAAAGTACCTGTTGGGTTTCTGATAGACCCAGTTCCCAAGGTATTCCCGCATGTTTAATAGATGAAATAGGTGATGCACCAGTACCACCGTCATGGCCGCTTATTAATATTAAATCAGCATGGGCTTTTGCAACTCCCGCAGCAATAGTCCCTACCCCTACTTCTGAAACCAACTTAACACTTACCATAGCTTCAGGATTTACATTTTTTAAATCATATATGAGCTGTGCCAGATCCTCTATTGAATAAATATCATGATGCGGAGGCGGTGAAATAAGATCTATTCCCGGGGTTGAGTGTCTTGTCTTTGCAATATATTTATCCACTTTTCTCCCTGGAAGCTGTCCCCCTTCACCTGGTTTTGCCCCTTGAGCTATCTTAATTTGAAGTTCATCTGCATTGACCAAATATTCCGTAGTCACTCCAAAACGTGCTGAAGCCACTTGTTTTATGGCACTTCTTTTTGAGTCCCCATTAGGTTCAAGTATATACCTTTCAGGGTCTTCTCCCCCTTCTCCTGTATTGCTTCTTCCCCCTATTCTATTCATGGCTATAGCTATAGTTTCATGAGCTTCCTTACTAATGGAACCAAAAGACATGGCACCAGTACAAAATCTTTTAAGTATTTCACTAACTGGTTCTACTTCTTCTATTGGGATTTCCTTTCCCTTTTTAAGCTTAAATAATCCTCTTATTGTACACAAATGCTCATCCTGATTATTTATTATCTCTGCATATTCCTTATAAAGCCCATAGTTATTGGTTCTAGATGCTACCTGAAGCTTGTATATGGTATCAGGATTGAAAAGGTGAAATTCCCCTCCCTTTCTCCAGGAATAATTGCCTCCTACATCCAGCTGGGAAATAGGTTTTCTTATTTTATTGAATGCATTGTTATGTCTTGTAAGTACTTCCTGTGCTATAACATCAATGCCAACTCCCCCTATTCTAGAAGGTATACCTTCAAAATATTTATCTATGAACTCCGAGTCCAGTCCTATGGCTTCAAATATTTGTGCTCCATGATAACTTTGAAGGGGAGATATACCCATTTTGGATAAAATTTTAAGTATACCGTTATTTACCGCTTTAATATAATTTTTCTTTGCCTCCTCTGGTGTAACATCTTTTATGTCGCCATCTTTTATCATCTGATCTATAGTTTGATATGCCAGATAAGGGTTAACTGCAGAAGCACCACAACCTACAAGTAGTGCAAAATGCATGGTTTCTCTCGCCTCTCCTGTTTCTACTATAATTGAAACTTTAGTACGGCTCTTTTCCCTGATAAGATGATGTTGTACTGCTGATACTGCCAGAAGACTTGGTATAGCAGCTTCGTAGGAATCTACATTTTTATCACTGAGCACCAGTATATTGTAGCCTTCCTTTATCCTCTTTGACGCTCTCTCACAAATCTTTTTAAGAGCTTCTTTAAATCCTTCTATACCCATATCACATTTAAAAGTAATAGGTACTGTTGTAGTCTTGAAATTTTTATCCCTTAAGCTCTTTATCTTTAATATTTCTTCATCTGTTAATGTAGGACCGTATATTTCTATAAAGGGATCAATTGAAACTTCAGTATTTAATACATTTGCCTGAGTAGAACCTATATAATTAAAAAGTGACATTACAAGTCGTTCCCTCATAGGGTCTATAGGCGGATTAGTTACCTGTGCAAAAAGTTGCTTGAAATAAGAAAATAACAACTGACTTTTATTTGAAAGCACTGCAAAAGGAGCATCATTTCCCATAGAGCCTATAGGCTCCTTACCATCCTTTGACATAGGTTCTATTATTCTATTTAAATCTTCAATAGTATATCCAAAGGCTTGTTGTTTTTCTTTTAATACCTCAGGAGTTATTTCTTCTTTTTCCTTAACAGAGCTGAACATATCAAGGGTAAACCTTAACTTTTTCAATATTTCACCATAAGGCTTCATTTTACATATTTTTTCTTTTAATTCTTTATCCTTGATAATTTTCCCTTCTTTAGTATCTACCACAAACATTTCTCCTGGTTTCAACTTTCCTTTTTCAGCTATATCACTTTCTTTAAATTCAAGTACTCCCACTTCCGATGCCATAACTACCAGTCCACTTTTTGTCACTATATATCTTGCAGGCCTCAATCCATTTCTGTCTAAAGTAGCACCCACTTGTATACCATCGGAAAAAGAAACTGCAGCAGGTCCGTCCCAAGCTTCTATTAATGAACCATGATATTCATAAAAATCTTTTTTGTACTGTTCCATATGTTGGTTACCAAGCCATGCTTCAGGTATAAGCAGCATAAGTGCATGTGGCAGAGATCTTCCATCCTGATATAATAATTCCAGTGCATTATCCAGGGAAGCAGAGTCACTGCTCTCTGAATCCACTATTGGAAAAAGTTTTTGTATATCTTTTCCAAAAGTATCAGATTTAAGTACCCCCTCACGGGCCTTCATCCAGTTTCTATTTCCCCTTATAGTGTTTATCTCTCCATTATGGCCAAGATATCTAAAAGGTTGAGCCAAATCCCAAGTAGGAAAAGTATTGGTGCTATACCTTTGATGTACAAGCGCAATGGCACTCTTAAAATTTATATCATTTAAGTCAATATAAAACTTTTTTATCTGTTCTGCCAGTAATAATCCTTTATAAACTATGGTTCTACTTGAAAGGCTGCATATATAAAAGGATTTTACTGTATCACCAAGAAGTCTTCCTACTTCATTTTCCACTCTCTTTCTAATTACATATAATTTTCTTTCAAATGCATTTTGATCTTTCAAATTTTTTCCTATAAATATCTGTCTTATAATAGGTTCTGTTCCCTTTGCCGTTTCTCCTATACTCCTGTTATCAGTTGGAACATCTCTCCATCCTAATACCTTTTGTCCTTCTTCTTCTGTCACCCTTTCAAGTATTCCTTCACACTGCAATCTTAAAGCGGTTTCTTTGGGAAAGAACACCATTCCAACAGCGTATTCTCCAGACTTTGGCAATTCCATTCCCAAATTATCACAACTTATTCTAAAAAATTCATCTGGAATTTGAACAAGTATGCCTGCCCCGTCTCCAGTCTTGGTATCAGAACCTACAGCTCCTCTGTGAGTTAAATTAACTAAAATTTGAATACCTTTTTTTACAATATCATGGGTTTTTTCACCTTTTATACTGGCTATAAAACCCACTCCACAAGAATCCTTCTCATATTTAGGATCATAAAGTCCTTGCTTTGAAGGAAATCCCAAACTATAATTCATATTGTCAGCCCCTATCTAAAAAACTTTTGAATAAAAATGCATTTCTCTAAGCCCCAGAAATGCATTCCAAACCTATTCTTCTTTAAATTATCAATAAACACAATAATATCTTTAAATTTTAATTACTTCATACTAAAGCTATCATAAATCTATTAATATTTTAATAATGATTTTATCACATTTTTTTATACTATGCAAGTTTTATAAATTATAACTGCAATTCGTGATATACACTATATACACTATATATTCATATATTTTTGCATAAATATTATACATAAAAATGTCTTGAAGCCGCATTCTTCCGTTAAAGAATCTTCTATAGTAGTTCAAATTACGAATTCCAGAAATTATAATTTCACTTTTTTATACAAATTATTTAGTGCCTCAAATCACTTATTTCCATAGAAGTTTTTATTATTCTACTATTATACATATATTTATGTTATAATAATAAATAGTGATCTCTCTGCTCTTAAAAATCATTTTAAAAATAACAAATAATGATTAATATACTATTTGTTATTTATATAAAAATCCATAAACTGAAAAACTAGCTTTAATATATAATATGTATTGATATACCGCCATTAAAAGGTGGTTTTTTATATATAAATAAAAAGGAGATATGATATGTATAAAAAAAATTATAAAATGAAAAAAACAATATCAATGAAAATGTTTATTTCCGAATTTGGAAAAAACTTTTCAGAACATATGAAAAAAAGACTGATGGAACTAGATGTAAGATGTGTATTGACCCGGAAGGAATATGAGAATGTCCTTGACTTTAAACATGTTGAACACACTATGTTTGACTGCACCCAAGATTCTACTTCGGAACCTTGCCAAAAAGAATATACCTATGGTGAACTTATTGTAGTTGAAGATATATTATATTTTTCAGAAAAATGCATAGAAAACGATAAAATCATGCAATCTCCCATTGTAAATGAGATATACAATTCTTTAGACAGCGAGAATGCAATAGTTTTTAATGAAATCAGTGCAAAAAAAATTGATGATACAAATATTGATTATGTTATTGATACCATGCTCACAGTTTATCCTGAAGTATCTCAGAAATATAAGGATATTATAAAACACATGAGTTTATATGATAATAAATAATAATTTAATAAAAACTTCTGTAAGTTTATTAGGGACTTATTCATATAATATAAATAAACAATAGGTATATTATAACTTAAAAATGTATTTCAGGAGGTTTATATAAATGAAAACAATATGTGTTTATTCTGGTTCTAATTCTGGTTTACACCCAGAATACCAGAGAAACGCCCGACTCCTTGGCAAAATATTAGTTGAAAATAAAATAGAATTAATATACGGTGGTTCAAGCTCAGGGCTTATGGGAGAAATATCAAATGAAGTTTTAAAAAATAATGGAAAGGTTACAGGAGTTATTCCAAGAGGACTTTTCTCTGGCGAATCAGTTCATGCGGATTTAACTAAACTTATTGAAGTTAAAGATATGCATGAAAGAAAAAAAGTTATGTATGATTTGTCCGATGGATTTATAGCTCTGCCAGGAGGACTTGGAACTTATGAAGAGTTATTTGAAGTTCTCAGCTGGGCCAGACTTGGCATTCACAAAAAACCCATAGGATTATTAAATGTATTAAACTATTTTAACCCTCTTATAGCTATGCTTAACACCACTTATAAGGAAGGTTTTATGGATCAATACAGCTTAAAACTTATTTCCATATCGGACAACCCTCTCTCATTAATAGAAAAAATGGAAAACTATACTCCCCCTATAATGAAAACTAAATGGTGTGAGTTATCTTAAAATTATTAGACAAAAAAATTAAGCCTACTTAAAAAAATTGGCTTAATTTTTTTAAATTATAGTTACTATCATTTTACTTGTCCATGTTTTTCACAATCAGTTATTTCAACAATAGAATTACCTTCCCCTAGAAAAAGAACTGTAGGCTTATGTGCTTTAGCCTCTTCCGCATCCATTTGACAATAAGTCATTAAAATAACCTTGTCTCCCGGCTGTACATACCTTGCAGCAGCTCCATTTAAACAGATCACTCTGCTTCCACGCTCTCCTGCTATGACGTAAGTTTCAAGTCTATTTCCATTATTTATATCTACAACTTGAATCTTTTCATATTCAATTATGCGGGCATTTTCCATAAATTCCCTATCAATTGTTATACTTCCTACATAATTAAGATTTGCTTCCGTAACGGTAGCTCTATGAATTTTAGACTTTAGCATATTTAACTGCATTATTTCCCTCCATAAAACAAAGTGTAGTTCAAATATGATACTACCCAGACTATTTTAACACATAAAAAGTGTATATTCAAAAGTATATTTAAATACAATAAACCTTTTCATATAATTTTTTCTACAATTTTTATATATTTTTACACAATTTTTTCAATTACATGTTATTCTAGTTATATAATAACTTTATAGAGGTATATTTATTTCCATTCCATAAAAAATAAATATATAAAATTTAAAACTAGAAGAAGGAGAGATACTACATGAAAATTAAAAAAATTTCCACATTAACCATAGTCACCCTTATATTATTAATTATTTTAGTAAACTGCAAAGAACATATTGATAAAATATACACACCCTTCAGCTCCACATCTTCAAAATCAAATTCCAGTCACCTAAATAACACTGTTACTTCTTCAAATCCGGAAGATATAGGTGAAATGGCCAATATAAATTTAAGTACAGATATCTATCAACAATATTATATAAACAGAGTAACTACCTTTATGAATACATATAGTGGCTCTGGAAAAATAGTGTTCCTTGGAGACAGCTTGACAGATATTGCTGAATGGAATGAACTATTAAACAACCCCAATGTATTAAACCGGGGCATAAGTTATGATACAACTTCTGGTGCATTAAATAGAATAAGTGAGATAACACGATTAAAGCCAAGCAAAATCTTTATTATGCTTGGAATAAATGATATAGGCAAAGGACTGACACCAAGAAATATAATAAACAACTACTCTAAAATACTAGAAAGCATAAAAGAAAATTCTCCTGACACTACCATATACATCCAAAGCGTATTACCTATAAATAAGGACTTATTTAAAACTACTACAACCAGTAAAGAAATAACAGAACTAAATTCTTCTTTAAAAGAACTGGCCAAAAATTTTGATATTAAATATATAGACTTATATCCTCTATTTACGCTGCCTAATGAAAATAAACTTTACAAAGACTATACAGTAGATGGACTGCATATAAATGGGAAAGGATATATAGTTTGGAGGGATGCAGTTAAAGATTACTGTAAATAAGTCCTATAATGCTTTTCGTTAAAATTATGCCCCAGTAGGAAACCATAATGCTATTTCACGCACTGCACTTTCTACACTATCGGAGGAATGAACTGCATTTTCAGATTTTGATATGGCAAATCTTCCTCTTATAGTCCCTGCCTCTGCATCTTTGGGATCTGTAGCCCCGTTTATTTTTCTAACTACTTCCACTGCATTTTGTCCTTCTATAATTAAAGCACACACTTCACTTCGTGTAATAAAATTAATTAATTCCTGAAAAAAAGGTTTATCTTTATGTTCACTATAATGCTTTTTGGCCATATCTACAGTAGGTTTTACTATCTTTAAAGCAGCTATATGCAGTCCTTTTTTTTCATAAACAGATATTATTTCACCCATTAATTTTCTCTCCATGGCATCTGGTTTTATAAGTACCAATGTCTTTTCCATAATATATCACTTCTTTCTATTTCTACAAAATATTTACTAAAATCCATCACATTAAATACCTTATCAACTTACAATAAGTTATTATAATATGATGGATTCTTCCTACACCTTCCAAGGATAAAATCAGTTATCTATTTGCCTTTATTTTGTCTTGATTTTTCATTCAGCCTTTTAGTTTCTTCTAAATTATTTACATTACTGGTAAATCCTGTAGAACTATTCTTTTCTCTTGACTGCTGATTTAATCTTCTGGTTTCCTCAATAGTTGAGGCATTATTTGATAGAGAACCCATGGAATTTGATGCAGTTCCTTTTTTATTTCTAGATTGCTTATTCAATTGTCTGGCTTCCTGTAAATTTTTATCATTAATATTCATATATCTATTCTCCTCCCACATCGCAAATCTTTAGTCTAACATTTTAAAATTACGTTTATATATTGCCACCATTCTTTTTTATTTATACTGTAATATAATTTACATATCGATTTTAATATAAGAGAAGATTAACTTTAATTATCCGTCATTAGTAAGTATTGAAAAGCCTCATCTACATAACAATTGTATGCATCACTATTATTTAAAATGTACACTCCTGATTTCTTAGTATGACTTCCTTCGCAATATCTAATTTTATATTTATTTTTATGAACAGATATATTTATACTTTTGCCATTATTAGAACTTAATTCGAATTTTTCTCCAGTAATATTCCATTTTATAACATTGCCATAAACTTTAACAGTATTTTCATTTTCCTTAACTTCTATAGTAGAATTTTTTATAGAATATTTATCTAGTACATCTTTCATTTCAGTTGCAAAGTTATTAATTGCATTTAATGCCTTTTCGCCATCAATAGTTTTACTGCATAATTCATAAATATACTTTTCTTTCCAATCCATCAGTAAACATCCCCCATATTTTTGTTTTAATTAAATTATATAATCTTTTTTTTAATATTGGAATAAAATAATATAATTTATTTTTCTCATTTATATTATATGTCTAATATGTACTGACTTAAGATTAAAAAAGCAAATATTTTTATATGATTACCCTTCTTTATTTGTTTCTTCTGCATCTTTTATATCATTGTTTTCATTCTCATTACCTTTTTCTGTATTTTCTTTCTTATGTTCTGCTTCCATATCATTTTTATTCTCTATGTCTTCTAAAGTTTCTACTTCATTTATATCTATAACTTCTTGTGCTGCAACATCCTCCTGTGGAATATGATTGCCATTATCTAACTGACCAAAGAATTTTGAAAGTTTTTTATTAATTATACCTATGCCTATTAAGATACAGGTAATTCCTCCATAAAGGCCAATACACTGGAATATTCCAGGTAATAATTGGGATGGAACTAATTGCTCCAGTACAATATTTGCAGAGTATCCCTGAGCCACATATTGATTTACAGTTTTTCTAAACATTATAACATTGTTTACTAATAAAACAATTCCCATGAGGGCTGTTACCAAAGCAGCAATATAAAAAACAATGCAGCTGGAAAGCCTACCTGGTTTTTTAGATATACCTTTACTTTTAAATTTCATAATAATTTTCTCCATTTCCGCCTAAAAAGGCTTTTATAATATTTTATGATAATGAATATTACTGCATACTACCAAATAGTTATTACACTTATGTGTCAATATTGTTAACAATTTATAACTACTAACACAATTCACTTAATAACTCCTATTGTTATATTATATCATAATAATCCATAAATTATATAAAATCCCCTAAGATAGGAATCTGACATATCATCTTTTTCAATTATTCTTTCAATAGATTTCTCTAAATTCACATTCTTTTTATATAAATTTGTAATAATCAAAACCTCCTTTACACAAAATATCACTATTATATATAGTATATCTAAAAATTTATTAAATTTTTAGATATACTTCTTCAAAGGCTATCTTTTAAGTGAAATAATTTATATAATTTACTTAAATATTGCTATCACAGTATATAGGTGATTCATAAGTTTAAATTTACTTTCACAGGCTAAATAGTCCAGTCATTAAATATCATAGTTTAATTTATTGACACCTGTACAAAAAAGATGTTTAATTATATTACTGACTAGTCAGTAATATAATTAAATGCCATATAATATTACAGAAATTCTTTTAATATTTCATCTTTTAATATTTCATAAGGAGAAAATTATAACTTATATCAAACTCCATCTGAAATATGAATTACTTAAGATTTACAGGAGTGTTTAAATATGATACGAAACATTATAAAAATATTTAAAAAGGATATGAAAAGTATAATAAAAAATCCAATGGCACTTTTCATTATTACAGGAGTGTGCATTATACCCTCCCTATATGCATGGATTAACATAAAAGCTGTCTGGGATCCCTATGCAGAAATAAGAACTCAAAATATCCCTATAGCTGTAGTGAATAAGGATAATGGTACAAGTTTTAGAGGTGAAAATATAAATGCCGGAAATAATATTGTTGATAATTTAAAAAACAACCATAAAATTGGATGGAAATTTGTCAATTCTAAAAAAGCCAGTATAGGTATTTTAAACGGGACTTATTACGCCATGATAGAGATCCCGGAAGATTTTTCTTCTCGTCTTGTAAGTATAACTTCCGATAATCCCAAAAAACCAGAAATTATTTACAAAGTAGATACAAAGAACAGTCCCCTTATATCAAAAATAACTAATTCTGCTAAAGATACTTTACTAGATTCAGTAAAATCCAACTTCATATACTCTGTGAATAAAACTATTTTTTCATTTTTGAATATCCTAGGAGAAAATGCAGATAAAAACAAAAACGATATTATAAAATTAAAAGATAATATTATAAAATTAAATGACAATATGGAACTTATAACCTATGTTCTCGGAAATATAAAAAATAATTCCAGCAACTTAACTCCCATATTAAATGAAATAAAAACCAGTTTTCCTCTAATGAATTCAGGCATAAATATTTTATCATCAAACAATGAAGGCAACAGAGACTTTATAAACTCCATCCAGCCTTCACTAAACAATACCTTTGACAATATTGCCATAAATCTTGAAAATGCCAAGAGTGATATCTATAGAACTGAAGATTTACTTGAAAATTTAAATTCCTTAATTTCAGAGGCAAATTCTTCAAGTATAAACTCCACTGCAGATAAAATTGGTTATGAAATTGATATATTAATTAATGAAATTGATCCAATTGTTGACTTTTTAGAAAAAATGAGTAATTTTAAAAGCACTGACAAAATATCTAATCTGTTAAGGTCTCTAAATAATATACAAAAATCCTTAAAAAATGAAAAAAACAGTATAAAAGAGCTAAAAAAAGAACTTACTAATACTAATGAAGTCAATGAAGATATACTGAATTCCATGTTACATAATATAACAAATTTAAAAGCCCAGTTAATAGATGCTGAAAGTGATTACAACAATAATACACGAAGTGCCTTAAACTCAATAGCCAAAGAAATTACTGACTATACAGATAATACTTCTTCCATACTAAAATCTATTCAAGATTTTAACAAGCAGGGCGATAATGCCATGGATACTTTAATTCAAGGAAGTCAACTGGTAACTGAACAATCTGGCAAATTAAACAATAAACTGTTCCAATTTAAAGATAATATAAATAAATTGAGCAATGAGTTAAAATTGGTCACAAACAACGATATAATACAAATAATCACTATACTGCAAAACAATCCTGAATTAATGGGAGATTTTATATCAAGTCCCTTTGATGTAAAAGAAGAAAATATATATACCGTTTCTAACTTTGGTTCCTCTATGGCTCCCATGTATACCGCTCTTGCCATGTGGGTAGGTTCCATTATGCTTGTAACCTTATTAAGAGTGGACGTATGCCCTTTCCAGGGAAGTGAAAATCTCACTTTGAAGGAAAAATATCTAGGAAAATTACTTACTTTTACAGCTCTGGCAGCAATACAAGGCATTATTGTCATCCTGGGAGACAAATTTTTATTACATGTTCAAATGGTAAATGTTTTTCTTATGATAATGGTTGCATTTGTATCATCCGTTACATTTGCAGTAATAGTATATACACTGGTATCCATACTTGGTAATTTCGGGAGGGCTATTTCTATTATTCTTCTCATAATACAGATAGCAGGAAGTGGTGCCACTTATCCTATACAACTTCAGACATTGATATTCAGGATACTTCAGCCCCTATTCCCATTTACTTATTCTGTCAGTGGTTTTAGAGAAGCTGTGGCAGGTCCACTTATATCCACTGTAGTTTTAGATTTTTCCGCATTGATTTTAATTTCAGTGTCATTTATATTAATCGGTTTATTTCTCAAGGAACCGCTGCATAATAAAATCCATAAATTTCAAGTTAAATTTAAAGATTCAGGCATAGGAGAATAGGTTAGCTTTGGAGGTAATCGTATATGAAGATTATATTTAAAATTTTAAAAAGAGATTTAACTAATATAATAAAGAATCCCTCGGTATTTATGATAATTTTAGGATTTTGCATTTTACCCTCTCTCTATGCATGGATTAACATAAAAGCTTCTTGGAATCCCTATGGGGAAATGAACACAAGAAGACTTCCCATAGCTGTAGTTAACAATGACAACGGAAGCACCTTCAATAATAAAAATATAAACATAGGTAAAGAAGTTGTTAAAGAGTTAAAAAAGAATACAGCCCTTGATTGGGTATTCATAGATGAGTGGCAGGGAAACTACGGATTGAATACAGGAAAATATTATGCATTGATTGAAATACCAGAGAATTTTTCCAGCAAAATGCTCACTGTAACAACTCAAAGTCCTGAAAAACCTAATATAATATATCGATCTAATGAAAAGCTAAATGCTGTAGCTACTAAAATTACAGACTCTGCAAAGACAAATTTAATAAACAAAATAAAAAGTAATTTTATAAAAACAGCCAGCCAGGAGGTTTTTAGGGAGTTAAACTCTCTGGGAAAGGATTTAGAAACAGATAAACCTCAAATTATACAATTAAAAGACACTATTCCTGAAACTGTTTCTAGTATTAATGACATAAAAAAATACATATCAGAAATAAATACTAATTCAGAGGAACTGCAAAAATATTTAAATACTCAAAAATCTGATTTCCCCAAATTGTTACAGCAAATAAATAGTGTCCAAAATATTTTAGCACAAAGCAAATTATTGGTTCTGTCCACCAAACAGACCTTGAATTCAACAGAAAACAACTTAAATAATGACATAAATGAAATTCAATCTTTAAATGATCAAATACAGAGTCTTTTGATAAATTTAAATAATATAAATAGAACAGATATTGGTTCGGATTTAAATATCACTGTAATAAATCAATTAATTAATCTGGATGACTCCCTCATTAAAAAAATTAACGATACTTTAAAAATTCTGGATTTTATTAATGATTTTCTGCCTAATAAGGGGGCAAGTAAACTTATAGCTTCACTTAATACACTAAAAGATTCAGTACAAACTGAAAAAAACTATTTGAATAAATTGAAATCTTTAATTAACAGTAATGCCTCTAAAGATAACATTACTTCAGTTATAAATGAACTATCTAATTTAAGCAATCAAATATCCATGAATATTGTCTCTGCATCTAATGCTTTTTATCTAGACACCTATCAAGCAGTAAACATTATAACAGATAATCTGACAAATGGCTTAAATAGTATAGATTCCATATTAGAATCCACAAAAGTTCTTGTTCCCCAATTAAATACCCTAGCTAACTCTGGAATATTAAGCAGTAAAGCTTCAGTGAGCCAAACTAATAGTTTAAATAAAAAATTAGAAGATATTCAGGTCAAACTAAATGAATTAAGTTCTAAAATGGAAAATTTAAATGAAGAAAACCTAAATGAAATAATAGATTTTATGGAGAAAAACCCGGATGAACTCTCAACCTTGCTTTCATCTCCTATAAATATAAAAAATATTGAAGTTTATAATTCAGGATTATTCGGCTATGCAGTGACTCCCTTTTATACTACACTGGCAATATGGGTAGGAGTACTATTATTATCTTCTATATTATCTTTTCACTGCAAAAATTTTGAAGATGGTCGAAAAATAACCCTATCACATAACTATTTTGGAAAATTAATCCTGTTTTTAATATTATCTTTTATACAAACTATTATTATTATACTGGGAGATGTCTATCTATTAAAAGTTCATCCTCAAAGTATAGGACTTATGTTATTGGTATCATTGGCTTGCAGTGTTACATTTACTATTATCATATATACGCTGGCATCAATATTGGGGAATATAGGAAAAGCAGTTGCAGTAATAATTATGGTTTTTCAAATTGCAGGAGCTGGAGGGATTTACCCTATAGAAACTCTCCCTAAAATATTTAGTACACTTGCACCCTTTTGGCCCTTCACCTATGCTATAATGGGATTTAGAGAAGCCATTGGGGGCCCTTTATGGGAAAATGTATATAAAGATTTTATAGCAATGGGTGGTTTTTCCTGTGTGTTTTTACTCTTATCTCTTTTAAAAAGGCCTTTACATAACTTAACAGAAATTTCGGAACACAAGTTCAGGGAATCAGGACTTTAAATGAATTGCTTTTCATTTAAAACAAATTATTGACAAAAATAAACTTTTAGTATAATATGTAATATAAAATCAAATTAAATCTTATCAAGAGCGGTGGAGGGACTGGCCCTATGAAACCCGACAACCAACATTTTGTTAGAATGTATGGTGTTAATTCCAGCAGATTATTTCTGAGAGATAAGGAAAATAGTTTTAAAACAATCTATTATAAAAGTTATTTTTCTTACAGGAAAATAACTTTTTTTATTTTAAATTGGAATGTTTAATAAGATTTTATTTGATTATAGCAAAACCATTAACAAGGAGGAATTTTATGCCAATAAACATACCTAACAATCTTCCAGCTTCTAAAGTATTAAAAGCTGAGAATATATTTGTTATGAATGAAAATCATGCAGTAATCCAAGATATAAGACCCCTTAATATAGTTATATTAAATTTAATGCCACTTAAGACTGTTACAGAAATACAATTTTTAAGATTGCTAAGTAATTCACCTATACAAGTTGATATATCTTTAATGTATTTAAAATCTCATACTTCAAAAAATACTCCTGCAGAGTATTTAATTAAATATTATGAAACCTTTAAACAAATAAAAAACAGAAAATTTGATGGCATGATAATAACAGGTGCACCTGTAGAAAAACTTGAATTTGAAGATGTAGACTACTGGGAAGAATTAACTGAAATTATGGACTGGAGTACTAAAAATGTTTACTCAACATTACATATATGCTGGGGAGCTCAGGCAGGACTTTATCACCACTTTAAAATTCCAAAGTATACCTTAGACAAAAAAATATCCGGTATTTTCTCCCACACTATAAACAAGCCTAATATTGAACTTTTCAGAGGATTCGATGATGTATTTTATGTGCCACATTCTAGGCATACTTTTGTAAAAAAAGAAGATATAGAAAAAGTTCCCGAAGTAGAAATACTATCCCAGTCAAAGGAAGCAGGTGTTTATATAGTGACCACAAAAGGAGGACGTCAGATCTTTGTTACAGGACATCCTGAATATGATACTTTAACATTAAAATCAGAATATGAAAGAGACACTGCACTAAATTTACCTATAGATATACCCAAAAATTATTTTCCAGATAATAATCCAGATAAAACACCTTTATCAAATTGGAAAAGCCATTCTAATCTGCTATTTTTAAACTGGCTTAATTATTATGTATATCAAGAAACACCTTATGATCTGGATAAACTCTAATAATATGTCATTATAATAACCAGGAGCAAGATTTATATAAAAATTAAATCTGCTCCTGGTTGGCCTTATTGCCTTCTTTATTTCTTCCAAATTGGAAGTATCTACAAGAGCTGCTTCTATGCCATAGTTACGGGCCGTCTTATAGCTCCTGTTTCCTTCTCAATTCCGTTTCCTATATGAACGCATTTTGTTATAAAATCGAAGTTATTGTTATCACTCATTTTATATTTTTCCCTCCAATTCATTACTCAATATAAAATAGCCAGTCAATTCTATATATTTTTCATTATCTTATGAGATTTTAGATTTACTGCTAAAATAAAAAACTTCCTTGAAGAAACTTCAGAAAGCTCATATCCTAACCGTCTCTTATCTATCAGGCTTTTCATATTAATACCTGCTGGAATTAGCACCATGAAATACAAAATTTCTGGTTGCCGGACATCATAGGGCCAGTCCCTCCGTCTCTCTTGATAAAAAATCTATATTTAATTAACTCATTTTTGATTTAAATATACTATAATGTGTTTAATTTTTTTGTCAATATGAAATTTAAATTTCTTTAAAGTACACTATACAATTATACATTAAATATTCATATACTTGCCACAAAATACATATAAAAAATATTCTGATATATAATCTTTTATAAAAAATATAACAATCATAATTAATCTTAATAAGTTATTTATTTTTATTAATACATAAAAAAAATCTATAATATAATTATTAAGAATATTGAAATATTTAAAAAGATATATTCATTATTAATTTCACTTCATTTTATAAAACTAATTCGTCATATATAATAGAAAAAATTAAAATATTATACTTAAAAAAAGAAAAAATGTATTATACAATAAATATATTCTGTATAATTTTATTATTTTATTATAATATCCATATAAACAAAAAAATTACTTATTTTATTCATAATTTTACATATGAATGAAAAATATAATTTTTATACCATAATATTCTGATGATTTTTAAAAATATTTGTAATTCATTCACGAAATAGCATTAATTTATTCATATTTATTATTTATACTCTAAAATAAGTTTTTAATAAATATGCAAAAACTTAAGGTGAAATTTATATGATTTCACGAAAATTTAGGGGGTTTACTTTATGAATAAAAAAATCAAACTGTTAATTGCATCATTAATTATTGCATCAGGCATACCAACTATTATGCCTACTATGGCAAAAGCCGCAGCAAATACCTGCAGCAGTCCATCAGTACATCAAATTTCATTAAAATGTGATCTAAATAACTATTCTAATATTAAGAATTGTCTTAAAAACTGCACAGTTATTACTTCAAAAAATGCTTATAAAAATATCTACAAAAATAATACTTCTACTACTAAACCATCAGCTGACAACACAGGAACCAATACTACTAAACCAACAGAAAACACTGGTAGTACAGCAAATACCGGAAATGCCGGACAAGCTACTAAGCCAACAGAAAATAGTGGACAAACTTCTACTATAAGTGCAGAAGCAAATGAAGTAATTAGATTAGTTAATGTAGAAAGAAGTAAAAATGGATTGTCTCCTCTTAAAGCCAATGCTGAATTATCCAAAGTAGCTACAGCAAAAGCTCAAGACATGATTGATAAAGGTTACTTCAGCCATACTTCACCTACTTACGGCTCGCCTTTTGATATGATGACAAAATTCGGTATTACTTACACGGCAGCAGGAGAAAACATAGCTTATGGACAAAAAGATGCAGCAGAAGTAATGGATTCCTGGATGAATTCTTCAGGACATAGAGCAAACATATTGAATTCTAATTTCACTGAAATTGGAGTTGGAGTTGCCAAAGATAAAAACGGCACTCCGTATTGGGTTCAGATGTTTATAAATCCTGGAAAATAGACTTAAAAAACACGCCCAAATTATTTTTTAATATATACCACATAAGATCGCTAAATTGAGATTTAGCGATCTTACTATAATTTATAACGATTTTAATTTTTAAAAATTTTATTTTTATCTTTATACATTTAAATACTACTTAATATTATTCCAGTCAAACTTAATAACCTATATCTTTATGCAGTGCATTCCATGTTTGCTGACCTACTACACCATCTACAGTTAAGTTTTTATATTCTTGATAAACTTTTACATTATTTAGAGTTTTAGCTCCAAATACTCCATCTACTTCCAATTGAGAAAAAGTAGACGGCAATTGAGGATTACATACCTTTATAATATTAAAATAACTCTGAAGTAAATAAACGTACTGTCCTGTAGAACTATATTTTAATGTAGGCAAATTAGTAATATTTTGTACATTACTATTACCAGTATCAGTAGTAGTTCCTGTTGTAGTTCCTGTTGTAGTTCCTGTAGAAATAGTGCTTGTAACTGGATCTGCAGCCTCAGCATTAAAACCAAGGGTCAAAATGCTTGTACCAATTATTGATGTAGTAATTACAAGACACATTAACTTATTAAATTTAATTTTATTAAGTTTCATTTTATCACCTCTTAATTTAAATTCTTCAAGTTATAAATCTTACTATTATATTACAATAAATACCGCCATATTACAATATATTTCAGCGCCATATTTTTAAATTTATTGAAGAAAATTGTTTTTTGTATAAAAAATTGAATAAAAATATACTTTGAAGTAGTAAAATAACCATATATAGTAATTATGTAAAAAAGAATCCATTTTCTTTGTATACTATATAGCAGATAGATTGAGATTTTACAGCAGCTGACCTGCAGATTCATTCCATAATTTGTTTAGAAAATTGGGCAACCTTAAAAAACTGCCATCACTTAAATATATTTTATGATGGCAGCCCCTATCAATTTAAAATGCTCATATAATTCTATTCAAAATTATGTATATTTAATATATACTTACTTTTAGTAAATTTAAGATTAAATATTAGATTGAAATATACTTTGTATGGCTTCTTCCTGTTCCTGAGTAATGGTTCCAGCAGATACCATATTGTCTAAAATAGAATCTATCCTGCTATTTCCTTGCTTTTTTCTTTCATCAAAGATACTTTCAAAAGCAGATTGTATAGCATCCTCCTGTTCCTGACTAATAGTATCATCAGATACTAAATTATCTAAAACGGAAGTTAACATATCATTACCTTTTTCTTGTGATTCATTTTTCGTACGAGCATTTTCAAATGCAAATTGTATAGCATTTTCTTGCTCTTGAGTAATAATTCCGCTAGATACTAGACTATCTAATGGATTTATATTATTATTTTCTTCTGATTCACCTGACTTAAAAGCAGATTTAAAACTTTCTTGTATTGCAGTTTTTTGTTCTTGTGTAATAGTTCCTTCAGATACCAAGTTATCTAAAACAGACTCCACTCCATTATCTCTTCTTCCCTGCATGTGATTCTGGGCAAAGACACTTTCAAAGGTAGATTTTATAGCATCTTCCTGATCCTGAGTAATAGTACCATCAGATACCAGGTTATCTAAAATTGAAGTTAAGCCATTATCACTTTTTTGCTGTGTTTCATTTTCTGAAAAAACACTTTTAAGAGCCGATTGTACAGCGTCTTCTTGTTCTTGGGTAATAGTACCGTTAGATACAAGAGTATCCAATGGATTTACATTATTGTTTTCTTTTGTTTCACCTGGTTTAAAAGCAGGTTTAAAATTACTTTCTACTGCAGTTTTTTGTTCTTGAGTAATAATTCCACTAGATACCAGATTATCTAGCGGGTTAGACACTTTATTATATGTTCCTGAATTTGTTTGGTTTGATTTAAAAGCAGCTTTAAAAGCATTTTGTATGATAGTTTCTTGATCCTCAGTAATAGTCCCATTAGATACTAAATTATCCAGAGGATTAATTATGTTTGATGTGCCACCAGCAAAAATAGAACTTTGGTATGCTTGTCCTATACTTCCAACAGAACCTTCTGTTTTATTTTTGTCCTCATTTGTAGAAGTTTGAACTTGTGAACTTAAAATTTTTTGAATACTTTGATTATACCAATTGATTGTACTTTGATCATTACTTACAGTATTCATGAATATCACCCCTTTAATTTTAAAAATGGCAAAAATATAGCTGATATTTTTCGCTTTTCAGGTATCTAATTTTCATTATACTTATACCTATTATAAAACATTTATCATGCAATTAAAGTTTATCAGCCATTTCTTAAAATTTCCTTAATTTTAAAGGGGTAATCATATTGTATTTAAAAGCTGTAATTGAGAATATTTATTCTAAATATTTACTAAATCTATTTAGGTTCCTTATAAGTTAATCTGAAATCCTAACAAATACTTTTAATTTGTCTTTTCACCGTTTTTATAAACTAATTTAGCTTGTTTTAATGACATTCTATTAGAAACACATAAATCAGATCCTTTTTCATTAGGTACATTATTTTGCCAACCGCAATTATCACAAATGAGGCATTTCACAGTCACTCCTCCTTCTTATATTTATATCTGTTCTATTCAATGGAATTTTGGAAAGGAGGTTTCAATTTATCATGTATTTTCTAATTTAAAGGTATTCCAAATTATAATTAGCACTCTTCCACGGTCAGAATCTAAAATTTCATCTGGAACACTATCAGCATTAAATTTTACGGGTTTCAATTCCTCATAGGTAATCTAAAATCCATGTAACATCTGATATGCTAGAAAGAGCGTCAAAAAGTTTCAATTCCTCATAGGTAATCTAAAATCGATTTGATACTTTTGATGAAGCGTTGGATTACAAAAGGTTTCAATTCCTCATAGGTAATCTAAAATCCTGTGAGGATATCGTAAATAAAAGCTTTATAATTAAGTTTCAATTCCTCATAGGTAATCTAAAATCCTATGGCTTTACCTGCACTCCATTGTAATTCTCCCCAGGTTTCAATTCCTCATAGGTAATCTAAAATCTTGTTGCAAGTTCGTTACATCCGTTTGCAATGTGTGTTTCAATTCCTCATAGGTAATCTAAAATCACGAGGGCAAATGCGATTATTGGAATGAAGATAGATAGTTTCAATTCCTCATAGGTAATCTAAAATCCAGGACAAGGTCAAGGTGTCCTGTGGTTATATAAAGTTTCAATTCCTCATAGGTAATCTAAAATCTTTGTAGTGAATACCCGATGCTTCGCACTTGTTATGAGTTTCAATTCCTCATAGGTAATCTAAAATCCGAAATTAAGGGTATCGTATGTGCTAAGTATTTAATGTTTCAATTCCTCATAGGTAATCTAAAATCTTGAGAATATAAATGTTTCTATTAGCGGAGGAAAAGAGTTTCAATTCCTCATAGGTAATCTAAAATCGAGTAAAAACATATCTTATATGAATAGATTAAAATAGTTTCAATTCCTCATAGGTAATCTAAAATCCAGCACTAGCATCTGAAGATAATGCACCTATGGTATGTTTCAATTCCTCATAGGTAATCTAAAATCAAGTTGGCAGAAATGCCAAAACCGCCAAAAGAAGAAAGTTTCAATTCCTCATAGGTAATCTAAAATCTTGGATGGCATTATTAGCGCAGCAATAGCAAAGAAATGTTTCAATTCCTCATAGGTAATCTAAAATCATGGCAGACAAGAAAGGTATAACATTACCAGATTTAAGTTTCAATTCCTCATAGGTAATCTAAAATCCCATTCATATATTATTATAACAGGGTTTGTGAAAATATCAATATGTTAATGAAATGTTAACAAAATTTCCAAACCCTTATAATATCTTATTTTCTCAATTTATCGAACTCCGGGGTTTTTTACGCTACTTAGGGTCGACGAAAAAATTACACCTAAAATATCATAAAACTATCATTATTCTCCCGTCTGTATCCAGTATTTTTATGGTAATAATAATCACAAGATTCCTTGGGAACATTCAACATAAATTTGCCCTGAAAATTTGATACCTCTTTGCTGGGGAGAGACAAAGTATAATCTTTAAGTTTGTTTTTTATTTCAAGGTACATAATTTTTCTCTTTTTTATATGTTTTTCTTCAATCATCTTTAAGAATTTTCTGTAGATTTCCTCTGCTTCATCATTAATTCTAAAGAACACATCAAAATAATCAGGGTTATCTTTAATCAGCGAAAAATTATCCAAACTATAGTCATAGTCTTCCTTTTTAAAATATAATTTTTTCATAGACTTCAAAAACCCCTGAGATACATCATCCATATTCACATTATCCTCTACTTTTTTAAAGTATTTTTCTATTAAATCAAAATAATCTTTTTCCTGAATAATATCTGAACCCTCCAAAATTTCTTTGGTTATATTAATAATGCCCTTGCCATATACCATAGAGCCAAAAGAACTGCCACTTTCATTTACCATAAAGTAAACATAGACATTACACATACCTTTTTGTCCATTTCTATTTCCCCTGCCAGCACATTGAATTATGGAATCAAGAGGGCCAATGTCTCTTATAACATTGTCAAAATCAAAATCCACTCCTGCCTCCACTACCTGAGTGGATACAAGTATTATTTTTTCCCCGTTTTTAAGTCTTTCCTCCACTTCTTTAATTATAGTCCTTCTATGTACAGGAAGCAGATTAGTAGACAAATAATACACCTTCTTACGTGGAAAATTTAAATTATTATATATATTTAAAGATTGTGAAATCGTATTACACACTATCAAATAAGATTCATCTTTAATGTTGTCATTGAATCCTTCTAAAAATTCTTCCACTGTTACAGGGTTTAATTTAAGTACCAATTTGGTTCTATTAAAATGATCAAAATACCTTCTGCTGTTTTCCAAAAGTTCTGACGCATTCTTTAAAATTATAGGTTTTGTGGCAGTCATGAATATAACTTTGCAGTTTAAATATGTGCAGCACCATTTTAATACAGTATCTATTAGATTATAATATTTAATATCAAGTGCCTGAATTTCATCCAGGAGAATAATTGAATTTCTTATTGCATCAAATTTTTTGAGCATTCTATTCCTGGTGCCAATTAAAGTTTGTAACAATTGTACAAAAGTAGTAACAACTACTCCGCTATTCCAGTTCTCGATTAAAAGTTCCGCCTGATCTATGGTGTAATCCTCATCTTTGGAATTATAACTTACATAAGACAGATTATGATGTTTAATTATATAACTGTTGTCCTCTCTTTCAAAGTCTTTTATATACTTAAACAATTTATAAATTACATCATAATTTTGATCAATTATAGATGTAAAAGGCAGAGAATAAATTATCCTCCTGTTGCCACCTAACAATTTATTAAGCTTTAATCCAGTAAAAAAACCTGTATAGGTCTTACCTGTTCCAGTAGGTGCAGTTATGGAAAATATATCATTACTTAAATAATTTTTTTCTATGTTTAACATGACTTCATTAAATATGTTACTTCTTATTATATTTATGTCCTCTGTATTATCACTACACTTCTCTTTTCTCACCTTATCCAACATTTCATAACTTCCAAATTTAACTTGGGGTAAAGAGGTATTTGAAGCACTTAATTTATCTCCTGATATAAGAGCAGAATATAACATTTGATGGAGAAAATATATATCTTCACTTTTACCTGTCATATCTATTTTTAAACTTATCTTTTTAAGAGCTAAAAGTATATCCTGAAAAGAATTCAAACTCAAAAACTTCTCTATATACTTTCCATATCCTAAGTTATCATACTCTTTTATTATCCATTTTTTATTGTTATTTAAATCTTTCAGTTGTTCTAAGCAATTATCTAGTTTTTCCACAAAAAACTTGTCATCCTTATGTCTATCTACACCACTTAGTTGTTTTGGAAGATTCAAATCTACATTTTGAAGATTTCCATGGTGATGCAGTACACAGCTATATGCAATAAGGGGATATTTGTTCTTTGATTCAAATACTTGAAAACAAATATATGCTGCAAGAATGGCAGATATAAATCCATGATTCTTCAATTCCCCAGAGCTTTTATCCTTTTTCATAAGATAATTTTGAAAATAAGTAGTGTATTTTCCAAAATCGTGAGTAAAACTTATTATTTCATTTATTTGTTTTAAATCCCCTGGCAGAAAATCTTCACTTAGAGATTTAACTTCTCTTAGATGTTCTATCATTTTTTTCTCAGGATTATCGTGGGAATAAAATTCCATAAGAACCCTCCATTACATAAAAACTATATTTTCATCTACACTATCATACTTTACATTTACAGCTTTACAGTTTAATTTAACTTTTATACTCTGTCCATTTTCATCATATATATAGGAATTAACTTCACCTATTATCCTTTCAGTTGTAAAATCCGAAGGCATTTTTTCCTTTACTAAAAACAAATTCTTTTTACTTATATCAATACCTTCTCTGCATATATATTGTGAATTCACAACAGAGCTTATCTCTTGCCAGCTATTACAATCTGTTTCTTTCCCATGTATACTGGCCACAAAATGAAGACTGCAATTAAAAGGAGCTGAACCAAAATAAGGTATATATTCAAAATTTTTATTTTTTATACTCTGTCGAAGCTTATCCATAATATTTATATCATGTAAATTTATATAAATCCTGTACACAAGATTATATTCAGATGTAACTATTTCAAAAGGTATTTGTGTATGTTCTTTTGGCTCTATCAAATATTTTTCACTGGTGGCTTTAATATAGTTTACAGTCTGCATTATTTTATAGGTACTGCAGAGTTTTCTAAGTGCAATATTACACATATTTTTAGATAATATTTCATAATAGCTGTCTCTTTCCATGCCCAAAGCGGCCCCTATTATACCTTCAATTACAGTTCTTGTGGGAATTGAGTAAGATAAAGAGGAAGAATTCGTATAAAATTTTCTAAAGTGAGCAAATTTACCTTTTAAATCAAAAATCAATATATCCATTTCTGCCTCCTATTTAACTTCTTCTAAATGAAAACCTTTAAATACCTCCTTAAATTCACATTCACTTTCTCCATTCATTATTTGAAGATTTTTATCCTGAAAATAGTGAATTTTAAATATCCTATCATTATAATTGTTTAAAAATTCAAAAAGTTCTTCTACATGAATACAACATTCATTTATTGCTCTTAAATTTTCAGTCTTATCCTCTAACTTTATATAATCTCTAAAATCTCCAAGCACAGTCTTACTGTCTTTATATTCCACTCTCACATAAAGTCTTGGATACTGTCCTATTTTACTTCTGGTAGCAAGCTGGGGTATAGCATATTTCATAGCCTGATCAAGTAATACAATATCTTCCTCTTTCAGTTTGGTTTTTTCTGCCCTTTTACCCGATATAACTCCTGAAAAAGCTAAAAATGAGTATTTTACTCTATAATCCTTTCCTATAGCTCCCTGAGAATTTGAACTATCAGAGGAAAAATGGGAAGTTATACTGGATTCCATAAGTTCTACTTTATTTAGGGAATACCCCCAATTAAATTGGACAGGACCTATAAAAGCTTTATTATCGTTTTTTATAGGTATAGTGGCACCAAATAATCTTATATCTATGAGCTCATCAAGTATAGTATCGACATCATTGTTTTTTAAACTTGCTATTATTTTCTCTGGGGTCACCGTTTTATCCTCAAGTTTCCTTACAAATATATCATAACCCATGTCCATTAAATAGTTTCTTATGTATCTTTTAAGCCTTAAATCTGATACCAGATTTATATCCCTTTCATAGTCCATTCTCGGTCTATTTTCTTCATCTGGATCTCCATTTGGATTTGAAAGCTTTGCATCATAAAGATATAATATTTCACTGTTGTTCATTTGAAACTACCCCCTCTTTCTTTTTACTACTTAACATCGCCCTTGCCGTATTATAACCATAACCTGATAATATATAAAATAAATTCTCCTGCTTGTTCATTTTCCAATTTTTAATATTTACATCTAAAAGTCTTTTAAGTTCATTAAAGGTCACTTCGTTATAGTGTCTTATACTCTCCTGATTCATCTTCCCAAAAACTTCTGTGGTAAGTCTTATAATTTTATTTTTATCTATGCCGCTGTAGTTCAATTTATTCAATATGGGTTTTTTTGAATCCGTTGAACTTGTGGTATTACCTTCCCCTAAATTTTTATGAAGCCTTTTATACTGTGCATTTCCAACCTCACCTATAAGATATCCCAGTAAAAACATAGCTGTTTCCTGTTCATTATATTTCATTTTTTCTATATAATCTTTCACACTATCCTTTAATTTTAATTCCGCTGTATCCATAGCTATTTCCTCCTTCATGCATCCCATAAGCCTCATAAATTCAATACAGAAATTTCCGTTTAAAATTGTGCTGTATATAGAATTGTATTTTGAATTTATATTAAATCCTTCCTTTTCAAAATATATGATATTAACTGCCTTTATAATATTTTCTATTATAAAATTTTTCTGTATATTCCTTCTGGTAAAAAGTGCATCATACAAAGAAAGTAGGTTTTTATACTGCCTGGGTTCTCCTCTTGTCATTCTTATAGGAATGAGATAATATATGCTTCCAAGATTTACTGATATTTTCCATTTATCGCCTAATATAGATTTTGCAAGTTCATAGATTCTTGTGGAATTGTAATTAATCTCGTCAAATATAGAAGGGTTAACGTCTTTTATTAACTTCTGTACTTTTGTAGATGCTTGGGCACTTTTGTAAAATATAAGATTAAGTAGGTAAAAGCTATCTTCTTCCCCAAGAAGAATAGCATTTTGAGTATTCATTCTCATTTCCCTTATACCATCGAAACTTTTTACAGTGTTAAAAGAATTCTGTATACTTTGGGATATATAATCCAGTCCTTCCTTTGAAAGAGGCTCTCCATATACAAAATGAGGTACAAGATATACACTGAACCCTGCAAAGCTTGTGCTGAGATTATTTTTTATATAGGATTCTCCTGCCAATAATTTATTTAAACAGTTCTGGCACAATATCATATTCTTAGAATAATTTTTTCTATTTAGATTGCTGCTGAATATTACTTGATTTGTGGTATAAAACTTTATTTGCATGGCTGTTAAATCTTCCGTAAGATCCCTGTCACTGCCACACATAGAACAATATTGATTATTCTTTTTATTGATTTTTTTATCTTTAACTTTTAACTTTTCACATTCCACCTTCTCTCTATAATCTTTAAAATCACACAGTGGAATGTCATCTATAAGTATGGTGAAAAGGCCTATTTCAGTAAACTTCAATTCATATTTATCTTTGATATATTGTTCTAATACTTTTCCCAGCCTGTCTGTAATTTTTTTATCTTCCTGATTTTCATTTTTTAATTTTA
The DNA here is from genome assembly GCF_036781005.1 of Clostridium sp. Lineage (GTDB taxonomy): Bacteria > Bacillota > Clostridia > Clostridiales > Clostridiaceae > Clostridium_B. Next base: position 124,692 of record NZ_DAIQBT010000001.1, on the reverse strand, counting down.
AGTATATATCCTGCACACTTTCCTCACTCATACCAAACTTTTTAAGATCCAGAATATATCTGTATTTATTTTTTACATTTTCTCCTAAATCTACATAACAATCATTAAATACCTGGTTTATTTTACTATTTAACTCTTCACCAAAGTCTTTATTTTTTAAGTTAAAAAAAGTTTCCGTTAAAAAATAACTTATAGTGGTACTGGAAGAAAACCATTGAGGGGAAGCAGGTCCTCCTGATTTTCCTAAAAATAGATATTTTAATGCAGTTTTTTCACCCATTTCTTCAGTTACATCAATATTTAAAGTATTTATCTTAGTATTAAAATTTAATTTCATCACATAAAGCTGTTTATTTTTTCTGGTAGTTTTGAGTTCCTGAACCAAACTGCGGAGCATGTCTCCTTCAGACAATACTGCATTTCCTATCTGCAATATACCTTCCTGCACTTTCTCACCTTCTTTCATATTGTATTATAATTCTATAAATAGTTCCAATTTCCTTCTTTTTGTACTATAAATTTATACATTATTTCTTTATTTAACATATACTGATTTATAATGTAACTATTCAGTCATAATGACATCTCCTGGCTGAGTTTTGGACACGTCAAGAACCTGGACTTCAAGAGAATCTAAATAACAAAAATTTTATTCTCTCCATAATATAAATCCTTTCGGAAAATTAAAAGATTAAAAGACTTAACCCAATTAAGCCTTTTAATCTTTTAATTTTTTTATTATATCTACAGATAATTTTGTTTTAGATGCTATAATTTCAATATCTAATACGTCTAAGAGACTTTTAGCTATTTCAATAGCTTTTTTATTTTCTCCTTCTCTTCTACCTTCTTCTCTGCCTCTAGCTCCTGCAGCCTTAATTTCTGCTTTTTGAATACGGAGTCTTTTTAAATCATTTTCATATATTTCTCTTTCTTCTTTATCCAGGTACATAATATCAAGCTTTTCTATTGCCTTTTTCACTGCACTGTCTTCTGCCAGTTTTTCTGGTATTTTGTCCTTATCTATTTCATAGGCTCTATTTAAAAAAGCTGCCCACCTATCTAAGGATGTCTTTAAATCCACAAATTCCTTTTGAAATTTATTTAACTCTATAAAATGCATTTGAAATAAATTAGAGAATTCCCTCTTGCTCTTTTCATTGTATACCTTATATACATTGTGAAAATCCTTTTCATCCAAATAATCAAAATCAAGTATGTTTATTGCTATAGTTTTTCTTAAAAGGTCAAAATCATCTCCACTTTCTATCTGGTCTGAATACACCTTTGCCCAATAATAAAATGCCCTCTTATCATAATATCCCTGCTCTGCCAGCTGCATTTCGATATCATACCAGGTTCCTCTTTCATCCACAGCTTTTATATCCAGTATGGTCATTTTACCTTTCCTATAATTTGCTATGTTATAGGGATTCTTTAATTCTATATCTTTTACCTGTTCAATTTCCGGAAGTACGGAATTTATAAATGAAATTAATATGTCCTTATTCTCAGGACTTCCAAATAATTTCTTAAATGCAAAATCTACTTTAGGATTCAACCTGCACATTACAGATCCACCTCCTTTTATATGGTTTTCGCCCATTCTTTTTTATATTTTAACACACTGCATAGTATACCACCACTTAAAATCACCGTTACTAACATCCCCCATCTTATTGAAAGTTGGGGATAAGCAAGGTTCAGATGTAAAAAAGTATTCCTTATAGGTAATCTAAAATCTTTATACCAAAGTATTTTTGCGTGAACTTTTTCAAATGTTTCAATTCCTTATAGGTAATCTAAAATCAGTTAGCTGAGGGTTATGATAATGCTCAACTTGTTGGGTTTCAATTCCTTATAGGTAATCTAAAATCTTTTATATGATACTAACGAGATAGAGTATGATACTTTGTTTCAATTCCTTATAGGTAATCTAAAATCACGAAGCGGCAACTACAGATGAAGCAGTAGAAAAGGCGTTTCAATTCCTTATAGGTAATCTAAAATCGCCATAACAGAAAACAAGTCACTTTCCAAAAAAATATGTTTCAATTCCTTATAGGTAATCTAAAATCTATTCGAAATTGGAAATGTAACCATTGCAAATATATGGTTTCAATTCCTTATAGGTAATCTAAAATCATTGTTGTACCTCCCGCATGAAAGGCAGGTACACTAGTTTCAATTCCTTATAGGTAATCTAAAATCTGAAACATGGTGGGGAAGAACATGTACAGGTCAGTCTAGTTTCAATTCCTTATAGGTAATCTAAAATCTGTTTTACTATGTGGGAAAATAACGAAAAGTTAATTAAGTTTCAATTCCTTATAGGTAATCTAAAATCAAAGAAGATAACAGTGTTTACTTTGGAGTTTGCCATGTTTCAATTCCTTATAGGTAATCTAAAATCAAGGCCACTGTCGTATAATTGATTTAAATTATATTGGTTTCAATTCCTTATAGGTAATCTAAAATCCTGTACAAAGTGATTTAGCTAATATACAAGATATAATGTTTCAATTCCTTATAGGTAATCTAAAATCAAGGTAGAATTTACACCACCTTATAAGTTTAATAATAAGTTTCAATTCCTTATAGGTAATCTAAAATCGGTGAATGAGTAGCTTTTACAGAGTCGAAACAAAAATGTTTCAATTCCTTATAGGTAATCTAAAATCTTAAACAAAATTGGTTAGCTGATCAATTATGTTTAAGGTTTCAATTCCTTATAGGTAATCTAAAATCATTTAATCTTTATTTAATTATACTATAAGTTTATGGGTTTCAATTCCTTATAGGTAATCTAAAATCGAATTCACTACTACTTGATACATCTACATCAATACGATGTTTCAATTCCTTATAGGTAATCTAAAATCGGGCAGTATTCCAGCTATATCTGGTATACTGTATATTTGTTTCAATTCCTTATAGGTAATCTAAAATCGTTCTTCTGATATTTCTTCTGCTTCGGATATTTCACAGTTTCAATTCCTTATAGGTAATCTAAAATCTTAGCTTTGTAAAATACTGAATCATCCTTTATTATTTGGTTTCAATTCCTTATAGGTAATCTAAAATCCATCCCCTGTTATTAATTTCTGTTTGGATATAGTCAGGTTTCAATTCCTTATAGGTAATCTAAAATCATAATAGTGTATAGTGTTTTATATACTGTACACTAGTTTCAATTCCTTATAGGTAATCTAAAATCTAGGTGAACACTTTATATTTTTGTCATACCTACTAAGGTTTCAATTCCTTATAGGTAATCTAAAATCGAATTATGGGTAGCAATTATAGCCCTGGGATTCTTACGTTTCAATTCCTTATAGGTAATCTAAAATCAGAATAAACCATGACAGAACTTATATTCTGGTTTACAGGTTTCAATTCCTTATAGGTAATCTAAAATCTTTAATTTCCCATTCTGGAGTTCAACTCTACACTTCTGGTTTCAATTCCTTATAGGTAATCTAAAATCGATGGCGTTATAGGTAAAGAAACATGGCCTATATTCTGTTTCAATTCCTTATAGGTAATCTAAAATCTTGTTTGTTGCCGTTTTCGCTACTTATATCTATATTTGGTTTCAATTCCTTATAGGTAATCTAAAATCACAGAGCCAGGACAAGGTGTCTTGTGGCTATACAAAGTTTCAATTCCTTATAGGTAATCTAAAATCTGAATTATTCGACAAAGAGTTTTACAAGGAAGAGGAAAGTTTCAATTCCTTATAGGTAATCTAAAATCGTTGATGCTTATATTCTTGGCTCCTGTTGGAATATATTGTTTCAATTCCTTATAGGTAATCTAAAATCCAAGCAGGAAGATTATTTTTGTATGGATTATTAAAGAGGTTTCAATTCCTTATAGGTAATCTAAAATCCAAGTTAGATGGGCCGAAACAATTAGAACTGAAATTTGTTTCAATTCCTTATAGGTAATCTAAAATCTGGCATTATGGAAATTTAGCAATTCCTAAACAACGTGGTTTCAATTCCTTATAGGTAATCTAAAATCCAGTAATTTATTAAAGGAGGTAACTATATATGGAAACAAGTTTCAATTCCTTATAGGTAATCTAAAATCGTTTTATATTTATAGTGTAATTATATTGGTTATCGTTTGTTTCAATTCCTTATAGGTAATCTAAAATCCCATTTATATATTATTATAACAGGGTTTGTGAAAATATCAATATGTTAATGAAATGTTAACAAAATTCCCAAACCCTTATAATATCTTATTTTCTCAATTTATCGAACTCCGGAGTTTTTTACGCTACTTAGGGTCGACGAAAAAATTATTGGTATACTTTTATCATCTAATCCAAAAAGTCCTTTAAATTTTTAAGTTTGACATTATAGTCTTTAATCCATGTCTTATAAGCCTGATCTTCCAGAAAATTAACCATTTTAGATATTTCCTGCGTTTCATTGAAATATTCTAGTGCAAGGTAATACTGTTCCCTGTCATTCCCAAACAAAACTATTGGCGGAAAATTATTGCCTATAAGAAGATAATTCATCAATACCCTGCCTGTTCTTCCATTTCCATCAGCAAAAGGGTGTATACTCTCAAACCAGCAGTGTAAATATGAAATTACTGTCAAAACATTATTATCATTTATTTTTACTTCATTAATTTCTTCAAACAAAGAATTTAAATTTTCTTCTACTTCATCAGGACTTACTCCAACATCATGTAAGCCAACTATATAATCGCCTTTTTTAAATTCCCCTGGACTTTCACCTTTTAATAATAATTGCTCCGAAAAACAGTTCTTCATTAATGAATAATGCATCTTCCTTACCAGGTCAGTAGATACTTTAGAATTGTATTCTTTACATAATTTAAAAATATTTTTGCATAACTCCCTGTGGTTCTCTATCTCCACCAGCGTTTTCTTATTTCCTTTAAAATCTTTAACTTTTTTACCCTTAAAGATGGTTTCAACATCTCTCAATCTTGTCTCGTTATTTTCTATTTTATTCGAAGAATACGTAAATTTTAAAAAAAATCTATCTAACAATTCTTCACTTATACCTTCTCTCCAAATTTTAATACAATCTTTATAAGACATTAAGTTGTTCCTCCTAAATATCTTCTGATTTATACCTAAAATATAAGCCACAAGTATTATAACATTATTTCTAGGTTTCTACTTTCTTTTTATTTCAATGCATCCAAATCCTTGAGAATTTTTTGAGCCAATTCCGGCATTGTAGGCTATATCCATAAGTTCCTTTGAACCCTGAATCAAAAATTCTCCATCCCATCCCTTTATAACATATCCCTTATACATTACAATTCTCTGCTTTAACTTTTCCCTATACAAAGGAGTTATTGAAAAATATTTATCTGAAGGTTCAGCCCCATAATATGCTTCATATTTATGTATCAGATTTCTCCTTATAAGTTCACTGAACTCACTCTCTAAAGGATTATAATAGTAAGTCTTGTTGCCCTGGTAATTTTCAAATGTGCTATAAACAACTATAGGAGATTTTGTATACACTATTTCTTTTTCAGAAAGTTTACTATATGCACTTTCAATGCCCTCAATACCTACTATGTTGTTTCCAAACTTAAAATTATCCTTTGATATCACATTTAATACAAGATAATTTAAAAACCTGTCTTCAAGGGAGGAAACAGTGAAATTGGCCTTATCAAAAAAACTTATAATTTTCTTATCCCTGTATATTTTAAACTTGCCATATATTTTTGAAAATGTAAAAAGTTTATATTTTCTATTTTCAAATTTAAATCCACAATCATGTATGAATTTTTGATAGTTTTCATTGTCAAGCCAGTTTAATATTACTGCCTGCAGTATATTATTATACTGTATGGGTAAATTCAAACAATCTTTAAACTTTAAATTTATATTCAATCTCATACCAATCAGCTCCAATTATTAAATTATATAAAAAGTTCCTGAGAATTTTTTACCAATCCCATTTGTTCTCTTTTTGAGTATTTTGTGCTGTTAAACTTATAGATTATAACGGAATCCTCTTTCTTATCCATAATATTCTCTAATTCTATTTTTAATTTTTTAAGATTAGCCATGCCAAGTTCTCCCTCAAATACGGAATTTTGAACCCAGGTCAAATATTTTCTACATAATTTCAAGGCTTTTCCCACTCTCTTTTCTCCAAAATCATAAACTAGAATGACAAACATTATTACCACCTCGCTATAAATCCAACATATTCTTCATCTTGAGTAATATGCTTTTGTATTTTATAAAGTTCCATTCGGATTAATCTCTTGTAACTAACTGGTTTATTGAGATTAGGATGTTTTATGGTAGTGTAGAGTTTGTTATTATATTCCTGCAAAAATTTCTTTTTCCCATTTTCAGATAACAATATACCATTAAATTGTTCTTGAAAATCCTTTACTGTAATTATATTTTTATTTAAAAGTGAAAATATACATCTATCCACAAGTATAGGCTTAAATATTTCAGCTATATCCAAATTCAAAGTAAATCTTCTCATATTTGTAGAATGTAAATATCCTATTCTTGGATCCAGATGTGTCTGATATATTTCTCCAAGTACTGTAGAATACATAACCGAATTTCCAAAGCTTATAAGTGCATTTATATTATCTTTAGGTGGTCTTTTGCTTCTTCCCCTAAATTTAAATTCTTCAGCTTTAATTATTTTATTAAAACAAGTATAATATTTTTCCCTTATGTTTCCTTCCACTGCCATAAGCTGTTCAATACTTTCTGTACCTTCCATAGTTTTTGATTTATTAAAAATATCTGCTATTTCGTTTTCCAGTTGAATTCCCCTGCTTTTATAGTATTTAAGCACTACCATTATATTTTCCACGGCAGTTTGTATGATTTTCCTTGCAATATTCATTCTTTTATCAAAATCCAAATAAAATTCACACTGCTTTAATATGACATATCCTGAATTATAATGTTCTCTTGGATAGAAGCTTCCTGTATAATAACCATAATAATTAAAGAAATGCAGACATATTTCTTTTTGAGATGCAAAATCCAAGAACCTTTTATTCAACGTCACTTCTCCAAATATCCATATAGTATCTATTTCTTCTACAGGTATGTGTTTTTTGTTATCTTCACTTTCAAAACATATTGTATTCTCTTTTCTCTTTAATTCCCCGTTATTAAATATATAAATATCCTTTTTCATTTTACACACCTCCAATTTAATCATGCAAAACAATATTCTCTATAAGCACAATTTTTGCAATAGGGAATCTTTTTTACACTAGGAGGCTTGTCCAAACTACATATATATTCTATATCAGAGATCATTTCACCCAATTTTCTGCTTGAGATATCATCTAATATAACTTCTTCCCTTTTTCTCTCTTCAGGATAAAAAAGCTGCCCACTAGCATGTATTCCTGCATCTTTTAAAGTCTTTAGATAAAACATCAACTGCCACTTAGATGCCTCTTTATATTTAGATGATTTTTTGGTTTCCCCTATTACCAATTTGTTTTTTGAACTAAATACTATATCAAATTTTACGTTACCAAAACTTATTTCCTTTTTATTTCTTTTGTATGTATTTTTATGTATAAATCTTCCTACATCTACATTTTCATCCCGTTGATCTGGTATAATTTTTCTTGACATAAGCCACAGTTCTCTTTTGCAAATATTATAATACCATAGAAACACACCATTTATATCCAATAAGATTCTCCTTTCCACAAATTATATTTTTATGAACTGCAATACTTTATTTACATAGCATATAATTTATACTTTCCTGGAATAAAGGGCCCAAATTCTTTAGTAAAATCATTGGTGTCGCTTTTTCCAATCTTATTACTATCTAAAGATAATTCTACATCCTTTATACTTGTTTGAACATTTATAAAAGTGGGTATTATATTTATCTTGTATTTTGGAAAAAATAATAATGTTCTTCCAATAGCAACAATACTAAAATTATTCTGTGAACCAGCATTTATATCTTTAATTAAGTTAATATTTTTAATCTGTTTATTCATATTATCTATTGTTTTGTTAAGATATGATGGATTGTCCTTAAAATATGTGAATAAATAAGAACTATTGTTCATCATATTTCTAAAATTTTATTAAACATTCCATGAATTTATTATCATAAAGTTCATTTTTTATAAATATTCTACAAAAAGTTACGAATTCCTTCTTATATTTTACAATTCATTAAAATTATGAATTATATCATTGTTGGCCTTTGGATAAAATATAATACACTATGTATTATAAATAGCTTAAGATATGTCTATTAATTTAGTATATTCCATTCAAAAAAGTAATTTCAAAATCAGTTCCTATTCCCATGTTACTTTTTACATTAATCATTCCCTGATTTCCTTCAATTATAGATTTTGAAAGTGCCAGTCCAATTCCAACAGATTCTGTATTTTTATTTGTCTTTCCCTTATAAAATCTTTCGAATATATGCCTAATTTCATCTTTATCTATTCCACTGCCATTGTCCTTAATTATTACTCTCACACACACTTGAGATTTTTCTGTAAACACCTTAACCTTTCCACCAGGCTCACTATGTTCAATGGCATTTTTAATTATATTTATAATAGCTTCACTTACCCAGTTAGAATCATGGTTCACCATAATTTCATTTTCTCCAGGATAAAATTCAACTCTCACTCTTGCATTTTGTGACTTAATTTTCAAAGATTCTATAGATGCTTCTGCAGTTTTATTTATATCATTACTTTTCATTTCAAATTTTACTGCCCCTACATCAAGTCTTGCAAGCTGGAGCAAACTTTTTATAAGCCATTGAATTCTATTTAACTGATTCTGACTAATCCTTAAAAACTCAATTTTCTTTTCTTCATTTACTTTTCTATTTAAAAGTATATCATTATATATTATGAGAGAAGAAATAGGAGTTTTTATCTGATGGGATATATCCGACAGGGTATTTACTAGAAAAGTTTTTTCTTTTTGAATTTGAACTAAATTGTTTTTCAATATAACTCTCATATTGTTAAAAGTATAGGCGAGCTTTGCAAATATACCTTCGGTATTTTCATAAATACCTATATTAAAATTGTAATCAATTACATTTTTTGCTGCAGCCATAAGATTCTCCAGTTTTCTATATATGTTTACATATTCTGCTCTATTTATTAAAAATACAATTATAAAAAAGCATATCATAGAAAAAATCATAGACTTGCTCAAATTGCTATAATCTTCTCTTAACTTAGGCAATAAGTTTATATTTAAATTTTCTTCGTACCCATACTTACTTAGTACTTTTTTTCCAAACCCAACATCTTCTGAACTGCTTTCCTTTGTTATTACAGGCACCACTTCATTTTCAAGCTGGGGGTGAATTTTCACTATTTTTCCTACTAAAGCTGCATTGTTATTTATATAATCTTTTTTAACCCTTTCATAACCTTTATATAAAACAAAAGAGTTCACTGCTATAAATATCACTGCCAGAATCAATATAATACATGAGCTCCTCTTAATTTCTGGATTTTCATAGTATAAAATCATATCATTTTACTCCCTCTCAACTTTTATATCCCACTGGTATCCAAAGCCTCTTTTAGTTTTTATGTATCTGGGATTTGAAGAATCCTCTTCTATCTTTTCTCTTATCCTCTTTATGTATACAGAAAGGGTATTTGGATCAAAATACTCTCCACTTCCATCAGTTAAATTATCCAATATCTCTTCTCTGCTCATAACTCTTTTGGCATTATTCATAAATAGTAAAAGAAGTTTGTATTCCTGCATGGAAAGTGCCAAATCAGCTCCTCTTTTACTGACTTCAAGTGTTTCTGTATTTAAAACTATATCACTGCATTTCAATATTTTAGGCTTACAATTATTGTTTTCTGTTCTTCTTAAAATAGCTTTAACTCTGGATACAAATTCCTTTACTCTAAAAGGCTTTGTTATGTAATCGTCCGCTCCCATGTCAAGACCCAGAACTACATTTACCTCTTCATCACAGGCAGTTAAAAATATAACCGGAACCTGGCTCTCTTCTCTTACATATTTACATACATCATAGCCATTTCCATCTGGAAGCATTACATCAAGTATTAAAATATCAAAAGCTGCACTATTGAAGGTTTCTACTGCTTCCTTCACATTTAGGCACTTCACAACCTCATAGCCCTCATCTAAAAGGGTAAACTCAATGCCAAGAGCCAATGCTTCATCATCTTCTAAAAGTAATATTTTACTCAAAGTCAGCCACCTCCGTTAAAAACTATATCTTAAAAAATGTGTTGGCAAACTCTTTGAAAGTACCAACACACTTTTACCTTGGGTATTACTTATTGGACTTTTTATCTTTTATCACCTTAATAGCTATGGCAGCACAGATAATTGCCGCAACAAGTAAAAAATCAGAAATCATATAATATCTTCTCCACAATTAATCCACATATATATTATAACTAATTTTCTTCCCTTATGACATCTATTACATTTTCTTTTTTAATTCTTGACAGAGGTTTAATCACAGATATAAGTCCTATAAATACTGCAGCTGCCCCACTTATAAATATCATATTCCAGGGAATGCTCCATTTAAAATTCATAATTTCTTTCATAAAATAAGATAATCCATAGGACAATAGGCTTCCCACTACTCCCCCGTAAAAAGCACCATACAATCCATATAAAACTCCTTCTGTCAAAATCATAGATCTTATATTCTTATAGGTCATGCCAATTGCATTTAAAGAGGCAATTTCTTTTCTTCTCAAAACTAAATTTGTAGTTATGGTATTTATTATATTAACCGCCCCAATAAAAGATATTACAGCTATAAACCCGTATATAAGAATTAAAAGCTGCAGTGATTCTGCTCTCCTTGACTGATTCATTTTAACTATATCAACTAATTTTACCCCATTACTATCACATAAAGGCTGCAGAAATTCATTAAATTTATCTTCCTCCTTCTCATTTTTCAATATTATGTCCGCTGTTTTAAAAGAAAAATTATCTCTGCCAGTTATATTTTTTATTACATCCTTTGTCATTATCACATATAGAGACCTATTATCCCCATTATAAAAATAATAAGGGGCACTTTCCACTACAGCTGCCACTTTAACTTTAACCATATTATAATTTGTTGAAGCAGGATTACTATTTTCTTCCGTATAGTCTTCACCTATCATACCTTTATAGAGCATATTTCTATTCATATAAAAGCTGTCTCCTGCTTTCAAATTAGTAATTGCCCCATTATAATATTTTTTATTTACAGCTATTATATTATTTTTTACTATGATAACACCATTCTCCTGATTCATATAGTCAGTATCTGTCTTGCCCTCTTTTATATAATTTTTAATACTTGCTAGTTTATCCTGGTCATATATGTCTATAACTGCATTCATGGAATTTAAAGTTTCATTTTTAAAATCTACCTTATTGTACATTTCTGGTGCATTTTTAGCTATATAGCTGTTTTTTTCACTATCAGAAATAAAGATATCTGATTTATAGGTTCCATAGGATATATATACCTTACTCACCAGATTATTTTTTCTTATTTTATCTATAAAATCAGTTTTAAGAGAGCTATCCCCTGCTTTATCTATTATACCAATAGCTTCAAAATGCATTTTATCACTCTCCGATGGAGGATCTGTAAACTTTCCCATCATACTTACAAAGGAGGAAAAGAATATAAAAAGGGCTATACTTATCATCATGGAAAAAACAGTAACTATAAACTTTTTTCTATTTCTCTTTATATTTTTAAAGGCCATAACACTTTCTATATTTAAAAACCTTTTAACTATTTTCCCTCTGTTTCTCCTTATTTTTTCCTTTGATATATATGCCCTGCTGCTTATGGCAGTCAAAGGTGAAACTTTTCCAGCAGCCCTTGCAGGGATAAAAGCAGAAATATATACAGCTGCCAGTCCCACAAAAACACTTATAACAAGTACATAATATGGAATTATTATTTTCAACTCCCCAAACAGAGAACCTGACATTATGCTAAATATTTTGCTTACCACAAACATTGCAAATATTCCTGCCACAATTCCAAGGGGAATACCTACTGCACTTATTATGGAAGCTTCCCTCAGCACTATCTTTCTTATCTGAGAAGGTGTAGCCCCTACAGCTCTTAAAAGTCCAAATTGTTTCATTCTCTCCATTACACCTATCTGAAATGAATTATATATAACTGCTATGGTGGCAATTACAATAATAATTATTACTATTGCAGCTATGGAATAAAGGCTTTTATTCAAATCATCACTGCCTTGACCCAAATAGTTCAACAGATGACTATTTTTCACACAATTTTCTTTAAATCTATTACTTAATTCCTCTGCAGTGTTACTTATTCCCGCACTTTTGTGTATGGTTAAATATAAGGTTGACTTCTCCACATTAAATTTATTTAAATAGGTCATTCCAAGAGCAATACCTTTGTATTGGCTTTGAACTTGATTGGGAATAATTCCTGTAATCTTAAAACTTTTTATTTCTCCTGTAGCTGTTTTTAAATTTATACTATCACCTATATCGGGGGAATTGTCAATATATTTAAATACCCAGCTTTCCAGTGCTATTTCTCCTTCTTTTTCTGGAAACTTTCCTTTAATAGGTTTATAATAATCTGGTAAAAGCTTTAGAGCATTTTTATCCACTCTATCAATTTCTATTTCTTTGCCTTCTTTTAAACGGCACTGCAGCCAATTCTCCTGAATGCCTATGGTATCAATCTTAACATTGTTTTTCAGCTTAATATAATCTTCATTATTTACATTTGAAATTTTCACATGAAAGCCGCCTTCTGACTTTATGGTGCTTTCAACAAATGAATTTTGCAGACTCTTTATAAAAAGTCCCACTGAAGTTATTAAAGCCACAGAAAGTATTATTCCCAAAATAGTAAGTGCCGTTCTTTTTTTATTGTGTTTTAAATATTTATCTGTTATTTCCTTATAATTTTTCATTTATCCATCACCTCCCATCATTTAATCATTCCATTTTATTTCTCCGTCACTTATATTAATTATTCTTTCTGCCTGTTCAGCCACATTTATATCATGGGTTATAACAACCAAAGTTTGGTTATACTTTTTAGAAGACAATTTTAAAAGTTCTATAACTTCTCTGCCATTTTTACTATCTAAATTTCCAGTAGGTTCATCTGCCAGAATCAAGGCAGGCTTATTTATAAGAGCTCTGCCAATGGAAACCCTCTGCTGCTGTCCTCCTGAAAGCTGGGATGGAAGATGTTTAATCCTGTCTTTCAATCCAAGCATAGCTATTACTTCATTTAAATAATTCTTATCCACTTTCTCTTTATCTAAAAGTGCAGGAAGGGATATATTCTCCTCTACATCCAAAACCGGTATAAGGTTAAAGAATTGAAATACAAAACCAATATTTCTTCTTCTAAATATGGCAAGCTTGGATTCATTTAGTTTATATATATCTTCACCATCAATGTACACCTTTCCAGATGTAGGTCTGTCAAGTCCCCCTATGGTGTGGAGAAGGGTACTTTTTCCTGAGCCTGAAGCTCCCATTATAGCTATAAATTCACCCCTATTTACAGTAAAAGATATATTTTTTAATGCTTCTACCCTATTTTCCCCTTGGCCATAGATTTTTGTTAAATTTTCAACTTTCAATATGTTGCTCATAGCCTTTCTCCTTTTTCTATAATTTATTGCATAGCCCTTTTTATCTTTATTGTATTTTTTCATGAGTACTATAGCAATGACAGAAACCTTACAACCTAAATATGAACCTTACATTTTTGTAAGATTCACTAAAACATATTTGAAAGTTTCAGGTGAGATATTTCAGACAAAATTCGAGCAACGCTAGTAGCTTTTTTAGAAACTTTTATAATATTATATCTTTTTTAGAAATAAAATATGGTTTTTATTGTATTTATTATAAAATATACTTGGGAGTTGGTACAATTATGAATTTTGCAATGAGACTTAGAGAACTCAGAGAAGAGAACAATTTAACCCAGGAGGCAATTGCTTCAATTTTAAATCTTACCAAGGCAAATATATCAAAGTATGAACTTGGAAGACTACAGCCTAATATTGAAACACTAAAACTTTTATCGGATTATTTCAAAGTTTCAATAGACTACCTAATTGGTGTAACAAATATAAAAAAAATGGAATCCAGTTATCTCTCAAGGATTCCTATATTTCAAACCAATAAAAATAATCCATCATTATTTATTGCTGAAAATATTAGCGGATATGAATATTTTGACAAACCAGAAGAACTCTCTAAAGATTATTTCTTCTTCAAGGTTAAAGATGACAGCATGTCAAATGCCCGTATATTTAAAAATGATTTGGTATGCATTCACAAACAGGATTATATAGAAGATAATAAATTAATGCTTATACAGGTTAAAAACATGGGTATTATACTGAGGAGAGTGTTAAAATGCGGAGATAGCTTAATAATATTACCGGAAAATCACAAATATAACCCTGTAGCTTTATCTAAAGAAGAATTAGAAGAAGATTCTTTTAAGGTTATTGGCAAGGCAGTTCATGTTAAATTTTATATACACGAATAGACAATACCCCAAATTGACTATTCGTACCTTCTCTAATATCCAGCCTCCTTATAAAATATGAAATTTTCATCTTCATAATGAAAATCCATATTACATAAAATACTATAAACACTATTTATTTCATCTGACACAGTACCTTCATAAAACACAAATTCATCATTACCAATTATTTTCTTATACATATCTGGTAACTCTGAAATATCCTCACAACCATAATCCTCTAATATTTCATCTAATTTAAATTTTGATGAGTTTGAATAAATAATTCCTGCAAACTCCTCAGCCAACTCTCTTAAAGGTGAATCCCCCGGTACCTTCATCATATTTAAAACTTTTTCTTTTGTAAGCTTATCTTTTACACCCAATATAAAACTTGAAGAAGAACTATTAGTAACAAAATCCATTCTTATTTTCATAATTTATACATTTCCTCTCTATTGCACAATATAATACTTCTGCACAGAGGACACCCTCCCATGCAATTAACCTTTTCCCTGCAATTCGGACAGGATTTTTTGAATTTATTTCTGAAATTTTCAAATACATTACTGTTCCAGGCATAACCTATATTTTTATCTTTTAATTCTACACACCACTTTAATTCCTGATCAAAACTACAGGGAAGAGCTTTCATATCTGGAGTAATATACATAGACCATCTGGCTGCTTCACAGGTATCAATACTGTGTATGTCAAAATTACTATTAAAATTTATCAATGCAGGTACACTGCAGCTATCAAAACCTATTTTAAAAGGGTATTTTTTCCACATTATATTTTTAAAAAAATCTTGTACAGTTTTATCTTCATATTTCAATACCCTATCCTCTTTTCCAAGCCCTACAGGTTTGTGCAGCAAAAATATAACTGCATTTATCCCCCTTGGAAATTTATCTTTATAGAGCATATAAGATGCTTCTTCAACACTTGTACTGTTCAATACATAATGAATGTTCACCTTCATACCAGATTTTACAAACATATCTACAGCTTTTTTAGTATACTGGTGAAAATACCATGAAACCGCCACTGCCCCACAATATTTTTTTGTAAGCTGCACCTCTTCGTCCTTTAACAAAAATCCTGAAGTGGTGTAATTGGGAACAATATTATTTATTCTTGTATACTCAAGTATTTCATAAAAATTTTCATGTTTGTTTGGATCACCTCTTCCTCCAAGGGCTACCTGAAAAGTTTTTCCTTTTATTTCATCTATTATTTTAATATAATTTTCAAGACTCATATTCTCCTGCTGTATATTCATGCCATTTTGATAACATTGAACCCCTGCCTTTAAACACAATCCAGACTTTCCATGAACACAATGTCCCATAATTCCTATATCTATAAGTTCTGGAAAAGAAGATTGAAATACTTCTACCCCAGTGTCCTTTCCACTGTCATCCAATATTCCTGTTCTCATATAAAATCCACTCTGTGTATTAAATATGGAAATAAAGTTGTAATTTTTATCAATTTTTTTTAATATCATTAAGCTTTTTACTCCTTTAAAACACTGAAAGTTTACTCTCATCAAATAATTACCACTTAAAGGGAGCTTGTCCCTAAACTATAATTTTAAATGTATATAAATATTATAGTATCTTTTTTAGATACTATCAATATATTAATATATATTTTTTCCTGAATAGATATAGGAAATATTTACATATAGCAAGAAGAGGTATCTAAAATAAGAATACCCCTTTTATTGAAAATATTATCATTTCTATATTAATTTATTGATAGGACCAACAGGACTTAATATATTTGTTATTTTGTCATATGGAATTTCTATTTTAAACAGTCCATAATAATAAGGTGTATATTCATAAATTTGATAGTAAAGCACCAGACTGTCAGGAGTCAAATAAAACTGCTGATTTTCAGTAATGCCATTGTATTCATTAATTAAAGTGATATTATTTTCTTTTATATACTGCTTTGCTATGGGATCCAGGAAGCCTTTATAGTACACTTTGCTGTTGAAAAGATCGCTGAAGCTATAAATTTGTCCAGTTGCTACATTGGCAGTCATGGAAGAATAGAGAGTAAAACCATGAGCAGCCCTATTTACATAAGTATACATACTAAATAATATACTTAAAATACCATTCTTATTTAACATTACTTCATAATTTCCCATAACTTCGTTAAAATCTACAACTCCAATTTGAAGGACTTGACTTTTAAAAAGTTCGCTTACCTGATTTATAATTTCATTATTAACTTTGTCCACGCCGCTTCCTTTACAATTTAAAGGATCTATAAAGGGATATTTCATACTAAAATTATCAGGGTGAAGATTTTGCTCCTGAAGTTTTACAACCTTTTCAGAGCCTTTTTTATTGGTATCATTGCGGTAATAAGACCTTTTTGCCTCAAAGGGATACTTGTATTTACTGGGATACCTAAAGTAAATCATTCTAAATTCCTTTCATATACAGACTTTCACCCTTATTATATTCTTTCCCTCCAAGTAATATGTCAAATTGCATTATCTTCTAGTGTTTTTGATTTTTTTATTTTAGGTTTCATCTTATCTCCTTTATTGTTATAGAATCTCAAAGCTGTGATTATAACTCCTATAACACACATAATTCCAGCAGATATATATACCCACCTCATTCCATAGATAAATACATCATCTCTTCCCTTAACATAGTCCACTACCCTGTATCCAATCTTGTAACTCATTCTATTGTACAAAAGCAAAGTAGCAGCAGATGTGCCAAGTACAATTCCCAGATTTCTTATAAGTGCATTTACACTTCCTGCTATACCAAGTTTGTTTTTGGGTACAGTTGACATAACCAGTGAATTATTTGGAGATTGAAACATACCATTTCCCAAAGTCATAACCACTATGTACACTACCAAGATAATCAAGGAAGACTTTTCATTTAAACTGGATATTAAAAACAAACCCACACTTGTAAAAGAAAGCCCAATTAAGGTAAGTATCTCTGAGCCAACCTTATCTGACATGTATCCACTGATGGGAGCCACTATGGATAACACTACAGGAGACACCATCATAAATAATCCTGTTGCAGCCGGTGAAAGTTTTAATACGTCCTGAAAATAAAAGGGCAGTATTATATTTGAAGCACCAATTGCAGTAAAAGAAATAAAAGCACATATTATACTTATAGAAAACAAACTGTTCTTAAAGATTCCAAGCTCCAGCAGTGGAACTTGTATTTTGTTTTCCACAATAATAAATATGACAAAAGATATAAATGAAATAATAAAAGCACCCATCATAGGGGGATTGTTATATCCCATGCTCTGCCCTTGAAGCAGTGCTCCAAATAAAAGTACTATAAATACAGTAAATAAAACAGATCCTTTTCCATCAATTTTTTCTTCCGCCACGCTATGAGATTTAGGTAATACCTTCATTGCCATAGTAAATACAATTATTCCTATAGGTACATTAATTAAAAATATATATTCCCAACTTACAGCAGAGACAATTAACCCCCCAATAGGCGGACCTGCCATAGAACCAAGTGCAACAAAGGTTCCCACCATTCCAAGGGCTCTTCCTCTCTCATGGCTTGGAAAAACATGAGTTATAATTCCCTGATTGGTAGCCATGGTAGCAGCAGCTCCTACTGCCTGTACAACCCTAGCAGCTACAAGTAAAGGCAGTGAATGTGTAAGCCCACATAAAAAAGAACCTAATGTAAAAACCACTACTCCAAACTTAAATACCTTCATTTTGCCTTTTATATCGCCAAGTCTTCCAAATATTAAAATGGTAGCTGCAATAGTTATAAAAAAACTGGTGACAACCCACTCAATACCTGCCATGCTGACACCTAGTTTGTCTGACATATTAGGAAGGGCCACATTCACAATACTTCCATCTAATGTGGCCATAAAAGTGGCTGAAATAACAGTAAATAAAATTATCCATCTCTTTTTATAGGTTTCATTTTTAGTGTTGTTCAATTCTTCTTCATCCTTTCACAGTTTTCACGCCTGTATTTTTTACCATTTTCTAAAATCTGTTCTAAAAATTCCATAGATATTTTAATTTTGTTTTTATCATTGCCCTCTATTAAAATATCAATCCAATTATGAATAGTTTCCAGTATTTCAGGAATTACCCCTCTTGCCTTATCCGTTATATAAAGCCTATAGGCCCTTATATCTTCCTTATTTTCCTCTTTTCTTATATATCCCAAGGATATCAGTCTTTTAATAGTTCTTGCAGACATGGATTTGTCTACATTAAGTTCTCTGCTTATATCACTTTGACTTATACCTTCTTTTTTACTCAATACCAGTAGATAAGGATATGTACCTGTGGTGAGATTGTATTTTTTTAGTTTTTTATCAATATAAACCTGGGTACATCTATATATATTGTTAGTTAACTTAATTAAAGTTTGTGCTCTATCATCCAATGCTATTTTACCCCTTTCATTAGATAAAATAACACAATATAGTTGAGTAGTCAACTATTAATGAGGCAAAAGACCCAAGAGGAAATAACAAAAAGCATAACACTGCTCTACTTCAGTGAAAACATTCACTTTTTCGCAGCATTATGCTTATTCTTATAAAATTTGTTTATCCAATGAATGTAAGCCATAACTTCATTTGATGTCAAGAATTTTGTTTATTTAATAGACTCTGCAATTTTTATCAATTCATCTTTCCCAAATGCTCCTCTGCCTGATAAATTATAAAGTACCCCATTATTTTCCCAATCCATGCTTCTGTTATCAGATACTACTGCATCTTTACCATTAACTTTCACCTTCTCAATTTTTCCATCTGTTCCAGTTTCATATTTAGTTTCTTCGTCAGCAAACCTTTGCTGCATATAAATATATTTTTCTGCTTTTGCATTAGTAAAATATAAATCAATATATTTTTTACTTACGCTTCCATCTTTACCTTTATAAAATTCTGCTCTATCAAATTTATAACCTTTTGGTAAATATGAAGGCATCTTAACATCAAAACAAGTATATTTATTTAAGCTGCTGGAATCTTTAATTACTAGCATATTTTTCTCAATTTTTTCGTCTTCAGCTTTTGCCTCAGTTGCTGTTACTATCTTTCCATCTTTAATATCGACAATCTGTTCACCTAATTTTGTATATATTTTTCCAGTATCCTTTGTAATCACTGTTAAAGGATTTTTATTTTTATCAAAGACTTTGCCTTCCAAATTGGTTGGAACCACCATCTCTGAAGGACTTTCTGATTGCTCCACTGTTATATGTCCCAAAGATATTTTATTTATTACTTTTTCTGCTAAACCTTTAGCTAAAGAAGTATTGGTAAACACACCACCCACTACTAAAAATACCGCTGCTACAACAACTGTCTTTTTTATTCTATTTGATTTTTTCATAACATTACCTTCCTTATATTCATTTATAGTTTTTAACGTTCTATTAAAAACAACTTCTTTATTACTATTTTCACTGAAATCTTTATTTGCTAAAGTTTTGCCCATTTCTAAAAGTTCATTGAATTCTTCATTGTTTGATTCATCAACATTTTGTATTCCATTAAGATAAGCATCCATATTCACAGAAAATTTATTCTCAATATTTTTTTTGTTCATATCTATACCTCTCTCTCCAATTCTTTTTTTAACTTTTTCATTGTCCTATAGAGTATTACCCCCACATTGCTTTCTGTAATACCAATAATTTCTGCAATTTCTTTATTTTTTAAACTTGCTCCAAATTTAAATGCTACAATATTTCTTTCTTTTGTATTTAAAATATTTAGTGCTTTTAAAAGTTCATCATTAGTCTCTGATTTTACAAATACGTCTTCCGGATTCTTTTCCGTGGATATTATCCTTTTCAATTTATCCATAGAAAACGCTTTATGCTTTTTTAATCTTCTAAAATAATCATTTATTACGTTTCTTGCTATAGCGAAAAGCCATACTTCAAAAGGAGATTTATCTTCACTATACGTGTTGATTTTAATCATTGCTTTTTCAAATATTTCACTTGTCAAGTCTTCTGCTTCTTCATTACAATTAATCCGGTAATATATATAGTTGTAAATTCTCTTATAGTAGGTTTCAAAAATATAAGTAAAATCTGTATTTCTAGATTTTTTTTCATCTAAAGCATTAATTAATTTAATTTGCTCCATATATTTTAAAATCCCCCTTTCTTCGATCTTTTACCCAGCTAAGTAATTCATCATATGTTAATACGTATAAACCCTAATTTCATTACACATATTTAAAAAATTCTAAAATAACTTATATTGTATAAACTTTGTAAACTATAAACTCTCAGATGTATTATGAATAAAAATAAACGGTCATTTATGAAAATGACCGTAGTGTACTATTTATTTTTTATATGAAGATGACTGAAGATTATTCAAGTCATAATCTACGCCCTTTCCAAATCTTGATTTTGGAAGACATATGCTTTTTATAGAATTAATCCAACTCCAAAAAACATCAAGAATCGTTTTTTTCTTTCATTGCTAACACCCCTCCATCGCACTCTGTGAAAGCGATTCACACAAAATTAAAAATTTTGGTTCTCTGCTTTTCAATGACATAAAGAAGTGCCTTAAGTGCTTGTACTATATGGCTTTATGACACTTTCTAAATCTACAGAGGTTGGAAAAATTTCAGATGGCTAGCTAAGCAATATTTGTTTTTATAGCTAAGTATGAGAATTATAGCCAACATTAAAGAGAAGAATAAATTATATTTAACACAACTTAAAGATAACAGAAAGAAAATAGTAAAACTCTGTTATCTCAACTATCACCCCTGAAAGCAGGTGGTAGTTGAGTTTTAACTTTATTATATTGAATCAAAAACAGAAGCTAAGTGAATTGTAAGATCAGGAAATATAGAAATTTTTATTTTATCTGATTCAGTGTAAGACTCTGATCTTCCATATCTTATCATTTCTCATGGTGGATGGGGATGAAATTTCAATTATGAGAGAAGGAGTACCATAATAACCTGTTCCTTTTAATCCAGCTTTATCACAGATCACAACCAAATCAGCTTGAATCACAAAAGTTGTTTCTTCATCTGTTTCATTTGCTTCAGGTAATCTCAAATCAAATGGTGAAGCAAATACTTCACAAGATTTATTTTTAAGATAATTGTTAAATTGAGTTAATAATTCCCTTGATAAAGCTTGATACTGCCATGTAGGAGCAACTTGCATACAAGGTACTCCATTAATGATTTCCCATCTTTCATTTTCTGGCCAAGTTAAGTAATCAGCATAGGTATATTTTTTATTGCCTTGTGATAGTGGCATAAAATCCGCCTTTATTTTTTATAATCAAAATAATTCTTAGATTCAGGCAGAGTTAGCCTATATGGGGCATTAGCACTAGTATCCCTTCCCTATTAAGAATAATATCTCACTGACTACCCTTTATCTCGATTATATTTGTTTTTCAAACATTTCTTGTGGAACCTCTCTATTCTCATAATCAAATCTTCCATATCCAACTGACGTCTTGGCTCCTAATCCATGTTCTATAAGAGTATTTTTGAATAATTCTATCACCTTTCCTTTAAATTTATCATAATAGCCTTCAAATTCTTTGCCAGAACTATTTAAGTAATCAACACATCTCTTTTTATCCAGAGCTAAACAGAATTTAAATTTTTGATTGTCCAAAATATGATAAATATTTGGAATTACTTTGCCGTCATCAGTAGGTAAATTTTTGATTTTATTGTTTTTAGTATAATAGTTATTATAGTGTGGTGTTATTACATCTTGTTCTAACTTGAAATTTTCCTCTAATTCAGGGAAAACATCAAAAAATATTACTCCGCCCTTACAATTATCATCATTTTCAATATCTTCTCCAAATATTAATTTATATAAAATTCTATAAGATTCATCTTTAAATTTTCCTTTTTCCATATTATAATATTGATTTAAAAAATAGTTTCTCATACATCCTTTAATTGCTTGACCAGGTATATAAGGTATGCCATATATATGATGAATAGTTATAGATTTCTCTAAAACACTGGGGTTTCCGAAACCAATTATAAGTTTATGTGCTGTAAATTCAAACACATCTTTAGTAGACTCATCCATTATTAAATCCAATTTATAGGACTTACAATAGTTCTTTATAGCTTCAAGATATTTGTCTATAATTTCTTTACCAGTTTTATTATTATTTGAGCTATTGGATTTGCCAACTACTTTAACTCCATTATCACAGCGTAAAAATTTGCTTTTTTCTTGATTTTCTTGTCGATCATAACATAAGAATTTATTCATAAGATAATTTAAATTAATATCATTAATATTATTATTTCTTATATTTTTATTATTAGAATTTAAAATATCACAAAATATAGACTCTTCAGAATAATTAGGTTTTTTATCTGCTTTACTTTTAGAATTACTATACTGCTTCATTTGTCTCACCCTTCTTATCTTCAATCATACCGTCTGCAAATTTAATTAACCAATCTAATAATGAAATAATATCTAATGTAATCCTCCTATATTGTTTTGAATCTCTGCTAAATAAAGAATCTACAAATTTATTTAAATCTTTCTCATGAAAATCCAAGCTATTTATATTACTATTTTTTATATAATCTTCAATAATGCCTTGTATTTTTCCATAGCTATTTTGCTCTTTACCATTTTTACTTTTTTTAAGTATAAATAATAAAGTTGCTATAAGTCCATTTGTGTAAATATACATTGGTAATTGTCTTAAATCACTTTTGAAATTTTCACATTTTAATATATCTTCCTGATTAATACTTTTAAAAGCAAAAATTGCCTTTTCCCTATTAATATTTTTTACTCCTTCCATTAACTATTACCACCATCCTTTTTACCTTTTTCAAATTTGTTTATTTCAACTATGCCTTTGCCTATAGTAGCATTACCCCCTACTTGGACAATAGATGGAAATGAATTTAAATAATTTTCATACATATCCTTATTATCTTTATCCTCTTTAATTCCATTCTTTAAAGTTAAAAAATATAGAATACTTTCAGCTGGCAAATATTCTTCTGTAAATGGGCCACTATCAGCAACAGTACCAGTTTCATAAGCTATCTTATTTCTTGTTATAATATCTCTAGTTAAATTTATCATTTCAATAAAATCTGTATCTGATATTGCCACTACGTCCATTTCACTTTTTAAACTTATCCTATGATTAGTAATTAAGTCTCTGATTACACTATAATTATCATTTTTATCAATTCCAAATTCATATTCAGCTAATATTATAGATTCGCCATCTTCACTATTTCTATTTAGTAAAATACATTTTCCTTCAGATATTTTTGGAACAGTACCGATATTTTTTTGTTTATCAATCTCCACATTGCATAATTCAATATCTTCCAAAAACCTGTTTATCAGGTACGGACACGTTACATAAGAAAATAGTGTATTTATTGATATAATAGGATAAAATAATAATTTAGCATCTGTAAAACCCACTAAACCTGCACTTTCATTCCCATTTTCCGGTCCAAATATTACATTTACATCCAGTTCTTCATTACCTTGAATGCGACATAATTCTCTAAGGCTTCCTTTTAAAGAAGCTCCTTCAATTTTAGGAATTCCCGTATGTTTTTCTTTCTGTATTGGCATATCTATAAGACCCAATGCTCGTCCCTTCCCCGCGTGAACAGGTGTAATTGCTCTAATAATCATTGCATTTGCTTTTACAAACATTTAATCTACTCCTTTTCTATATCTCTATAATTTTCTAGTATTTCACTTAATTCATTGATACATTTATAATCAATTGATGCCCTTTCTGCTGAGTCTATTGCTGCTCCAACATATTTATATACATTCTTATTATTTTGATAATGAATTTTTTCACTTTTACTATCTCCATCAATCACTGGTACAACTAATATGGGGGTTCCATAAACTCCTGCTATTGCATAAGTAGAATAATTATTACTTTTAGCATTATCGCCACTCATTCCTCCAGATTTACACTCAAGCATTATAATCTTTCCCGTCTTCGTTGCCATCATTACATCAAATTGATCCAAACTTTTATTTTTAGGTTTAATAGCAGAGTCAACTGATATATCTGCATCAATGTCAGAAATTATATCTTTATAACCATCGCTTTCAATAATATCCATAAGATTATACAATGTCATTTTTTCAAGCATATATCCAAAAACTTTTCCTTTACAATGATCACCAAGACTGGCTTCTAACGTTTTTAAAGCATTTTCCTTAAACATATTTTTTATATCTTCCTTTAGCCCAGAAGCTTTAATCTCTTCTAAAATTTTGTTGAGTACAGATTTAGTAATTTTATTCTCCTTTTTAGAATTTTTATCAGTACTTTCTTCTTTATCATTCTTAAACCTATTAGAGTTAACTAAAAGCTTTCTCAATTCTTCATTTTCAGAATAAAATTTGTGGAAATCTGTATACCATTTATGTTCTTCAGTTTTCTCTCCATTTATTTCTTTATAGTAATCTGAAGGCTCCCTTAAATCCTCTCTATTCTTTACTTTAAATCCCATAAGTCTTAGTGCTTTAGGTATTGTAATTTCATAATTTAAATTTTCCTCTAGTAGATTAAAAGGTTTTATATTATTTTCATTCTGACTATAATAGTATATCTTTTCTCTGTCACCATCATAATACATTATAGTATCATCTTTTCGTTCTTTATATTTAAGAACATATTCAGTTATAGCCATAACAAAATGTCTTTGACCTCCAGTAATATTCCATAAAACTTTTTTCCCTTCTATTTTTTCTCCTATATGTTTTTTTATATGATTAGTTATATTAGTATGGTTACTTATTTCCTTTTCATTGAAATTTATATTTTGTATCTCACAATCAAATTCAGAACCTAAAACTTCTTTAAAATTTTCATCCCATTTGCCATAATCAAACTTATGTTTTATTATTTTATTTGTTGGAGTATTTCTTCTTATGTTATAAATATTTTTAGTATCAATTTCATGCAGCATTATAGGTATGTAATTTACCATCTGATTTAATGTTGAGCATATAACAATTGCATCATATTTTTTAAACTTTTCCATATCCTCTTCCCCCTCAGCTTAATATCAATTCATCTTTTAAAGGTACAATTCTAAACTTACCAAAACCACTGCCCTGACTCCTAAAGATTTCTTCTTTTGTTACGTATTCCCAAATTTTTCTAATTGTTCTATCTTCAAGTTTTCTTATGTCCAATACAAATACTGATCCTTCTGGGAAAGCATTAAACATAGGCTTTGGTATATTTAGCTGTAAATCAAAGCCCCCAATGCTATAGTATTTCCCAGTTGATACAGCAATAATATCAATATCCTTTAATTTTGCATTCTCATCCTTTATTACCAAAGGACTCATTAAAATTAATTTTACATATTCATAATCAAAATCATCTTGTGGAATTGAATAATTGCAAATATCCCCAGAAATATATTTACAAACCTTTGATTCCCCTCCTAGCTTTAAATATCCCTTATTTAAATGATCCTTTCCATCTTCCCACCAAGTTTGACTTTTTTGCGTATTTAATTCATACTCAACAACATAACTCCAAGAATTGTTATCATCATCCTTAAATTCAGTTAAATCTATCCTATATAAATGTCCCTCCTTTGCTGTGTAATTTTCATTTTTTTCAATTCCAACTTTATATGCATTAGTTGTAATATCATTTAAGTTTAAAATATCTATGTCATTTTCTCCATAATAATAGGATGAATAAAATGTATTTAAGCTTATAAACATTCCATCACACCTCGTGCTATTTTTGGGTGAACTAAACAAATAGTTCATCTTAGAAGAGGTTTTTATACTGTCATCTACTTTTATAATCTTACTTATATAATTTCTATCTACATTATTATTTTTGTAAAATACATCTAATGGAGCAGGAATGTAATAGTGTTTATCTTTATCATTGTATAAATATACATTTCCAACAGTTAAATATTTTCTTGGATCAGACGTATTATTAAATGCATTATCTTGTTTATAATTAGTTATATAATCTTTTCTTCTTTTATCATTTAACGAAAGCATTAATGAACAGATAGCTCCATAAAATACAGATGGATATGGCACAAATCTTGTAGATAACCATGTACTTTCACCTTTATTAAAGTTTTTGCCTCCACCTAAAAACAAGTTATCTTTCGGCTTTATCTGTAATATTTTCAATATTTACACCACCATTTATAATTAATTTTAGCTTTCTAATTATATGAAATATATTAAAATAGTTTTCTAAATCTATAGTATACTTACCTTTACAATTTGCTTTAAGGAAGCTAATCAAATTACAATTTAATTCATCTATAAAAGCCTTAATCTTTTCATCTTGGTTTTTATCTATTTTTTTGTTTATCTTTTTCTTAATAATACTTCTTTTAATCCATCTTTTTTGCTCCACTTCAAGCATTTCAGCAATAAAATCACATATGATACTATCGTCCAAATTTTTTTCAAAATCCATGAATTCCATTTCTAGTTCATTATGAAAAAAAGTAAATTCCCCGCAAAATTTATTTATTAAGTATTTAAATATAAAATAGTTAGAATCATCATCTTCAAGACAATATTTAATATTCTTCTTATAATACACACTTCTCAACTCATAACCTTCATTCATTATTGAAACTACAGTTCCATTTTTAGGAACATCATAAAAGTTTTTCTTTTCTTTAAATCTGTTCTTTAATTTTTCAATTTCTTCCTTTGAAGCTCTGATTACTTCACCTAATGGCGTTTTATAATGGGTTATAAAAATTCCCTCTGAATAAGTTATATTCTCGTATTTGCTTTTGACTATAGCCACATTATCTAAGAACTCATCTCTTATTATTTTTATAAATTCATATATTTCATCCACTGGAAGTAATACAAGCATGTCATCACCACCAGCATAAACCAATAAAATATCATTTAAATTTTCTTGATCTATCTTACTGCGTATCTTCATAAAAAAGTTATTTATATTACATGATAATTCTTTTTGATATTCATATAGCCTAACAGCATCATCTTCTTTATATTCTCCACTCATCCATTTTCCTAAATTATCTATGTCCATTCTATAGATACAAAAATATTTAGTTATATTTTTATTTTGTAATTTTTCAAAAGCGTCCTTAAGTTTTTTAAGTAATTTACTTGATTTTTCATCATCAGTGTTTATACTATCCCATAATTCAGTATACCTAAAAGAAGCTTTATCTGTAGTATTTAAGTTTTTATCATCTTTAGTAATTTTATAAAATTCTTTAAAAGTATTTTCATAATACGTATAGTCCTCGTCATCTTTAACTTTTCTTAACCAGCTTGAAACTGAGATCTCAGCAGTAGAAGGTATTTTCATTTCTTTATTATACAGCCTTTTAAAATAGCAAACACTGCAAAGCATCTCTTTATTTTCATCAATTTTATTATCTATACACAAATAATTTTCTTTTCTGTCCTTTATTATATTTTTAATTTTATTTATAGAAATATTATTCTCTAATTTTCCCAAAAGTAAAAACAAACTATTTTCCTTAAGATAATTATAGTTATATATGTATTGAGAACCCTTAGATAAATTTTTCCCTATAAATATAGCATTTCTTTTCCCACATATAGTACATTTTTTGCCCTCTTCAAAACTGACTTTTATTGGTTTATAGTTTTTTACTCCATCAAAATACCTATACAACTTTTTATAAATTTCTTTATAATTATTATGGATACCTTCTCCATTCTGTAATTCATAGTCTACCCAATATATATCCAAGGCATCTCTTAATTGTTTTTTCCCTTGTTCTTTTAATTGTTTTTTCCCTTGTTCTTTTAAATCATCAGTAATTGTTATGTTGCTTATTATTTCAGCAAAATTGTCATAATAGTAATCCCTTAATTGTTTTTCTATATTTTGTCCCATAGATTCATCACTTTTATATTCGATAATAAAATAATTTGGTATATTATCTCTTTCTACATTCAAACAGGGTAAAACAAGTTTGCCATTATTGTGGTTTATTAAAATTGATATTCCTTTTTTAATCAAATCCGACAATATTGAACTGCTGTTATATAGGTCTTCTACTTTTCTAGAATCAATTATAAAATCTTGTACTGAACCAATAGAAAATAAAATCATCCTATTTTTCAAAGTATCATCTCCTTAAACTTATTGTAATACTCAATATCATCATAATTTTTACCTGATTTTCTTGAAGTATTATGTAGCTTTACAATTATGGGAATAATTCTATCTTTATTACTGCCATAACATGTCACATAAACAGGACATGCAAATCTTCCATCTGATGCCTTATAAGTAATATTATTTTTTTTACATTCATCTATAGCCTTTTTTATTTTATTTACATAAAAATCGTTTTCTGATGTAACTCTACTTGATATAATTATCTCTTCTACATAAGGATATTCTAAATTAGTATTAAATTTTTTTCTTGAAATAAGCAATGATTTATCAGTAAAATTATAATAATTGCTGACTTTTAAATTTCCAATAAGTTTTATTACATAATTATATATAGTCGCAGGAGTAAAATTATTATCAACTACATGTTTATTTTTTATATAAAAAACTCCACAGCCTCTCCTGCTTCTCTTTCCAATTCCTCCCAATATAAAGGAAAGCT
The DNA here is from genome assembly GCF_036781005.1 of Clostridium sp. GTDB lineage: Bacteria > Bacillota > Clostridia > Clostridiales > Clostridiaceae > Clostridium_B. The sequence continues at coordinate 95,436 of NZ_DAIQBT010000001.1, read as the reverse complement.
TTAAAAGACTATCATAGAAGGATATACTTTTGTCAGTAAAATTTTCTTTTGAAATTCTGCGTTTATAAAGTGACATTTGAAAATCTATCTCTTTACCTGACAAAATACATTTAATTGGTCTACTTATATTTTTTCTATAATCCCATCCAACAATATGCTCACCATGGCATTCGTTTGATTCTTTATCTTTATTTAACAATCGAAATTCAATTGGTGATTTAATACTATCTCCATCTCCAAAAATCTTTCTTTCATCTGTCCACAAGTCATGAGCAGCATCATAATAATTAAGTGCTCTCCACCAAAATCTCATAGACGCTTTAACTTCTGTAAGTCTAAACTCTATATTTTTTCTATTACTTCCACTTGAACAAAGATCAGTAATACTTTTCAAAAAATACTTCCTACTACCGAGATACATAAGACCACCTCTTATTCTGTAAATACATTTTTATCTTCTATATTAATATACAGTTCTACAAATATATTGAAATTCCTCTTAAAATTATCAATATATTTAAATAATATGACACGTTATGCTATATAATTTACACTAACAGATGATTACAAAAATTTTTCTTAATGACCTTACTATCTATTTAAGAGTTCTTTCAAGATTAGCTATATGTTATTGTAAATTATATAGATCTTACGCCCTAAAATATTGAATTTTAAAAAAGTAGAAAATCTCCCTATTCTAAATTCAATTTTTTCACTTATTTATATTTTTCCTCGATACGTCTAATAAGACGTGTTATACTGTAATTGCAGGGGGGAAATAAATGAAGTTTTACTCATCAAGGGAAGTACTAAAAATACTTGAATCGCATGGATGGTATTTAAAAAGAATTGTAGGTGACCATCATCAATATACAGACCGGTCATAAACTAACAGTAAGGCATCCAGTTAAAGATTTAGGAATTAAAAATATAAAGAGTATTCAAAAACAAACAGGGATTAAATTTTCTTAATTCCTCCCTTTTCCCTTGAAAGTTTAATATATAAAATTTCCATAGGAGGTTATCATGAAGAAAGATATTTATATTTATCCATCTATAATAACTCAATACAAAGATAACATAGGTATTACATTTCCGGATTTGCCAGGTTGCGTATCTAATGCAAGTACTATAGATGAAGCCGTTAAAGATGCTAAAGAAGTTTTAGCTTTGCACTTATTCGGTATGGAGGAAGATGATATAGAAATTCCTTCTCCTTCACCAATCAATAAAATCAAACTTGATAAGAATGAGATACTTTTATTGGTTGATGTTTATATGCCGCTATATCGCGATGCCATACAAAATACTTCTGTTAAAACAACTGTGACTATGCCACAATGGTTAAAATCTTTAGCTGAAAAGAATAACATTAACTTCTCTCAAGTCATACAAACTGCAATTAAAGAAAAACTTAATATTAATGCTTGAATTTAAGAGTTTACTTTTATGTTATTAACTTTTACTATCCAGAAGCAGTCGGAGTTTGTCCGGCTATTCTTCTCTTCCAGGAGATGGCAATTGTTCCCTGCGAACTTGTATAAAAAATAACTTGTCTATAATATTATATCTATAAACAAATTATTTAATCAGTTTGTTAAAATTTCATAGCACGAAAATAAGCACTAGTTTCCCAGTGGATACTATGTCAAGAAAAAGTATAAATTAGAACGAGAAAACCCTAATATATTTCCATATTTTAACTTGTTGTAGACATACTAATACTTGTGCATTTTTCGTATGCTTTTTCAAATTTATTTGGTGACATATAATTACAATGACTATGAATCCTTGTGGTGTTATAAAATGTTTCAATATGTTCAAATACAAGAATGTATGCATGACGATAATCCTTATCTCCGGTAATATATTTGGTTCTACTGTATCTTCCAGTATGCATAAGCTGCACCGCTACTTTAGCACCACGTTTATGTATGCCCTTTGTAAACTCTCTATAGCCCAAAATATAATCATCACTTTCAAGGCTCATAATATCAGCATATCCCCGATAATTATCAATAACACATCCCCCTACTATAATCAGCCCTGCACCCCCCTCTGCCCGTCTCCAATAATATTTATTAAATCTTGGAGTGGCAAATCCGTTAGGAGTATACCCGTGGTGCAGTGCAGACATTACAAGACGATTTTTTAAAAAAAGTCCATTTATGGTAATGGGTTTAAATAGATTTCTAAAATTCATCATATTATCCTCCTTTAAAATCAATTAAATTGACCACGCCAGCCAATAATGAAATTATATCATCACTGACCTGCGTGGTTAATATCAATTACTCCCAGTTTTTCCATACTTTAGGTTCATATCCCACAGTGGCTTGTTTACCATTTCGAACTATAGGGGTCTTATACAATTTAGGGTTATCTAAAAGTATTTCTTCTTTTACACTGCTGCTTCTTATCTTGTCCATATTTAATGCATTATACTCTTTGGCCTTAATATTGATTAAGTTATTTAAACCCACAGAAGCTTTAACACTTTCAAGTTCCCTCTTGCTGAGTCCTTTTTGGTTTAAATCTATAAATTGATACTTTATTTTTCTCTCTTTAAAATACCTTTCTGCTTTCTTGGTATCAAAGCATTTTCTAGTACCAAATATTTGAATGTTCATAACTTCCTCCTATTATTCATTTCTCAGTGAATCCACTGGATTCAATTTGGAAGCTCTTCTAGCTGGAACCATACCTGCCGCTACAGATACCAGTATAGTAAATAACAGGGTAAATATCAGAACTGAAATATTAACATCTATTATTTTCATACCAGACTGTATACCTCCTATGTTATACATTACCACAATTCTGTTTATAACAAAACCTAATACAAGAGCTGCTATACCTCCAAAAAGTCCTCCTATAAACCCCAAACTTCCAGCTTGAATTTGAAACATTCTGCTTATATTCTTTCTTGATGCACCCTGTGCCTTCATTATGCCTATAGATTTGGTCTTTTCATATACCGCCATGGTCATAGTATTTATTACTCCTATGGATGCTACAAGAAGTACTATTACACCTGCTGCAGTTAAGAGTGCCTTTATTATGGTCATCATAGTTTTTAGTGTTTTACTGCTTTCAACTTGTGAATTTGTAACATATCCCATTTTCTTAATACTGCTATCTATACTTTCCACATTCTCTGCGGTATTTACTTCCACACTTACATTATTATATCCTTTTTCCTCCAGATAATTTTCTTCTTCTGTGTAATATTGCTGAATTTTTGCTGCTGTTTTACTGGAAGCTGTTATTACATTTTTTCCATTGTCATAATTTTTATTTACCACCCCTGAAACTTTTGCATTTATTACAAGGGGCTCTTTTTCAGGAAGTCCTGGAATAGAAGGCAAATAAACTCTCATTTCTACATTCTTTCCAACAATACTTTTATAATCCTTTATACCAGCTTTATCTGCAAGGCCTTGACCCAAGAGTACGGAATCTTCATTTCCCTGTTTTATAATCTCCCCTGCAATGATGGGTTTATATCCATATTTTTTACTCTTCTTTTTATCTGATTTTATCTCATTTTGCTGTGAATTTAAAAATATGGGAAATTCCAGATTGCTTCCTTTAATGTTCACCTCAGAAATCTCTTTTCCATTTATAAAAACCTTCTGTATCTGGGTGTCAATAGATGCACTGACTTGCTCTACATTCTTCATACTCTTAAACTCATCAAGCACAGTATTGTCTATCTTTTTAAATTCGCTTTTATTTTGTTGTGAATTTTTACTACTGTTTTGTTCAGGTTTTACTTGAATTATTCTCATGGTATCCATCTGTTTTATCTGATCCATAGCTATTTTTTGAATTCCTTGTCCAAAACCTGCCATTAATACCACCAGCATTGCCCCTATGGCTATGCCAATGGATGTAAGTACAGTACGAATTTTTCTTCTACCAAGATCTAAAAATGCCATTTTTAAACAATCTGAAAATTTCATGTAAATCTCCCCCTTATGAATTTAAAGCATCTACAGGATTCATCTTTGAAGCTTTTCTTGACGGATAAATCCCTGATATTATGGAAATGGCAATGGAAAAAGCCAAAGTAGCCAGTGGAAGCCAAAGAGGCATATTCAAATTGACAGATTGTGTTATATCCCTGCTTTTCATGTACATGTTCAAGGCAAACTGCATTATAATTAAATTTATACTACTAAATACAATTCCCATTATGCCTCCTATAAATCCTATTATTCCTGACTGGGTAATAAATATATTGTGGATATTATTTCTATCTGCGCCTAATGCCTTCATTATGCCTATGAATCTGGTTCTCTCATATATAACCATAGTCATGGTATTTACAATACCTACACTGGCCACAAACAACACTATTAATCCAAGGAGGGCAAGTATCACCTTTATTACCTTAAAGGTACTCTGTATTTTTTCTATCATATCCTGGTAACTGGCATATAAATACCCTATTTTTTTTATTGAATTTGCTATGTCAGGAACATTTTTTGAATCCCTGGTATATACAATTACACTGTCATAGCCCAAATTATCTATATAGTCCTTTTGAAGAGAAGTATAACTGCTGATTTCTGAAGCAATGTCCAGTGAGGATATTATTATTCCATCCTCATGGAACTTATCTCCTATTATCCCCACTATTTTTCCTTTAATTTGAAAGGGAGGTAGAATAACATTGGGATTATTGGTTCTAGACTGTGTAATAAGTGCATCCTTCCCCAGAACTTCATTGTAATTTTTTATGCCCATGGAATCTAAATATTTTTTGCTTACAAGTACTGCTTCCTTATCTGATTTCATTAAATTTCTCCCTGCAATTATAGGTTTTAAACTGCTATCCTTATTTTTATCTCTCACAGATGCAATTTTTTCATCTGTAAAATAATTATCATTATTGTAAAGTGCCCTTATTCTAGTTCCCTGATTATTCTCTTTATTTTCTATCTTTACACTTTCTGCAGATGTATTTACAAATGCCTGTACATTTTCTACATTCTTTATAGCTTTAAACTTTTCAATAGCATCTCCATCAATTTTTTTAAACATATCATTTATATCAATATCACCAGAATCTGTTTCATACATATCATAATATTTAAAGTTCATTACCTGAATTTGCTTTAATTGTGAAACATCCACCTCTTTTAAAATTAACTTCTCACCTGATGTTCCAATACTCACAAGAGTTACTATGAGCATAGTTCCAATAGCAACTGCCAGAGAAGTTAGGAAGGTTCTTCCTTTTCGGCTTCCAAGGCCATTTAAAGCCATTTTTAATATGTCTTTAAATTTCATCCTGTTCTACCTCCTGTACTTTGCCATCTTTTATACTTATAATTCTCTTTGCCCTTTTTGCCTCTTCCATATTATGAGTTACCATAATAACTGTATACCCTCTTTTATTCAAATCACTTAAAAGATTCATTATAAGTTGTCCATTTTTTGAATCCAAATTTCCCGTTGGTTCATCTGCAAAAATTATTCTAGGTTCATTTACAAGAGCTCTTGCTATACTCACCCTCTGACGCTGTCCTCCCGAAAGTTCTGTGGGCTTATTTTTTATTTTGTCTCTAAGTCCCACCATTTCAAGGGCTCTTTCTGCCTTTACTTTCCTCCTTCTTTTATCAATACCAGAAAATATTAAGGGCATCATCACATTTTCAAGGGCAGTTTGTGTATTTTCAAGATTAAAAGATTGAAATACAAAGCCTACAGATTTATTTCTGTACCTTGACATATCTTTATCTTTAAACTTGCTTATATCTTTTCCATCTACAAATATACTTCCCGATGTAGGTGTATCAAGCCCTCCTACAAGATGCATCAAAGTAGATTTGCCTGAACCCGAAGGTCCTACTATAGCTGTAAATTCCCCTTCTTTAATAGTTAAACTTATATTGTCCAGTGCAATTACCTTTTCTTTACCCATGTTATAAATTTTTGACACATTTTTTATTTCTATCATATAATCTTCCTCCATTTTCAAGATAATACTATTTGGATATATCTCTAGTGTACTATAGTTATAATACACTAGAGATATATCTTTTGTCAATATAACTTTTTCTTCAGGATGTAATCAGCCAAATCCCCCAATTTTTTCAATGTGGGGGATACAGTTCTTAATTTTTAAAGAAATCTAAAATTTTTTTTAAAATACCCTTAAGAAAGAAGTTATTATTTTTATTTTCTACAGGTATTATAGTATTTTCACAAGGTGCTTCCTTTTTTTTCTGAGGGGGTTCTTTAAAAAATTCATCATACTCACATATATTTAATCTACCCCCTAAAAGAGTACTATCTGCTCTGGAGAAAAATTTTTTTAAATTCTCTGTATTTTCAATGTTATCCATAACAAACTCTATAAATTCATGTTTTTCCTCTCCAATATCATCCAAATAAAAATCTTTCTTTGAAAGATCAAATACATAACCTGCCTTTATTTCTGTAGAAAGTCTCTTTATACTCCCCCGGGCTAAAAATATAATATTTATTGAATCCTTTAGCTTAGGTTCTTTCATATAGGTTATAAAACCTAAGTTTCTCCTAACTTCAAAGGGAAGTACTCTATATAGATATTTAAGTATTCCCCTTGAAACAGTATTTATATGGCTGTAATCCACATTAAGTACAATATATATTTTTCTGCAGTATTTAACTGACTTGAAACAGGCTTTAATTAAACTTGTAAATATTTCTGTATTTATACCAGTTGCAGAAAACATATTCTCTATGGAGTTAAAACAATTATCTCGGTTATCTAATGGAATTTCCCTTATTTGCTGCAGCATACTTCCTTTTTCTATATCATAATCTCTTTTAAATCCTGAAGCATATATTATTTTTTCGGGATTTTCTATATAAATTTCTCTTTCTTTTTCTGGAATTATATAATTGTGAGTAAAATAGCGATTTCTCTGCCCTGTATAATCTTTTCCTCCAAAGACAGATTGTCCAATTATCATTTTATTTTCCACATTTGCATAAAATAGTGCCGCAGGATATTTAAATATATCCTCTTCTCCCACAAGGGGGGAGGGAACTTCATAAAAACATAACTCCTGAAGGGTGTTTATTATAAATTCATTTTCAAGTTCAGAACTTTTAGCTACAGTGTCATAGCCTGGAGTTTTACTGAAAACTCCTTTTCTATCTCTTGTATAATAGTGTTGAGCAATCATTTTATTCCCTTCCCCCATCTAAATAATTCATGCAGTAAAGAAGCCACAAAAAAGGTTCGTCCACTCTCAAAGGATTTATACTTGTACTGGTGTCTATTTTAAGATTGTGAGGATTGCAGCCAAGAGACGATACCGCAAAATATCCTGTAGTCTTAAAGTAGGTATCCATGGCTCCCTTGAAAGCCCCTTCTACTCTGGCTAAAAATTTTCTCACTTCCCCATCAATATTTTCAAATTCATTTAAATTGAAAAACTTTCTGTGGTTGTAATTTTTAAATATATTGCTGTTTTTACTTATGTATTCTTCATCATTCAAATTCCTCAGCATATCACTTTTAGTTATCACTACCGCCGTAGGTATAGAGGTTCTCTCCCTTGACTGTTTAGATATAAAATTTTCAAATAAATATACAACTATATCCTTTGATTCCTGATATTTTTCCGTAAAATCTCCTTTAAACTCTCTGTTTAAAATGCTTATCTTCTTTCTTAAAGCCTTCATCTGCAGAGGATCTACAAGAAATATTATGCCATCGGAATTTTTTATATGTTCTCCGTGCTTTTCTATATAAACCTTATCTGTCATACCCTCTCCAGGTACATCATAAAAAATAAGGGTAATAGGTGGTATCCTATCATCTTTAAATTTCAAGTTTTCTATAAGTGGTTCCATATGCTGTTTTGGGGTAGGGTCTGGCATTACATTTCTTTCAAAAATTCTTTCCTGGTTTTCCCTTATTTCATCATTATATGTGGAACTTCCTGCAATCATGGAGGCATCTATTCTTTCACAGGTATACCTTTCAAGAACATATAAAAGAGTTGTCATATAAACAGATTTGCCTGCCTGGGAAGCCCCTACCACAGAAATAATTTTAGAAGGCCCTCTCCCTGAAGTTAAGGGAAGTTCATTATGACAATAAGGACACAGCCTTTCATTAGTAGTTATATCGTACTTATCCTTAATTTCTATAAGCACTTTATCTACTCTCTTTTTACTGCTCTCTGGAAGGCCCTCAGCCCTTACCACAGGATTTATCTCTCCAAGCAGGCCTTTCCCTATGTTTTTATTGTATTCATTAAGTACCTCATCTATCTTCTTTTCATATTCAGGATCCCCTTTTTCAAAATGGGCAGCCCTGAAAACCACTTGATCATTTTTGAATTTTTTAAAACAAAAGGGACATTTTATTATAAAAGGCCCCTTTTCATAGGTTGCCTTTATATACTCCTTATTTTGTTTTTTTCTGTTTTCAGAAAAAAAACTTAGAAAGCCCATAGATTCTACTCCTTTCCTAAGAAAGATAACTAAACTCAAAGCATCTTTACCTTTCTTTTAAAGTATAAGCACTGCCATATTTATTTATATCCTTTATAAAAACTTTTACATATTCATTCTTTCTCACTCTTATCTCCGGCATCACATTCTTTCCTGCAGAAATATTATCAATAAAATCAAAAGCTATGCCATCTTCCCTGTTAAGAGGATAGGAATTGGCTTTTTTTACATAGCACAACACATCTTTATTTAAATCCACCTCTGAATCTATAATAATTCTTAGAACTTTTTCCTTTGAAAAAAAATTTCTAAATGGCTTTAACTGTTTTATTTCATAGTATATTTCAGGTTTTCCCGTATTTATAAATACTTTATTTTTTTCGTTTTGCTGACTTAAAAGCAAAATTTCATTTTCTTTTTCCACTGCAGGAAATATATAATATGTATATTGGCTTATTCCCTGTACAGATTGAAAATATCCGTTAAATTCCCTGTATTCTTCTCTGGTATACAGTTTGGCATTGTTTTCACTTATATCCTGCAAGGATAAGTTACCCTGAACCTTTGTTTTTACTATATAAACTAAGTCAATATTTTCAGGCCAGCTCCATCTTATAGTAAATTTATCCTTGTCCAGTTCCCATTGTATATTGTATATTTCATCCTCATCATCTAAAAGTTCAACTATCCTCATAACCCTCACCTTCCTTTAGGCGTTTCAAAAACTGATAGGAGGCAATAACTCTGCATCTATACCATGAAGCATATATCCATTTTCTATACAGTAATTATAAAATTCCACAGAAGATATTATATATATAATATCCTTTGCACCAAAACCTCCCATTAAATTCAACTTTTCAATACCACTGCTTTTTATTTCGTTTATATATCCTATTTTATAATTTCTTGTCTTTCTGTCAAAATCAAAAGCATACTTTATAAAATCACTGCTGTAATCTCCAAAAAAATATTTTTCCTGGTACCCTTTTACATCATAATTCATAATATGGCTTTTAAGTGCAGAATTATCCTCAAGTATATTGTAAAGTCTGCGGTAAAGTTCCTCTCTGGACAGTACCTTTGAATTATAGTCAGAGACATTTACATTTGCTCTTTCATTAAACTCCTCTTCAAAAGACAGGTTAAATTCAGGTTGTGTTAAAATGTGCTTTCTGCAAAAAAGTATAATTTTTTCAAGTACCTTTTCCTTTCCTTCCCTTAATAACACTGAAATATTTCCCATATATTTATCTTCCAGATAAAAACCTTCACCATAATTTTTTTCAAGATTATCTAAAATATTATTTACCACATTTTTATAATAAACTTTTATATTTTGCAGGGCATAGTCATGTTCACTTTTTATTATGCTGTGTTCATAGCCTTCAACGGTTTCTCCTATATAATCAAGGTCTTCTACCTGTTGTAAAATATCACCATGGATTTTTAATAAAACATTTTCATATTGTTTTATTATACTCTTTGAAATATGAAGCCTTAAAATCTCAAGCTTACTTTCATATATATGTTCAAATATTTTTATTTTGGCTTCTTTTATACTTTTGCCTCTTACAAAAATATTTTTAAGGCTGAAGCCTTCTACAAACCTTGATTCATAGAAACTATCCAATTCATTTTCTACATTATTTATCATTATACCTATGGAATTTATCCTATCTCTTATATGTTTTAACAACCCGCTTTCTTGTCCTGTCCAATTAAAAGCACAGTATATTCCAAGCTTGGTGTTATCTATTATGTGTTCCCTTACCAAAGACTTAACCTGTTCTTCAATATTTAAAGCTTTCAAAGCATTTTTAGAAGGTACTATAAAGTTTTCCCGAAAAAAATTTTTACATCTATCCCCGTATAACTTATATTCAATTTGCTTAAAAGTTAATCCCTCTACCTTTAAAACAGGTGATATCATAATACCTTCCATATCCCTAATAGATATGTTTTCAGGTAAAATACGGCAAACTTTTGAGTTTAACCCTACCTCATCTATTTTTAATATTTCAGTTATAAAATCCACTTTCTTTATGGATAACTCCTTTAATTTCTCCACAACTCTCTCCTGTAAAGACTTAAGTACCGTTATACAGATAACACCTCCCGGTCTTTCAATTTTAGAAAGTCCCGCAGTAATATATCTGTTTAAAGAACCCTCTCTTAATATATTTGCCTTGAATCTCGTATTATCATAGCGTTGATTTTCAGAGTGGGTATAACTTTCTAAAGCTGAATTTCTATTTTTTATAAAACTCAAGCAGGATATTATTTCATAATTGTTTTTCATGGAATCTTCAGGTATTATGCCCTTTTCATTTTTTTCCTCCAACACATAGGTCATATAAAATACCGCCCCATTAAAATTTACAAAAAGATCCCTACCCTCTCCATACATATCTATCTTTTCATTAAAAGTAAAATCTTCCCTCTGCATATATTCTATTTCCCTGAAAAAACTTACTGAAACTGCTTTTGAGAAGAACTCATCTTCCATATTCTTTTCTTTTATAAGGACATAAAGATCCAAAGTACCTGTCTTAAATACCTCCAACATTTTTTTTCTTATAAGAAGGGTTATTTCAGGAAGGATCACATTAAAAGGATCACAAGAAGCAGTAATTACAGAAATACTTATATTTTCAAAAGAATTAAACAAACTTCCACTAGATAATATTTTGTCTCTTGCAAGAGTTATCTTTTTATTTAGACTCTCTAAACTTTTCTTGTCACTACAGAATTTTTCCTTTATATTTTTTCTTAAGCACTTTTTATCTTTAAACTCAAATTGAAACTGAAAATTAAAAGAATTGTCTCTATCCTCTATACTGTCTTCTGTAATATTTATAAAGAGTATACCTTCTCCATTATCCCACTTCTTTGTTGTACTGTTTTTTATATGTTCATATGCTTCTTTTGCTTCTTTTCCTAAAAGCACAAAAATTATGGGGTTATTTGCACTTCTGCTGCCCTTGTTGCCATAAACTCTTTTTTGAATTATTGAATCATATTCCTCCTTGAAATTTTCCAATATATGTTCCATAAAAATTCCTCCCGGGGAAATAGAAGGCAAGGACTTACCTTACCCTCAAAATTATTGTTCAAGCTGTTTTCTTACTTCCTTCAGTCTTGGAAGCATCTCATTGTAGAAGGTAAAAAGTTCATCTCCATTTACCAATTGGTACCTTCTTATATCAAGTTCCTCTATACAATCTTTAAAATTTTCAAGGAGAGCATCTATATTTAAAATAAGGGTTTTTGTACCTTCCTCCATAGAAAGATTCTCCAGCCTTCTATCAGAGGTTACATCTATAATTACCTTATCCCTTTCATCTAGTGAAGCATACTTTTTAAATAAGGCCTCATGCTGATATTCTTTCTCTTTTAAAGTATTTATAAAGGGTTCTATGCTTACTTTGCTGTCTTCTCCTCCATTGTAAATATAAAATACTCCTTTTTTTACTATGGTATCTGTGTAAAGTGCCCTTAAAAAATTGTCCCTATCTTTCTGCACTTTACTTAAACCTTCTATAATACCTTCAAGCTCTTCTTTTTTATCCATAATTGCTTCATATTTTTCTACTTCCTGTAATAGAAGTCTTGTAAGTTCTGGGGTTCTTATAAGATTACTCTGTGCTTTTTCTTCATCACTACTTTCAAATATATAATACTTTTGCATATCATGATTTTCAACTGGAGTAATTCCCTCTTTCAAAAGTTTTTCAATATCTGCTATAGCCCTTTTTATTTCTCCTACATTTGGCGTATCCGCTTCCTGGTAAATACTATACCCTTTCATAAACTCATCTATATTAGAATTCTCTGTAATAATACATTTGTATCTTTCATTGCTTCCCTTTCCACTATCTATTACACATCCAAGTTCCAATCCCCTTTTAAAGAGTTCCCGTACCTCTTCGTTATAGTCCTTTACCCTTTCATTTACATAAGTTGTACCCCAAGACTCCTCAGGAATAGGTGATGGAAGGTATATCCAGTTCCTGCTTTCACTTTGATACAGATGTCTTCCTATTCCATCCCTTTCAAACAAGGTTTTTTCATATATTTGTTCATAGTGCTTTATAGGAGCATAGGAATAAAGGGGTACTCCATTTTTGGTGTTCAACCAGAATATCCTGTTGGTTACAGTACTTTCTTTAATGTTAATAGAGTCACCTTTGTGGGAATTTCTCTTGTATTCTTTGATTCCTTCCAGGATCTTTTTGGCATTTGTAGGTACTGAAACCATACTCCATGTAGGAAAATTTACAGCTTCCATGTTGCTTATGTGGAAAATGGGAACTGCATCCTTATCAAGTTTTGGTGCTATGTTATCCTTTATTATGCTTATAATGGATTTATCCTCCCCATATTGAAGAGATAAAAACTCTTCCATAGACTGGGTTATCACTTCTCCATATTCTTCAGAGACAAAATTTGAAATTGATCCCACCACATCTATGTGAACTTCATCCAGCCATTTTTGGGACTCTTCCAAAAGTTTGTAGGAAAATCTTCTGACAAGTTCATCTGCAGTTTCTTTATTTACAACCCTGTCTATATAGTCTGTCAGATCCGGAACCTTAACCACCGTCCAGGAATAAGTTCTTCCAAGGGCTCCTTCTATTTCTTCCCCTTTTGCCAATATATCTCCATCTTCTTTGAATATTTTATTTAATTCATTTAATATATCCGTATACACTTTGTATATCTTGTGGTTTAACTGACTTAAATTTTCAATTACTTTTTCATAGAACTCTATCATTCTTATAACTTTTTCTTCTTCTGCCTTTAATATATATTCCTCGCTTTTTGCTTCTATAAAGTCATTTTTTCTTCCCTCTTTGGTGAATAAAATTGCCTTTTTAGCTTGCAGAAACCTATCTTCTGAAAGTTCTTTTTTAAGCTTTATCTCTCTTGATATATTAGATAGTCTTTCCTTCAGCGATGTGATTTGAACTTCCAGTGTCTTTATAACACAAAAGCTCTTGGAAAATAATATTCTGGAAGCATAAAAAGGTCCTCTCTTTGGATCTTTAAAAATTCCATCCACCAATTGTCTTGCTTCTTTTTCAATATGACCTGGATATTGAGTTTTCACCTTATTGTATTCATTTATACAGTCTCTTAAATATTCTTTCATTTCCTCGTCAATATTAACTGACTGTTTTTTTATTACATTGCTGTAGTTATATTTTTCCCTATCCTTATATCCTGTTATAGGCTTTCTGTTTTGAAGCTGTTCCTCGAATCTTTCCGTCACTGCGTCCTCATCCAGTTTAAGCCTTCTTATAAACTTATCCACTTCATTTTCCTCTGGAACATTATTAAACATATACTGCATCTTTTCAAAAAGCTTATAGGCAATATAGGTGGTTATCTCCTCCAGAGGGAGTACTGCAGAAGCTGCTCCTATAATTACATATTTGTAGTTTGCCATATAGGGTTTTGCCATATTGTCTGTATTTTGTTTTAAATTGCTTATATAATCCTGTATGGCAAACACACCGCCAGATTCCCTTACTTCACTGGACATAAAGTTTACAATATTTTCTGCTGTTACATTCATACAGTAGTCATAGCCATTACTCATAGGTCTTCCATCTATATTGGTAGCAGAAATCAGATGACACAGATTAAAAGGGGGCATTGGTGAATCCACTGTAAGTCTGTTTCTATATTTTTGTGTAAATCTCTCATGTCTATCCCCCATACCCATAAGATAATCTAGTTCTTTAAGTGCCGCAAAGCCATTTTTTATTATGTAAGATTGTGCTGACTGATTATCCGCAGATCTTGACAGATTTACATCCGGTGTAAATAAATACCCCATTATATTAACCTTGTCATCACCCTTTGAGCCATATATATTGTTCATTATTCCCCTTACTATATAGGCTATATCTATAAAAGTACCGCTTCCTGTTCCCCCGGAAAGGCCAGAAAGTATAAATACATGAAGAGTTTCTTCCTTATCTTCCTGCAGCAATCTTATCTTCTTTTCAATACAGTCCACAATTTCGTTGATTTTTGTAAACAACAAAAGTCTTCCTATCTGTCTTACTCCTCCGGCACCATCCGTACCACTTTCAGAGGACAACTCCGGTGACAACCACTCCTTTATACAGTCATCCAATATTTTACGATCTTTTAAAATAGACCTTATTTCTGCATTTGACAACATGACCAGTTCACTTTGAGGGTCAAGACCCACCCCTCCATTTCCAGGGTATCTTTTATTCTTTTCTCCCTGATTGGTTTCAAAACCTAAAAATTCTACTTTTTTAGGTTTATCCTTTCTTGTGTTTGAAAGGGTATCCTCCTCCAGAATAAATCTCTTGTTGATTTGGTATTTCAATCTGAGCATTGCATCTATGCCTGTTCCACCAAGTCCTATTATAAGCATAGGGTTTGGTATGGTCTCTATTCTTATTTTATCACTTATAATCCCTCCGCCCCTGCTTACTTCAAGGTCTTGAAGGTGTTCTCTAATTCTGCTGTTCATAATCTATCTTCCTTTCCTATACCTATTTTGCGTGAAATTCCACCAATATGCTCTTTGGAACCTTATTTAAAAACACTTTTATTTTATTTCCATTATAAAGTGTTACCTTTTGGCTGTTTTCAAGTACTTTTCCAGACCTTTGAAGGCTGCACTGTGATTTATTAATCACCTCCAGGCTGTCATCATTTCTAAATACAAATTTTATGGATTCAGTTTCTGAATATTCCTCTTTAAGTCCAAGTACATCAAACAAAGTAAAGCTTCCTCTGTAGCTATCTAAATTTCTAAACTGGGGAGATAAAGCTTCCCCTGTATTTTCATCTTTTATATTTAATTCTATACGACCAAATCCACTGATACGTTTCTTTCTTACCGCCATAATAATTATATAGGCACAAATAACAGCCAGTATAATTCCAATTACAGTTAAAGTTATGGGATTTTTAATAAAGGATTTTGACCCGTTCTCAGATGCCGCTGCCTTATCTTCAGTATTTTCTCCTATAACCAATGTATTGCTTTCTCTATAAAAACTATCTCCATCTACTTTTACTTTAAGCTTGTATTTTCCCTCTTCCAGATAAGAGTACTCACCTTTAAATAAATTTTCTTCTTGAGTGAGGGGTATTTCCTTGGTGGAGTTATCCTTTAAATTTTCAACAATAAGTTTTGCATTTACATTTTTATAGAGTTCATTATCCTTAACCCTATCCCCGTTACTGGTAAAATAAGCTTCAACTTTCACTTTGTCTCCCTTAGTTGGATTTTTGGGAGTAAAAGTTGCCTTTAGTTGAATATCATAGTTAAATATATAACTTACTTTTATGTCACTTCCACTTACTCCTTTAACCTTAACTGTCCACTGACCCTTTACAGGATTTAGAATCTTAAGCATTGAATATTTTGAAGATGAAGTAAAAAGGGCATTTTTAGAAGGTATGGAAACCTCACTTCCTGAAGGATCTAAAAGTTTTACTTCCACAGGAGCACTTGAAAGCATTGAAATATTTGCCTCAAGCACATTTGAGTTTGGTATATTCACCTTAAATTCCTGAAAATCTCCATTAGCTTTAATAGTACCTCCCTCTTGAACCTTCAGCTTTGAATTATCTGCATATATATCCCTAAGAATTGCAGGAAGATCCGCAGCAGTATTTGTTATGTAATTTTTACCTCCAGTGGAACTTGATATGTCACCAAGCTGTGTTTTATCTACAGTTCCATTATAATTAAGTCCTATGGTATATACAGGATAACCTTTACTTTTACAGATTCCAAGGGCATTTTTCAAATCACCTAAAGACTGTTCCTGACTCCTTTGGGGATCATTTTTTCCATCTGATAATAAAATTATAACAGGATTGTTTCCAGCTTCATGTCCACTTTCCATTAATTTTACCCCTTCTAAAAGTCCCAACCCCGTATCTGTTTTTTGCCCCAGAGAAATATCAGAGGCCATGCTCTTTATTCTATCTCTATCTTCCGTTGAATTTATACTGTCTAAATTATGTTCTCTTACTATGCTATCCGAATAAGCAACAAGCCCTGCCTTGTTGCCTTCAATCTGACCCATATCAAGAAACATCTTTATAGCTTCTTCCCTTATTTTTTCAGGGTCACTTTCTGCCATGGAACCACTGGAATCCAGTACAAAGATAACATCCATACCTGTTCCCCATTGTGCTGCCAGAACACCTGAAAAAGGAATACAAGCCATCTGAAGTACGTATATTAAAATTACAACTAAAATCCATTTAGTCTTGTTATTCACAATAATACACTCCTTATTTAAGCTCACTATTTATCTCACTTAAAATCCACTTTACAACCCCTGCTGCTGCAGTTTTTTCATATTGAAGCAGACTGCTGGAAAAGAATTTATACCTTTTAAAGTTATATTCAAACTTCTTTATTATGGCATCCTCCCCCATCTCCCGCAAGAAATCTTCTATAGGTCCATTATACCCAAACAAATCCATTTTATTTATTATAATGGCACAAGGTATGGGTATGAGTTTTTTAGGTTCAATTTCATTAATTTCCCTAAATGCCAGTATAAAACGATCTATAATATCATGTACATTTATATGCTTTATGCTGTCCTTTAAAAATACATTCCCCAAAATATATTTTTGTGTACCCACCATACCAAGAGGATCTATGACAAAAATCATCCCTTCAGTATACCTATAATGTTTTTGTGTCCTTATATTGGCTTTTGAATTAAAATATTCCCCTCCAATATCATAAAGGTATAGAAGTTTTTCACTTGAAAATTTAGGTGAATTTATAAAAATATTATATACCTTCAGTTGATTGCTATAGGTTTTTTTAGGTGGAATACCTCTCTTAAAAGATTCTAAATCTTTCAAGAGGGTATACTTAAAGCTTTCATTTAGAAATGATATGCTCCAATTTTTTTCCTTTGAAATATGATCCATTAAGGTATTTATGGCAGAATATACAAAGGAAGTTTTCCCGGAAGATTCAGCCCCTACCACAGGTATACACAGTGGAGAAGACTCTCTGCTTTCAATATCTTCTCCGCATACAGGGCAAAGGGCCTTCAATTTATACCTTCCCCCAAAATTGGTACAGGGAATTACTTCTTTACATTTACACCTTCTCTTTATTATACCATAGGGCCCTGGAATGAGCATTTTATGAATTCTTCCACAGTTTGGACATATATAGTGGGGTATATTAAATTGAGAAAGACAACTTGGACATATCCCTCTTATTTTTCCTCTTTTAAATTTGAACTTTTCACCACAAAACACTATAAAATAGAACACATAAATAGGACTGCTTATAATCGTTATTATTAAAAAATGTATTGAAACACAGATTGCATTTATTAAATTACCTAATACATATATTACTTTTTCACAAGTTTTTAACTTGTAATAGGTAAAATAGGATTTTGTATTAAGTCTGTTTTTTAACATTAAAATATTACCGCTGTTAATAGATTTTGCACTTTCATAAGTATTTGACAAATCCTCATATTGTTTCCTGAAAAAATATTTTTCTTGTGCAGGTTCCCCGAATTTTGCCTTGGTATTAAGGGAATACTTTCTACTAAAACTATATTCAAAAGCTTTAAAATAGCTTAAGGCACATTTAAAAAATCCACAAACCATCCCTGCAATTATACCTGCTGTACCTAAAAATACCAATGAAATAAAATCAAGCATATCTCTTAAAAATCACCTCCTGGCAGTTAATTAATATTATTCCTATTGTCTTTTAAAAAAATTAAACCGGCTTTTGTTTTTATTCTTTTCCTGTACTTTGATTATAATATACTGCCATTTTGTGATAATTTGTTCAACCTGTACAAGTTTTTTTACCTTTTCTTTAAAGCAACTATCATACTCTTTTAATTTTCTTTCAGAAATTTTCGAAAGAATATTTATAATTCTATCATCTAAAACCCCTGCTATGTTTTCCTCCATATCCTCCAAATTTTTAAATGTACATATTATAAAATCTAAAAACAGGTTATACCCTTCTATACCATAAATCTTTAGCACATCTTTATACCTTTTGGTAAACATGATATCTTCCAGGGTATCTATATATACATTGTAAAAAATACTGGCATGCACCTCACAGAATAATATTTTTTTAACTTTAAAATGTTCTTCTGGATTTTTAAGGAATACACATATACCAGATAGAAGCCACCTTAAATATTTTTCATAGGCACATTCATCCATGCGAGAAAAATCTACTTTAATTTCTTTAAGTAATGCAGTTTTATTTTGCTCTTTGGAATTTTGAATTTTATTTCCTATATACAGCAATTCTGATATGTGAAGAGGAGTCTTTATTTTAAACTGTTTTTTTATGTATACAGCCTTTTCTATAATATAAAATTCTTCCTCCCCCTGTTCTATACCAATTTTTTCTTCAAAACTTGTAAAAAGTTTTTCAAGTACATTTTTATGTATAAGGCTTATTAAAGAATTTTTCTCTATATAATCTATGATCTCCTTATATTCTTCCTGGGAAATATCCTTACTGCTTAGATATAATTGAAGACATTTTGAAAATTTTTTCTTCCTGTAATCTTGGAAAAAATAAAATACCTCCTCACAGTAATCTATAAAGAAATTTTCTTCACCAACTTTTTCTTTTAGTTCAAAAACATATATGGAAAACAAAAAGCTTTCCGAGCCCTTTAATTTATTTATTTCATTATATATTTGGCTCTTCCACCTGCTGTCTTTATCCCCTTCTTCTATAATAAAATTTGCCAAAGTCTCTCCAATTTCCTGAAGCCTTTTAGAATAACTGCCTATATAATAGGTTTTTAAAATTATCCTTGCAAAGTATTCATAATCTCTTTTAAAGGAATTTAGTATATCTAAAATATCTTCTGGGGACTTTATTAAAATTTCAAGACACTTGTTAAATAAAATAGTTGTATTCTTGTTTTCCCCTTCCATGCCAAATAGAACTTTTCTGTTTTTGCCATCAGCTTTATCATTAAACACAATTATATCCCTTACCAGAGTATTGAAATAGAACTTTGCATGTCTCACCTTTCCTCCCCGGACATAGATTTCAATATCTTTTATTCTATCTATATTAAGTGAAGCTCTCGTAAACTGTTCTACATTATAAACTGTTCTTATTCTATCATATAAATCTATTATATCCTGCTGGGGAATCTCTTCAACATCTACCAGAAGATAATGAACAGAATTAAAAAAGAATTCATAAGTTTTTGTTATATACTTCCTATTGCCTACTTCCTGCCCAGCTTTGAATAGAAATTTTGTTATTATCTCCAAAAGTTCTAAGTCCACCTGGGTGCTTATCTTATCCAGGTTTGGATCAAGCAATTTAAAGATTTCATCGTAAGCTTTTTTAGATTTATATCCAATTGCAAAACTCAATGCCTTTTTAATATTTTCAATACTTGATCTCTGTACCCCTTTTTTTACCATATTGTACAAACTTACAGAATTATCTATATTCTTGTCCAAAAAATTATATTCAAACTCACTTATAAAATCTATAAAGGGCATGAATATTTCCTTAGACACCGTATACCCTACTTCAGCCAATTTTATAAAACTACTGCTACTGCCACTGACCTCTTTAATCTCTTCTGAGAAATCATGGATAGAGTATCTATAGGATTTTTGTCCTTCTTTAAAATTAAATTTACTTCCATTTTTGTCTACACCACAAATTATATAGTTTAAGTCCTGGGGATTGTAAGAATAAGTGGTAAAGCTGAACTGGCTGGCCAATTTTTGAGGTATACACATTAAAACCGCTCCAATCCAAAAGGGCATATTACCTTTTTGGTCACAACATATTATTGTTTTTTTACTTTCACTATAATCTAGAAGGGATTCCATAAGCTGTATAAAAAATTTCCTTTTTTTATCTACTATTTCCTTTTTAAGAAATTCACTTATGGTATCAAAATTAACTATATTGCCTACTGATATTTCTTCAAGTTCTGGAAGATAGCGGGTTTTTTCTCTATTTTGTTCTTCCTTTGTAAGATGTGTTCTAAAAACAGGAGAACCATAAAGTTCTATAGGGTAAAAATCCCAGGGTTTTTCGGATATGAGTACATGACAAAAATAATTTCCGTATCTTCCCGAATAATCCTTGCCTATATATTTGCTGCTGCATATACAGTATTTATTATTTTTCAGTCTGAAATAGGAAAAAGACAGTGGAAACAATTTATCTATTTCATCCTGAGAAGGCAGTGTAGGTAGGTTGTCTGGAGGTACATATACACAATAGCTTTCAATTTCTTTTCTCTCTTCCTCTGTAATACCCTCTGACATAGAGTATGTTTGAAAGCCCATACCAGAAGACAGCCCTCTTTTGCATGAAGTATAAAAAAGTTGTTTAATTGCCATAACTCATATCACTTCCTCTTTTCTCCCCTTATCAGTTTATATTTATACAAAAGCCACAAAAATGGATCTTCTACCCTGTGAGGTCTTAATTTTGTTATTTTTCCATCCCTGGAGTCACACCCAAGGGCAGTTAACCCAAAATATCCATATTCTTTAAAATTCAAACTTAACTGCTCTGCAAAGTTTTCCCCTCCCCAACTTCTCACCAAGGATTCCATAGTTCCATTCATATCTTCAAAATCTGATAAGTCAAAACAGGCCTTGCTTATGTGTTTACTTGGATAATTTATACTGCTTGAAGGGTCTATTAAAGATTCCACTGCATCCATTTTTGAAAAAGCCACAGCCACGGGTATGTCTATAAGCTTATTCACTTTTATGCCATTTGCCTTTCTGATTAAATTTGCAGTTCTTGAGAGCAAATCTTCTATTTTTGTATTTTCCTCTGGAAGGGCTGTTCCCTCCGGCAGTCTTTCCCTTACATTTTCTAATTGCAGCGGATCAAGAAGAAATATTATACCAGAGGAATTATATATATACCTATTTTCAGTTTTCATGGTATCTTCAGAATCCAAATCCTCACCTGCAGTATCAAAAAAAGCAATGGTAACTACATTACTTATTCTTCTGCTTTTAAAAAATTTCCCTATAATTCCCTGTTCCTTAAATGTAAGATTGTATATGAGAGGCTGTTTTACAGAAGAATCTGTTTTAGCTGAACGAGTTACCCTTATAAGCTCATTTCTTTTAAAAACGGGATTATAAAAATCATTTCTGTATCTGTTTATGGTGGCATCATTTACCGCAGAGAGACTGCAATTAAAGGCAGACCCTATTTCATTCATTATTTTATTTATTAAAACTGCTATATAATGACTTTTTCCTGCCTCTTTTGCCCCAATTACAGCAAACACCAAATCATCATATTGTCCTATAGCAAAGGGCAATTCTTCCTTACAGGTTGGACATATTTTCACATGAGTTCTCTCCCCACATTCATTGCAGATCATAGAATCTACTATTTCATTTTTACTTTCTCCCATATCCGGTTTTAACAGGATACCTTCTCTTGCATTTTTACATATATCGGGATCATTTTTGCACATAAAATTCACATCACTTAAATTATGCTTTGAAAAACAATAGGGACATATATAATAATATTTCTTTTTTAAATTAAACTTCATGCTAAATCCTCCTTGGTATGCAGCCATATCTAAAATTATTTAAAATACAGTTTATCCTTTGCAGGAGATATTATTCTATACCTTTTGCTATTTTCATCCTCCATAAAAAACAATTTCACATACATATTTCTCCCTATACTACCAGCAGGTATAGAAAAAAACAAGTTTTCATCCTTGGTAAGAGTTTCATAATCCGTGGTAACAAGACTTTCTCCCTGGGATTTTTGAAGAGGCATATTTCCCACTCTTCCCACCAGCACAAGAGGTGGAATATTTATTTCTTTTTTATCTGTGGATAAAACTAATTCTGCAGTTTTTAATTTTCCTAAAATATTTCTTTTTATTTTTATTTCGTAGAATATTTCCTCTGGTATTTTATTTACCACAAGTCTTCTTTGTCCTTGAGAAAATATAACTTTTTCCCCTTGTTCTACTAAGGTATAAATAGAAAAATAGTAATTTCTCTCCAGCACCTTTTCCATGGTATAATCTCCTATAGTGGAACTGCCTTTTCTCTCCATCAAAATACGACAACAGGAGGAATCTCTTGAGTTTAAGGGAAACTTATCCATTCTATAGCACAGCATTACTTTTTCTATGCCTCGGGGCCATCCCCACTCTAGGGAAAGCTGGCCATACTTCACTTCAGCTCTTATAAAGGAAACTTCTGGAATATTATTTATGTCAAATACTTTCTCCTGGTTATTCAAGGGTTTATCCTTGCACATTTTTTCCTCTGAAAGCTCTTCAGAGATAGTATATACTGACTCTGTATTCTCTTTTTCCACGTCCTTTATTTTTTCTATATTTTCACTTTCTTCTTTTATAACTTTATTATTAAATTCCTGTATATATATATTATTCCCCGTTAACTCACTTATCTTTTCTCTTATATCATATTCAGATAATAAGGAGAATTTATTTACAAAATTATTTATTTCCTCTTTGGATATGACATCTTTGTATGAGAGTATTATGTCCACTTCATTACTTAACTCTTCAAGCTCATCTTGTTTTTTATCTTCCATAAATAATCCTCCTTAAACTATTACCATACCTAAATCATTTAGAACATTTTACCGTTAAAGCCCCAATCCTTCACTTCACTAAAAGTTATATATATGCTGTCTCCAGGTATATGGAGCTCTTTTTCATAAAGATCACATATCAATTGGGTAACTTTGCTTTTATATTCTCTTTCAGTAGTTCCAAATATCTTAACCTGCACAAAAGCTGCCTTATCCATTTCTTTTCCTCTGAAATAAATAGTTTTATTATCATCAAAACTTATCATAAGCCACTCTTCAGATTTTCCTGGAATTTTAGCAATAATTTCTCCCATTTTTTTCTTCAGTTCTTCCTTTTTCTCTTTTGAAAGTTCCATTGTAACTCTTGAACCTATATAAGGCATAAACACCCTTCCCTTCCTCTATGTATTATATAATTGAAGACATTTTTTATCATAATATGCTGTCATCTTATTAACATTATACGATAAATCCAAAATTTTTGGAGCGGTTTCTACAATATTTATTATGTTTGTGAAATAATTCTTAAACTCACCTATACTAAAAAATATAAGGAGTATGTATCTAAAAAATACATACTCCTTATATTCCTTATTTTAATGAACTCATGATTTGATTGGACTGATCCTTTAATTGTTGTACTTCTGATGTCTGAGCATCCTTTGTAGGATACCATCCTTTTTGTCTCATAGTGTCAAAAATTTTATATTGAACATCCTGGGCATTCTTAAAATTGTTTACCAGGGTATTTCTTAAATTGACACAGGAAGTTTCCGTTATTCCTGTACTATAGGCTGAAATGACCTGTTTTTCACTTGTCAAAAGGTCTTGCATAAGCTCCTTTTCATCCATAATTCTAATTCTCCTCTCTTTTATTGATGTGAATCCAAGTATGTTTTTAAAGAAACAAAATTTTGTCTGTGAACCTGGGCAGCTTCATTGCACAAGTTCTTTATTTGAATATCGCCGCACTTTCCCGAATAATCATTAAATTTCCTATTCATCAGTGCTTCATATCCAATTTGATCCTTTAATACTTTTAAATTACCGGAATCCAATTGTTTTTCGCCAGCTGTCATAAAAATTCCCTCCTTAAACTTTTTTACAAATATATTGTTCCCTTATAAATTAAAATTATATATAAAGAAGCCATATTTATTAAAAAACATATCTTTAGACAATATTTATTTTCACTTTTTAAAGTTTAAAAAAGGTATATTTTGACCATTAACCTTTTATCCTATATAATTAAGTTTAATCATAATATTATAATTAATTGGAGGAAAATTAAATGGGATTATTTGACGGTATAATGGGAAATGCCTCTGAAGTAAATATAAATCAGGTACAAAAAGATTTTGATAATATATTGACCTCTTCAGAAAATGTTGAAAAAGCATATAAATTAATTCGTGATATGTTTATCTTTACAGATAAAAGACTTATATTAGTGGATAAACAAGGAGTTACTGGTAAGAAAACAGAATACCATTCAATTCCATATAAAAACATTACTCACTTCAGCATAGAAACATCGGGAAATTTTGATTTAGATGCAGAACTAAAAATTTGGATCTCAGGAACCCAGCTACCTATAGAAAAACAATTCAATAAAAGTCTAAATATATATGAGCTTCAAAGTGTACTAGCCCAGTATGTATTGAAATAGACTTTAAGAAGGGTATTTATTTAAAATGGTAAAATACCCTTGTTTCACATACTATGAAGTAATTTATATTTTAAAATCGTTATATATACTGTAAGACTAAAAATCATACTAATTGGAGATGAAATTATTATGTTTACTATAGCTATAAAGTTATGAGTACCTATGTGTTATATTCTTTTGTGTTATATTTCAAATAATTATGATTAAAAAAGAACATAAAAATGGCCACAGGTATGGTTTAAGCCATTTTGTATGGGTCTATATTTTTTACATATATATAATCCTTGTATTTATTTGTACTGGTATTGGAACTAATTATGAATTTACACATTATACCAAATTACATGAAACCATTTATATATTAACTAAACTTAATTTGCTGCCATTTAGTTCTATTTCTGGAGGTATTGCAACTCATTTGGCAAATATCATAATGTTCATGCCTCTTGGTTTTTTACTACCATTTATCTGGAGACAATTCAAATCACCTAGAAAAGTAATAGGTACAGCATTACTTTTTTCATTGATAATTGAATTAAGCCAACTTTTGAATATGCGTTCTACTGATATAGATGATTTAATGATGAATACAATTGGATCATTTTTAGGATGGATAATTTATTCTTTATTTAAAAAGTTATTTAAGGATAGTCATAAGAAAGAATTTTATAGTTCAGATAAAAGGCTATCTTTTCTAGCTTACTACGAAGCTGACTTTTATCTCATTCTTTCATTTGCAGGAGTATTTTTGCTTTATAATCCCCTATTATTTTAACCTAGTTCAACATAGAAGCTACAATATACTTTTTTAATTTCGTAATTTTATTCAAAAAATTACATATTGACAAAATTTTTACGCCATGATAATATTTAAGTATATATCAATATTTAAACAATTACATACCACTACAGTTGGGAGCAATGAAACATTCCTTTTTACTTGGGCACTTTGGGAATTTGGAGCTAATAGTGCAACCCACCAATAAAGTTTACTAGTTTTTAAGACTAATAAATTTTATTGTTTTTTTATTTTATAACTTTAATAAACTATAAATATAAGATTAAAAATAATTGTACAAACATATAAAATTAAATAAAGGAATATAATTTTTAGGGGGATCATATGGTAAGTATAATAATACCTACATTTAATGAGAAAATAAATGTTATAAAAATAACAGATAGAATAAAGAATGCCCTTAATAACATTTATAACTACGAAATTATATTTATAGATGATAGTTTAGATAATACACCGGAATACTTAAAAAGTTTAAACTCTACACATAAAAATATAAGATATTCTCATAGAATAGGAAAAAGAAGTTTGTCAACCGCTGTAGTTTGTGGAATAAATATGAGTAAGGGAGACATAATTGTTGTCATGGATGGAGATTTACAACATCCTCCTGAATTACTTCCAGAAATGATAAAGTATGTAGAAGAAGGTTGGGACATAGTAATTCCAAGTAGACATTTAACTGATGAAGACAAAAATGGTTTAACTATTTCCAGAAAAATAATTTCAAATACAGCATCCATTATTGGAAAAATATTTTTAAGTAAATTAAAAAATATAAGTGATCCCACCAGTGGATTTTTTGCATTCAAAAAAAATATATTGGATGATGTTATTTTAAATCCTATAGGATGGAAAATACTTATAGAAATTTTAGTAAGGGCAAAATATAATAAAATAAAAGAAATACCCTATAAATTTGAAAAAAGAAGTTATGGAAATTCAAAAATGTCCTTTATTGAACAGATAAACTATTTAAAACATATATTTAGATTAGTATTGTATAGTGTAGATGATAGAAGAATATTTATATTTGCAATGATAGGTTCTCTAGGTGTACTTATAAATATGATATTTTATAATATTTTTATATTTTATGGAGTTAATATAAGTATTTCAGGAACGCTTTCAGCACTAATTGCTATGTTTGGAAACTTTATTTTAAATAGAAATATTACATGGAAAGACAAAAAAACCGAAAAAATCATTTTAGAAATTTTAAAATTTTTTACTATATCATCATGTGGAATAATTATAAATATAGTTATATTATATTCCTTACACTATAAACTGAAAATCAATTACAACATTTCAAATTTAGGAGGTATTTTAGGTGCAGTATTATGGAATTATAATTTAAATAGATTATGGACATGGAGAAATAATTTAAGGAGCTTTTAAATAACTATGGCAAAAAGTTATAATAAAAGTATATTTTTAAAACTACAAACAAAATCTTCATTACTACTATTTTTAGTTGTATTTATAACTGAATTTATTGCCGGTATTTATTTTAGTTATTTTAAAGGTATATTACTAAATGATGCTTTTAGCAGAACTGCTAATGCTTTTTATGTTCTTTATGTAAAACCTATCAGGCTTGCATCTATTGGTTTTGTATGGAATCCACTGCCAAGTATACTTCAATTGCCATTTGTGGCGTTATCTAAAATCTGGAGACCAATTGTTTCATCAGGTATTTCAGCTGTAATAATAACTTCAATTTCAGCTGGCTTTAGTGCCGTGCTATTACTTAAAACTTTTACAAAATTCAACATACAGAGAAAATATTCAATATGTATAATTCTTTTATATATTACAAATCCATTCATATTTTTTTATGGAATGAATGGAATGAGCGAGGAACCCTTTTTCCTAGCCATTATTTATATAGTAACCAATATGACTTTGTGGATGAAAAAGGGAAAACCAGAGTATATTGTAAAAATTTCATTTGCTCTAGCAGTAGCTTTTTTATGCAGATATGAAGCAATACCATTTTCAGCAGCAGTTGGTATTGGGGTTTTGATAAATATATTTTTTAATGAAAAAGAAAAAAAGTTTATCCCACATAATTTAAAAAGGGAAAAATATTATTATGCAGAAGGGACAACCATTGTTTTATACGCACCTATACTTTATACAATATTGATATGGATATTCTTGAATTGGACAATTACCGGAAACCCCTTTTATTTTTTAAATTCTGTTTATTCTAATGCAACTCAAAGCCAATTTACTAAACCTGCTGGTTCTTATTTAGAAATTATATTGTATATCCTTAAAAGAGCCCTGCCATTTTTACCTCCATTCTTTGCAATTATCATAACCAGGTTAACAACTAAAAGATTAGTAAAAAATGATTTTTTTATTTTATTTGTACTTATAATATCTATGATAATTTTTCATTTTCTAATGCTTATAAAAGGAAGTTCTTATGGATGGCTTAGATTTTTTTCTTACTCTTTGCCAATATGTATTGCATGGATTCCATATGAATTATCAGAATTTAAAAAAACATTACAGCCATTGTTTTTTAACATATTATGTGTATTTTTAATTATTTCATCTATATCAACTGTAATAGCTCTTTCCAGTCCGGTTATTGCTATAGAGGAACATTATGTTGTAGTTAGTGAACAATGTACGCAGATATCTGAATATATAAATGAAGAACTTCCAGATGATAAAGTAATGATGGATTCATTTTTAACTTCTGCAATTATTCTCAATATTAAAAATATCGATAATATTGTTGTCAGTAGTAATTTGAATTTTAATAAATATTTAAATTACCCGGCCAAATATGGAATTAAATATATAATAGTACCCGATCCTGATAATGGTATTGGAGTATTGGATTCATTTAATAAAAAATATCCTTCCCTATATAGGCAGGGAACTGATTGGTGTACTTTAAAAAAAGAATTTGAAGGATATAAAATATTCCAAGTTATTGATTAGAAGGTGATATAAAATGTCAGAGAGTACGGGAAAAATTGGTACTAAGCTTTTGAACAGAGGATATATAACTGAAGAACAACTAAAATTTGCTGTTGAATACCAGAAAGAACATGGTGGACTTATTGGTAATATATTAATTGAAAATAATTTTATAACATCAAAAGATCTAGAATATTTTATAAATACAAGTAAATTTTCAAGACTCGGAGAGAGGTTAATTCAATCAAAATTAATCAATCAAAAACAATTAATTAATGCTATGAATTATCAAAATGATAATGGTGGACGTATAGGTGACATTCTTGTATACCTAAAATACATTACCCAAAAACAATTGGATGATTTTTTAGCCATAGATAATAGACCCAAAATACCTATAGGTGAATTACTTATGGAAAAGGGCAAGATAACAAAAGAACAACTTGATGAAGCACTAGAACTTCAAAAAAAAAGTGGAGGTAAATTGGGTGATGTACTTTTATTTTTGAAATACATAACACCAGAAGATTTATACAGGGACTTAGCTACTCAAAACAACGTAGGAAGAGTAGGAAGAAACATTAATTTTAAAAATTTAAAAAAAATACCTTATGAAATAGCTCTTAAATATAATGCCATAATTATAAATGATAGAGAAAATTCGTATCTACTTGCAGTAAGTGAAATACTTTCTGATGATGATATTAAAAAAATTCAATTATATTTAGATAAACCTGTAGAGCAAGTTTTAGCTACAATGATTGAAATAGATAACTTTTGGGATGAAGCTTATAGCTATACTCAAACAGAAAAAAGTGTGTTTGAGTTGTATGACGAGCAACCGGAAAATTCCGCCATAGTAACTTTTTCTAACAACCAGAGAGTAGTTGTAATATTTATTATATCAGTACTTATTTTTATGATAGTTTTGAATTATAAATGCACATTTTTTTTACTAAATCTTTTTTTTCAAGCTATTTACGCGATTATGGCAGCATTAAAGCTCCTAATCATCATAAAAGGTGCCAATAAAAATGCCCAATTGATATTCACACAGGAAGAATTAGATAAAATTGATGAAAAAGAACTCCCCATATACACTATACTCGTTCCAGTTTATAAGGAATCAGAAGTTATCAAGGATTTAATAAAAAATATACAGAATATTGATTATCCTCAGTATAAATTAGATGTTTGTATACTTCTTGAAGAAGATGATATTGAAACTATTGATGTTATAAAAGATATGAATTTACCAAATAATTATAGAGCTATTGTAGTCCCAAACTCCACTCCTAAAACGAAACCAAAAGCATGTAATTATGGATTAATTAGAGCAAAAGGAGAATATGTTGTTATATATGATGCCGAGGATAGACCGGAACCGGATCAATTAAAAAAAGTTTATCTTTGCTATAAAAAGTTACCTGATGAATTCGTATGTATACAAGCTAAACTTAATTATTTTAATAGTAATCAGAATATACTAACAAAATGGTTTACCCAGGAATATAGTATGTGGTTTGAACTTCTTTTAGTTGGTATTATGCAATTAAAAACACCTATACCACTTGGTGGAACATCTAACCATTTTAAGATAGATTTTTTAAGAGAAGTTGGTGCCTGGGATCCCTTTAATGTTACAGAAGATGCAGATTTAGGTGTAAGACTTTTTAAAAAAGGATATAAAACTGGAGTGGTAGATTCTCGTACCTGGGAAGAAGCAAATTCACATTTAAAAAACTGGATTAGACAAAGATCTAGATGGATAAAAGGATATATGCAGACATGGCTTGTACATATGAGACACCCCATACAACTTTATAAATCACTGGGGTTTGAAGGTTTTATAGGCTATCAAGCTATGGTGTTGGGTACACCCCTCTTACCTATTATTAATCCATTTTTTTGGTTAATGCTTATATGGTGGTATGCTACTAAGGCTTTATGGATAAATTCTTTATTTCCTGGAATATTTTATCATATAGCAGCAATTCAACTTTTTTTTGGAAACTTTATTTTTATATATACCAATGCAATTGGTATGTATTGGGTAATAAGGGATTGTGCACTTAAAAAAGAACAGCCATTTTCTTACGGATTAATTAAATATGCACTTCTAACCCCTATTTATTGGATATTAATGAGTGTTGCTGCATATAAGGCATTATTTCAGCTTATTAAAAACCCTTTTTATTGGGAAAAAACTCACCATGGATTGACATCAAAACGAAACAACACAATTTTAAATAAAAATACTTAAAGGAGGACAAAAGTGTTTAAAAAATCCCTTTTTATAATTGCAGTAAGTTTGTTAATTTCTTTTATACTTTTAAATGGAAACGTATTAGCTGCGGCAGAGGACAATGCTCCCATGCACTGCTATGGTCTACAACTTTTTGATAAAAATCAAAACTTTACCATGCCTAAAAATTCATCATCATTTTTCTTTAAAATTCCTAAATACGCTGTATTAAACGATGACTGCTATGTAATTATACATTATGCTATTTCTAACACATTAATAAATGAACTTTCAAATATGTCTTTAAGTGTTAATGATATCCCTATTACCACAGAATTGATAAATAATATACAAAAAACATACTATGGTTTTTGGAAAATAAATATCCCCCTTAATACATTAAAATTAGGGGAACTAAATACCATTAAAATTGAAAGCAATCACCGCTCTATAATAGGTGACTGTGCTGATATTGATAATCTAGGCAACTGGGTTACTCTATATAATGATTCGAAATTATATATTTCAGATAAAAGTGTATATTCACCATCACTTTCAGAATTTTATTCTGCATATTTTGAGGATTTTAGTGATAAACAATCTTTGATAGCTAATTTTGTACTACCTAAATCTCAGAATAATAATTTAGTCTCAAATCTTTTAAAATTAAGTTCTTCTATTGGTGGTTCATATCCAGATAGAACTCTTATAAATTACAATGTTACAGAAGGTGACCTAAATCAAAAATTTGCTGTAAATTCTATATTCATTGCACCAACAAAAGAATTAAAAGAAAATAAAAGTTTAATTTTACCAAAAACTCAATTAACCCCAAATCAAGGATTTTTATCAATTTCAGATATAACTAAAGAAACTCCCTATTTCAATACTGTAATAAGTGGTGAAAACTCAGCTGGAATTGGTAAAGCTACCGATTTTATTTCTAATAATGCACTTTTAAATCAAGTAAAAAGCAACTCACTGGCTGTAGATTCCAATATAACCACTAAATACAATAAATTTATCAAAAACGAGGATGGCATATATAAATTTTCCGATTGGGGATATTCCGACATAAATTTAGCTGGAGCATTCCATCAAAAAACTAGTTTTTCATTTTTTCAGCCTAATGGTGTACAGGCCGCAAAAGGTTCTTATATAAATTTAAAATTCAAACACTCAAAGATACTACTTTCAGATAACTCTCTAATTACTATATATATAGACGGAAAAGTTATAAATAGCTCCAAACTGTCAGAATCTAATTCAGAAGATGGCAATTTAAAAGTTGAAATTCCAGATAGTGCTTTAAAAAAATCAATAATAAAAGTAGATATTGAAGTCTATAACTATATAGGGAAAATAGATTGTTCAAAAGATTATTATGACAGTGCATGGACATGTATAAATTCTGATTCCGAAATACGTTTAATTCCTGGAAAATCAAGTATTCAGCCATCACTAGATAACTTTCCATATTTCAATTTATATAATACCGATAAGCAGCCTAAAATTTTAATATCATTTTCGAAAAATACTGATAATGACAATTTAAATGTATCGGCAATTATTGCTAGCCGTATAGGACAAAATTTTAAAGAGACCTTTGATTTTGATATATTAAATGACAATACTTCAATGACAAAAGAACAGAAAGATACAGATATGATTTTTATAGGTTCATTTAATAATATCAATCTTCCGGACAAAATTAAAAACTCAATTCCCATAATTCCATTAGGAAACAATAAATTTAAAATCAAAGAGAATCTTAATATAGTACCAGAGATTTTAAAAAATAAAACAATAATTCAAGTAATTAGATCTCCTTGGAATTTTTATAAAAGAATATATGTACTAGCTTATGATAATAATTCCAATATAAAATCACTTCAATCAGTTTTAAGCAATATGGATACTTTACAAAAAATATCAGAACAAATTTCTATTATTGACAATACACTTTCAATTAATAATGTAGAAGTTAATGATCCAGCAAATGATAAAATACCAGTTACTTTCAGTTCTATTGTACAAATGACTGAAAATAAATCAGGACTTCCATGGTGGATACTTTTGATAGCCCTAATTTTAATAATAATATCTATAATTGCCATTATTAGATTAAAAAAGCAAACTAATCAATTTCAAGATGCAGGTAATAAAATAAAAAAATCTCAATCTTTTAAGGTTCAAAAAAATAAAGACAAAAAATCAGATAATGAAAATACAAAAAAGTCTTAAAAAAGAGAAAGCAAACTGGTTTTTAGATATGTGGAATAGAATTTGAGAGCATCATGCTCTCTTTCTTATTAAAATACTTGCACTTTGTAAAAAATGTGGAAACTCTTCCCAAAAGTAAAAGCATCAAAGTCTAACATTGATAACACCCCTATCTTCTTCAAAGTGGAGGATAAGTACTGTTCCACTTGTGGCCTGCTCTTTTCTAACAGGGATGATATATTTTGAATACCAAGCTATCACCTTCCCCATATACCTTTACAAAACCTCCTTGAAGCTTTATTATATTCTTAACAATCGATAATCCCAACCCGCTGCCTTCCTCTTGCCTTGATAAATCTTTTTTATATAATCTGTCAAAAAAATTTTCTAAATCATTATGGGAGATGGAATCATAGGGTATATTTGATATCCAGAGCACTGCATAAAACCTATTGTTAAAAGTTTCTTTATCAACACCAAACTGAACAATTGTATTTTCTTTAGAATACTTCAGCGCATTAACTAGGAGATTATTCACCGCTCTTAGAAATAAATTAGGATCTGATTCAATATGAATAGGTTCTCGGGATAAATCAAGCAAAAGTTTCAAACCTTTTTCAGTAAATTCCTCCTCCTCTTCCTCAAATATCTGACGTGCCAATTCATTTACTTCAATTTTCTTTTTTTCAAGGATAATATCCTTAGAAGAGAGTTTTGAGTATTCAAAAAAATCCTCAAGCATATTTTTCAAATATATCCCTCTTTTATCCACTATGTTTATATAACTGTTAAGTTCATCTTTTGATTCGTATTTGTCATTTTTAATCATATTTATGTATCCAAGAATAGTAGTTAATGGTGTTCTTAAATCATGAGCTATATTAGTCAAAAATTCATTTCTATTTTTTTCTTCTTTTTCAATCTTTGAAGCCATGTAATTTATGTCCTCAGCAAGTTCCCGCAGTTCATTTTTGTACTTTAATGGAACAGGGCAGGATAAATTGCCTTCTGTAATATTTCTAACTGTTGATTTTATTTTAGATACATAGGATATACGTCTCCATATAGACAAGAAAAAAATAATTATAAAAACTATGATTGTCATTATACCTACTATATTTCCCTTTTCTAATTTTCCATAGCCAATGTATATATAGTATAGATAGCATCCTTCTTTTAAATAATCACATCTGGTTATTTTAACCAGGTTATCTCTATGTGTATTCAAAAATTCAAATGTCTTTTTGCCATCTACAATTTCATGTGAATCTATACTTTTTATTTCCTTGTTATTTGAAGCTATTATTCTCCCATCTTTATGTACTATAAAAATAAAGTATAACATGCTGAATTTTTCATCCATATACTTTTGTATGTTACCAGAATTATTCATATCCATATTTTTTAAATCCTGTTCAACTTTAGTAATCATATCTTCATGTACATATTTTGAAGTATCTTTGGAATCATTTAAAAAAAATCCTAAAACAAATTCCTTCAAAAAAACCACAAGTATAAGTGATATAATTAATGAAATGATAGCAGAAAAAACCAATTCACTCCTAAGTTTAAATATTCTTTTCAATTTTATACCCTACTCCCCAGATAGTTTTTATATACTTACCCTGTTTAACACTATCCCCAAGCTTTTCCCTCAAATTTTTAATATGCATAGTTACAGTATTGTCATTTTGCATAAAATTATCTTTCCAGATCATTTCATAAAGCATTTCAGTTGAATACACTCTGCCTCTATTATAGGCCAAGGTATATAAAATTTCATATTCCTTAGGGGTTAATATTATTTCCACATTATCCTTTTTCACTGTATGTTCTAAAGTATTGATTTCAATGTTTTTGATTTTCAGTACATGGTTCTGTGATGTATTACTAATATTTGTTCTTTTAAGTATAGCCATAACCCTTAATGAAAGCTCAGTAAAATCAAAAGGCTTTACTATATAATCATCACATCCATCTATGAATCCTTTTATCTTGTCTACTTGTTGTCCTTTTGCGGTAAGCAATATAACAGGTATACTGGAAAATTCCCTAAGTTTAAGGAGCATTGTATAGCCATCCATTTTGGGCATCATTATATCCAGAAGTACTAAAGAAACTGTCTTTGATTTTACAATCTTCAATCCATCTTCTCCATTACATGCAGACTGTACAACATACCCTTCTTTTATAAAATAATTTGCAAGCATTTCTCTTATATCTTTGTCATCATCTATTATCAATATTTTTTCTTCCATAAACATCACCTAATTTAAAATTATATCATTTTTTTCTGCAAAGAACTGAATAACTAATCAAAATCTCTCTTTCCAAAAATATAAGTGCTTAAAAACAGAGCAATGAAAATCCATGCCAGACACACTGTAAAAACAAAATAAATATTTATACTGCTGGTAAGTTGTACAGAAATATCTCCACTTAAGGTGCCTATACTATTAATCATATATGGTATAGGCAAAAATTTTATAAATACTCCATACTTGGCTGATACAAGATAGCTCCCCATAAAGCCTAATATATACCACACTGTTGTTCCTGCAATTATTATAAAACTTGCAATAGATGAAACAAGTGAATTTCTGCAAATTGTTGATATAAAAAGTATTATTGATACAATAGCTGCCAAAATAACTATTACAATGAACAATACTTCTACAACTGCACTCCAAAGTGGAATTACTTTCCTGCTTCCCCCTACATATTTCATTTGTGAAGTTATTGAACTTAAAATCAGTGATTTATCTAAAATATACTTTGCACCTACATCAAAGGGTAACCTATAATCTGTAAAACCCAGATGAACTCCAGCTTCCACTATAAATATTACAGCACTTGTGATTATAGCAGTTGTACTTAAAATTATTGAAACAATAAATTTAGATACTATAACTTTTTTTCTTGAAATAGGTCTGATAATCAAAGCCTTAATTGTATTTGGCGAATATTCTCCTGACACCATATCAGATAATAGTATAATGGTACTAAGTATAAAAATAGGTATAAAATTTATCAGAGTTTCTAAAGCTGCGTACATCCCCTTTGGCATTAACTCACTCTTTTCTATATCATATTTTCTTTCATATCTTAATTGGAGTAACCTGTATTCATTTTTGGGATCCCTCTCCTTTTCTAATTTTTGAATTTGTTCATCTAATTTTGATTTATCATAGCTATTTATCTGATTTAGCTGTTCTTCTTTATCTTTTATTTCTTTTTCAGTTTCCAATATATCTCTTGCAAAATCTGCCTTTCTCAATTCACTATCAGCCTTATCCCTGCCATTTTTTTGATTATTGAGAAGAATTTTATAATTTTGAATCTGTGTTTCTAAACTTTTTGTTTTTAAAATGCTTTTCAATCCAAAAACTATGGTAATAATAAGCATAATGATAAGGATAATTTTCTTTTTTATTATAACTCTTTTAAATTCTTGCCATATATATCTATTCATCCCTATCCTCTCCCATCATTTTTATAAATTTATCTTCTAAATTTTGCTTTAATTCAAAGAAACCTTGTACGCTTATCTTAGCATCATGTAATTTCTTAAGTATCTCAAAAATGTCATTTATATCACTATTAATTAAAATTGAAATTCCCTTGTTTTCTATTTTTAATAGTTTTACATAGGGTATACTTTGAATAACTTTTGAAGATTCTTTAGGAGAATCCGTTTTTATAAATATATTTTTTTCATTAGCAGCTTTCATACTATTATCCATCTTTTGAACACTTATAATTTTTCCTTTATCTATAAATACAATCTTTGTACATATATTTTCTATTTCACTTAAGATGTGAGAAGATATAAAAATACTTACTCCCTTTTTTCTAGCCAGATTATTTATAACACTTTTAAATTCAAAAACCCCCACAGGATCTAGTCCATTTGTAGGCTCATCCAGTATCAACAATGATACATTTCCCATTAACGCTTCTGCAATCCCTAGTCTTTGTTTCATACCTAATGAATATTTTTTTACCTTTTCATCAATTTTCACTCCTAAATTTGAAAGTTTTATAGCATTTTCCCTGTCACCTTCTGTTACATCCTTAATTACACTGGATATATGATTTAAATTTTGTCTTCCTGTCATATATTCATACATTATTGGTGTTTCTACTAATGCCCCCACATTTCTCAAAGCTTCCTCTCTTTCAGTTTTAAGATTTTTTCCACAGATTATAACCTTACCTTTATCAGCATATAACATACTTGTTATAATTTTAATCAATGTGGTTTTACCTGCACCATTTCTCCCTACAAAGCCACATATTTCACCTTTATCTATGGAAAAATTGATATCATCCAACACTATTTTATGGCCTCGTTTTTTAGAAACATGTATTACTTCTAAAACCTTATCATCCATTCCAATCACCTTCTTAATATTTATTTTATATTCATTATAAAATACAAAAATATATTAAAAATATAAAAAAAATAAAGAAAAAATAAACTGAACCCTTTCATTCATTTTACTGAACCAGTGGTAAGATACAACAATGTATGGTATGATCTTCATCAAGTGATTCCTAGGCTCAAGTAGCATTTGCTTATAACGAAATAGAAATGAAAGAAGGCTTCAAAATATGAATACAGATATCTCTATCAGAATGGCCACAGAGGATGATGCAGAAGAAATTTTGAAGATCTATGCCCCCTATGTTGAAAATACCGCTATAACTTTTGAATATACCATACCATCTATTGCAGAATTTTCACAAAGAATTAGTGATACTTTAAAAATGTATCCCTATATTGTTGCCTTGGAAGATGACCAAATTACTGGCTATGCATATGCAGCACCTTTCAAGCAGCGTGCAGCATACAACTGGGCGGTGGAAACCACCATATATTTGAGGGAAAATTGCAGAGGTAATGGTCTTGGAAAAAAGCTGTATCTTGCTTTGGAAGATATTCTTAAACATCAAAACATTATCAACTTAAATGCCTGTATTGCATATACCTCTGGTGAAGATATGTATCTTGACAATAGCAGTACCGCTTTCCATGAACATTTAGGCTATACCAAGGTAGCTCATTTTACAAAATGCGGTTATAAATTTGGTACCTGGTACGATATGATCTGGATGGAAAAAATACTTGGGGAGCATCCACATACTCCTGATGCTGTCATCCCAATAACAGAATTTCACTAATAAAATGAGGTAAAGTAAATGATAAAACATATTTTAAAAATAAACAATATCCCTGCAATTTTGTGGGGAGACAAGTCAGATAAACTATTTATAGCAGTACATGGTAATATGTCCCATAAGGCTGATGAAGTAATTGTCCTATTGGCAGAAGAAGCACTATCAAAAGGTTACCAGGTACTTAGCTTTGACCTGCCTGAACATGGAGATCGCAGACATGAGCCTTATGTCTGTAAAGTACAAAATTGCCTTTGTGATCTTGGTACTGTTATGAATTATGCCAAATCCCTGTCAAATAGCATAAGTCTTTTTGGCTGCAGTATGGGAGCATATTTTAGTCTGCTGGAGTATAATCATACCCCATTTACGCAATGCCTGTTTTTATCTCCTGTATTAAACATGGAACGTATAATAAATAATATGATGACATGGTTTAACATAAGTGAAAACGAGTTAAAAATAAAAAGGGAGATTTCCACACCAATTGGACAAACTCTCTACTGGGATTACTACTGTTATATAAAAAAACACCCTGTTACTGCCTGGAATAATCCAACTTCTATCCTCTACGGTTCAGAAGATAAATTATGCGAATTTGATACTATATCTGAATTTGTTAAAAAATTCAACTGTAATCTGCAAGTGATGGAAAATGGAGAACACTATTTTCATACTGCTGAGCAGCTGCAATATTTCAGACATTGGCTAAAAGAACATATATAAGATCCTTAGATGAATATAGAATTTCATAAGCCTGTTGAATTATGCCACTAAAAATATTATAAAAGCAAACTTCACCCCCAATTGTTTGAGAGAAAGTGCTGGTTAGATTGGTTTTCTATACCTTCACACACTCTCTATTATATTTTTTCTAGAATTTGCTTGCTAATTACTCTGATATTGAGTTTTTAACATAGTTGAAAAAACCCCTTGTTTTTCCTTTAATTTCAAAGGTGGTCCACTCTCGGCGATGACCCCGTCTTTAATCACCACAATCTTATCTGCACCTAACACTGTTCTCATACGGTGAGCAATAATCAAAACCGTTTTATTTTTTATAAGCTCCCCAAGTGCACTTTGTATTTTACTTTCATTCTCTGCATCGAGAGATGCTGTAGCTTCGTCAAGCAGTATAATGGGAGCATCCTTTAAAATGGCTCTAGCTATGGATATTCTCTGTCGTTCTCCGCCAGATAATTTTTCTCCATTTTCCCCAATTAAAGTCTTATATCCCTGGGGAAGCTTACTTATAAACTCATGGCATTGGGCAAGCTGTGCTGCTCTTATAACCTCTTCATCTGATGCATCCTTTTTCCCTAAACGTATATTCTCCATAACACTTGAGTTAAAAAGTGTAACATCCTGGAAAACTATAGAATAATACTTTAATAAGGTTTCAGGGTCAAACTGGGAAATATCCTCTCCACCCAAGGCAATGGTGCCTCTGTCTATATCCCAAAATCTTGCAGACAGCTTTGCAATAGTGCTCTTTCCTCCTCCTGAAGGCCCTACAAGGGCTGTAACATCACCCTGTCTTGCAGTAAAGCTCACATTATTCAAAATTTTGATACCATCCTGATAAGAAAAATCAACCTTCTTAAATTCTATATCATGATTTTGGGGATTGAACTCAGTCTTTCCATCCTGTCTCGGCATTTTATCCATTTCTTTCATACGATTAATTCGCACATCCAGATACAGAAGCAGTGCAAAATTATTCATTGCATCCATAATTGGATTATAGATTCGTGCAGTGACTATAAGAAATACCAGATAAGTAAATATACTTATCTCTCCTGTTGATAAAAGATATGCACCATACAGTACAACACTGGGTAATCCAAGCTTTAGAAATACATAAGACAGATTGACAAATGCCCCTATCACAAGTTCTCCTTTAATCATCATTTTTTCAAGAACATCCAATTTTAAATTTAACATATTGGAAAAAGCAGCTTCTCTGTTATAGGATTTTATTTCATGTGCGGAATCAAGTCCCTCTTGAATTTTATCTGAAATATCTCTTTTTATATTATAAAGCCTTGTATGCATGGTTTTTTGAAACTTCCTTGACAGATAAAATACTAATGCCGAAACTGGAACTACCCAAAATACTGCCACAGACAACTTCCAATTGTAAAAAAACATCATCACACCCATGACAAAAACAGTCAATACTGCTGCATAAATCTGAGGTACTGAATGTGAAAAAAGGGTTTCTATTTGTGTAGCATCTTCCATTATAGTCGAACTTAAATCTGAAATATCCTTTTTTCCGAAAAAAGCCAACGGAAGCTTTCGCAACGTCTCGGCCAGACTTACCCTTCTTCTGGCACTTTCTTCATAAATCTTGGTATAGGCTGAATTATATTGAAAATACGCAATAACCAACATTACTATAAAAAAAACCACAGACAAAACAACATAGTATATAATGCCATTTTGAGGCTTTCCTAATGGGTTAAAAAGTAATATCATATATTCATCTAAAAATTTAAAACCTATAACCACCGTAACCATAAAGCTGATGTCCATAATAATTGTCCAAACGATTGCATTAAAAAGATCCTTTGCACCTTTTTCAGATAAAGCATATTTATTTTGAAAATATTTAAACATTTTGACCTCCTAACTCTAAATCCTTAGCACTTATTTTCCATGCTACAGATTTTTGATATTCCTCCCACATTGCTTTGTAGAGACCTCCCCTATTCAGTAAATCCTCATGACTTCCTTCTTCTGCAATTTTTCCCTTTTCTATAACCAGAATCCTATCCACATTCTGTACGCTTGTAAGACGGTGGGCAATCATCAGTGTGGTTTTACCGCGGCTAAGTTCTTTCAAAGCTTTTTGGATCAGATGCTCATTCTCTGGATCGGCAAAGGCAGTAGCTTCATCTAACAATACAATAGGAGCATCTTTTACAATAGCTCTTGCAATAGCAATTCTTTGCTGTTCCCCTCCTGAAAGATACGTCCCTTTTGAGCCAATAACCGTATCAAGTCCCTCTGGGAGATTTTCTACAATTTCTCTTGACTGTGAAAAATCAACGGCTTTATTTATTTCTTCCTCTTTCACATTTTCTTTTCCAAAAACTATATTTTCCCTTAATGAATCTTTAAATAATCTTGTATTTTGAAATACCATGGAAATATTATTCATCAGTTCTTTTTTAGGAACATCTTTAACATTGATTCCTCCTACTAAGACCTCCCCTTCATCTACATCCCAAAAACGTGCTGCCAGTCTTGCAATTGTGGTTTTTCCTCCTCCTGAAGCCCCCACCAATGCAATGGTTTCCCCCTGGTTTAATTTAAAGCTAATTTTGTCAATAGCAGGCTTATGACTGCCTTCATATGAAAACACTACATTTTTAAACTCCAAACTATGATTTTTTATATTTTTATTATTTTTCATATAGCTCATGCTGCCATAATCAAGTAGACTATCCAGTCTGTCGATAGCTTGCTGTGCTATCATAGTATTTTGCTGAAAATGCATGGACTTCATCAATAACATAGTAAAAATCGGGGATACAAGTATATAAAAAACAAAATCTGCAAGTACAAGGGGGATATTCTCTCCTCTTCCTATTAGAAATATGGCCATTGGTATTAAAAAGAATACCGCCGATTGCATAACAGTACTGTAAAACGACATAGGCTTTTGCCAAAGCAGGGTATAAGCATGAACCATCTCTTTATATTTGAGGATGCTGTTATAAAAGCGCTTAAAAGAAAAGATGCTTTGACCAAAGGTTTTTACAACAGGAATACCTCGTATATATTCTACAGATTCAGAGCTCATTTCTTCTAAAGAATCAAAATATAACTTTTGAAATTTTTTTCCTTCAGCATTCATCATGAATCTCATAGTTATAAAGCCTAAAGCAATTGGAACAAGGGATGCTAAACCCATTCTCCAGTCTACGGTAAAAATTAATACTATAAGAATAATGGGAGATACAACACTGCCTGCCATATCTGGAAGCTGGTGTGCCAAGAAACTATGCGTAGTTCCCGCTCCATCATTTACGATTTTTCGTATTTTACCACTGGAGTGCTTATCAAAAAAGCCAAGGGGCATAGAAAGAATTTTTTCCATACCAACCTTTTGCATCCCTATCTCCACACGAAAAGCTGCAAGATGGGAACTCAAAAGTGCAAAAAAATACACAACAATTCCTCCTATAGCACTTCCAAAAGCAAGCCATGCATAAAAGCTGATACTTGTTAAATTAATAGAATGGGGATCTGATAAAATATCCCGTGTTATATACCATACTAGCATAAAAGGTACAATGTTAAGAACTGCGGACAATCCCGACAATACTAATGCTGTGGGCAAAAGGATTTTCTTTTTTCCCATATAGGGTGTAAATCTTTTTAATATAAATTTCTTTTTCTCTGCTTGCATTCTCTCATCCTCCCATTGTTAGATTAATCTAACTTTAT
This sequence comes from Clostridium sp., assembly GCF_036781005.1. Taxonomy (GTDB): domain Bacteria; phylum Bacillota; class Clostridia; order Clostridiales; family Clostridiaceae; genus Clostridium_B. Next base: position 52,829 of record NZ_DAIQBT010000001.1, on the reverse strand, counting down.
AATAATTTTTTTGAGGTTCTCAAGAACCCCATATATTTTTAATGTACCAACATTACATAAGTATTTTTTATAGATTTAAAATTTTCTGCCATCCAGCTGTAAAAAATTGTTTTAAACTTCCTATGTAGGTATCTGCAGCTTCCTTTGACATATCATGTTTAACCACCTCAAATACAGCAGAAAAAAACGCACTGGAAATAATATGAAGAAGTTCCAGCGTTGCCCTGCCAGAAGCTATTACATCATTACCTATAGATTCAACAAATCTTAATGTATACTCAACCTCAACCTCTACAAGGTCATGGATAAAATCCGAAAAGGCTGTTCCTTCAGCACAGGAAATAAGCAATTTAAATTCATCAAAATAATTGTAAATATATGTAATAAATTTCCTCACTTCATGAGAGGAATAATCATATACAGTTTTTTTCTTTTCAGCTTCAGGCAGCCGATCAAATTCCTGCTGAGCTAGTACAAACATATCTTTCAATCCATTTACTGCTGGTAAAACCAACGCTTCAAACAATGCCTCTTTGTCAGTATAATACCCATAAAATGCTCCTGTAGTCACACCTGCTTGTTTTACAATATTTCTCAAAGATGCGTCCTTAAAGCCTTTCTCTAAAAACTCTTTTTTCCCTTCTTCCATAATTTTCTGCAGAGTATTTAAATCCTCCTTGCTCATATTATCATCTCCAAATATAACACTGTTATATACAACTGTTATGTTCATAATATTCCATCCATACAATTCTGTCAAGTGTAATTTAAATTAATTTTTATATATTATTTTCATTTTTCCCAATTCTCTAAAGCACCGTTAGTACGACACTTTTCATATGAATTTTTCACTAATACCTGTTTCAAAATGTAAAAACCATATTGAAACAGGCTGTATCACTAACTTTGAATACTTTCTAGATATTCATCATAGGTTAACCTTTTATCTATAAACCCACTATGGGTAAGCTGTATAATTCTATTTGCTACAGTTTGGATAAATTCATGATCATAAGATGAAAATAGAACAATACTCTTATAATCCAAAAGTCCATTGTTCAATGCGGTAATAGATTCTAAATCCAGATGATTGGTAGGTTGATCCAAAATAAGCACATTGGCATTTTCCATCATCATCTTTGCCAGCATACATCGTACCTTTTCCCCTCCTGAAAGAACATTTACCTGCTTTAAAGCTTCTTCTCCCGAAAACAAAATCCTGCCCAAAAATCCTCTTATGTAACTTTCAGACTTTTCCTCTGAAAATTGTCTCAACCAATCCACCAAATTTAATTCTTGTTCATTGAAATAATCTGAATTGTCCTTTGGAAAATATGATCTAGAGATAGTAACTCCCCATTTATAGCTGCCGGTATCTGGTTCCAATTCCCCCATAAGAATTTTAAACAATGTAGTTTCTTGAACCTCATTTTCCGATATAAAGGCAATTTTATCCCCTTTTGATACTGTAAAGCTGACATTATCTAATACTTTCTTTCCATCTATACTTTTTGTAATTCCGTCAACTATTAATATATCATTTCCCACTTCTCTTTCAGGCTTAAAACCCATAAAGGGATATTTCCTGCTGGAGGGTTTTATATCCTCTAAAGTTATCTTATCCAGTAATTTCTTACGGGATGTAGCCTGATTTGATTTTGAAGCATTGGCACTGAAACGTTCTATAAATCTCTGAAGATCCTTAATCTTTTCTTCCTTTTTTCTATTTTGTTCTTTTGCCATCTTAAGCGCCAGCTGACTTGACTGATACCAGAAATCATAATTTCCAGCATATATTTTTATTTTTCCATAATCTACATCTGCCATATATGTACACACTTTGTTTAAAAAATATCTGTCATGGGATACAACTATAACAGTGCCTTCAAAATTAATAATAAATTCTTCCAGCCATTTTATAGATTTAACATCCAGATGGTTGGTAGGTTCGTCCAAAATAAGTATGCCGGGATTTCCAAAAAGCGCCTGTGCTAGAAGTACCTTTACTTTTTGGGCACCTGTAAGTTCAGACATTTTTTTGTTATGAAGATTTATATCTATACCAAGACCCTGAAGCAGTGAAGAAGCCTCAGATTCTGCTTCCCATCCGTTTAATTCTGCAAATTCACCCTCCAGCTCAGATGCTCTTATTCCATCTTCATCTGTAAAATCGGGTTTGTCGTAAAGGGCATCTTTTTCCTTCATTATTTCATAAAGTCTTAAATTACCCATAATTACTGTTTGTAAAATCTCATATTCATCATATTGAAAATGATCTTGTTTTAGTACAGACATTCTTACATGTTTTGAGATATTCACTTCCCCTGTACCAGGCTCTATTTCTCCTGACAATATTTTTAAAAATGTAGTTTTTCCTGCACCATTTGCCCCTATAATTCCATAGCAATTACCCTGGGTAAATTTTAAATTTACATCTTCAAAAAGTTTTCTCCCTTTATATCTTAAACTAACATTATTTACATTAATCAAATTATATTCATCCTCCATTGTATTTTTGTCATTACGGAAGGATTATATCATAATTTTACTTAATAAGCATCAAAATTTTTTATAGGCTCCAAAAGTACTTTAGAGTTTTCTCATTTTAATTTGTACTTTTTCTTGACATAGTATCACACTTGATATAGACACTTAAAACAGCATACCTGAATTTAATTTACACAAATCCAGATATGCTGCAAATTCTCATGTATTACTTATACTAAATTTAAACAAACTATACATTCACTAATTACAAACTCCCAAAATCTAAAATTAAGATTTAGGAACTTCTAAAATAGCTCCTCTGTTTCCCGAAGTTACCATAGCTGCATATCTTGCAAGATAACCTGTGGTAATTTTAGGTTGTCTAGGCTTCCAATTTGATCTTCTTCTCTCTAATTCTTCCTCACTTATTTTAAAATTAATAGAATTTGCTTCTATATCTATCTTTATTATATCCCCTTCTTCAACCAATGCAATATTACCTCCCACTGCCGCTTCAGGAGAAACATGACCAATTGCAGCACCTCTTGTAGCACCACTAAAACGTCCATCTGTTATTAAAGCTACACTGCCTCCAAGGCCTCGTCCCATAATTGCAGAAGTTGGATTAAGCATTTCCCTCATACCAGGTCCGCCTTTAGGTCCTTCATATCTAATAATAACTACATCCCCAGCCACAATTTTTCCGGTGTTTATAGCATTTAGGGCATCCTCTTCACAATCAAATACCCTTGCAGGCCCTTCATGTTTTAACATTTCAGGTGCCACTGCAGAACGCTTTACCACACAGGAATCAGGAGCTAAATTACCTTTTAAAATTGCAATTCCACCAGTCTCGCTGTAAGGATTCTCAACAGGTCTTATTACCTCTTTATTCCTATTTACACAGCCTTTAATATTTTCTGCCACAGTTTTTCCTGTACATGTAATCAAATCTATATTTAACAAGTTTAATTTATTGATTTCATTCATAACGGCATAAATTCCACCTGCTTCATTCAATTCTTCTACATAATTATGTCCTGCCGGTGCTAAGTGACAAAGGTTGGGAGTTTTTGCACTGATTTCATTTGCCATATCCACATTTAACTCAATGCCGGCTTCATGGGCAATAGCCGGTAAATGGAGCATACTATTTGTACTGCATCCAAGAGCCATATCCATAGTCAAGGCGTTTTTAAAGGCAGCTTCTGTCATAATATCTCTAGGTCTTATGTTCTTTTCAATAAGCTCCATTATCTTCATTCCAGCATGCTTTGCAAGTTTTATTCTGTCAGAATAAACGGCAGGTATGGTTCCATTACCACCAAGTGCCATTCCAAGAACCTCTGTGAGACAGTTCATGCTATTTGCAGTATACATGCCTGAACAGGAACCGCAGGTAGGACATACCTTGCTTTCAAACTCCTCTAATTTCTCTTCGGTTATTTTGCCTCCGTTAAAAGCACCAACTGCTTCAGATATGCTGCTGAAACTTACTTTACAGCCATCTACCTTTCCTGCAAGCATAGGTCCTCCACTTACAAAAATAGCCGGAATGTTAAGTCTTGCCGCAGCCATTAAAAGACCCGGTACATTTTTATCACAGTTAGGTACCATTACCAGTGCATCAAAAGCATGCGCCATAGCCATAGCCTCTGTGGAATCTGCAATCAAATCTCTTGTAACAAGAGAATATTTCATTCCCTGATGTCCCATGGCAATTCCGTCACATACAGCAATGGCAGGAAAAACAATGGGAGTACCTCCAGCCATTGAAACTCCTGTCTTTACAGCTTCTACTATTTTATCTAAATTCATATGACCTGGTACTATATCATTTTTTGAACTCACAATACCCACAAGTGGTCTTTCTATCTCTTCTTTTGTAAGCCCCAAAGCATTAAGCAGGGCACGCTGTGGTGCACTTTTGGTTCCTTTTGTTATTACATCACTTCTCACTAAAATAACCTCCCTAATAAATAATTATTAAACCATTTATCTTTATTGTATGTTGTGTGATGTCTGTTGTCAACTATACATTGTATATTTTTAAAAAATAAATGTTAACTTTTATAACTATAAAAATTAACATTTATCTTATTCTTCGTATATACCCATACCTCTCATAGCATGTATGATATGAAGCTTCATTGCAGTTTTTGCCCCTTCTGCATCTCTCTTGGATAAAAATTCCATTATCATGCGGTGATCATTTAGTGTATCTTGTATTACAGCTTCATTATCATCTGACAACATAACACCCTTATCAATGGATTTATAAAGTATAGGCATAAGCCTATTCATAAATTCATTATGGGTGGCTTTTGCAATGGATTTATGAAAAACCCTTTCAGTTTCAGTTCTGTCTTCTTTATTTAAAATTTTTTGTTCTTCTAGTCTACCATAGTAAATTATTCTTTTTATCTCCTTATCTGTAGCCCTCTTTGCAGCGTAATAGGCAGTTTCAGGTTCAAAAATCAATCTCATTTCATATAAGTCTCTAGCATTTAATTTTATTGTAGAAAGTTCCTCCAAGCCAAAGTTTTCATGAAAACCTTCCTGATTTACTACAAATGTGCCTTTTCCCCTTCTAATTTCAAGAACATTACGGGCAACCAAAATACGAATTGCTTCCCTTAATGTAGTCCTGCTTACCTGCATAAGGTCAGAGAGTTCATTTTCATTTGGAAGTTTATCTCCCACCGAAAATTTCTTATCTATAGTAATCATTGAAAATATATCCTCTGCAATACTTTGAGATAAATTCTTTTCTCTCCTTGGCATAAATCTCCTCCTTTTGCCTCCATATCTCTATAATATAATAAAATATTATGTCTTTCAAGAGAGATGTCATATGTTCCTCTACACATATGACATAGTATTATTATAATAATCGAGTAATTCAGAGGTTCAGGTAGCGTTTGCTATAGAGAAATGCTTATCTCCCATCTTAAAGAAGATGGGAATATTAGCTAATTCCAGCGTTATGATAAAAATTTTATACATTTTTAGTCATATTTACCAGCACTTCTGAATTGGAAGTAACTTCCTCTAATGTAGAAGTTATTTCTTCTGTGGACGCAGCCTGTGATTCAGCCATAAGTTTTGTACTGTTTATTTCTTTAATGACTTCATCTATAGCTCCTCTCATTTCTAAAAGTAGTTTTGATATTTTCTTTGCCGATTCCCCACTTATTTGGGAAAGCTTTCGCATTTCATCTGCAACAACTGAAAAACCTCTTCCCGCCTCTCCTGCTCTTGCGGCTTCAATAGCTGCATTTAAAGCTAGCAAATTGGATTGGGAAGATATGCCTGTAATGATATTCAGTATTCCATCTGTCTCTTTTATCTTTTCCCCTGTGGATTCAGCAGAGTCTACAATATTATTCATTGAACATAAAAGCTTTTGTGAATTAGCAGCAATCTCCTCTATACTTGCATTTGTCTGTTGTAATGAACTAAACATACTTGCCGTTGCCTGTTCCACTTTTAAGTGCCCAGTTAAACTCTTGCCTATGCCAACCCCTCCAATAACTTTTCCTTTTGAATTTTTAATTGGATATGAAACAGACTTAAATGGTACTCCATATACTTCTTCTGCTACCGTAATAATGTATATTTCACCATCATGAATTGTTTTATATAATGGTTCATCCACAGATAACTTCTGTCCGATTTTAATATGGAGATCAAGAGTGTCCCCCTTATGATAGTACAAAAATTCATCAGTATCCGCTACAGCTACTAATATATCTTCTTGGAAAATATCTTTTAATACAGGTGCAACTTCTAAAAATGATTCAAGTATTTTTTCCATGCTTATTATGCCTCCCAAAATATCTTATTTAGTAGCTTTATTCGATTCATTTCACAAATACTTTAATATTTCTGTAGCTATTAGGATATATTTTTCTATTTATACACATTTTTTTCTAATCTTCAATTTCAATTTTTCTATCATCTTTTTATCATCATATATTTTATTTCCCGATGTGGTAAGATAATTTCCTGTAATTGCAGCGTTTGCTCCTGCATGGAAACAATTTTCTCCAAAACTCTCCATAAGATTTCTTCCTCCTGCAAGTCTTATAAAAGCTTTAGGGTTTATAAATCTAAAGATTGCCACGGTTTTTAATATCTCATTTTGGCTTAACTTAGGAGCATTTTCAAGAGGGGTTCCTTTAACCGGATTAAGTATATTTATGGGAATAGATTGGGCTTCAAGTTCCTTAAGCTGGAAAGCTAGTTTAACTCTATCTTCCAAGCTTTCTCCAAGTCCAATAATTCCCCCCGAGCATAACTGAAGTCCTGCTTTTTTCACTGCATTTATAGTATCTATTCTTTCATCATAGCTGTGAGTTGTACATATCTTTTTATAATATTCTCTACTGGTCTCTAAATTATGATGATACATTGTCACCCCACATTGTTTCAATCTAAGCAAATCTTTATATCCCAATATACCGAGTGAAGCACACAAATCCATTTTATTCTCTTGGTTTAGTTCTTCATATATATCTAATACCTTTTCAAAGTCTTTTCCATGAATTCCTTTGCCACTTGTAACTAGAGAAAATCTAGTTACTCCTTCACTTTCATTTTCTTTTGCCAATTTTAAAGCTTCTTCCTTTGAAACCAGTTCATAATTTTCCACATTAGTTTTGTAGTGTCCGGACTGGGCACAAAACTTGCAATCTTCAGTACACCTTCCTGATTTGGCATTCATTATGGTACATAAATCTACTTCCACACCACAAAAACACTCCTGTATATTATCTGCACTATGGCATAATTGTTTTATATCTGTTTCTACTTCAATACTGGTTAACTGCATAGCTTCTTCAAAATTTATAGCTTGTCCCTTTAGAATTTTTTCCTCTAAATATTTAATAAGTTCTTTCAAGTTAAACTCCCCTTCCATAATACTTTAAGTAGTATATATTATATATTAATATAATATACCCACATTGTAAACCTAGAAAAAATGCAGGTTTACAATAAAAACTTATCAAGGAGAGCTGCAGTACTATCATCCACCTTAAAGAAGAAGAAGTGGAGGGATTAGCTAATTACAACCTTTAGATAAAATTTAAAAATTATTTTTCTCGTTTATTTTTACCTAAAAATCTTGTAATAATTTCTGCTGAAATAAGTGAAACTATGGGAACTGTGAAGATTATTGCCATACTACCAGTTAATCCCTGGATTATTTCTAAACTTACCATATCCATGTTAATAAGTTGATTATAACTTACATTATAAGAATAAATTATTATGAGCATAGTAAGTGATGCCCCTGTAAAAGCTAAAATTAAAGTATTGGCCATAGTACCCATCATATCTTTTCCTACATTCATTCCTGACTTAAATAATTCTTTTTTACTTATATTATTATTTGATATATATATTTCCTGTATGGAAGAAGCTATTGATATACTAAGATCCATTACAGCTCCTAGAGATGATATTAAAATTCCTGCAGTTAACAATTGATATACTTTCATACCGGATACGTTAGAAATCATATTTAGACTTTCGACTCCAGTTAAATTAAGGCCTGTCAAATGAGCAAAGTGGCCAAATATAAATTCAATTATTCCTGCAATTATAACACCTGATATGGTACCTAATATAGCCGATAAAGTTTTTGCACTCCAGCTATTTAATAAAAATAGTGTAACACAGGTGGTTATAATTATTACTATAATTGAGGATAAAATTGGAGAATAGCCCCTGTATAATAGGGGTACAAATAAAAATATAATACAGGCTAATGTAAATACAAGACCTAATACAGATCTAAATCCCTTTTTTCCACCTATTATGCAAATGGCAGCAAAAAAAATAAAAATAAATATATATTGAGTATTAGCCCTGTAATAATTATATACTGTCACGCTGTATTATGTGTATGGAAACACATTGTTTATGATGCTTAACAGCAATGATATAAATGCCCAGGACCACAAGGCATTCATGCAGGAGGCAATAGCTGCAAATCCAAATGTAAAATGGAAGATAGCAGCAATGCACCATTCCATTTACAGCTCAGCAACCCATGAAACAGATGAGGATATAGCAGCCAGGAGAGTTACCCATCCAGAAGTTTTTGAGGCCCTTGGCATAGATGTAGTTTTAGATGGACATGACCACAGTTATACCAGAACTTATCAAATGTCAGGAGGAAAAGCAGTTGATGCTGATGATGCAAAAGATGGTAAAGTCACAAATCCAGAAGGAGTTTTATATATAACTGCAGACTCAGCCAGCGGAAGCAAATATTATGAATTACAGCAGCCTGATGTAAATAACTACTATGAAGCTAAAAAAGAACAGGATCATGTTCCAACATTTTCAGATGTAAGCATAAAAAATAACAGCTTTACCATTACGACTTACAGAACTGATACCATGGAAGCCATTGATACTTATACTATAAATAAACAAGCTTTTAAACAAGTAAGATTAAGCGGCTCAAATAGATACGAAACTTCAGTAAAAATATCGGAAAATGGATGGGCTAATACAGATTCAGCAGTATTAGTTTCCGGGGAAGCTTTTGCCGATGCACTTAGTGCAGCACCTTTTGCAAAACAAATAAATGCACCTATACTGTTAACTTCAAATGATTCACTTGATAAAAATACAGCAGCAGAACTTTCAAGATTGAAGGTGAAGAAAGTATATATAATTGGAGGTATCGGAGTTATATCAGGCTCAATAGAAAATGCCCTAAAAACAATGGGAATAAATATAGAGAGAATATCCGGTTCAGATAGATATGCTACTTCACTTGAAGTTGCAAAACAAATAAGCAGTCCTGGACAGGTATTTATAGCTTCTGGAAAAGAATTTTCAGATGGTATATCCATATCATCTTATGCAGCCTTATCAGGAAGTCCTATACTTCTGACAGATGGCAGCCAGTTAAATGACGACACTTTACAATATATAAAGGACAACAAAAGTACACCATATGTAATTGGCGGAACTGGAGTTGTACATGATAGTATAGTTAAAAATTTAGGAGCTGAAAGAATATCAGGTCTAGATAGATATGCTACAAATCTTGCCGTGTTAAGTAAGTTTGATGATAAATATGATTTATCCAACATTTATCTTGCCTCAGGAAGCGAATTTGCAGATGCCCTCTGTGGTTCTGCTGCAGCTAGCAAAGAAAATGCACCAGTTGTATTACTTGATAAAAATAATTCTAGTGATATAAAAAATTATATCAAATCAAAAACAGCAAATGCCAATCAAATTCATATTCTAGGAGGAGAAGGAGTAATATCTCAAGATATTGTTAATCAAATTTTACAATGAAAAATTATTTTCTTAATCAACAAACTTAGTATTATCTGAAATAAACTCGATGCTGCTTTAAATAAGCATCATTATATCCTTATAATCTATTATTAATTTTTGCCTATATAGTATAGAAGTAATATAGCAAGTGCCAGTATTATTATATTAATACTGGCACTTTTTCCCTTTACCTCAAACTTTTATTCCTATTTTTTACTGTATAAAAAAAAATAAAAATATAAAGTAACATTATTATCCATTCCTTAGATGAAGTAACTTTTATAACGAGAAATTATACGCAAAGTTATATATCGATAATTTATTAGTGGTTTTTTTAATAAATAAATAAAAATCGCCCTATAAAACTTGACTTTTAATAAAATAAAAAATATAATGATACAAAACACTACTAAACATTACTAAAGCACCTATTTTGAGAAATAGTGTAACTTTTAATACTAAAATGTATTAAAACATTAAAAAAGCCAAGAGGTGAAAAAGTTATGAAAATAAGAACTGATTATGTAACAAACAGTAGTTCCGTAAGTTATATCATTACAATGAATGTAGACTTTATTGAGTTTATGAAGAAGAAAAAACCTGAATTTTATACTAACAATGTAAAGAGAAGCAGAATCTATAACGCAGTACGAGAAGATTTAATCAATACTGGAACAAAGATAAAATTACTTGACAGAGAAGTATACTCTAAAAGGTATGCACTTATTAAAAAGAGAGATTGTAAGTATGATATTTCATTTGATAAACCTATAGAAGATGTAGACTTTTCAACTTTAAGTGAGGAAGAATTATGGTCTTATATATATGGCGAATATTTTGTAAACGGAAGACTTTCTGGTGAATTTAAAGGTTTGGGATCTGTTCAGGTAATAAAAGATGATACCCCTCCCATAGAAAAAAATTGTGAGAATATAGCTTGTGGCAGTTGTGAAAAAAAAGATACTGATAAATGTGACAAAATCAAATGATATTTACTGGAGGTAGATTAGATGAAAGTAAGAAGGCATAGTAAAAATTATAACTTCTATGGAGATACGGAAACCGGAGTAACTATGCGTTGGGGAAGCTCCATTAATACTAATCCAGAATATGCACCCTGGCCGGAGTTAGCGGATATTTCAATTAGCAATCATTGTACAAAAGGATGTGAATTTTGCTATAAGGGAAGCACAGAAAATAATTCTTTTATGCTGTTGGATGAGTATGATTATATTCTATCCTCTTTAAATAGTAAAAGATGGGGAAATGTATTTCAAGTTGCTTTAGGCGGCGGTGAACCTTTAGAACATCCATATTTTATACAAATACTCAAAAAAACAAATAAAAAAGGTATTGTAGCTAATTTTACAACTAATGGAATTCATCTTGACAAAACTATGGCTAAATATATGAAAGAAAGAGTAGGTGCTGCTGCAATATCAATTGGTACAATTAATGAATTAAAACCAAATAAAATAAAACTTCTTGCAGACGAAGGTATAAAGGCAAATATACATTTTATTTTAGATAATGGGTCAATATATGAAGCTATAGATATTTTAAAGGGCAAATATAATGATTTATTCAAAAATATCAACGGCATAATTTTTTTAACTTATAAGCCTAAAGGCAGGGCTTCTATAGATAAATGTTTAAATATGGATGAGAAGTTCAAGGAATTTACATCCTTAACTGAAAATAATATGTGCACTGCCAGAGTGGGTTTTGATGCCTGTTTTGTACCAGTTCTAATGAGGTATACAGATATCAATGTAGACTATATTGATTCCTGCGAATGTGGGTTTTTTTCAGTTTATATTGATGAAGAATTGAATGTAAAACCCTGTTCCTTTGCTAATGATCAAAGGTTTTCCTACAATCTGAAACAATATACTATGGAAGCCATCTGGCATGAAAAATATAAAGATTATAGAAAAGAAATAATAAAGAATCTCTGTATTAGAGATTGTAAAAATAAAATGTACTGTCGAGGAAAATGCATTTATTATGATAAGTTATCATTTTGTTATAAAGGTCCAGAAACTGAAGAACAAATTAAAAAAATTATAGTTTAATCGTAATACGTATATAGAGGGGGTTATTAACATGACTAAAAAATTAAAATTCATAATTGTGCTGGGATTAGCTTTTATCATGACTACTGTTAGCATTACTGCTTGTAGTACTAATTCTAATAAAACAGCATCAGAAACAAAAACTACCAGGGAAGTTACTGATATGGAGGGAAGAAAAGTAACTATTCCAACTAAAGTGAACAAAGTGATTTCTCTTAGTAACAATACAACTGTTGATGTATTTATGCTGGCACCAGATAAACTATTAGGTTGGAGTTTTACTCTAAAACCTGATGCTAAAAAATATATTGGTGAAAAATATTTTAAACTTCCCGTAATTGGAGCAAGTGAAGATAAAAGCAGTAATTTTGAAAATATAATTAAGCTAAAACCAGATTTAATCGTCGCTTCAAATGAAGATGAAGTTTACGCTGCTGATGATATTCAAAAACAGCTTAAAATTCCAGTAGTAATGGTAGATATAGACGTAAATAATTCTGACAAGGTATTTACCTTCTTAGGAGAGTGCCTGGGAGAACAAAAAAGAGCAAAAACTCTTGCTGATTACTGCAGAAAAGTCCTTGATAATACAGAAGAAATGGTTAAAAAGATACCTACAGACAAGCAGCTAAAGGTATATTATGCAGAAGGAGCTTCCTGGCTTCAAACTGATATCTCTGGAAATGTACACACTGAAGTACTGGATGATTCAGGAGGTAAAAACGTAGCTGACATATACGAAACCAAGGTTGGTTCTATGGCAAATGTATCTATGGAACAGATAATGTCCTGGAATCCAGATGTTATTTTAGTAGGTGCTACCGGAATGAAAGGAGACTTTTATTCTAAAGTCTACAGTGACACTAGATGGTCAAACATTAACGCAATAAAGAACAAAAAAATATACATTACACCTTCACTACCTTTTAACTGGGTTGACAGGCCACCTTCCGCTGTGAGGGTACTCGGTATAGAATGGCTGGCAAATTTACTATATCCGGAATACGTTAAATTAGATATGAATAAGGAAATAAAAAATTTCTTCCACACCTTCTATAACTATGAACTTACAGATCAAGAAGTACAAGAACTGTTAAAAAATGCTATTGCACAATAAAAATATATTACATTATATTTAAAGATTCCCAATAGCCAAGAAAATTGAATTAAGGGAGACGATTGATTTGAAAAAAAGGACTTCAAATATTATTATTTATACTGCATCATTGTTAATAACATCATCATTGCTGCTCTCAGCATGCAACGGAAAAAACAGTAATATCAAAGAAGCGTCATCTGGAAATAAAACTGTCAGTATTACTGATATGGCCGGACGCAAAGTTAATATACCCTCTGAAATTAATAAAATCAGCTGTATCCATCCCATTCCTTCACATATGGTCTGGAGATTAGCCCCAAAAAAATTAGCCAGCATTGATAAGCAATTTAAAGATCGGCTATTTTTTATGAAAAATGAAGAGATTGAGAGACTTAGAAGCCTTCCTGTAACAGGAATTTTTCACGATGGAAATATAAGTAGAGAACAAATGCTAACCATAAAACCAGATGTTATTGTATCTTTAAAGAAAGATACAAACCTTGACAAAGAACAGCAGGATTATTCTGCTCCAATAGTTGCAGCTTCAAAGGATAGCCTTTTAGAATATGAAGAATCTTGGAGATTTATAGGAAAACTGGTGGGTAACGAAAAAGAAGGAAATGAGCTGGCAGATTACTGGAGTAAGACCATTGCCAAAGTTATAAACAAAACATCTAAAATTTCTGAAAATGAGAAACTAAAAGTATATTATGCTCAGCCAGACATCAATAAAACAGTGGGAACAAAAAGCATTATGGCTTCAATTATACGGGATGCAGGAGGGATAAACCTTTATGATACTGTTTCTATATCAAAGGCAGATGAAGAAAATGAGAGTATAACTGCTTCTATGGAGCAAATTCTCAAATTTAATCCAGATGTGATTATAACCAAAACCTCCGGAGCACGTGATGAAATACTTTTAAGTCCCCAGTGGGAAGGTATAAATGCTGTAAAGAATAAACGTGTTTATGCATCTTTAAAATACGAAATGTTAGATAGAATTCAGTCATTAATGGGTCTAGTATGGACAGCAAATACTCTTTATCCCGATAAAGTAAATTTGGATATCGACAAAGAAGTTAAGATCTTTTACTCAAAAGTATATTTGTATGACAACATAACAGATGCACAAATACATGAGGAAATTACCAAATAATTTGAAGTGAACAAATTTCATTTTATATATTTACAAATGGTTTTGCCCATTTAAACTAATATAAATCAAAAGGGTGATTTAAATGAAAAGTGTAAGTAAAATAGAACAGAAATCAACAATATCAATGTATATGCCCAATTCCGTAAAAAAAGAAAAAAGAAAACAAAATAATGTTATGATTGGTCTAACTATAATGCCTGTAATTGCTTTCATATTATCCCTTACCCTTGGAAGATATGGCATTCCACTTTCTCAATTATTTGATATTTTTACAGGCAAACTTTTTAACCTTCCTATAACCTGGTCTCAAACTGTAGAAACGGTTTTATTTCAAGTTCGTATTCCTAGAATTATTGCTGCCATGATGGTGGGAGCTGCCTTAGCCACAGCAGGTGCCACATATCAAGGGTTATTTAAGAATCCCATGGTTTCTCCAGATATTTTAGGTGCTTCTGCTGGTGCAGGTTTTGGAGCTGCTATTGCTATTTTAATGTCTTTCAACATTGTAGGTATACAATTTTCTGCCTTTTTATTAGGACTTGCCGCTGTACTCCTTACATACACAATCGCCAGTATTATAGGTAGAGGAAATAACGCCATTTTAGTACTTGTACTTACAGGAATGGTCATTTCAACCTTGTTTTCATCTTTTATTTCTATTACTAAATATATAGCTGATCCTGAGAGCAAATTACCGGCCATTACTTTCTGGCTTATGGGAGGTCTCTCTTCCGTTAGTACAAGAGATGTAATAATTCTAATTATTCCACTAATTTTAGGAATCATTCCCATATTACTTTTAAGATGGAAACTCAATGTTCTGTCTTTTGGAGAAGAGGAAGCTCAGGCCATGGGAATAGACACCCGTAAAATTCGTATAGTAGTTATCATTTGTTCAACTTTGCTTACAGCATCATCTGTATCAATCAGTGGGATGATAGGCTGGGTAGGACTTATTATTCCACATATTGCTAGATTTTTGGTAGGACCCAATTATAAGCTTTTATTGCCTGCTTCTATACTTATCGGAAGTACTTTTCTACTTTTAGTAGACGATGTAGCCCGCAGTATATTTACTGTGGAAATCCCCCTTGGGATACTTACAGCCATTATAGGTGCTCCTATATTCATTTATCTATTGTTAAAAGGAAGGAGAGGTTGGATATGAAGCTAGAAATTAAAAATGCGATTTGCGGTTATGGATCCAGAGCTGTAGTTAAAGGTATATCTGTAAATGTGAAATCTGGAGAAACACTATGTTTGCTTGGGCCTAACGGTGTAGGTAAGACTACATTTTTTAAAACTATTTTAGGCTTTTTAAAATTACAAGGTGGAGAGATTATTTTAGATGGAGAAAATATCAACAACTTGTCTAGGAAAAAACTAGCTAAAGCTATTGGGTATGTGCCTCAAGCCCACACCCCTCCCTTCCCTTTTTCTGTACTTGATGTTGTTACTATGGGGCGTACTGCCCATTTAGGAGCTTTTGCATCACCTTCAAAAAATGACATAGCTATTGCAGAAGAATCTCTAGAAACTTTAGGAATATCATTTTTAAAGAATAAAATCTATACAGAAATCAGTGGAGGAGAACGGCAGATGGTTTTAATAGCAAGAGCGCTAACCCAGCAGCCAAGTATTCTTGTTATGGATGAGCCTACTTCTAATTTAGATTTTGGTAACCAAATCAGAGTACTTGATCAGATCAACTTCCTGGTGAAAAAAGGCTTAGGAGTCATTATGACTACACATTTTCCTGATCATACTTTTCTCTGTTCCAGCAAAGTAGCATTGATGCAGAAAAATAATATATTTACTGTGGGCAATGTAGATGATGTGGTTACGGAAAAAAATTTAAGGTCAGCTTATGGAGTTGATGTAAAAATTACCAGTACAGTAAATAACCAAGGTGAACCTATAAAGGCATGTATACCTTTGTTAACTAACTATTGCTAAAAATTAATAGATAATTAGGAGTGATTATAATATGAAGAAAAAATCAGCTTTAATATTGTTCAGTATTATACTGGGAGTTTTTACATTAATCGGATGTAATAAACAAATATCCAAAACTCAAACTTCTACTAAATCTAACAAGATAACAGTTACCGATTCAAGCGGAGGTACGGTAGAAGTACCTACCAATATTTCTCGTATTGCCGATGCCTGGGGAGCTCATAATGCAATAGTGGTAATGCTTGGTTCTGGAGATAAAATAGTTGCAACTACCCTTAACGCCCAATTAAAACCTTGGCTTTTTAAAGTAACTCCTAAAATGAGTAATGCAGTTACTGCATTTAGTGTGGACGCAAGTAACATAAACATGGAAGAACTTATTAAGAGTAAACCGGATATTTTATTTATGTCTACAGAAAATAAAAATGTTAATAAAATGTTAGCTTTAAAAATTCCAGTGGTTCAAGTTAAATTTAAAGATTTTGATAGTATGAAAACATGCGTAAAACTTACAGGAGATATCCTGGGCGAAGAAGGTAAAAAAAGAGCTGAGGAGTACACTTCTTACCTAGATAAAAAAATAACTATGTTAAATAATGTTACCTCTAAAATACCAGAAGATCAAAAACTTAAAGTACTTCATCTAGCAGACTTTTCTCCCCTTAAAGTAGATGGAAAAGATACCATAATTGATTCCTGGATTAAAGTAGCCGGTGGTATAAATGCATCTGGAGATGTTAGCAGCAATGCAAAAGAAGTATCTATGGAGCAAATATTAAAGTGGAATCCTGATGTTATTATAGTAAGCAGCACAGTGGGCAGTGCAGATAGAAAAGAAAGTATTAATAAAATATTAAACGATGAAACCTGGCAAAAAACAAATGCTGTAAAAAATAAAAGAGTATATGTAAATCCAGACGGGGCTTTTTCCTGGGATAGATATAGTGCAGAAGAAGCCCTTCAAATCCAGTGGGCAGCAAAGACCTTATATCCTGAAAAGTTCCAATCTTTAGATATTGCTAAGGAAACTAAATGGTTTTATAAAACATTTTTTAATTACTCACTGTCAGATGATGAAGTTCAAAGAATTTTAAATGGACAAGTACCACAATAAACTGATTAATTTATAAATTATATAAGGAGATGTGTTCAACTTTGAAAAAACAGAATTTTAAACTATTAAATATATTTTTAATAATACTGACTTTAGTGCTATGGTCAGCAGGATGTACAAATAAACAATCTAAACAAACCCATAGTGAGAGTACACAATCTTCTACTAAAAAAACTATTACGGATATGTCAGGAAGAAAAGTAATTATACCTTCCCAGGTCAACCGAATAGCCATAAATGGAACAGCAATGACTCAATTAGCAGTAATGATAGGAGGTGCTGATAAAATAGTTGCAACATTGCCTTCTATTAAATCCAATCCCTGGTATATAAAAATTTATCCTAAAATAGAGACAGTATCGGCACCTTTTGATAAAGAAGTGAATATTGAAGAACTTATTAAATCAAAACCAGATGTAGTTGTATTATGGTCGGGTAAAGAAGCACTTCAGGAAAAAATAGAACAATTAAATATACCTGTAGTTATAATATCCTACGATACACCAGAAGAACTTAAAAAGTCTGTAACTTTAATGGGGAATTTACTTGGAGAAGAAGAAAATAAAAAAGCTTCTGAATTTTGTTCCTATTATGATTCTAATATAAAACGTATTACTGAAAAAACTTCATCTATTTCTGACAATGACAAGTTAAAAGTATATTATTCAGCAGATAGCCCTTTAAGTACCGATGGAAATAACTCAATAGTTACTTCCTGGATAGAAACAGCTGGTGGTATAAACACAGCTGCACAAAATGGAGTTACAGGTATGTCTAAAACTGTTTCTATAGAAAATGTAGTTCAATGGAATCCTGATGTATTATAGTCAGAGATGCACCTAACAAAGATGCAATTTTAAAAGATGAGCGATTTAAAAACATTAATGCAGTTAAAAACAATAAAGTTTACATAAATCCCAAAGGTGTTAATGTATGGTGTGCAAGAAGTGGTGATAATACACTACAAGTATTATGGGCAGCTAAAACTTTATACCCTGACATGTTTACAGATATAGATATGAGTAAAGAAGTGGAAGAATTTTACAAAATATATTATAATTATAATGTAAACAGCGAAGATCTAGACGACATAATGAATCCTAAAAAATAAATTTATGAATTTAAAGCTCATATAACATTTTTGTATTCCTATGTTATATGAGCTTTAATAAATAATATTAGCCTTGCAAAATACTATGAAATAGTAGATAATATGTTTAATGATTACTGCTTTAGTTTAAAGTAGTTCAATTCATATTATTTTATTAAAAAGGTGGAGCATTTATATGAAAGATAAAACATCATTATCCGCACAAGAAGTAGCGGAACTTTTAGATATATCAAAAAATACAGTATATGATTTGATTAAGAAAGGTGAATTGCCTTCTTATCGCATCGGTCGAAAGGTTCGTGTTGACATTGAAGATGTTGAATATTATAAAAATAAAAGCAGAACTAATAATATTAAGACTATTAATCCTATTATTGAACACAGGACTCAAATACTTCAACCCCCATTATCCGAAGACAAAAACTTTATCATATGCGGCCAGGAACTGCTTCTTGATGTATTGACGCAACATCTGGGACATCATCTAAATGAATTTCAAGTACTACGAAGATACATAGGAGGCTATGATGGGTTGGTAAATCTATATAAAGGCAATGCTTCTGTTACTTCTTGCAGTCTATGGGATTCAGACAATAACATCTACAATATACCCTATATCCGCAGATTATTACCTGGTATTCCCTGCGTAATTGTCCGTCTTGCATGTCATATGCAGGGTTTTTACGTTTTAAAAGGGAATCCCAAAAATATATCCTCATGGGATGATCTATCAAAGCCTGGCATTATTATGGTAAACAGAGAAAAAGGTTCCAGTATACGTATATTTATAGATGAACAATTTAGGAAACTTGGAATATCAGGAAAACTTATCAATGGCTATGATGTAGAAGTTTTCTCTCATTTTGCAGCAGCAAGTGCTGTATCCAGAGGTGAAGCAGATATTGCTGTGGCAAATCAAAAAACTATTTCTCAAGTGAAAAATGTAGAATTCATACCAATACAAAAACAAAAATGTGATTTAGTTATTAAAAAAGAGGATTTTGAATCTCCCATTATTCAAAC
This sequence comes from Clostridium sp., assembly GCF_036781005.1. Classification (GTDB taxonomy): domain Bacteria; phylum Bacillota; class Clostridia; order Clostridiales; family Clostridiaceae; genus Clostridium_B. The sequence goes on along the minus strand of NZ_DAIQBT010000001.1, from coordinate 33,497 downwards.
AATACTTTCCATACTAAATTCCCAGGAATTCAAAATGGAAATTCAAGGTATTGACCTGTATGATACGAGTGAAACAGGAAAAATCATAGGAGAAAGCTAATAAAAATTATTCATATTGCGCCCAGCTAATTTCCTTTGAACGGTATGCTCTTTCCCAATCATTACCCATAATTTCCAGTATATTAAGCATACCATCATATCCAAAATATGCTCTATCAACATATATATCTCTATTTGTGGGATTTAAAACATCAAAGGCAACTTTTATTCCTATTTCTTCTGCCATATACTTTTCCCAGGCAGAACCAATAACTGTATCAACACAAAAATCATTTAACCCTTTTTTAATCTGATATCCATCTACAGAAAATGCTACCTTGGGTGAAATACCCAGGGTGCTTAGCTCCCAATTAAGTACTTTTTTTGCTTCTTCCCTATCAGATTTTATCATTATAACTTCAGGAATCATTTCTAATTCTTTAAATAACATTCTCACAAGGCCAATTCCCATAGTAGCATCTGCAGATATGGCAATCCTGCAGTTCCGATAACGTGGAATTATCATAAGTGCCCTCTTTCTCAACAAACTTATTACTTTTTCTTCTCCTTCTTTAATTATCTGTTCTACTTTATCTTCAACGCCAAAATGCATGCCTACTGCCCTAAGCCACCTAGCAGTATTTTCTGTACCAATGGGCAGTGGGATATCCGAAAGAATTAAAGGTATATTGTGTATTTTCTCCATTTTTTTTGCGAACCCATAACCTGCATCATGGCTTAAGAGTATATTAGCCGATGCTGATGCTGCATTTTCAATTTCTTCCATGGAAGTATTGTGGGGAAGAACTGCCTGAACATTCATGCCTAATGAATTTAAAGTTTTGATTACCCAATTTAGATCTTCCCACCAGGTTGGATTTAAATTTGCCTGTGGTGATATAATATTTACACTATTTCTGTATTTTTTTTCACTCTTTTTTATAAGTGGTATAATGGCATTTAAGGCTATATCCTGTCCGTCATAGCTGTTACCTCTAAATCCTCCTGCAACTATAGGTATAAGTCTTGCCTTTATCTCGGGCTGCATACTTTTACATATTCCTTCTATATTTTCACCAATTATATCCGCAGCACAGGTACCCACTACAAACATAGTTTTAGTATTAAAAGTATTATCTGCATCTTTTATAAGTTGCTTAAGTTTCTCCGAAGCTCCCATAATAACATCTGTTTCAAATAAACGGGTACAACCTATTTTTCTACGTGTAAAATCTATCTCATGTAAATCGTATGCATTTGCCACAGTTGCTGCACACCCTTGTGGTGAATGAATAACAATACTCACATCATCTATTCCTGCTATTACACTGGCAACACCTTCAAGTGCACATCCTAAAACCGGATCCTTGCTGTGTTCACAATTATGGAATTTTAACTCATCATACATTTACCTCTCCTCCTATGTGCATATACTGTACAATCAGGCATATCTTGCCCTAGCTTAGGTGTTAATGATTGAATAGATGCAAGACCTGACTTTTCAGGAAAAACCATTCTCTTAGATAATGAACTTCTTGGCCTAAAAGAATATTCCAGTGCTGTTTTAACACACTTAGCCACCTTAAGTGCCCCTCTAAATCCAAATCTCGGACGGTTTAGTATCGCATTTAAATCCACCAAAGGTATGGTTGGAAAGCTGAGAGAAGAACCAAAATAAACAGCTGAATCCTCACTGAGTCCCCCAAGAAAAGCCAGCAATTCCTCTTCCGTCTGCTTCATGGATTCATATTTGCCAAAAGCAATAGTACCTTTAGTAATTAAAACCTCAGGATCCAATCCAGTTTCTAATAAATAATCTATACTGGTTTCCCTTGCCTCTGTACTCCAGGGATGAAAATTAAATATAACTGGACGCATTCCAAGATCACGTTCAAGCATATGGGCAATGGATAATGATTTAATGGCATCATGTCCCTCAACAATAGCCAGTTTCCCTTGAAGAAATTTTTTAGCTTCCTCAAATTCATCTTTTATTTCATTATATTCTCTTTCTATTAAATCTTCAGCTTCTTTTTCCATTCCTAATTTTTTAGCTGCACCTTTTAACCATTTTTTAGTGGCACTAATACCATAAGGTAATATCGTGGAGTTTAATGGAGTTCCATATTCCTCTAACATAGCATTTCCTATGGCATAGCCTAAATCCAGACAAAGAGTACAATTTACGGCAACACTAGGTGCTCTTTTAATTTCCTCTAAAGTACAATTGCCTGCAATAACTGAATTAACTTCTGCACCCATTCCCTTTATCAATCTTACCAGTTCTTTTACATCTGTATCCACTTCAGTTCTTTCAGGTCCCATTTTACCTCCTACAATATTTACAAAATGCGCCAATCTAGCTTTTTCTTCGTCAGTAGGAGGTTCCATAAATCTTACAATTTGTTTAAATACCAGATCAAATCCACTTCTGTATTCTCCTGCAAATCCTTCACAATGTATAGGCATTATTTGGGCATTTATCTCATCCTTTATTTTATCTGCCACGGCATCTACATTATCCCCGATAATCCCAGTTGCACAGCTGGTAGCAATAAAAATTACATCTGGATGATATTTATTATCTACTTCTTTAATGGCTCCTTTTAACCCTTTCTCTCCTCCGTATATTACATATTTTTCATCCATATTAGTACTGACTACTGCCTCATAAGGGGCACCACTGTTTCTACTGTTGGTTAACTTATACGATTGTTTAACTCCATAGGCACATCCACTGGGGCCATGAGCAATGACAATGGAATTTCTTATACCACTCAAAATTTTTGTAGCTGTCCAAAATTTACACGGACGGGTATGGCTGCCCTGCAGATTAGTTTTAATCTTGCCTTCTTTGGCCAGACGGTATAATCTACTCAATTTACCATGAAAAACAATACTATCATTTATACTATTCAATAAAAAGCACCCCCTGAAAACTGAATTAATTGAGCATATTGCCCATTAATAACTAATTGACTTCCAGTCAAATGGGCAATATACTTAAAATTACTAGTTTATTTATTATGAACTACCATGTATTTAAAATCCATTCTCTATCATGCTTGTTTTCCATATCAGCAAACATGGTGTTAGCAATCATGTCAGCCAGCAGCATAGCACCTTTGTATCCAATAACAGGCTGTCTCCATAAACCTGACCTATCAAAAGTCGGGAATCCCACTCTAACCATAGGAATTTTATAATCTATTGCCATAAATCTGCCTTTAGAATGTCCCATAATCAAATCTATATCTATTGATTTATCCTTTAATCTGCGCTCTAATTCCCACAAATCGGAATTCCATATTACTTCTATATTACAATTTGCATTTTCCTCTATTTCAGTTAATCTAGCATCCTTTTGATAAGCCTTGTTATCATCTCCCAGCAAAAGAAGTACAGGTTCTAATTCACATTCCAAACAAAATTGTGCAAGTCCTATAACCAAATCAGGATCACCATAAATTGCAACTTTTTTATTTGCAAAGAACATGTGGGCCAGATTTACCATGGTATCAATGGCTAATCCACGTTCTTCAACCAATGATTGTGGTATTGGTTTACCTGTTAATTTACTGATGTTTTTCAAAAACTTATCTGTATTTTTTATACCAATAGGTATATCCTCAATTACTGCTGGAACTTTAAATTTTGTTTCAAGAAGCTGAGCTGCAGCACCTCCTTCGTATTTGCATAGAGCTATAGTACCAAGAGAATTAGCAGAATCTTCTATATCCTCTACTGTTGTATTCCCGTATGCAAATCTGGATTTATCTGGCATAATTGGTGTCATAAATGTTTCCGTATCTATAAGTATATTTCCCTTTACATCCATTTCTTTTAATATATGCTTAATTTCAACTACATCACCGGGATTTAGCCACCCAGTTATAATATTCAATTTATCATTTGGCTCCCCTTTTTTTGCTAAAGCATTGACGAATGCTTTTATAGCTACATTATAGCCCTGAACATGACTTCCACTATAACTTGGGGTATGAACTGGAATAAGGGTAACTTTCCTATCAGGATGTGATTTCTTTAGCTTCCTATTCATAATTTCCACTATACCTTCAATATCATCACCTATGGTTTCAGTTGAACAGGTAGTAACAATAGGAATTATTCTTAAATCTGGATACCTGTCTACAAGTACCTGAATTCCATCTTCCGCATTTTTCTTTCCTCCAAAAACAGCTGCATGCTCATGTATGGAAGATGATGCCATTTCAAAATTTTCTTTAAAATGCTGTGCAAATAGTAGCCTTACAAACATTGAGCATCCCTGTCCGCCGTGGACTAAAGGAATGCAATCTTTTAGTCCTATAGATGCAAACTCTGCACCGCAAGGCTGACAATTATACATCGGGTTTACTACTCCCACACGTTCTTTTTCTTTTATTTTTAAAGACATATTGTCACCTCTATTCTAATTTGTTAATAATTTGGATTTTTTAATTCTGCATTTAATGATTTTGTTACAGTTACATCTAATAATTTTGCCTTGAGGTCATTAATTAAAGATTTTTTCTCCGATTCATCAAGTTCTAAAAACCACGGAAACTTCTCTTTAATAACTTGTGAAAATGACTTGGCCTCAGTGTAAAAATACTTATCCATTAATGTTTCATCTTTTACTTGCTTACCTGCAAAAATTTCCAGTGTAGTATCTAAAATTTGGTTTATATTCTGTTCTCTATCCCAAGAACGAGAATAAAATTGCCACAAACAACGCTCTTGAATAAATGAAAATAATTCTTCTACTCTACTTTTCATAAATATCCTACACCTCTCTTATATCTTCTCCGGCAAGACTCCAAAGTGGAGATCTGGTAGCATTGTATACATCCCTTGCCAAATTTACAAAACCTTCAAATCCCATATAAGGTCCGTTGTGATATGCGTGTCCATTAATATATGGTATATGCAATTTTTTAACTAAATCACCAACTCTAGGACCGGTAAATATTACATCCGCTTTAATTTGATCTAAAACTTCAAAGAATTCCAATTCATTGGCATCATCTAAATAAATTGCCCCTGTCTTTCCCCTTGCAATTACTTTTTCAAAATCTTCCTGGTGCCCAAATTTTGATGACATTGCTACAACTTCAACACCTAAATCATCTTCAAGGCATTTTGTCCAGTGCCATAACCTCGGTCCACCTGTCCATATACAAGCTTTCTTACCTTTTAACCTTTCTTTGTACCAATCAAGTTTTGGCTTCCATTTTGCATATTCTTCAGCTATTAACTCTTCTACTTTATCCTCTATTCCAAAGAATGTACCTATTTTCCTCAGTCCTTCTGCAGTATAATCAAAACCCCATGAATCAATGTCAATACGGGGAATATCGTATGACTTTTTTAGTTCATTGGCTATATATCCTGCAGACCTGGCACAGTTAACTACGCTTAGCTTGGCTTTATGCATGGACCTGAGGCCATCGTAGGTACCATTACCTGTAAAATGGGCTATCACCTGGATTCCCAATCTGTCAAGATATCTGTTTATAACATAGCTGTCTCCCTGAATATTATAATCTCCAATAAGATTTATGGTATATGGACTTTTGATTTCAGGTTCAAAAGTTCCCACCTTATCATGCATCCAGCTAATATTGAATACATGGTGTCCTTTCGATTGGCTAACCCCTGCAAATCCGGCACATTCCGAACAAAATATATCTACATCCCCTAATTCTTTTTGCACTTCTCTTGCAACTGCTTTTGGGTCATCACCAATTAATGCTGTAGCACAGGTGGTATAAACTATCATTCTTTTTATATTTGGAAATTCCGCAAAAGCTTCCAGCATACTTTGCTTTAATACTTTTTCACCGCCAAACACAACATGCTTTTCTTTAACATCAGTTGACCATGCATACTTAAGCTGAAAATTATCATTATCACTCGGATAACGCTTTGTGTGCCAAGTATTATATGAACATCCAACAGGACCGTGAATTAACTGAATTGTATCCTTGAGAACTCCCCCTATAACCAGCTTTGATCCACAAAAACTGCAGCCTCTTTCAGAAAGTGTTCCTGGAATAGTATTTATGTTTGCATCTGGTAAAAACATTGTGGTATCTTCTCCAGGCTGTTTTACATAACAATGTCTTTTTCGTTCTGGAATAGTTTCATCACATTTAAATAGCTTTAATGGCATTTTTTACATACCTCCTTAATTTTTAAATATTATCTTTTATTTGAAGTAAACTACCTCCACTCTGTTCACACTTTTAATTCATATATCTTTAAATTTCTAAATAATATACAAAAGAGGAGGAGGTATTTACAACAATTAGACTCATTAAGAAACTGACAGGCTTTAAGCATACATAGGAATTTTCAATTAATCCAATAGACCATATTTCATAACCATTTGTTCTAAGTCACTAATCTTTAAAGGTTTAGGTATAACAAAATTTTTATTTTCTATAATCTTACGTGCTAATTCTCCATATTCCTTTGCCTGATTGCAGTCAGGATCATATTCCACTACTGTCTGTTTATTAAACTCTGCCTTTTGAACTATATTATCCCTAGGTATAAAGTGAATAAGTTGAGTGCCTATGGCACTAGTAAATTCTTCCATGAGTTCTAACTCTTTATCAACCATACGGCTGTTGCATATAATACCACCTAATCTGACTCCACCTTGATCTGCATATTTCAGTATACCCTTACAAATGTTATTTGCCGCATATACTGCCATCATTTCTCCAGATGCAACAATATATACTTCCTGTGCTTTTCCTTCACGAATAGGCATTGCGAATCCTCCGCATACAACGTCACCTAAAACGTCAAAGTGCACAAAGTCAAGATCAGGAGAATAAGCTCCAAGCTCTTCCATTAAATTAATTGAGGTTATAACACCCCTTCCTGCACATCCAACACCAGGCTCAGGTCCTCCAGATTCAACACAGCGTATATCTTTAAATCCTGTTTTAATAACAGCTTCTTCTGTTATTGAATCCTCCCCTTCTTCTCTAAGAGTATCCATTATTGTACTTTGAGTCATCTCCCCAAGTATAAGACGTGTACAGTCTGCCTTGGGGTCACACCCATGAATAAAAACTTTTTTGCCATAGAAATGAGCCAGTGCTGCAGCTGTATTTTGTTGTGTAGTTGATTTACCTATTCCACCTTTACCATAAAATGCTATCTTTCTTGTCATTTTTTATTCCCCCTTTAAATTGTAAAATTATTATTAAAATATTAAAAAACAATATCTATAATTGATTATTTTTTAATAAAATAAGCTAGTTAACTAAATACTTAAATTCCATGTTGTCTTTTACTTTCAACTATAGACACCACCTCCTTATCCAATTAATAATTAACAATCTATAGCTAAATCTGTTACTTTCCAATAACAGAAGATAACTGACAGTGAGATTCCTGTTCAAATTTCCGAACAGCCCGAAGAATACCTTTATTTATAGAGTCATACATTTCTATAACTTTAATTCCTTTTTTTTCTAATTTTTCTTTTGGATCAAATCCAATTCTAAGTACAAGTACTCCATCACAGTCCTTTATAGTTCTAATTATTCTTGAAATTTTATCTTCATGCTCATCACATTCATTAGTGCCTGTACAGTATTTATTTACATCTCTCTTCTCCAAAAACTTTATAACACCTGAATCATATGAATAAATATAAAATTCAGCAGTATGTCCGAAGTGTTGGTCTATATTAACACCCGATTCAGAAGATATTGCAAATATATATTTTTTACCTTTAGATATACTTTTTTCAGTGTCATCTTTTTCTGCTTTAACAGAATTTTTACTTTCACAGCTCCCACATCCTATATTTCTGAAGTCTATAGAACGATCTTGCGCCAAGGTACCTATTGCATCTGCCCTGCACTGTCTGCAGTGATACATTTGCTTTATATCACCCTCACATTCCTTTCTCATTTCATTCAATTCTATATTTGAAACCAGAGGCAAATGTTCGAATCTACTTCCTGGAACTGGTATCATCTGCATTATGTTTGTCATATATGCCCCGCACTCTTTAACTTTTTTAACAACTTCCTTTATATGTTTGTCATTTATTCCTTTAAGCATAACTATATTTACTTTACATACCATACCCCTAGAACATAAATGCTTAAGACCTTTAAGCTGATTATCCAAAAGTATTTCTGCCCCTTCTTCTCCCGTATATTTATGGCCTAAATAGTTAACTTCTTTATAAATTTTTGCTCCTATTTTCTTATCTACAGCATTTATAGTTACTGTAACATGGGATACCCCAAGTTTTATAAGGTCATTTGCATAAAAGGGAAGCATAAGGCCATTTGTCGATAGACAAAATATAGTTTCAGAAGACTCTTCCCTTATAAGAGTTAGAGATTTTTTTACTTCTTGAAAATTTGCCAATGCATCTCCAGGACCTGCTATGCCTACAACAGTTAAATTTTTCATGTTATTTTTAACTACTTTAAATTTTTCAAGAGCTTCTTCTGGACTTAAAATTTCACTTGTAACTCCAGGTCTACTTTCATTTACACAATCATATTTTCTACTGCAGTAATTACAGCTTATATTACATTTAGGAGCCACAGGTATATGCATTCTGGCAAATTTATGGGCGTTATCTCCAAAACAAGGATGTATATTTGATTTCATGGACCTGTTAATTGGAACATAGATTTCACATGAATTATAATCTATAGCCCTTAAATTTTTATTTTTCAACTTAATCATCTCCTTATCAGCTTTTCATTTAGAATCTTTTATATTTGCCTTAGATTATTAATTGCAGTTTAAAAACTATATTGAACCTGCTGCTCTTTTATGGTATAATTTTAATATGTGTAGTTAGAATTTGGCATATTCTAACTCATTTTTTTGAGTATATCTCTTGGCATTTCCTTCACAAAACTAAGAGATATACCCTTATGTTCATATTAACCTACCTAAATTATCCACAACCTAATTACAATTATCTTTCTATATTTCTAAATTAATTACCAATATAACTATCCAGCAATAAAATATCGATTAGACATCAGACCTTTTTAGATTCTTATAAAAAGTGTTAGTATGATTTTGAATAATAATTTATATGAAAATATACCACAATTTTTATAAAAAGGCAATAGTTTCATTAACATTTTATTAAAATAAATATACTATTAATGATAATATATCAAAAATATAATATTAAAATTGATATATTAATAACCACCTAAAACTTTACTCTTTCTATTCACACATCCCTTCTTTTAATTTTTAATAGGAATAATATCGCATAATATTTTTATGCGAATTTATTTGAATTTATATAAAACATTATATTATTATATTGTTAATATTGTAATGTAATGTTTCGTAAATTGCAATAGTATTTTTGATTATTTATTAAAAAATCCACAACTTATTGATAAATAGTTAATTATTTATTGGATTTACAAACGATTTACTATATTATTATGGAATTCCATAATAAAAACTTATCTCATATTAAATGAAAATTCATTACAACAACTTGACTTTTATCAAAATAAAAAATATAATAATACGAAACAATATAAAAATACATTTAAATATCTAAAATACTCATTTATATTGTGTAATATAATTTTTAATACCAACTTATTATGTTTTATAAAAACATTTATCATACTTTATCGAACACCAAGGACTGATATTAAATAGAGAATATATCATCTGAAGGTCAAAAATAATGGTGAGGTGCTTGCAGTGAATTTCTTTGAAGTAATTGGAAATAGCATTCTTATTGAACTTAACAAAAAAAATTGGACTCAATCTATGTTTGCCCATAAGATTGGAGTTTCAGATGAAGTATTTAAACAAATTGTACAAGGTAAGAAAGCACTAAATGCTGTTGAAATAACTAAAATTGCAAATACTTTAGATGTAGATCCAGAAAAGCTTTTAAGGAAAAAGAAAAAGATTTACTGTAAAGATAATTTATCTGAAAAATTCGTTAACAGCTTTTACAACAAAGATAATTTTAAACTTATATATTTCATAATTAAAGAATATATAAATATGGAGGAAGATTTGCATGAATTCAAATTATCTAAAAAAAATACTTCTGGAAAATGACATCGAAAGTATCAAATCCAAAATTAATATTTTGATAGAAGAAAATCACATCATTAACCCTATAATAAAAGATGATATGCTTAAGCTATTAGAATCAGTAGGTAAAGTACTCTATTATCCTATCAATGATAATGTGTGTGCTTTTTATGTTAAAGCTGGCAATAATCATTTCAAAGAAAATATTATCTTCATAAATACCTTCATGTCCTATGAAATACAAATATTTGCAGCAGCTCATGAATTTGCACATATTATTGGTATTGCCGAAAATCATGAAGAGCTCCTCGTAGAAGATAAAATATTTAATTATATATTTGATAGTATGGAAAATATAGATAAAAATGAAATGCTAGCAAATTATTTTGCCTCCGAGTTATTGGTAAAAGATACAATTTTAGAATCGCAACTTCTAAAAATGAAAATAAATAAACTAGATTCTATAACTATGGAAGATATTATAAGGCTAATGGATATATTTTTATTTCCTTATAAACCTATGGTACTAAAATTATATTGTATAGGTAAAATATCTTATGAGAGATATGAAGAATTAATTAATATTAATTGTAGTAATTCCATATTTCGATTACAAAATAGACTTGGTTTGTGTTCTAGGAACAACGAACTAACAAAAATTAAAAGCTTCTCTAACTTTATCGATTTAGCAATTAATTCTTATGAGATGACTGTAAGAACTTATGATAAATTAAAGTATGTACTAAAATTATTTGATTTGACACCTGAAAAACTTGGTGTAAAAAAAAAATTACTTGAACATCTTTCAAAAGAAGGGTTAGAAGAGATACCTTATGACTTATAATGGAAAATACAGCTGTTTAATTTTAGATGCGGATATTTATTATAAGTTAGTACAATTTGAAGATATAAATGCTTTTATAAAAATCATTGATAATATAACAGATAAGGCTTACATACATGAATATGTTTATAAAGAGGAGATTCTCACAAAAAGAGAGCAGCTAGAACAATCGATAGCTATGAAAAAATTAGAGATATTATATCCCAAAAATATACTTGATAAAATTGGATATAGTGTGTACAAGGATTCATTTAAAATTTTATGTGAAGAGTATATAGGCCTTGAAAATCTCTGTAAAAGACACGGTCATTTAGGAGAAGTGTATTCGCTAGCCATTGCAAAAGCATTAAGTATAACTATATTTATGTCTGACGAAGGTGGACTTAAGCCAATAATTAAAAGACTCTTAAATACAGGAATAAATGATATTAATATGTTCAGATTAAAAAATATTATTCATTGGATAAGACACAACCCAGAGTGTAACATTACAAGGCGGGAAGCAAAAAAAATTTTTTGCTATACCTGCAGTAAAGGAAATATAAAAAACAGAAAAAGATGTTTCGATGATATATGGAAAATTTAAATACTCTTAAATATTATAGTTGATATCTAAAATTAAAGATAATAACGTTCAAATTAAGGACGTTCATAAAATAAATAACTTTCGTTAGGAGGAAATTCTATGTTAATGATTAAAGCTATTATAAGACCAGAAAAAGTAGAGTCAGTTTTATCCGCACTTTCAAATGCAGGTTTTCCGGCTGTTACAAAATATGATGTTGTAGGAAGGGGCAAGCAGCAAGGGCTTCAGGTGGGTTCCATACATTATGATGAAATTCCTAAGGAAATGCTCATGATTGTTGTAAATGACACTGACAAAGATGAAGTAATAGATACTATAATAAGCACAGCAAAAACTGGAGAAGAAGGGGCATTTGGAGACGGTAAAATTTTCACAGCACCTGTAAACGAAGTTTACACAATTAGTACAGGTTCTAAAGAACTTTAAATAAAGGAGGACACTATGAAAGAAATTAACGCTATTATTAGAATGAATATGGTAAATAAAACTGCAACTAATTTGAAAAAAGCGGGATTCCCTTGTTTTACCTGTAGAAAAGTTCTTGGACGCGGTAAAAAAATGGTAGACCTTAATGTATCTAATGGTGAAATATCTATAAATGTACACCAAGCAGAAAATTTGTCTGAACAACACAGACTAATATCCAAAAGATTGTTTACAATAATGGTAAATGATCAGGATGTACAAGAAGTGGTAGATGTAATTATTAGCACAAATCAAACCCATAATCCAGGAGATGGAAAAATATTTGTAAAAGATGTCACTGAGGTTATAAGAATAAGAACTTCAGAAAAAGGCGCATTGGCTTTATAATATAAGAATTGTTGAGAAAAAAGGATTTATTATGTTATTTTACAACACCTAATAAATCCTTTTTCTATTGAATTATTTATTATCTTACGTAAAATAGACATGGTTTCAGTCTCAATATGTCTTATATTTAACAGTTACTTTAAACCGGTTCTTTTCTTCTATTTGAACGTCAGCCTTTAAACCAAAATTATCCAATTCATTTTCAAACCACTTTGGAACATGACTACAGTTTATTGTTAATTCAGAAAAGGTTTGATTTTTAAAAAATGGAACTAATATTTGTTTGGTAGTAATATTAGGATTCTGTTGTTGTACCTTAATAAGATCTAAAAAATAATGACCCTCTTGTCCAATTTTAATAGGTTCACATACACACTTATCTTGACATTTTGGAGAAGATTCTAATAATTTACGCTCTTCATCCTCCTCTTTTTCCATAACATGATCTAGAAATTCATCAGGTTTCCCAGTTATTTCCCAGGAATTTACTCCAAATCTTTCTAAAATGCTGTAGGGAATTCCTCCAATTTTTTTTCCTACAAAAATTTTGCATTGTCCTAGAGATTCTACCATCTTTATAATTCTTTCTCGAATTAAATTCACATCTGTTATTTTGTATATTGAAAAAATTATTTCATCTTTTATCTTCCAGTCTTTATCTTGTTTAGTATATAGTTTAACTGTACCCGGTTCTAAAAAAGAAGCTATTTCTCCATTATAATTTTCTAATACTGCAATTTCTTTATTCATAATCTCTATACTAAATTTGTAATATATTTATAAATTTAGTATACTATCCCCCTTTCACGATAATATTTTAACAATTTAATTCATTATTATAATCTCTTCTAAGGCTTTCTCAATTCCTTTATCTACAGTTGTATTTATCTGAATTACTTTAATACCTTTTTGTTCTAGTTTTTTTATAGCCTCCGGTCCTATTTTTAAAGTTAGTACAATATCACAGTCTTCTACAGTTTCTAATATCTTAGAAATCTTCTCATCATGATTATTACATTCCTCAACTCCTATACGATACCTGTACACTTTTCTTATTTCTATGAAATTGATACCATTTGCATTATAGGAATAGATATAAAATCTATCAGTATGTCCAAAATGTTCATCTATATTCTCACCTGTCTTGCTTGAAATTGCTAATTTATAATTACCTTTTTTATGTCCGGCATCATAGGTTTTATTTTTCCAATTTAACTTTTTATTTGTAACCCACACTTCAGGATTAGGAATTTCACAAATAACTAACCTGTCAGTACCTATTAAAAATTTACTCAAAGAATTTCTTATATCTTTATAAGATGCAGAAGTTTCTATTACGTAGGTAGTTATATCCATATAATGGCACCAATTTTCATAACTTTGTATAGTCTCTTTTACTTTTTCATTATTGTAATCCGGATGACTTAAATCATAACTTACCATATACATCCCCATAGTAATCTCCTTCCTATTTCTATACAAATCAAGTGATTCTTAATTACTCTGACAATTTTATAATATCTTTAATTTGTTGTTCCATTTCTATTAAATCATCAAAATCTCTACAGGACACCTTGTTACCTTCCAGCATATATAAAACTTTAGCAAACTTTACAAAATCGCAATTACCAGCCCGTTCTCCTATACCCGTAACAGTACAATCCACAAATGCAGCTCCGGCCTCTACTGCTCCTAAAGAATTAGCAAGTGCCATTCCAAAATCATTGTGTGTATGTACTTCTACTTCCACAGGCACATCCTGTCTCAATTTATCTATATGATAAAAAATCTTTCTCGGATATAAAATGCCCACTGTATCTGCATATCTGACTCTCTCTACTCCCATTTGAAAAACAGTTTCACATAATTCAACTAAAAAATTTATATCTGCCCTGCTGGCATCTTCCAATCCCACAGATACCTCATATCCTTTGTCCAAAGTGTAATCAACACACTTTTTTATAGCATTTACAACCCAACTCCTATCTTTTCCTAACTTAGATTTAATTTGAAGATCTGATGAGGGAATGGATATATGAATTATATCCACGCCGCAATCCATGGAATGGTTTATATCATCTATATTCATTCTATTCCATGATGATATCTTGCTGTTTAAATTGAGATTTACAATTTTTTCAATACTTGTCTTTTCATCTCCTCCCATAGATGCTATTCCAGCTTCTATCTGAGTAATACCCATATCATTTATAATTTTGGCAATTTCTACTTTTTCTTTTATACCTAATGCTACGCAAGCCTTTTGTTCTCCGTCTCTCAAAGTGGTATCCACAATATTAACATTCAACTTACATCCCCCCCTTTTTTCAATGCACAATTGACAGTTCACGATGCACAATCTTTTTTCTATGCATAATTGACACTTCTTTATTTTTATTGCAAACAGGTATTTTTGAAGTCATTGTAAATTTGAATTAGTTCCTCATCAAAAATATTTCTCTTTAATTTAATGCTTACTTCCCTTATTTTACTCAAAAAATTATTTCCATTAATTCCCTCATAGTCTATATTTAACTCTTTAAGACGCAGCATTACCGCTTTTTTCCCTGAATGTTTTCCTATATACATAGTCCTCTTTTCTCCAATATCATAGGGATTATAGGGTTCATAAGTATATGGATTTTTTGCTATTCCATCTACATGAATACCAGATTCATATTTAAATATATCTTCTCCAATTACAGCTTTCATACAGTAGACTTTTTCCCCTGTCAGTTGTGTATATACTTTTGACAGTTCGCCTATTAACTTTAAATTTCCAGACACTTCTCCATCTTTTATCACTTTAAGCCCTAAGACAATTTCTTCTAGAGATGCAAATCCATAAATTGATCCATTAAAAGCTGCTGTTATAAAATCCGCACCATCTGAACAAGCTTCCATAGCTATTGCTGTTGCCATATAAAACCTATTATCCGGACAAAAGTCCACCTCTGTAGAAAAATGAATTTTTATATTTTCTATTAATTCGCTCCATCCTGATAAATTGTATTTTACAACACCTTTTATCCTCACACAGCTTATATCTAACTTATTAAAAATTTCATTGCCTTCACTTGAAAGCAATTTATCTAAAATTTTAATGTCCACTTCAAGTATTATTTTCTTATCTTTTAATTTATTTAAAATATCCTTATTAAAATTAAAAGTAACAGCCTTTTTATAATCCACAGATATATATTTAAATTTAAATTCACATTTATTTAAAAAATATATATCACAAATATCGTCTATACTGTATATATAATCTAGGTCTCTAGGCAAATTTTTAATTTTATTTAAAGTACTCTTATTTATCTCTATTAAATCTACACCTATTTCCTTTAATAATATTAAAAAATTTTTTATCATATTCTCATGAATCTTTTCTGAGCTTCTCATAATTTCTGGTAAAGTTCTATCTATAATAAATTTTTTATTGTGCTTTATTATAACTGACATAATGCACCATCCTTTATACATTAAAATAGTCTATATATCATTTTTATTTAAACATATAAGACCTGTATCATTCCAGTTTAAATGCCTATAAAAATTTAACGCAGGGAAGTTGTCATTTTCCGATAAGAGCTGAAGTCTTTTTGCCTTCTTTAAAGCTGCCCATTCCTCTATTTTAAAGAGGAGTTCTTTTCCAATACTCCGTTTCCTGTAAACCTCTTTAACAATTAAATCTTCTACCAATACAGATATGCCTCCTTCAGCAGTTGAAATCAAAACTTGCCCTGAAATCATCCCCACAATTTGACTATTATACTCCGCTATAAATACACACCGATTCTCCCTGTCTTCAAGCATGATTTCAAGCCCTCTCCTCTGCTTTTCCTCGTTAAAAATAAAATCTTCCTCAATAGAAAAAAGAACTTTTAACAACTGAGTCATCATTTCAATATCATCCTGGTCAGCTCTCCTTATGGTTAAATCCATTTTCATAGCGAAAATTCCTCCTATCCCTATAAGAATTAAGATCACTTCAATCCACGCCTAGTAGCTTTATTACGTTTTACTTTGTTTCGTATTATTATATTTTCTATTTTATCAAAAGTCAAGTTTTTTAATTAATTATTTATTAATTTATTAAAAACAAAGCATTTTATATAACAATATAATATTTAAATTTCACAGCTGTATTACATACTATGACATCTTTTTACATATACCTTTTTTATCCTAATGCATTAAATTGCCCTTTCCTCTAATAGGTATTAGGTATAGATGGAAGCCATACTTATATACTCTGATACTTATTACTTATTTTATTAAAATATATAAAATTTCAATTTGCTTTAAAATGCCATTCATATTATTATAATATTATATGGAATATTATGAAGATTAAAGGGGAGTGATGTAATATGCTTAATAAAAGCAAGTGGGAAAAAATTGTTCCACTATTTCTTCTTGTGTTATTTATGACAACGTATACCCATTTTACCCCATCTGTACATGCAGACTCAGATGATAAGTCACAAATAACTCAACTTGAGACCAAGAAAAATATAAGTATAATGAAAACCTGGACTATAAAATTCAAAACACCGGTAGATGAAAATTCCCTATTTATAAATGTAAAAGACTCTCAAGGAAACTTTATGAATGTAAAAATTTCTACAGATAATTCTGGAGAATATGTTTATATAAATCCTCCAGAAGAAGGTTACAAGCTAGGACAAACATACTATCTTAATATCTCCAAAGATATAGTATTTAAAGATCCGAGCAGATCGCTTAAAAATAATATACAGATGAAGCTTACAACTAATGATATAGAAATTATAAACATAGATGAAGCTACTTCTGTGATTACGACAAATAATACTTTTGCATTTAATTTAATGAAAAATTTAATATCAGAGGATGCGAATACTTTAGTGAAAAATTTAATATCAGAGGATGCAAATACTTTAGTGAAAATAAATAAATGGGTTAATAATCATACGGAAGGTCAAATTAAAAAAATACTGGATAGTATAGATAAAGATACTGGAGCCATTTTAATTAATTCTCTATGTTTTAAAGGGAAATGGGAAGATCAATTTTTAACTAGTAATACAAAAAAAGAAGATTTCACTTTATCCAATAGCAATAAACTAAATATAGCTACTATGCAGAATACTTCTTATGTAAATTATCTAGAAGGATTCAATTTCCGGGCAATTTCACTACCTTATTACGACAATATGGAAATGGATATATTTTTACCTAAGGAAATTGTAAACATAAATGATTTTACCAAAAGTATTACTAAAGAAAAATTTCATATGTGGATAAATAACTTTAAAAATACCTATGTTCTGCAGCAAATTCCTAAATTTAAAATGTACTATGATGTAGATTTAAATGATACATTAAAAGCTTTGAGAATGAATAAAGCTTTCAATTCTAGAGAAGTAGATTTTACAAAGCTTACAACCAATACTATAACAAGCCAGGACTTATACATAAATGAAATAAAACACAAAGCTTATATAAAGGCAAACAGACCTTTCTTCTTTATTATAAGAGATACCAAGACAGGAGGCATATTTATGGGAAAGATGGATAATCCAAATGCATCATATACAGAGCCCACAAAGCAGATAAAATAAAAAACACCACTACTATATTGTAATGGTATTTTTTGCTTTGATATTGTGAATAATTTCAGAAATAATATCTATTCTCTTAAAAGGCATAATAAGATAATATCCATCTACATAGGGGTAAACTTGCTCTGCAATATCAGTGGATATTTTAACTGCAAGTTTAGCTGCCTCTTCTTTTGAAATATCCTTATATTGTTTAATAATTTCTTTTGAAACCCTTATTCCAGAAATTTCATTATTCATAAAACAGGCATTTCTATAGCTTACAACTGGAATAATTCCTCCTAATATCCTGGCAGGTAATTCTCTGCGCGCCAGTTTTAAATTTTCCAGGGCTTCTTCTGTCAAAATAGGCTGTGTCAAAAACACAGCTATACCATTTTCTATTTTAGTTTTAGCCCGTTTAAGTTCAGTATTAAAATTTCTTGAATTCACATTTAGAGCGCCACAAATATTAAAAGGAGATGAAAATATTGTATCATTTAAAGTAGTAATATAATTTGCAAGTATTGCAGAATTAAAACTGAACATTGCCTTAACTTCATTTCTCTCAGCGGATGGTATAGGATCTCCAGTCACCACCAAGACATTGTTTACTCCTTCAATATTCAATCCTAAAAGCAGTGCTTTTGTCGCATTTATATTCCTATCTCTGCAGGTCATATGTGGAATAGTTGTGATATCTAATTCCCTTTTTAGCTTACAGGCTAAAAGACTGCTGTCTATTCTTGCCCTTGCAATAGGACAGTCTGCAATAGTTATGGCATCAATTTCCTGTTCTTTAAGAGTTTTAGCACTATTTAAGAAAAAGTCTACTTCTGTATCAATGGGAGGATCCAGCTCCACTGCTATAATTTTTTTACCTTTATTAATTTTTTGTAAAAGTATATTTTTAACAACTGGTTTTTCAGTATGAATTTTTTCTGTCTGTTTTTTTAAAACAATTTCTGATTTAGATAATTTTTTTAACTTTATAACAGTTTCTCTTATAAATTCCGGAGTTGTACCACAGCAGCCCCCTAAAATAGACACTCCCTGTTTTGCAATTTCCAGCATTCGCTGGGCAAAATATTCTTTAGTATTGTCAAAAAAGGTTCGATTATCTATCACTGTAGGGTAACCAGAATTCGGCATAACAGATATAATTTCATTTCCTATATTAAAAGTTTTAATATACTGAAGTAAATGATAAGGGCCGGAAAAACAATTAAAACCACAGGCATCAATAGTTGGTATCTTTAAAAGATTTTCTATAAGTTTTTTTCCCGACTTTCCAACTCTTGTATAACCTTCTGGTGAAACTGCAAACTCCATTAAAATGTATGCTTCCGGATCTTTTCCTTTTATATATTCAGAGATTTCCTCTAGATATTCGTCACTGCTGAAAGTTTCAAATATAAAATATTTTGCTCCAAGCTCTAAAAACAAATCTACTATTTCTTTATACCCTTCGTATAAATCCATACTTTCTAAAAAGGGAATTGGTCCAATATCTGCAAACACCAAAACATCCCTATCTTCTGCAGCCTTCTTTGCAATTTCATATCCATTTACTATAACTTCTCTTACCCTATGAAAATCACTTTCAAGACTAACTTTATTGGCCCCGAAGGTATTTGTTTTAATTGCTTTGCAGCCTGCATCTATGTATTCCCTATGTATTTTTAATACAGTATCTCTATCATAGATATTTGCAAGCTCACATTTTGGCAGTGGATTTTTAGAAACACTAGGATAGTATGTTCCCATGGCCCCGTCAAAAACTAAAGGTTTTTCTTTTATATTCATATACACCCTCCAAATTTATTCCTCACTTTTCCAGCTGCCTCTACCAGATTTTTAAGACTTGGGAAAGTTTCTTTTTCACCTCGGGTTTTTAAGCCGCAATCTGGATTAATCCAAAGTTTTTCTTTGCTGATTTTTTCAAGCATTAAATTAATAGCCTTGATAATTTCTTCTACCCCAGGTACTCTAGGTGAATGAATATCATATACACCAGGCCCCACTGCCGTAATAAAATTATTTTTGTTTAAAGCCTCAATAATGGATAAATTTGAACGTGATGCTTCAAAAGAAATTACATCTGCATCCATGGAATCAATATCTTTTACTATTTCTTCAAATTCACTATAACACATATGTGTATGTATTTGAGTAGTTGCCCTGCATCCACTGTGAACCAGTCTAAAAGCCGGAATTGCCCAATCTAAATATTCGCCATGCCAACTGCTCTTTCTAAGAGGAAGTTTTTCTTTTAATGCTGCTTCATCTATTTGAATTATATTAATTCCGTTTTCCTCAAGTTCTAAAACCTCTTCTCTTATTGCCAGTGCAATTTGAAAGGCCATTTCTTTTAATGAAATATCCTCTCTTGGAAAGGACCAGTTAAGAATAGTTACAGGCCCTGTAAGCATGCCTTTTACAGGTTTTGACGCAATACTTTGGGCATATTTGGAATATTCTAAGGTAATGGGCTTTACTCTTGAAATATCTCCCCATATTATAGGGGGTTTCACGCAGCGTGTACCATAGGATTGAACCCAGGCCTTTTCTGTAAACAAAAATCCATTTAAATTTTCTCCAAAGTATTCTACCATGTCATTTCGCTCAAACTCGCCATGAACTAAAACATCAATACCTATTTTCTCTTGAAATTCTATACACTCCTTAATTTTTTCCTTTATCTTTTTTACATATTCTTCTCTTGTAATTTCATTTTTCTTAAACTTTGCCCTATTTGATTTTATTTCAGGAGTCTGGGGAAAAGAGCCTATTGTGGTAGTTGGAAGTAGTGGAAGTTTTAAAAAATCTTTTTGAATTTTTGCCCTTTCTTGAAACCCTGGAAGTCTTATAAAATCTTTTTCGGTTAAATTCTGAATTTTTTTGTTAACTTCAGAATTATTACTATTTAATTTTTTCATAAACTGAAGAGTATTGTCCCTATATTTGTTTGAATTTATATAATTGGAATCATAAAAAATTTCCTTTAATTCTGCAAGCTCTATTAACTTTTCTTCTGCAAAAGCAAAATGGGCTTTACAGTCTTCTGGCAGCTTTATTTCATTCTTTAAAGTGTATGGAACATGCATCAGGGAACAGCTTGTATTTACTACAATATTATCTTTTTTAATGTGCTTTGAAAGTTCATTTAAAACTTTAAGAGATTTTTCATAAGAATTTTTCCATATATTTTTACCATTTATTATACCTGTAAAAAGAAGGGTATCTTCTGGAAATCCCTCGTTTTTAATTAACTCTAAAGATTTTTCCCCCTCTATAAAATCCAGTCCTATTCCATCAAAACCAAGAGAAATCACTTCACTATAACAGTCTCTGATGTCTCCAAAATATGTTTGAATGAGTACATTAAGTTTACCTTTATATTTTAATAATTCTCTGTATATTGTTTTAAATATTTCTATGTCCCCTCTACTTAAATCCGTAACTAAAATAGGTTCATCAATCTGCACCCATTCCACCTTTAATTCATTTAATCTTTCAAAAATATTTTTATATACCTCAATTATGTCTTCAACAAAATCATCTATTCTTTTTGTATCCTTATAATGTGCTAATTTCAAGAAAGTAAACCCACCTATAATTACAGGCTTTGTTTTAATTCCAACCTTCAAAGCTTCCTCATATTCATTAAAAGGCTCCTCACCAATTAACTGGATTCTTGTATCCTCTTCCACCATCGGCACTATATAATGATAATTTGTATTAAACCATTTTTTCATAGGAAGTGCTTTAATATCGCCTTTTTCTCCTTGATACCCCCTAGCCATTGCAAAGTAGGTATCTAATTTATTCAAATTCAAGGATTTATAGCTGTGTGGTATTACATTTAAAAGAACTGCCATATCAAGCATTCCATCATAAAAAGAGAAATCGTTAGAGGGTATAAAATCAATACCTGTCTGATCTAATAGTTTCCATTGTTCTATTTTTAAATTGCTCACATTTTCATTAAGCTTATCCAAAGATAAATTTCCTTTGAAATAATCCTCTGTCCAAAATTTTAGTTCACGAAACCTGCCTATTCTAGGGTAACCAATAATTGAATTTTTCATAACACTATATCCTTTCAGCAAAAATTTTTTCTAAGTTAATCATAACAAAAATCAATGCCTATAGTGTAAATCCAAAAAACTATTACTTGTTATAGTTTGTGACTATAACAAGTAATAGTTTTTTAAATAATAAGTTTGTTGTTTTTTCCCTTATATTTCTCTAAAATATCTATAAATTCACTTACCACAAAAGGATCAAATTTAGTTCCTGAATATTTCTTTAACTCTCTTATTGCAACATGTATGCTATAATTTCTTTCATATACCATTGTATCAAAACAACTGACTACATTAATTATCCGAGATAAAATTGGTATATCTTTTCCCTTAAGTCCTTCAGGATAACCTGTCCCATCAAAATTTTCATGATGATAAAGTATCTCCTTAGCTATATGGGATACTTCTTGTGTAGCCTTAGCTATTCTATATCCTATTTCAGTATGCTCTTTTACCATTTGCCATTCTTCATCAGTTAACTTTCCGGACTTCATTAATATATGGTCAGGTATTCCCAGTTTCCCAATATCATGTATTAAGCTTAATATTTCCAGTTCCTTTAATTCATTTTTGGATAAGCCCACTTTTTCCCCTAGATTATGACTGAATTCCTTAATCCTTCCCGTATGTTCTTTTGTTTCAATATGATTTTCATATAAAGTATTTACTAAGGATAGATAAGTTCTATTTCTTGAGCTTCTTACTTCTGTAATTTTATTTTTGTACATTCTTTTCTCTGCCAAGCGCAACACTGTTTCCCAGCTATCTCCTTCACTTTTTTGTGCACTCCCCAGACCTATACCAACCTTAAAACTAAAATTTTCAATTTTTTCACATTCATCTTTTATTTTTTGGATTATATGGGATAAGTATAGACGATTTTTACCTATAACAAGTATTACAAATTCATCTCCTCCCCACCTCGCTACAATATCATCTTTTGAAGTGACACTTTCTAATATACATCCTACTGTACGAATTAATCTGTCCCCTTCTTTATGTCCAAAGGTATCATTTATAAGCTTTAAGCCATTTATATCCCCCATTATTATTAAATAATCATCTCTTTGCTTTTTATCAAGATTGTGAAATTCATTTTCAATATACGCTCTATTTTTAAGTCCCGTTAATTTATCAGAATAACTTAAATAAAAAATATTATAGTAGGCAGATTCCAATTCTGATAACATCTTATTTGCAGCACTTCCAATATTTTTAATTTCATTATTGCCAGATAAACTTATACGAGCCTTAATATCTTTTGTATTTGCAATGCTGCCCATAAATTCACTTAAAATTTCAAGTGGATTTAGTATATATTTATTAATTATAATAAAATACGCAACAAAAATTAAGGCTAGAATTATAAAAAAAATCAAAAGTATAATTTTAAAATAAGATTCACCTATGTCATACTCGCCATGCTCCATGGAAACAGAACAAACTATGGATTTATTACCATATATATCTTCTATAGGTTTATATAAACTAATGTATTTATCATTTTCTTTAACTTTAGAGGTATTTATTTCATTAGAAGGGGATATTTCTTTAAAATCAATTCTAGCCTTAGTTACGGAATATACATAGTTGAAAAACGAACTGTCAATATATCTCCCAACTATTAAACTCCCATTATTTTTTATTTTTTCATCTGTAGTAGTTACAGGTAAAATACTAACAGTAAATATTCTGCCATCTACATTTAAAATTCCAGAATATGTTTGTGAATTATTTTTAAGAGATGTTGATTTATTAAAAATCTTATTTATTAAGAAATTCTCTGTTTTATTTTCCATTTTATCTGTTATACTGTGGACTATATGTCCCTGTGCATCTATAAAAACCATAAAATTTAAATTTAAATTTTTTAACATGGAATTTTGAAGTTCCTCTTTTATAAAAAATTGACTATTTTTTCCTGTTGTAAAATTATAAGAATCATTCCATTGAGTCCAGTTAAGGACGGTTTTACTTATATTATCCTCTTCTCTATCCAATAACTTTTGTACTGCCTCAAAATTATTATTTAAATGCTGAATTTTTATTTCATTTATATATTTTAAAATAACAGTGTGAAATATTACAAATGTAACAACACTGATAACTATAAAACTTATAATAGAAATTAGCAATGTTTTTAACTTAACACTCATGAAAATTATCTCCTCTTTTTTATGCTAATACTGATTACTATTATATTTAAAAAGTACTGATATTACGTATTATTGAATGAATTATTCCATATTTTTAATATTTGCAGTTAATAATTTTAATATATCCATTGCCTCTTTAAACTTATATCTTGAAACAAGTTTCTGAAATTCTGCTGCTTGCATTTGAATTTGAGAAGGCCAGATTAACTCTTTGTATTCTTTCATAATTTCAGCACATTTTTTGGGTTTTCTTGTTTCAACAAATGGTTTAATTTTCTCTAAGACTTTTAATAATTCCTCTGGTTTAGAAAAAGATTTTTCATTCTTTGATATATCCTCTTCTTCTGGAAGTAAATTCTCTAAATGTGTTATAATTTCATCAAGCATTACATTTGTTTCTCTCATTAATGGATTTAATAAGTCAAAGGAAGTATGTTTCCTAAGAGCTGTTTCCAAAATTTCTGCTTTATGTTGTATAGTAACCGCACCAATAGTACCTGATACCCCTTTTAAAGTATGGGCAAGCCTTTCTGCAGAACGCCAATCTCCTTTAGACAACATATTTTCCATTTCTACAAAAACATTTTTTTGCCCTGATACGTACTTCTTAAGCAAATTTATATATAATTCTTTCTTGCCAAGTACTCTTTTTAGCCCCAGTTCAAAATCCAGCCCTGGTATATTAAGCTGAAATTTTTCATTATCATTATCAAGCTTAACCTGCTGTTGATCCTTTCTTACTTTAAGCTTTGCCGCAGGTATCCATTTAACCAGCATTGAAAATAATTTTTTAGGATCAATGGGTTTTGCAATATGATCATTCATCCCTGCCTGCATACATTTTTCCCTATCTCCAATCATAGCATTTGCTGTCATTGCAATAATTGGTATTGATGCAAATTTAGAATTTTTCCTAATTTCCTCTGCAGCTGTTACCCCGTCCATTACAGGCATCTGCATATCCATGAGTATAATATCATACTGTGCCTCATTGACCTTTCTTACAGCAACTTCTCCATTTTCTGCAATATCAATAAAAAATCCTCTATCTTTCAATAATTCTACAGCAACCTGCTGATTCAGTTCATTATCTTCAACAAGTAATACACGTATACCAGCCATAAAGGTAAGAATTTCTTCTGTTGTATTAGAAGATACATATTCTTTTTCTGCTAATCCATTAACGCCCAATTTTGCAGTAAACCAAAATATGCTTCCTTTTCCTAATTCTGTTTTAACTCCTACTTCACCGCCCATTAAAGCTGCCAATTGTTTAGAGATGGCAAGACCCAACCCTGTACCACCATATTTCCTGGTTATGGAAGTATCTGCCTGCTGGAAAGGTTTAAAAAGACTATTTTTCTGCTCTTGTGTCATACCTATACCTGTATCCTGAACTTCAAATTTCACTATACATATATTGGAAAATTGTTTTTCTTTTTTAATTCGTACAATAATTTGCCCTTTTTCTGTGAATTTTACAGCATTATCTGCATAATTTATAAGTATCTGACCAATTCTCAGCGGATCTCCATTTAAATTTTTTGGAAGCATAGGATCAATATCAAACTTTAACTTAAGACCCTTATGCGAGCATTTTTCACCAATAATAACTGCTAAATTGTCAAGTACTGTATCCATATTGAAATATATGTTTTCAATCTCAAATTTACCTGATTCTATCTTAGAAAAATCCAATATATCATTAATAATCCTAAGTAAATGATCACTAGATGCCTGTATTTTACAAATATAATCTTCCTGCTTTGGATTTAAATCTGTTTTTTGAATTAGGTAAACCATTCCCATAATAGCATTCATTGGAGTTCTAATCTCATGGCTCATATTAGCAAGAAAATCAGCTTTGGCTTGTGCTGCATCTTCTGCAATATTTTTTGCCTCTTTTAATCCTTCTGCGTAAGCAATTAATTCATTATTCTTCTTTTCCAATTCATTCATTAGTTCTCTTCTGGATAAAACCGACAATTCTCTTCTCATTTTTTCAATAAAATCATCTGTTAAAGGAACCCTTAAGTTATTTAAATAATAAAATCCTTCTGCTATCAAAGAACCATCTTGTAAGTTTTTTAAATAAAATTCGTGAAAAAATTTATTACCAAAAAAATAATTTCCACTTTTTGAAATGGCCATAAATCTGAATAACAATGATTTACAATTATTTATTTCGGTAATGAATACTGAAATAAATATTTCCTTATCCTTATCGATACCTATATGGCATATTTCAGACACAGCTGTTTCAACTCTTACAGCCTCAGCCTCTGAAAATCCCAGCATGTTAACAAACCTTCGAATTTTTTTAATGATTTCAATTATAAAATTCTTATTAACTTTAAGAATACCTAGCTCAATCATATCTCCTACCTCTTTTAAAAGTCCTAAACCAAATATTTTAATACTACACAGGATATATCATCAGTTTTTCTTCCGAATTTTCTTACAATTTCTCTGGCAGCACTTTCTGAATTTTCCTTTAACAATCCCGAACATTGTAATATATCAAAGTGTTCTCTTATTCCATCAGAATGTATAAGTACAGTGTCATCTGGATGTAATCTTATAGTATGTTTTTTAGGATTTGTCATCATATATCCAACTACTCCGCCCTTTGGAATAAGTCTTAAATTTTTTACTCCAAAAACCCTTACAGTAATATTGCCTACCCCTACATAATTAAATTCTCCGGTTAAAATATGAAAATGGCACATTGCAGCCACTGCACCTCTCGTTCCCTTTAAGTGACAATGAAGCCCATTCATGATATCTACAAGATCATTTCTATAATTATTTTCTAAATACTTTTTTGCAAGAAGTGCCACTTCTCTGGCCTCTTGACCATGTCCAAGTACATCTATCAATGCAATAAAACACTGATTTTCATACTTTTCCACTACTGCTATATCACCACACTCATCCAGAGAACCAAGCAAAGCCTTAATACATATTCCCAAGTCTACATTTGACATTATTCTTTCCACCTTCGTCCGATAATACGAGTGCCTATTTCAAGAAAAGATTCTATATAAAACTCATCCATAATTCTTTTTACACTTGGAAGTCCAAGACCTAGACTATTAGGCATGGAACTATATTCTTCCTTCATAGCAAGATTTATATTCCTTATTCCAGGTCCAAAATCACCTGCATATATTTCAATTCCCTTTCTTCTATAATTTAAATCCCTAATAATACTTATAATAATTTCTCCCTGTTTAGCATAGCGAATAATATTTGTGGATAATTCAGAGGCCGCTGTTGCAATCATCATTTCATCAGTGCATGTAAAACCTACCTTTGATGACATTTGTCTTGTAACAAATATTACATAACCATTGTCATATCCTTCCAATAAATTAACAATTTGCGACTCTAATACATCTACATTTTTTCCTTGATAAAGACTAAATTTTTTTAATTTATTCATGATATTTACCTCTAACTTAATTAGAAATTTGAAATCATTTTAATGGCATGTTCTAAATTTACTGCCGTTTTCACACCTGTTACATCCAAATCCAAATCCATTAGGGCAGATACTATTCCAGGTCTTATACCAATCCATATAACCTGAACTCCCATGAGAGAAATAGCTTGTGAAACTTCTTCACAGGCTTTAAAACTATGAGAATCCAGTATAGACACCATACTAAAATCCAATATGGTTCCCCTGATATAAGAATTATTAGCCTTCATAAGTATACTTCTACTTCCTATTTTTACATCATAATCTGTAATATACTTTGGTAAATTCACAATAAGACACCCTTTTACTGCTGTAACTGAAGTAGTTAAACGTTTATTAAAATTTTCCATATAATTTCCTTATTATCTCTCTTTATTTTTTACTTCCAAATTAAGTATTTTAAAGGCCTCTGCAAGGGCATCGCTTAAAGTAGACTTTGTTTTTACAGTATCCATATTAATTCCAAGTTGGATTATAGTCTGTGCAACTGCAGGGGTGATCCCTGAAAGTATACATTCACAGCCCATAAGTTTTGTAGCCTTTGTTATTTTGATAAGATGATTTGCAACTGCAGTATCCACTGCAGCTACCCCTTGAATATCCATAATTATAACCTTGGAATATGTCTCTGCAATTTTATTTAACATACTGTCCATCATATGTTGAGCTCTCATGGAATCTACAACTCCCACTACAGGAAGAACCAACACCCCATCCCATAATTCTATAGTCGGTGTTGACATTTCCCTGATAGTTTGGCTTTGTTCTTTTAATCTCTCTTCATATTGCATCCTCTCCGTTATATCAATAACAAATTCCAAACCTCCAATTATATTATCCTCTTCGTCCCTTAAAGGTACTGAGTAGTATTCAAAAGGTTTTTTAAAATCACCTATTGTCATTTCATTTCGCGCAGAACACATTTTTCCGCTTTCTATGGATTTATACATGTTACATTCACTAGTATTGCAATGCAGGGAACTCCAGACATCACAGCACTTTTTCCCCAGGATATCCTCCCATTTTCTATTAACAAGTTTTTGTCCCGCATAATTCATATAAGTTATCCTTAATTCTCTATCCACAGCCATTACCATGGTAGGAATCTGATCTAAAATTTGTATTTTAATATTGGCATTTGCTTCTTTAAAATTTCCAAATGTATCTTCCATAACTTTTACTCCTCAATAATTCTTTAATATTTACAATAATTATTCACATATACTACTTTAGTATATTATACAAAATATAATATTACTGCGATAATGAAAAATACCCCCTTTATACCCGGAAAAAACCTAGGTGAAATCATATTTATCATTTTCACAGCTAATTTTAAATTTTGATGGAGTCATTCCAGTATACTTTTTAAATAATTTTCCAAAATACTCTACATCTTTATATCCTAACTTATCTGCAATTTCATAATTTCTTAAATTATTGTCATGGAAAAGTATTTTTGCCCTTTCCATCTTAACCATAGTTATATATTCCACAAGAGATTTCCCGGTTTTTTCCTTGTATGTTGTACTTAAATAGGATGGGTTTAAAAACATCTGCTCTGCAATACTTTTTACTGAGATACCGATGTCTACATTCTCTAAAATTATTTTACATATATTTCTAATCATGCTGTTCATTTCACTTCCAAATTGAAATTTACTTATATTTACAATAAGTTCTTCTATAACTTTCAAAAAAATCACTTTCATATCAGAAAATTTAGGAATACTTATAAAGTCAATGTACTTATATCTTGACATAAATAAAAGTTTCTCCATCCAAGGATAAATTTTCTTTAAAGATTCAATCAAATCGTACATGATTTTTCTCAAAGTATAGGCTGCTTTCAATGGATTATAATCAACTGCTATTCCAACTTCTTCTATTAAATTGGATGACATTTCTATAACTTTTTCATCTACATCTTTAAATAAATCTACTATTTTTTCAACGTCTTTTGGAGAATAATAAACTTCCAACTTCTCTTCAAGTTTAGTTTCTAGTTTTTTTACCTTTGCCCTTTCAAATTTCTTTTTTTCTATGTATTTAGCAGCTTTTAAAAGTACATCTTTTATTTTTTCTTCATCTACAGGTTTCACAATATAATCAAAGGCTCCATACACAATACCTTGCCTTGCATATTCAAAATCGCTGTATTCACTCATTAAAATTACACATAAAGATAATTCTTCTTTAATAATTTTTTTTAGAATATCTATGCCATCTTCAACGGGCATCTTAATATCTGTAATTACAATATCTGTATTTTTATTTCTCAGCTTTTTAATAGCTTCTTGTCCATTTTTTGCTTCCTGCGTGATGATAAATCCCGTCTGTTCACCCCATATCTTCAATCTTTTTAATTCTTTTCTTATAATTTCTACATCATCTACAATCATAGCCTCAAACAATTTCATACCATCTCTTTTCAATAAAATACATAAATTAAGAAATATCCGCCGGCAAAGCAAAATATATTGTAGTACCTTCCTCCACCTGGCTTTCAATCCATGTTCTTCCACCATGCTTTTCAATTATCTTCTTTACTATGGCAAGCCCTATACCATTTCCCTCAAATTCATCTGGAGAATGTAATTTTTGAAAAATACCAAATAATTTTTCTGAAAATTCCATGTCAATTCCTACCCCATTATCTCTTACATAAAAAATATACTCATTTACTCCTCTTTTACATCCCACAACAATAAATGCTTTTTCTCTATTTTTAGTAAACTTAACAGCATTTGAAATTATATTATAAATAACTTGCTCCATTAAAACTTTATCTGCTAAAACCACCGGAATTCCAGTTTCAAATTCAAATTTAATAGATCTATTGGGGTAAATAGATTCACACCACTTAAAAACTGAATTAAACATTTCACTAAGCTCCAATGGTTCCTTGCAAATATTTAAATGAGTCATTTTAGAATATTCCAATAGTTTTTCAATCATATAGATCATATTGCTACATAAACCCCTGATATCATTAACCATTTCATTTGTATCCTTATCTAGAATTTTACTATGATCTTCTACTATAATTCTACTATAAGCCTCAATAGCCCTTAAAGGAGATTTTAAATCATGGGAAATAGTATATGAAAAGGCTTCAAGTTCACTTACCGCACTTTTAAGTTCTACTGTTTTTTCTTTGAGAATTTCATTTTTTTCTGACAATTCATGTTTAGCAAGTTTTAAAGATAGATGGGTCCGTACCCTTGCTTGCACTTCCATAATTTCAAAAGGTTTTGTTATATAATCTATAGCTCCCAATTCAAATCCTTTGGTCTTGCTATCTACATCTGTAATTGCAGTTAAAAAAATAATAGGAATATCTGCCATATTTTTATCCGTTTTTATCTGTCTGCATACCTCATAGCCATCCATTCCCGGCATCATTATATCAAGCAATATAATATCAGGCACTTCCATTTTAATACTTTCTAGTGCAGTTTCTCCATCCATAGCTACTGAAACTTCATAATCATTTCCAAGAGTTTCTACAAGAATATCTAAATTGTCCTCTGTATCATCTACAATTAGGACTACACAATCTGAAAGTTTTTTCATGAAAAACTCCTCCTTTGAAGTGTACTTTTAACATAAAATATGAACTTTTTAATCACTTTTTTCATGCTACATCCAAACCTTTTACACTTCCTATGGCTTTTAAGTAACAATTGGTCAAAAACTCTCTATCCAATCCCATTTTTTTCACCAGTATATTTACTTCCTCCCAGGTTCCCCTTTCATACTTTACAATTAAATCAAGTAGCTCACCCATCATATTGTTCCTGCACATTAATGCATCTTTTATATCCTGTGACACGGGTAATGTATTCAATACTTTATCTAATGGCTGATTTGCTAATGCATCTACCAGTGAAAATAATCCTGCTAAAAACATATCAAACTTTTCTACTCCAAAATCTATTTCTCTCACTATAAATTCTCCAAAATATCCTCTAATTAAAGAAATCTTTGTTAGTTCTTCTATACTGCTTTTATTCATAGCCTTTAATTCCATAACAAAAATCCACCTTTTTAACTCATCAATTCCAATAATCATAATGGCATTGCGAATAGACTTAACCCGTGTAGTCAAACTATAGTAAGCTGAATTTATAATTTTCAATAATTTACAAGAAAGTGAGACATCACTTTTAATTAAATTTTCAACATTTTCTATATCTATAATTTCATTGTTCAACTCTTTAATCAATTTAGTATAGGTTGGTTTGTAGCCACAAATATCACTTCCTGATATAATCACTGGTCTGCAAAAAAAATATCCTTGAAAATAAGAATATCCGTATTTTAATGCTTCCTTATAATCTTCTTGTTTTTCCACTTTTTCTGCAAGAAACTTTATATTTTGGTTTTTTACCTTATCCATAATTTCTTTTCTTTCTTTTCCTTTAGTAATAGTAAAATCCACTTTAATTATATCCACATATTCTATTAATTTATCAAATTTACCGCTATATTGGAAATCATCTAAGACAATAGTATATCCTTTAGACTTCAAATTTTTACAATATTGAACTGTTGTATCCCCGGGATTTACTGTTTCCAATATTTCTACTGCTACAAGATCCTTGTTAAGAGTTTCAATAATTCCTGACTTTAAAAGCATTTCATCAAAATTTATGAACACTGGTTTTCCCTCTGTAATCTCATTCAATCCTATAATTGAAAAACTATTTTTAATTACATTTAAGGTGGGATTTATATTTTCCACAGGAAAAAATTTATTAATGTTATTATTTCTAAAGAGAAGTTCATACGCTACTAATTTTTTATTTATATCAAAAATAGCTTGCCTAGCTACATACACATCCATGTCATCACCCCTAAACTTAAAATCTAACTTTTTATATCTAATTGTCTCTATAAGAAATAGTCCTATATTCTTCTTACTATACACAATCATCTTTTTAAGTTTAATGAAAAATATCATGTTTTTCCCCCGATTTTTATTGGGTCCATTATACTTTAATGCATTTTTTCATATATACTTTATATAATTGATAAAAAAGTTCTATTAAAAGTTATTGCCAATATTTTATCCTGTTTTTTAAAACAATATCCATGTCCCTAAAATGTCAGATCCGTATATTATGCTCATATTATAACTTATTTTTACTTTTTTATCAAAATCACAATATTACAAATAAGAGTTTTTAGAAAATCAACTATATATTATTGTAAATTTATAGCACATTTTGTAGTATATTTTCAGAATATTTGATATAATATTTTTAGGTAATACAAAATAACCTAATTTTCAAAGGTAAAGAAAGGAATATAATAAACATGGAAAAGGGTACAAATATTTTTTCAGGTTTAGAAGAATTAGGATTCACAAACGCAAACAATATTGAAGTATATAAAAAATATAAAGAAGAAAATATAGTAAAAGAAACCCCTGAAATAACAGAAGATATGCTTTTATATGATAAAGAAGTCACTTGTCCAGTATGCCAGCATAAATTTTTAGTTCGTACAGTAAAAATAGCTGGTTACAGAATGAAAAAAAAAGAAAGTGATTTTTATATAAAATACAACATTATAAACCCATATTTTTATGATGTTTGGGTATGTAATATGTGTGGTTACGCTTCTATGAAAGCCGATTTTTATAAATTAAGATCCTTTGAAATAGAAAGCATACAAAAAAATATTACTCCTAAATGGCGGGGAAGAAAATATCCCTCAATATATGACATTAATATATCATTAGAAAGATATAAGCTATCATTGCTTAATTACGTAATTATTGATTCCAATTCCAGTAAAAAGGCTATAAATTGCTTGAA